>JBJEIZ010000018.1:0-179365 GCA_051877535.1 Brotaphodocola sp.
TTTATGCATACTGATGTACAATGCAAATAAAAGAGCTGAATAATTAGAACAAATCTATGAGTACCGCTATGATTGCAGCAGGAATTCTTTTACTGATTGCAATTCTTATTTGGATGATTGGAAAAAAAAAATAGAGTTTACATAATTATTTTATGTTAATGAATTGATGGGCATCTCATAATCAGGTGCCAGTACCATTTATAGTATCGATATGATATTAAAAAAGGAAGGAAATAGTATTATGAAACATGCAAAAATTCAGGACCTGACTGTTGGTTCGCCATTAAAAGTATTGAGTATTTATGCAATTCCCATGCTGATCAGTATGTTTTTCCAACAAGCCTATAATCTGGTAGACAGTTGGATTGCTGGCAATTACATAGGAGCAGTTGCCCTTGGAGCAGTCGGAACCTGTTATCCACTGACTGTATTTTTGATTGCCATAGCATCCGGTCTGAGCCTTGGAAGCTCAATTTTTTGTTCTCAGACATATGGAAAAAAAGAATATGGCGATGTGAAGACAGCCGTGAAAACGTCTATTTTGGCTTATCTGCCGGCTTCCGTAGTCATTAGTATCTCGGGTATTCTATTTGCTCCGACTGTTTTAAAATGGCTTTCTGTGCCTGTAGAAGCATATGATGCAACACGAATTTATCTTCGTATTTATATGATTGGATTTACGTTTCAATTTTGGTATAACATTGTCAACGGCGTTCTTACAGGACTTGGAAACTCTCGAACTCCGCTTTATTACCTCATTATTTCTACAGTTTGCAATATCATTCTGGACTACGTCTTTATTGTAATATGGAACCAGGGAGTAGCAGGACTTGCATTGGCGACTATTATATCTCAGTTATTATCCGCTGTCCTTACCTCCTTTACGGTATTTCATATTTTACAGGCGATGCCCGGAAAATCCATCATATTTTCTGGAACTATGATTCAGGAAATTCTGAAATTGGGAGTACCAAGTATGATTCAGCATATCTTGATGTCCTTAGGACAGATTTCTCTTCAGAATGTTATCAACAGTTATGGTGTTATTGTCATGGCCGGCTATTCCGTAGCTTTCCGTATCAACGGAATTATCATCAATTCTCTGATGGCTCTGAGCAATGCACTTTCCGGGTTTATTGCCCAGAATAAGGGAGCAGAAGAGTATGGTCGAATTCGCGAGGGTGTTCGCGTATCCACCATCATCGCATATATTTTTTCAGCAGCAGTCATACTGATTCTTTTCCTGTATGGAGAAGGTATACTATCTATGTTTATCAAAAAATCCGATCATTATGAAGAAGTAATTGCAGCAGGTATGGGCTTTATCCGTATCGTTTCTCCATTTTATCTGGGTGTATGCCTGAAAATCGTATATGACGGTGCACTCCGAGGAATTGGGGCTATGAATTTCTTCATGTTTGCAACCATGTCAGATGTAGTTGTTCGTGTCATGTTCGGCAGCATATTCTCAAAGACATGGGGACTGAATGGTGTATGGGCAATTTGGCCAACAGCATGGATCGTTGGAACGATCTTATCGGTAGGGTTATATTATCAATATTGTCACACATTAAATTTTATTTTTCATAGCAAATACCTTGAATAAGCCAACAAAAAAGAGCAACCCTTCCAACTATTCGTTAAACTGTTGTTTCGCGAATAGTTGGAAGCCTCTCTCTTAAAATCTCATAGTCAAACATTCTTTGCAATTCTGTAAAGGTGATCAGAATGATAAAAAATAAAATATCGGTTTTGCTTGTAATTGCGTTGGTTTTGATGCAGATCGTGCCGGCTCATGCTGCCACTGCCACTGGTTCCAATGCGATTGTTGCAACGTCCAGTGATGCAGACCAGATCCTTTCGGAATCTGATGAATTTGGCGAAAAATTGGATACACAAAGCTGTTGAAATTTGAATTGATCACACAGTCTAAAATCTGTTTCTTTCCTTTAGTTGACATATTATAATTATGTAAACTAAAGGAAAGTCTCATGTTATACTATTTTAAACATTTTTGTAACTGTTCAAAGCCAACATACAAATGATTCGCATTAACTGTCTATTTATTCTGCAAAATAAACTACTGTCAGATATTCTCCAGAATGAATCGATTCACTCTTCAAACCATTAATTTTCTTTAATTCATTAACATATTCTTTTACAGAATAATTCGTTCCGCGCGAATATTGATTTGCAATATCCCATAAACTATCTCCTTGACGCAATTGGATACTTGTATAATAACGATTCATTGAACGAATACTCTTCTCTTCTGCACGGGCATTTAATAATGTATGACCGAAAAAACCAGAACAGAATGCAAGAATCATCAATAAAATAACTGTCAGATTTCTAAGTCTTTTCTTCATACGGATCCTCTCTCTTCGTGTCATATCATAATCCCCCTTGTATAAAATTATTGTTTAACTGTTCAACTACATCGCTTAAACCAAAAGCGAACAAACGTTCACTTTGATATTTGTATTATATCGCTCGAACGTTTGTTTGTCAATATTTTTCCAAAAAAACCGAACAAAAGTTTGCTTTTTTTTCGAACATATGTTAGTATATTAGTAAAGATATATGGATGGGAGGCCTCACATGGAACAAGGTAAGATTTCTGCCAAACAGCAGGAAATATTAGAATATATTAAAGAGAATATTTTAAAGAAGGGGTATCCGCCAGCAGTCCGTGAGATTTGTGAGGCAGTTCATTTGAAGTCAACTTCTTCTGTACACTCTCATTTAGAAACGCTGGAGCGCAACGGTTATATTCGACGCGATCCTACGAAGCCGCGTGCTATAGAAATTTTGGACGATGAGTTCGCACTTACAAGACGAGAGATGGTACAGGTTCCGATAATTGGAACTGTTGCCGCTGGTCAGCCGATTTTGGCTGAGGAGAACATTGAAGATTATTTTCCAATTCCAGCCAACTTGCTTCCAAACGCGCAGACGTTTATGCTCCGTGTTAAAGGAGAAAGCATGATTGATGCAGGAATTTATAATGGAGACCAGGTGATCGTCACCCAGACGAATACCGCAGAGAATGGTGACATTGTTGTTGCTCTGATTGAAGATTCGGCTACTGTCAAGCGCTATTATAAGGAAAATGGGCATTATCGCCTTCAGCCGGAGAATGTCAACATGGACCCGATTATTGTTAATGAACTGGAGATTCTCGGAAAAGTGATTGGATTATTCCGAATTATGAAATAAGATACAGGATAAGCGATACCTGATAAGAAAACCAGATACCGCTTATCTTTTTGCTGTATATAACAAAAACCCGCCTTTTGCGGGTTTTTGAATTGCCATGCATCCATATAGAAATATGCAGTGGCAGGTTCCGTAGGTGCAAATTATTCAGGTTTTTTTTCTGCCAAATTTTTCGCCTGTTTAGCTTTTGCAAACTGGTAGATCATATCAACAGTTCCCTCAAATCCAAGGACATTGCTGTTGATACACAGATCATAACTCCTGGAATCTCCCCATTTCTTGCTGGAATAATAATTGTAGTAGCTTGCACGCTTCTTATCGGTTTTCACCATGATATCCTTTGCTTTCGCAGCGTCGACCTTGTAAAAATCCTGCAGCCATTTCAATTTTTTATCGTCATCACCGGTTATAAATACAGATACCGTATTTGGGTATTCTGCAAGTGCATAATCAGCACAGCGACCTACAATCACACAAGATTCCTCATCTGCCAGTTTCTTGATCGTATCAAACTGAGCAAGGAAAATTTTATGGTTGATCGGCATATCCATATATGCAGAAGTTGTGTATCCCAAAGAGTAAGTGTCCATTACCAACGAATACAAGAAACTGTTGGTCGGCTTTTCGTCATGTGTTTCGAACAGTTCTTCACATAATCCACTGTTCTTTGCAGCCAATGCAAGAAGTTCCTTATCATAGCATTTAACTCCCATCTTATCGGCAAGAGCCTGACCAATCTGGCGACCTCTGCTTCCACATTGTCTTCCAATCGTAATTACTAAATTGCCCTTCATCGATACCTCTCCTTTCAGCAAATCTAATCTGTAACGGCTCAGAACCCTTACAGTTACTTTCATTCTTATTAATGATGTTGGGGGCAAAAGGTCTTTTGACCCTGGCATCTATTAATTATATTATACATCAATTTGTCTAAAAAGTATATAAACAAATCCGGAAAATTCATCTATGTTTCAGTGTTTTTTTGAATAATATCTATTCTTTAATCATTTTCCAATTTTTTCAGCAGATTTTCAAAATATTTTGGAAGAGGCGCACTGAATTCCATATATTCTCCTGTAGTTGGATGCACAATTCCAAGGACACCTGCATGTAAAGTTTGTCCCTGAAGACCTGAAAGAGGACATTTTGCTGGTCCATATACCTGATCACCGAGCAAAGGATGTCCGATACTGGACATGTGGACCCGAATCTGATGTGTGCGACCTGTTTCCAATTGACATTCTATATATGTGAAACGGCGAAACCGTTGTAATACCCGATAATGTGTAACAGCTTCCTTTCCGTTTTTTTCATTAATGCTCATCTTTTTGCGATCAATTGGATGACGTCCAATTGGAGCATGAATCGTGCCAATATCATCCTTTAGTACCCCATGAACGACAGCATAGTATTTGCGAGTTATGGAATGAACTTTCAATTGTTCTGCAATAGCGTTATGAGCCTTATCATTTTTACAGACAATCAAAACGCCCGTAGTATCCATATCAATGCGATGTACAATTCCTGGACGCATAACACCATTGATTCCAGAAAGGTCATTTTTACAATGATACATAAGTCCATTCACTAAGGTGCCTGAGTAATGCCCTGCAGCCGGATGAACGACCATACCTTTTGGTTTATTGATTAAAATAATATCTGAATCTTCATAAATGATATCCAGATTCATCGGTTCTGCTTCAATCTCCGGTTCTACCGCATCAGGAACCTCTAGCAGAATCTGATCACCGGAGGATACTTTATAATTGCTCTTAACAATTTTTCCATTTACCTGAACACCGCCATCTTTTAAAAGTTTCTGCAGATAAGAGCGAGAAAGTTCCTCGCATCGATCGCTCAAATAACGATCAATGCGAATTCCACTCTCTTCTCCGACCATAATTTCCTGTATCAAAGGTTCTCCCCTTTCTCTTCCTTATGATGAAGACGAAAAATATCCAGATCTTCATCTTTATAATATGCCAGCATTAATAAAATCAAAATGGCTGTTGCAGTTGTAACATAAATGTCTGCAACATTAAAAATCGGAAAATTGATCAAGCTGAAATACAAAAAGTCTACCACATATCCCTGGGATACACGATCAATCATATTGCCAATTGCACCTGCGGTTATCATGATCACACAGATTTTTAGCCAGTGATAACGAACCTGTTTCCATGACGGCATTTTCCACATCATATAAGCGGCAGCACTAAGTACAAATACTGCAATGATCAGAAAAAAAACTTGCCTTCCCTGCATCATACCAAAGGCAGCACCGCGGTTTTCTGAATAGAAAAGTTCAAAAACGCCATCAATGATTGGTAAAGCTGGCTGATTCTTTAAATGAATTACAGCAAGCATTTTCGTATATTGATCTGCAAGAACAAGAACGCAGGTAGCGGCTGCCCATATGATCAGATTTATAATTTTATCTTTCATCCTGACCTCCCATCAGCCATATCAAACATTCCTTCATTTCTTCATCAGATACGGTTTTATCAATAAACGCATTGCCAATGCTGCGAAGAAGGATAAACTTGATTCTGTTAGAATCCATTTTTTTATCACTTTTTGTAGTATCAATAATCTGATCGATATCCAGCTGTAAATTGCCGATAGAAACTGGAAGTTCAAACTTCCGGAATATCTCTCGTGCGTAAACTGCCTCTTCCATCGAAATATTCCCGCGTATTGCGGAAAGATAAGAGGCCGCTGCACAACCTAAAGCGACGCACTGCCCGTGAAGCAGTTTAAAATTCATCAATTTTTCAATGGCATGCCCTAACGTATGACCAAAATTTAAAAGTGCACGATCCCCTTTCTCGGTTGGATCCTGTTCTACAACGTCGCGTTTGATCAAATTACTTTCATAGATCATTTCCTCACAGACATCCAGATTTCTCGCTACGATCAATTCAGCATTTTCAATCATCCAATCATAGTATGCACGATTTTTGATCATACCATGTTTTATCACTTCACCCATGCCACAGGCAAACTGTTCTTCAGTGAGCGTAGTCAAAGAATTTAGACTGGTATAAACCAGTTTGGGCATATGAAAAGCTCCTACCATATTTTTGTACGCGTCAAAATCAACACCTGTTTTGCCGCCGATGCTGGAATCCACCTGAGCAAGCAGTGTAGTCGGAATCTGAATGAAAGAAATACCTCGCAGATATGTAGCTGCCGTAAATCCAGTCAAGTCACCAACAACACCTCCCCCTAGTGCAACCAGAATATCCTGACGATCATAATGTTTTAAAATCAGAAATTCATACAGATTACGTACCGTATTTAAGTTCTTGTGTTCTTCCCCTGCCGAAAATACAAATTCATCAATTTGCATGCATACGGCTTCTAACTGTGCTTTTACTTGCTCAAGATAAAGCGGTGCAACATTGGTATCTGTTACAATGCAGAGTTTTCTTCCTTCTGCAATTCCAAGCTTTGCAACCTCCTGACCAAGTTTATCCATTGAAGTTTCAATTACAATATCATAAATTGCCGTACCGTCTCGATGAACAGTGATGCGTTTTGCCATAATTATTCTCCTTCTCGTATTGATTTATAAATGAAAGAAAGCAAACAATTTTCCGGAAGTTTTCGTGAAAAATTGTCTGCTTCGTCGATTCTCATTGCACGTCTGCCGTTATTTACAGGCGGATGTTCAGTCCGGAAACATCCAGCGTTCCATTGTTCAGCATGTCCTGAAAATCACCGGAAAGTTCTACTGAATCCGGAGTTGCAATGAAAATGTAGTTCGAGATTTTCTGAAGGTTTCCATTCATGGAATAGGTTGCACCAGATGTAAAATCAATGATTCTCTGTGCAATCTCCGTATGAATTCCCTCCATGTTCAGAACAACTGCTTTGCCTGCCAAAAGGAAATCGCAGATCTCTCTTGCATCTTCAATCGAGGTTGGCTTGATCAGAGATACTTCCATGGTCTTTCTCATCGGAACTACCTTTGAAGAACGTCCGAAAAATCTCGGTTTCGTATCTTCTGGTTCATCGAAATCATCCTCTGCCTCTTTGGAATTGAAAAGACTCTTTTTAACCGGTCTTGCTGCTTCATATTCATCATCTGGCTCAAAGTATCCGTCATCTTCCTCTTCGGTCAGTTTCATCGTATCCATGATCTTACTTAAAAAACTCATAATATATTATTCTCCAATCCTTATCTGGCACCAAAAATACCGGTGCCGACTCTAATCAGTGTCGCGCCTTCTTCGATAGCAACTTCATAGTCACCAGTCATTCCCATGGACAAGACACCCATGTTAACATTATCAATGTTTTTACTTTTGATGTCAACTGCTAATTGATATAATTTTTTAAAAACCGGTCGATTCTCTTCGGCATCATCCACAAACGGAGCAATGGTCATCAGACCACAAATATGCACGTTTGGGAATGTACTGATGATCCGAACAGCCTCCTCCACCTCATGAATCTTAAAGCCGAATTTGCTTTCTTCCTCAGCCACATTGACTTCCAGGAGGATATCCATGACCAGATCTGCTTTCGCTGCATCAGCCTGAATCTGTTCCGCAAGACGTACAGAATCCACAGAATGAATCATTACAACGTGTTTTAAAACCTGTTTCACCTTATTTCGCTGTAAATGTCCAATCATATGGAAACGGGCATCCTCGGGCATTTCAGGTGCTTTCTCTACGATTTCCTGAACCTTGTTCTCTCCAAAATTGCGTGCACCTGCATCATATGCAATCTGAAGATCCGCCAGAGGCTTCGTCTTACTGACTGCAATCAGTGTCACGTCTTCCATTTTTCTTCCGCTTCGAATACATGCCTCCTGCATACGGCGTTTTACATCATTTAAATTTTCTGCAACTCTTATGTTCATCAAAGTTTACCTCACTGTTTATTGATAGATCAACTCCCCTTCGTATACGGTACTTGCATCCAGAACGATATGATCATATACGGAAAGTCCGTAGCTGGTACCCTTACGAATGGTGTAATACTCATTATTGGAATTTAAAATTTCAATCTGCTTAAACACAGCATATCCCTTATTGATATTATAAACACCCTGCAGAGAAGCGGTGCTTCCGATCTGATAGCGATCTTGTGAATTGGGACGGATCACATAATCTCCTGCTTTGAGCGGGCTGTTTTCTCCCATATCAATATAAACGTATTCATCCGTCGAATAGTAAATCGTAGCCGGAACAAATTCTGCCGATGTACCATTTTCTGAATAGGTTTCTTTCATAAATCCGGCATCACTGGTATCTCCGCCCTGAGTAAGATAATCCACCGGAATCAAATAAAAATTCTTGGTGGTAACTGCACTGACCGGAATTTTTAGTCCGTCAGCCTTTGCAGTTTCAATTTCAAATGAAATGAAGCGGTCTGATACAAACTGAATCATATACTGATTAAAATCCAGCTTACCGTATTGCCTGCCATCACTTCCAGAAATAACAGAAAATGCTGCTTCTGTTTTCAAATCATTGGTCGGAAAGAAAACCTTCAGCCGGCTTTTCTCGCCGTATTCCGCTGCATCTTCTTCATCCAGCGGAAAAACAATACTCCAGTCATCGGAAGTAATTAATTTATAAACAGGCGCATCCTTTTCAATGATCTGTCCAGCTTTAGTAATCGCTTTCGTATATCCAGACCGATCAAAACTTGCTGCTGAAAGCTGGGAAATATCAAAATTTTCATAACCATCCACAGAATAGGAAACCACACCAGATACTGGTGCTTTTACCTGCTGAAACGTACTGCCGGACTGTGCCTGCAGGATATCCAAATTGCCCAATGCATTAAAATTAACAAACTCCAGTACAGCTGCTTCCAGAGTATACTGCAGGTTATACACTTCGCCAAAGTTCCTGTCTTCATATGCCATAGAAAATGCAGAAAGCTGTCGTTTGATATCACTAATATTCTCATTCGTCAGTGTCACATTTGCTTCTGGATTTTCTTCCATATATTCCGCAATACTTCCGGTCTCATCTACAGAATAAATTCTCGTTCCGATTGCCGCACGCTTTCCCTCTCTGATATAGTAGTTGATATAACCGGCACGATCTGTTTTTTGTACGGATTCTTCTCGTAAAATCAAACCTGTATATCCTGTATCATTTACGATATTGCCTTCTGCAACCTCATAGAATTGTACTCTGTCCTTTTTCATATATGTATATACGCTGAATGCCATATATACAAAAATGATTGAAAAAATAATCACCCCGACATTAATATTCAAGGGATGACGGTATCGCACGATTTTTGAACTTTTTTTCTTCTTTGCCAACGTTAGCTTCCTCCTGATTCAGCAAAAAGCTGTTCTTATCCATTATAAAAGCAGTCAGACAAAAGTGCAAGTATTTCCTAGTGTAACAGAAAACCTGTCATTGATGTTTCTATCGTATTCCAGGAACAGCTTACAGAACCTGCCACTGGCAGTTTCCTCCGGATGCATGACAACAAAAAAGGCTGCATGCCAATGGTACAACATCGGCTGCAGCCTGATCGTCTATGTATTACAGGGAAATAACAACATCCTTCTGTGCATTCTCCGGCATCTCAGATGCATCAAGAGATACGCTCAGAACAAAATCTACGTTATATTTACCACTGAGTTTTTCCAGAATGTCAATCGTGTCAGCGATATCTTCACCTTCCAGACAAGACAGTTTCAAAAAGCTGTCGAGGAACATAGTCTCGATATCGCGATCTTGAGAAATAATACCGCACAGGAAACCTACAAAACCTTCACTGGTAGAAATCGGATATTCTGCAACATTAATCAGACGAATCTTATTGCTAAGTTCGTACATGTGTTTGGAACTCTTATCAAGATAGACGATGGAACCGGATGCGTTCTTAATACCAGTATTAGCCATGTCTAATAAATGTTTTGTCTTTCCCTTTCCCTTTTTACCTGCAATAATCTGAACCATAGTAATCTCCTCCTTGAGTTTATATAATTTGTATAAAAGTCTTTTGAGATTTAAATCAATTATAGTATAAATCTATGAAATAAGCAATCACTAATTGACGATTTTACAAATTATATTTGTCATGTTATCATAAAGATCGGAACGGTTTCCGGCTTTCAGAACAACAGAAATATATTTTTTTCCCGATTCATCTTCGCTTGCAAGAATCAGACAATATCCGGCTGCATTGGTTGTGCCGGTTTTTCCGCCGATTACATGCACTCCTTCCGGCGTCGCTTCTGCACCAGTCAAATATTTGTTGCTGTTGTTCCAAGTCTGCTGTTTTTCATTTCCATCCGCATCCTGATAATTCGCTGTATATTCAGCCGTACCGATGATTTCACGAAATACCGGATATTTTAACGCTTCATTTAAAATCAAATATAAATCATATGCAGTTGTCAAATGCGAGCTTTCCGTGAGTCCGTGTGGATTTACAAAATGAGTATCGGTCGCACCGAGTCTTTTGGCTTCTGCATTCATCATATCGCTGAACGCATCCTGACTTCCGCCTAAATGAACTGCAATGGCAGCACCCGCATCGTTTCCGGACGGAAGCATCAACCCATATAACAATTGCTCCAGGGTTAACTTTTCCCCTGGCTGAATGTGACACATAGAAGCCCCTGCTTCCGTTATTACAACTTCATTGCCCACTGTGATAAGTTCTTCCAGTTTTCCATACTTGACAGCCAGAAGTGCCGTCATAATCTTGGTAATACTGGCTGGATGCATGCGTTCAAACGGCTGCTTTTGAAACAGTACACGCTGATCATCTACAGAAAACAAGGCTGCTGATTCTGCATTGATAAATGCGTCCTGATGTTCTTCTTCTCCCGTTACCACACAAAGACTTTTTGCAAATGAATCTGCTTGTGTGTATTCGGAAGGCAATGATGATATCATCGCTGTCATGCGATTCTCGGAGTACCGGATTTCTTCCGGCACGTTGCTGCACCCCACAAGAACTAAAGTGTATAGGACAGCAGTCAATATCAATAAGGAAATCTTTTTCAAAACCGGATCTCCTATCGGAACATTTCGCGCCATTCCATGTCACCGCGGTCCAGCGCTTTAATCAAAAGCTCTGCGGTGGCCAGATTGGTAGCAAGCGGAATGTTATAACTGTCGCAAAGTTTTACGACATCGTTCACATTCGGTTCATGAGACTTTGGAGTCAGCGGGTCACGTAAGAACAACACCAGATCCATCTCATTGTGTTCAATCTGAGATGCCAGCTGCTGAGTTCCTCCCAGGTGTCCTGCCAGATACTTGTGCACGTTTAAATTTGTCACTTCTTCCACCAGTCTTCCGGTCGTTCCGGTTGCATATAATGTATGTTTGCTCAGGATTCCTCGATATGCGATGCAAAAATTCTGCATCAATTTTTTCTTTGCATCATGTGCAATTAATCCGATATTCATAGAAATTCCTCCTTATCATTACTGACTCTTTCAAGGTTCAGCAAATTGCTGAATCACTTTCTGACTTGTTTTTGCAGCCCCACATTCATAATCAATCCTATACCCAGGTCTATGCTCATCAGCGAACTGACACCATAGCTGAGAAATGGCAGCGGAAGACCGGTGTTTGGAAAAAGACCAGTAGCTACCGAAATATTAGCAAAGCTTTGAAATGCAATCAGCGCAGCCATACCAACACAAAGCAACCGTCCTGTCATATCTCTGGCCCTAGAAGCCATAATCAGACACTCGTATACGATCAGCGCAATCAGCAGAATCACGATGATACAACCGATAAATCCCAATTCTTCTCCGATAACGGCAAAAATAAAATCGGTCTGTTCTTCTGAAAGAAAGTTACCGTTTTTTACGGATGCAAGTGTATTATTATTCAATCCCTTTCCTTTCAGCATCCCGGAACCTATCGCCATGATTGAATTATTCTGCTGCAGATTAGCCTCTGCATACTCTGAACGGTTTACAAATGCCAAAATACGACGCACCTGATACTCCTTTAAAAATGGTACCATATTATGCTGTAAGAGATAAATAAATAAAATCCCGGACGGAATCAGAACCGCAAAAGCAATTCCGATCCATTGATAACTAAGCCCGGCAGCATATAGCATACAAATAAAAATAACCATCGTTACCAGACTGGTTGAAAGATCCGGCTGACGGAAAATTAAAAAGAATATCAGCAGATACAACCCTCCTGCCACAAGAAGCGTTTGTATCTGATTCAACTTCTCCTGGTTTTTATTAAAAAACCAGGAGAAGAATGCAATCAAACCTACTTTTACAAACTCAGACGGCTGAATCTGTCCGATACCAGGCAGAACAACCCATCTGGTCGCATTGTTTCGGGTAACTCCGAACAATAACACGGAGAGAAGAAGCGCAACACAAATACCATAAATGATATAAGATATGGATATGATCTTGTGATAATCAATCAACGAAAGAATGATCACAATCGCAGATCCAATGATAATTCCCATAATCTGCTTTCCGACAATTGACATATCCTGATTTGTCGCACTTCGTATGACAAAAACTCCCAATATGTTCAGCAGTAATACATAAAGAAATAATCGGAAATTGTAATTTTTGAAGTTATAGTCTAAAAACATTCTTCATTCCTTTTGCAAGTCAAATGACGAATCGGAATACACGCTGACAAAGCAGGACGAAGTTCTCTGGTCCCTGCCATTTCCAAACGGATGAATTTCAAACTGATGTCGCCGGAATCCACCTCCGCATATCTGGAAAGCACGCCGATCATGTCATCTTTAATTAGGTCGATCATTCCGGGAGTAATTCCTGCCTGATCGGATACTAGTAATAGCTTTAATCTGTCTCTGGCAATCTCTCCCGAATTGCTCCTGTGAAAAAGCAGGATCTGTTTCATCTCATCCCCTCCTATGCCCGTTTTAAAAAGCTGGAGAGACGAATCAGGATTCCTCTATGAGGATCCAGATCCATGAGAGGGACAGACTCTCCTGTAATTCGTTTGCAGATATTCATATAAGCTTGTCCGGCAATAGATGCTGTATCAACCAGAGGTTCTCCCTGATTCGCGGAAATAACAATATCTTCATCATCCGGAACAGCACCGATGACATTCACAGCCAACACATCTGCAACATCATCCACAGACATCATATCTCCTCTGCGAACCATATCCATGCGGATGCGGTTCACGATCAGATCGATTTCCTGCATCTGTGCAGATTCCAGCAATCCAATGATGCGGTCAGCATCCCGAATCGCAGAAACCTCTGGTGTTGTTACCACCAGTGCCCGATCTGCACCGGCAATCGCATTTTGAAATCCCTGCTCAATGCCTGCTGGACAATCCAGTAAAATATAGTCAAAATCTTCTCTCAGATCATCTGCCAGTTTTTTCATCTGTCCGGGATTGACTGCAGTCTTGTCCCTTGTTTGCGCAGATGGAAGGAGATAAAGATTTGGATATCTTTTGTCTTTTATCAGGGCCTGTTTCATACGGCAGTTGCCTTCTACAACATCTACCAGATTATAAATGATCCGGTTTTCCAGTCCCATCACCACATCCAGATTCCGGAGCCCGATATCTGTGTCAATCAGTACAACACGATAACCGAGCAATGCTAAACCTGTTCCGATGTTGGCTGTTGTAGTCGTTTTGCCGACCCCGCCTTTTCCAGAAGTAATTACGATGACTTCACTCATAATAATGCCTCCTGAAAACATATACAATAATCATTTTACATTAAAATCAAAAAATTTTCCAGTATTTTTCACTTATTGATTGAAATTTAATACATCTAAAAACGATTTTTTTATCTGTTTTACGCATATTTTACTGTTTTCTACACAAACCGTCATAGGTCCCCTTCCCAATCTATGTCCTTTGTCACCATAATGACAGCTGATATCTGCAATTTTTAACTGCAGAGGCGCCATTTCCATAGCGACGATCACGGCATCCCGATTGCCGGATACACCTGCATGCACACTGCCGCGAAGTTCACCAAGCACGATGACATTGCCTTTTGCTGTCACCCGGGCGCCATGTCGCACATCACCGATGATCACGATACTTGCCTCCGATTCCAGTGATTCACCCCGGTGCAGGTTTCCTTTATAAAATTGACCGGTTTGATGGGAAAGTTCCATCAATTTTTGGTTCAATGCCTTTTCGCAGCGCTCGATTCGATTTGCATCCTGATCGATAAGACAGAGGACTTCAATGCCGGAATTATCGGTAATCGTATTGATTATCTGGAATTCCTCTTCGGCAGTCAGTTTTCTGCCTTCCAGAATCAGTGCCATTTGAGCATTGCCCCAGAAACGAGCACTCTTTTTGAATTTTTCCGCAACCTCATTCAGTAGCTCTTCAAACGTGCAGACAGAATCCAGAAACACGCTCATCCCTGCTTTGCTGCTCTTGATCACCACTTTGTTCTTCAAACCGTTTCCTCACTTTCTACCTCTATCAGTCGCCGATCGTGACACTGGAGCCGCTTGTTGCCCCTGAGTTCAGTATTTTTTCAAGATCGGTGTATCCGTAGTAAAAACGGTAAATATCTCTGGCAACCGTTGCTGCATTGGAGGAGGTATATCCATACGGAATATTCACCGTCACACAGATATCCGGATCGGTGTAAGGTCCATATGAAATGAAAAACGCATGGTTCGCTCTGGACTTGCTCTCCTGCGCAGTACCGGTCTTACCGGCAATATCCACTTCCAGATTCCTAAAAATAGATTTGGCTGAACCAGTGGATACAACGGCACGCATGCCCTGCTGTACGATATCCCATGTGGAATCTGCAATATCTACATGGCCAGATACCTTTGGCTCGTAATCCCGAATCAGATTTCCTTTCGAATCCGTTACCTTATCCAACAACGTCAGGTCAAACACTGTACCGCGGTTTGCCAGAGCCGCCACATAACGGGACAATTGAATGTTTGCATAAGAG
Organism: Brotaphodocola sp.; assembly: GCA_051877535.1. Taxonomy (GTDB): domain Bacteria; phylum Bacillota; class Clostridia; order Lachnospirales; family Lachnospiraceae; genus Brotaphodocola. Next base: position 15,136 of record JBJEIZ010000018.1, read on the forward strand.
TTCGTTCCCTGTCCCATGGCAGAACGTTCCGGATCCTCTGTTGTCAGTTCCGGAGTCGTTTCCGGGAGCTCAATACCGGTCGGGCGATCCAGCCCAAACATCGATGCATATTTACGAAGCGTGGAAATACCCATATCTGTGGAATACACCACCTGCTCATTGTTCATGGCAAGACGATGAGCGACTTCCGCAAAGAAATAGTTACAGGAATTTTCGATACCGCCGGCAACCGTTAACGGTCCATGGCTGCCCGGATAAATCCAACAGTTTATGGCCGGCGATACTTCCCGGTAAGATCCGGTACATGTAATGGTCTCATAAGGACTTACCACACCTTCCTCCAGTCCTGCAATCGCCGTGATCGGCTTAAAAGTAGAGCCAGGTGCCTTTTTTGCCTGAGTCGCATTATTGTAAAGCGGAAGGGAAAGATCTTCCTGCAGTTGATAATAGTATGCCGCATCTACTGTTCCGGAAAGGCGATTATTGTCATAGCTTGGATAAGTAACCAAAGCCCGCACCTCTCCTGTATTCACATCTGTGATGACTGCACCTCCGGTGCAGGGATCCAGTGCGAGCTGTGCAGGCGTAATCTCCATCTTGGAGATCTTTTCTATCATAAATGAGAACGCATAGTTTTCTCCATTGACAGAGAGCAAATGTATTTGCTTTTCGTCATATGGCAGAACTTCCTGTGCATAAAGAGCCAGACACAGCTGCCTTCCGGTCACTTTTCCGTCATTGATCAAGTAACGATAAATTTTTTTCGTAAATTTATTATCGTTCTGAAGATTTTCCAGAACATACTCGACAATAGCATGGTAAATATCATCGGCGCTGGAATATTTATTCTCAATTTTCAGTTTGGTCGTGTCTATCCAGTTGTCAGAAATACCAGAATAAATATAATCTTTCAGACTGATCGCATCATCCTTCCATGCCAGATAATATTCACTGTTCTGATCAATATTTTCCTTACGGATAATGCCTACCGTAGAGTCTGCCAGATAATTATAAATATAAAGCATATATGCCATCATGTCTTCCGGAAGGTCTTTCATCATCGTGGCATGATCGCTCATCAGCTCACGGCGAAGATTTCCCAGAATCTGCGCTTTATTGGCATTATAAACTGCATAGATTTCTTTTTCTATCGCACTGGCATCTTCATCCGCCATTCTGACGAGTGAGAGAACGTTATTATTAATCAGCTGATAATAAGCATCCTTGATCGGAATCAATTTTTTAGAAGAATCCGTAATGCTTTCCGTATCCAGATCATAGTTGACCAGATGCTGAACCAGAATACCAGCCAGCTGCTGCTCGATCAGATGATAAATACCGATCTGCAGATCCCGGTCAATGGTCAGATAAACATCGTTGCCCGAAGAAGGCTCTGTCTGAGAAAGTACCTGCATTACGCTTCCCACATTATTGACTACCAGGTTGGTATATCCTTTTTTCCCCTGAAGCTCCTGTTCCATGGAATATTCAATCCCCGTTCTTCCGACAATATCATTCAGTTCGTATTCCGGATTCAACTTTTGCAATTCTTCCAGCTGCTCATCAGGAACTTTTCCAGTGTATCCGATGATTGGAGCAAAATAAATACTGTCATTATAAACCCGTACCGTTGATTCCTCAATATTGACTCCCTGCAGTTCTGCACTATTTTCCAGAATTTCCGCCACAGTCGCATCATCTACATGAGAGGTAATGGTCACACTTTCATATTTCTTGTATGCAGTCAGTGACATGGTATAACGGATATCTACCAATTGCAGCGCCTCAGAATCTGTCAGAATGACCGGATTTCCCCGATCATCTTTTATTTTTTTTAAATCATAACGGTCTGCACGTATCTCGAATGCCTCACGTGCTGTGATCGCACTTGGATATTTACCTTTTTCATCGTCCAGTTCATTCACGGAACGCACTCCATAATAGTCTCTGAGGAAACGCTTCCTGGCCGCCTCAGAGCCACTGGTATAAACCATATTGCCATCCCGATCCAATCCCAGCTCCAGTTTGCCCTGAACCTGATACCCGTGTTTGTTCAAAATGCGGATCAGATGAAGCAGCATACGGTTGATGGAATTTCCCGGATAAGCACCGGTATCCTGGACAGTAACGGAATATGCCAGTTTATTATATGCAAGCAGATTACCGTTACAGTCATAAATATTGCCTCTGGTTCCGGGAGTTTTGATGGTTTTCTCTGTCATCTGGACATAATCATCCAGATACTGCTGACCGTCAACGATCTGCAGCTGGAATAGTTTTCCGATAAGGATGCCAAACATGCATGTAAAAAATATACCCAGGGCAAACAGTCTGGAACCCAGTATTTTTTTTAGCAATTCCCGTAATACTTCTAGTAAATCGTTCAGCACTTTTCTTTAATCTCTCCTGTTTTCCAATTCGACCATTTTTCTGCTGATGAATAAGAAGAAACGATACAACAGCAGTGTGGTTACAGTTGTAAAGATGGTCTCAGGTATGATGATCTCTTTTAAATAATAAAACAGATCCAGCCGGTTTCGGATCAGAAAACGAAATATATAAATATATCCGTTATAGACCAGCTCATTAACCAGACTTAAAACCAGAGGCATCGTAATATAGTCATCGTAATAGTATCTGGTAAAAATACCATTAAAATAACCAATGTTCATGAACAGCAGGGTGTAAAATCCAAACGGTCCGCTGTAAAAAAGATCAAGCAGTATTCCTGCAAACAATCCGTAAAACATTCCAGAGTCTTTACCATAAATAAAGCCATAGGAAAAGGTCAGAATCAGCAGCAGATTCGGGCTGGCAGATAAAAAAGGGATCAGTGGAAACACACCGTTTTGTATGGTAAATGCAAGAATCATCAGTAATATATTCGTGATAATCCGCCTCATTCTGCCGCCTCCTGCTGATCACCCGTTAATTTCTCTATACCATTCAGCATTTCCTCTTTTAATTCAGTGATGACCAGCACCTCCTGCAGGCTGTCAAATTGAGCCACCGGAACCAGATAGCCGGATTTTGTAAGTCTCGTCTCATCGGTAGTAATGTCCGTTGCATAACCGATCAGGATTCCCGGCAAATATTTGGAACTGATATTCGACGTCACGATCCGATCCCCGTTTTTAATATCCCCGTCAGTCATAATATTGCTGATCTGCAGCCTTCCTTCCTCAAAAAGCGTCAGATTGCCTGACACGATGCAGGTATCACCCGACTGCTGGGCCATGCCGCTGACACGGCTTACATCATCGATGATCGAACGTACAGTTGCATAATTGGCTCCTACATCCGTCACAATCCCGACCAGTCCGCCTCCTGCAATAACATTAGCATCGACCCGAACGCCGTCCGCTGCCCCTTTGTTGATACGAAATACCTGGAACCAGTCCCCGGAATCCTTCGCGATCACTCTGGCACCGATTTTTTCATACTGCAGATATTCCTGGTCCAACTCATATAATTCTCGCAGACGCTGCAATTCAAACTGCTCAGACTGCAGGCGGCTGTTTTCCTCAATCAGAGTATCGATCTGCGCCTGAAGCTCCTTTTTTTCTTCCATGGCACTTTTCATGGTGCTGTAGTTGATGACTGTATTATAAACAGATGTACCGACACGGTTCACCCCGGACTGAATCGGAATCAGAAAATATCCGATACCGCTCCGGAGCGGGTTTAAAAATCCATCTTTCATCGATGTAACTCCGATCAGCAACACACAAAAAATGGATAAACCAATTAAAATATATTTGTTTTTCTTTGACTCCATCTATAAAAATCCCCGTTCTTTCAGACTTACAAAGGAGTTATCGCCTATAATAATATGATCCAGAACCGTAATGCCGATGAGATTTCCCGCTGCGGCTGCCTGCATGGTAATCTGAACATCTTCGCTGCTTGGTTCCGGGTCTCCGCTCGGATGATTATGAACCAGAATCAGACTGACTGCCTGATAACGAAGCGCCTCGATCATAATCTCCCGCGGTGAAGCCAGGGATGCGTTGACCGTTCCCTTGGACAATAAAAGCTCCCGAATCAAAATCTGTTTGGAATTGAACATCATCACATGAAACTGCTCCTGCATCAAATGGCGCATATCTTCCTGATAAAATTCTGCGACCGCTTTTGGGTCTGTGAAGACAAGCGGCTGTTCCAATGTACGGCGTTTCCAGATACGCCGGGACAGTTCTCCGATACAGAGAAGCTGAATTCCTTTAACCTTTCCGATTCCTTTGACGGACATAAACTCTGGCAGCGAAAGATGCAAAAGCCCTAAAATACCCTCCTTCGGATAGTTTAGGGCCAGTACTTTTGATGCAAGCTCCAAAGAATTATCCTCCCTGGAACCGGTTCGTAAAATAACAGCCAAAAGCTCTGCGTCACTTAAGACTTCCGGTCCCTCCCGCAGGCATCTTTCGTATGGTCTGTCATCGTTTGGTAAATCTTTCATGGTCAAATGTTCTTTCATTATTTCCTCCTTACGCGACTCTCCAGGTACGAATTCAGAAATAATCCTGTTCCATTTTATCACAAAACCGTTTGCGTGTATACGCAAAATGGAAAAGTTTAGAAATGCTTAATATCTGTCTTATGAAAGTCTGGCAAGTCCGGCATCTGCCAACTTTTGCAGGGATTTCATAATACCAAGCTTTGCATGATACCAGGTCAGTCCTCCCTGGAAATATACTGCATAAGGAGGCTTGATCGGACCATCTGCGCTGAGTTCGATCGAAGACCCCTGTACAAATGCACCTGCTGCCATGATTACCGGAGCGTCATATCCCGGCATATCCCACGGCTCCGGTGATACAAAACTGTCAACCGGTGCTGCTGCCTGAATCCCCTGGCAAAATGCGATCACACCCTCTGCGGTTCCAAACGTTACTGCCTGAATAATGTCGTGACGGGATTCCGTGCTGTTCGGTATGACTGAAAATCCCAGCTTCTCATAGACATTGGCTGCAAAAATCGCGCCTTTTAATGCACCTGCAACAACGGTCGGTGCCAGGAAAAATCCCTGATATAAAGACTGGTTGATGCCAAGACTGGCTCCTACTTCCCGTCCGAGTCCCGGAGCACTCAGGCGATAGGAGGCACGGTCAACGCAGTCCTGTCTTCCCGCAATATAACCGCCGATGGGCGCTAATCCGCCGCCCGGATTCTTAATCAAAGAACCTACGATCATATCTGCTCCTACATCGGACGGCTCAATCGTCTCTACAAATTCGCCATAACAGTTATCAACCATGCAAATCACATCCGGTTTGATTTTTTTTACAAATGCGATCAGCTCGCCGATTTGTGATACAGAAAAGGTCGGACGGGTCTGATAACCCTTAGAACGCTGAATCGTCACAAGTTTTGTTTTATCATTGATAGCTTTTGCAATATTTTCATAGTCAAAGGTACCATCATCCAACAGATCAACCTGACGATAATGAACCCCATACTCTTTTAAAGATCCCACAGATTCACGGATACCGATGACCTCTTCCAGCGTATCGTAAGGTTTTCCAGCCGGAGAAAGCAGTTCATCACCCGGACGCAGGTTTCCGGAAAGTGCCACATGTAAAGCATGGGTACCTGAGATCAGCTGCGGACGAACCAGTGCTGCCTCCGTGTGAAATGCTTTTGCATATACTTCCTCCAAAGTATCACGTCCCAGATCATTGTAACCATAACCCGTCGTTGCAGCAAAATGAATATCACTGACACGTGCTTCCTGCATGGCGTGCAGAACCTTCATCTGGTTAAATTCTGCCACCTCATCAATTTTCTCAAAACGTTCTTTCAAAGAAGCTTCAATCTCTGTTCCGAATTTCAGAACCTCCGGGCTGATACCCAGATTTTTATACATCTGTTCCAGTTCCATGATCATTTCTCCCTTTGTTAAAATCCTCTAATATATATTCCAATATCTTTTTTCGATCTTTTCCAAATACTTCCAACTCAAGCCAACGAACATCTCTCTCTCTTTTAAACCAGGTAAGCTGGCGTTTGGCAAAATGTCTGGTATCCCGTTTCAGGATATAAACCGCCTCTTCCAATGTGTATATTCCATCCAGATAGTCCAGTATTTCTTTATAACCAAGTCCCTGCATCGATACCATACCGCGTCGGCAGCCCATACGTTTCAAATTTCGAACCTCTTCTACCAATCCCATATTGAGCATCAGATCAACGCGCTGGTCAATGCGTTCGTATAAGAGTTTGCGGTCACAGGTAAGTACATAATAATAAAAATCATACGGAGAAGTTTTCTCTCGTTCTTCCTGATTATGCTCAGAAATCCGCTGTCCGGTCATGCGATAATATTCTATCGCCCGAATCACACGCTTACGGTTGTTCATATGAATGATTTCAGCAGATTTCGGGTCGATCGCGCGCAGCATATCATGAAGATATTCATTTCCCTTTTCCTCACCCAACTGCTCCAGTTCTTCCCTGATGACAGAATTGTCATCATTTTCCTTGAAATCAATATCATAGACCAATGCCTGAATATAAAAACCTGTTCCGCCAACAAGAATCGGAATATGACCGCGTGCATAAATACCATCCATCGCTTCCTTTGCCATTGTCTGAAACCGGGTCACATTAAATTCTTCATCCGGATCCAGCACATCAATGAGATGATGCGGCACGTTTCTCATCTCTTCGTTTGTCACTTTCGCAGATCCGATATTCATATGACGGTATACCTGCATGGAATCCGCACTGATGATCTCGCCTCCAACAGCCTTTGCAAGTTCAATGGAAAGCGCTGTTTTTCCAACCGCTGTCGGTCCTGTCAATATGATAAGTGGTCGTTTCATATACGATTCCTTTCTTTTGTCCGATTACACAATGCGTTTAAATTTCTTTTCCAGCTCATATTTGCTCATGGAAATAATGGTGGGACGACCATGTGGGCATGCATATGGGTTTTCCAGTCCTAAAAGCTGATCGATCAGCTGATCGGCCTCCATGCTGCTCATATGATGGTTTCCCTTGACTGCAGCCTTGCAGGACATGGATGCAATTTTTTCCAGGACAATCTGTGGTTCCGAAATCAGGCTATCGTCGGAAAGATTGTCGATCATTTCCATCAGAAGCTCTCGTTTTGCAATGGAAAACAAATTCGCCGGAACACCTCGCACAGCATATTCTTTACCTCCAAACGGTTCAATTTCAAATCCGATATCCGTAAAATAATGCATGTGTTTTTTTAAAAGCAGTTCTTCATTGCTCTGCAATGTCAGAATGATTGGCGGACTTACCATCTGTGTGGTGTACTCTCTGGTCTTTAAAGATTCCAGTGTCTTTTCATAAAGTACTTTTTCGTGAGCCGCATGCTGGTCGATAATATAAAGCTGATCACAAAATTCCACCAGCCAATACGTATCAAAAAGCTGACCAATCAATTTGTGTCGGCTTCGCGCAGAAGGTTCCAAAAGTTTTTCCGAAAATAATTCCAACTGCTCAGGTTCAATTGTCTTCTGTTCGGTTACCCCAGTTTCTTGTACGGACGATTCCGATTCCATTGGTTGTGGTATTTCCTCTTTTTTTACCTGGTACAGAGTCTCTTCTTCACGCACCACCGGTTTTTCCGGTTCCATTTGGGTCCGCCTTATTTTCTCAAACGGCTCAGGAATCGGAATCCGTTTTTCCTGATTCATACGTTTTATCTGCCGTTCTTCTTCCTTCTGCCGTTTTTCATCCAGACTGACTTCCGGGATCAATTCCTTATGCATCAACGCATTGTAGATGGTATCCCGGACGATCCGATACACCATCTCATTATCGCTGAACCGAAGTTCCATTTTTGTGGGATGAACATTTACATCTAAAAATTCCGGTTCCAGCGAAAGATGCAGCATGGTAAACGGATACTTGTGCTGCATCATAAATGGTTTATAAGCTTCCTCAATTGCCTTACAGATGATCCCACTTCGGATATAGCGTCCATTGATAAAATAATTTTCAAAATTACGATTGCTTCGGGCGATCACCGGCTTTCCAATAAAACCACGGATGGAAATCGTCTCAGACTGAAATTCCACCGGAAGCAGATTTGACGTGATTTCCCGCCCGTAAATGGTATAAATAATGTCTTTTAAATTATGATTTCCGGAGGTATGCAGTTTATTCTGGTTATTCTGAATAAAACGGATTGAGATATCCGGGTGGGATAAGGCAATCTTTTCCACCAGATCTGCAACGTGGGCCCCTTCTGTCGTGGCTGTTTTTAAAAATTTTCTCCGGACCGGTGTATTATAAAACAAATTTCTGGAAATAAATGTCGTTCCATCGGGAGCACCGATTTCTTCCAAACCACGTTCCTCTCCGCCCTCAATCTGATAGCGGGAACCGGTCAGACGATCCGATGTTTTGGTAATGACTTCCACCTGAGACACTGCCGCAATACTGGAAAGTGCCTCTCCGCGAAATCCCAGGGAAGACACTGTAAACAAATCTTCTGCCATGCGGATTTTACTGGTAGTATGGCGCAGAAAAGCCAGCGGGATCTCTTCTTTCGGAATTCCGCATCCATTGTCTGTAACTCGAATAAAGGAAACTCCGCCTTCACGAATTTCTACCGTAATCGCAGTTGCCTTCGCATCGATGGCGTTTTCCAGAAGTTCCTTTACAACTGATGCCGGACGTTCTATGACTTCTCCTGCTGCAATCTTGTTGATCGTATCCTGATCCAATACCTGAATCTGAGGCATATCCATTCTCCCTTCCCTGCCTTCATCTACTCTTCATGACCGCTCCAACGGTTTTTCAATTTCGTCTGTATCCGGTATAACGTGTTCAAAGCATCGATCGGAGTCATATTTCCTAATTCAAGATTTTTAATCTCTTCAATGATCGTGTCTTCACAAACCGTTTCAAATAAACGAAGCTGACTCATTTCCACTTCATCCGGCTTCGGCACTGGTTTGTGGTTGGAAATAGTAGCATTGTTTTCCGCAATCTCACGTGCCTTGGATGTCAAATCAGAACTGATCAATTCCTCAACCAGTTCTTTTGCACGGTGAATGACGGAATCCGGCACTCCCGCAAGTTTCGCCACCTGAATTCCGTAGCTTTTATCAGCACCGCCTTTTACAATCTTTCGAAGAAATACGATATCATCCCCCTGCTCCTTGACCGCGATGCAGTAATTATTCACTCCGGACAAGATTCCTTCCAGTTCCGTCAACTCGTGATAGTGAGTCGCGAACAAGGTCTTCGCCCCCAGAAGTTTGGTATTGCTGATGTGTTCCACGACTGCCCATGCAATACTCAACCCGTCAAATGTACTGGTACCGCGTCCAATCTCATCCAATATCAAGAGACTGTTACGTGTCGCATTTCTCAGAATATTGGCTACCTCCGTCATCTCGACCATAAAGGTACTCTGACCGGAAGCCAGGTCATCCGAAGCACCTACACGCGTGAAAATACGATCACAGATACCGATATTAGCAGAATCCGCAGGAACAAAACTTCCTAACTGTGCCATCAGGACGATCAGTGCTGTCTGACGCATATAAGTGGATTTACCAGCCATGTTCGGTCCGGTAATGATGGAAATCCGATTCTTGGAGTTGTCCAGATACGTATCATTGCAAACGAACAGATCATCTCGCATCATTTTCTCAACAACCGGATGACGACCTCCTTTTATATGAATCGTACCGCGTTCATTGATCGAAGGTTTCACATAATTATTGCGGGTTGCCACCGTTGAAAGAGAAGCATAAACATCAATTTCCGCAATGGCATGAGCAGTTTTCTGAATGCGGACAATTTCCGCTCCGATTCGGTCACGCACTTCACAGAACAGTTCATATTCCAGTGAATACAGTTTATCCTCTGCTCCCAGGATAACATCTTCCAGTTCTTTTAGTTCGTTGGTGGTATATCGCTCCGCATTCGTCAATGTCTGTTTGCGGATAAAATAATCCGGAACCAGCTCCTTAAAAGAATTTGTAACCTCAAAATAATAGCCAAACACCTTATTAAATTTGACTTTCAAATTTTTGATTCCTGTTTTATCTCGTTCTCTTGATTCCAGATCAGCCAGCCAGGTCTTTCCTTCCGTCTTCGCATTTCTCAGGCGATCCGCTTCCTCGCTGTAGCCTTCCCGAATCATACCGCCTTCTTTCACAGCAATGGGAGGATCCTCCACAATGGCACTGCTGATCAAATGCTCCAGATCTTCCAGCGTATCCAACTGTTCCTTTAAATCTGACAGATTTTTACAAGTAAATTCTTCTAAAAGCTGCTTGATATGCGGTATCATGGCAATCGAATTACGAAATGCCAGCAAATCTCTTGGATTTGCAGACTTATAACTGATACGGCTGATCAGCCTCTCCAGATCATAAACCGGGTTTAAATATTCTCCCAGTTCCTCCCGACTGATATAATTCAGGTTCAATTCTTCGATTGCTTTCTGACGTTCTAAAATCGGTTCCTTATGAATCAGCGGCTGTTCGATCCAGGTACGAAGCAGCCGGGCTCCCATAGCGGTCTTGGTCTTATCAAGCACCCACAAAAGGCTGCCCCGTTTTTGTTTTTCACGCATCGTCTCCAAAAGTTCCAGATTCCGTCTGGTGGAAGAATCCAGAACCATATAATTGCCGGTAGAATATGGAACAATGGTCGTCAGCTGATCCAGTGTATTTTTCTGTGTTTCATAAAGATACTGCAGCACAGCACCCGCTGCAATCACTCCGATATCATAATCGGACAGTCCAAGACCTTCCAGACTCCCTACCCTGAAATGTTCCATCAGCAGTTTTCGGCACCGCTCATCCTGAAAAAAATGAGAATCCAGCTCAGATACTGCAAAATGATAACGATCAAGTATCGGATCCAGATTAATTCCGGACATGGCAAATGCATCATTGCAAATAATCTCTGCCGGTGAAAATTTATTGATCTCATCAAATAAGGAACGCTCATTCTGAACTTCCGTGACCATAAAGGTGCCGGTCGTAATATCTGCAACAGAAACCCCTAATTTATCTCCCAGATAAACGATACACATCAGATAGTTGTTTTTTGTCTCGTCCAATGCCTGGGCACTCGTAATCGTACCTGGTGTAACGACGCGGATTACCTCTCTCTTAACCAGACCTTTACAGAGTTTTGGATCCTCCATCTGTTCCGCGATCGCAACCTTATATCCTTTTTGAACCAATCGGCTCAAGTAAGAATCCACGGCATGATACGGCACACCACACATCGGCGCCCGTTCTTCCAAACCGCACTCTTTTCCGGTCAGCGTGATTTCCAGTTCTCTGGATGCCGTGATTGCATCATCAAAAAACATCTCATAAAAATCTCCAAGCCGGTAAAATAAAATGCAATCATGGTATTGTTTTTTGGTCTCCATATACTGGACCATCATTGGTGATAAAGCCACGTTTTACTCCTCTTTCTATCTTCCCTGTCACGCAACGCGGGAAGGATACCATTTCGGCACCCTCCCCCCGCATAAAAATCGTGTTTATCTTTCTATACTTTTCCAGTCCGTTTATAATCCCGCACATGCCGGATCCGTCGGATCCCATCTCTGATCCTTTGGAATCCATACCTGATATGGCTTAAAGAATGGACCAGGTTTTTCAGCATCCTCATAGATCACAACCTCTGTACCAAGCTTGCAGTTATCATACACCCACTTTGCATTGGCACAAGTCAGGCGTACACAGCCTAAAGAACGGCTCACGCCAAGATTGTTATATCCATTATTAAACAAGGTCATATTGTCCGGGCTTTCATATGTAATGGAGTGGAATAAAAATCCGGCTCCTGCTTTGATTCTAGTTGCATACTGCGTCCAGCTGTCATTCACCATCAGTCTCCAGCGATATTTTTCCGGAGTGGTAAATGTTCCCAGCGGTGTATCGTCACCCACAGAAGTCAGCATTGCTTTTACAGGAATGGTATAACCATTATCTCCGTCTTTTGCGAATACAGTCAGACAGTTCAGTGTTTTGTTCACATGCAGCTGGTAACTGCTTTGCTTGCCAATGATGTCATCTACATCCATGATCATTGCTCCGCTGTTGTTAAAGTAGAATTTCAAACCATCCACATAATGCCAGCCGGTCAATGCGATACCATCCTGGAAATAGTAGCGGGCGCGGTCGTGATCGACCCATCCGGTATAACCGACCCCATTCACATAATAAGTACTGCCATCATCCGAAATATGAATATACTCGCTGTGATTCGAGAAGAAACGACCCTCATAGGAACCCGGAGCCCCGCTTCCTTTCGGAACCAGGCGAACTTCAATACCGGTCAGCCAGTCTCCTCTGTCTATCGTACCCATCAGTTCCTCATTGCAGGCCCACCCATGCTGTCCTGCATGAGCAGAAGTGCCTCGGTAATACACATCATAAACCTTGGCTGCTTCACCGGAAATCGCCATCTGAATAGCTTCTACATAGGTAGAATCCTCAGTGCCGCCTGCCGGAAGCCCATCGCCCTTCCATGGCAAGTATCCGCCGTTGTTGACATAAACGCCGTAAGAAATAGCACCCTCTACACCATTTAACAGAAAACTTACATTCGTCAGCTGACCGTTCACACCATCCGTTTTCGCCATTAATACCTGCTCGGAACCTGTGGTATAAAACTGGGAACCGTTTTCTTCTGCGGGAATCTGTGTCTCACTTTCAACACTCTGAGCAGACGAATTATCCGGTGCTTCCGGGGAAACGACCGTTTCCGCCGGAACCGTCGGCGCTTCCGAATCATTCATTTCCGGTGCAATGCCTGGTCCGGCTACCGGACTTGCAGAATCGGTCGGAGCACTTTGCCCGGACACGATCACCGACGTACTCGTATTTTCCTGCTGCTGACTCTGACCTGCTACGATCACAGAAGCGGCTGACTGAACAGGTACTGCTGTTACGGAACCCAATGCCAACGGATTTGCATAGGCACTGACCACCGAACCCATAGAAAGGGCTGCAGTCAATGCAAATAACGCGTTTCTCTTGCCAGGCTTTCTCATTTATTTTCCTCCTCTGTATGTTCTGCCATTTTTCCCATATAATAAAATCCTTTTGATTCTTCCAGATACACATCCACAATGCGTCCGATGTAAGACGCATCCCCCGGGAAATGTACCACGGTATTGTTGCTTAAACGTCCGGTCACATAACCTTCCTGGTGGTCATCCAGACACTCTGCAAGCACTTTTTGTACGGTTCCTGCATCTCTTGTGCATACTTCTGAGGATATCTGCTGAACCTCATTTAACAGACGATCAAATCGTCTCTTTACCACATCCTCCGGAACCTGCTCCATTGCAGCAGCCGGAGTGCCGGTCCGCATGGAATAGATAAAAGTAAAAGCACTGTCGTAACGGACTTTGCGCACCACATCCAACGTTTCTTCAAAGTCTTCCTCTGTCTCTCCCGGGAACCCTACAATGATGTCCGTAGTCAGAGAAATGTCCGGCATTGCCTCACGAATCCGATCGACCAGTTCCAGATACTGTTCCTTGGTATAACGACGGTTCATGGCTTTTAAAATACGGCTGCTTCCTGACTGCAGCGGCAAATGCAGATGCCGACATACTTTTCTGCATTCCTTCATGGCCAGAATCAGTTCATCCGATAAGTCTTTTGGATGAGAGGTCATAAAACGGATGCGCTCGAGTCCCTCAATCTTGTCCACTTCCCGCAAAAGCTCTGCGAAGGTCACCGGATGTTCCAGATTCTTGCCATAAGAATTTACATTCTGTCCTAACAACATAACCTCTACTACACCGTCGGAAACCAGTTTTTTGATCTCTGCAATAATATCTTCCGGCTTTCGGCTGCGTTCCCGTCCGCGAACATAAGGAACAATGCAGTAACTGCAGAAATTATTGCATCCGAACATGATATTAACCCCTGATTTAAATGGGAATTTGCGTTCCACCGGGAGTTCTTCTACGATTTCATCCGTTTTGTCCCAGATATCGATTACCATTTTCTCGCCGCCTATCTTTCGATACATCAGCTCCGCCAATTTAAAAATATTATGGGTGCCGAAAATGATATCTACAAAGGGATAACTCTTACGAATCTTTTCAACCGCTGTCTTTTCCTGCATCATGCAGCCACACAAAGCTATCATCATATCATCGGAGCGTCGGCGTTTGATGGTACTCAAACGTCCAAGTCTTCCATATACTTTCTGATTGGCATTGTCACGGACTGTGCAAGTATTATAAAGCACAAAATCTGCATCCTCGCTTTCCGATTCCACATAACCGATCTGTTCCAGAATCCCCAGCAGTTTTTCCGAATCCCTGGCATTCATCTGACAGCCAAAGGTATTGATGCAGCAGGTAAGCTTCCGCCCCAGCTGTTCCGATTGCTGCTGCACGATACGCTTCATCTGCTCAATATAATACAGCTGGCGCTCCGGTTCATGAACCGGAATCCCGTCCGGCATGATGTTGTCGTACATTTGATTCATAAATCATCTCCAAATTCTATCTTCTTCTGATGCCTTGGCATCATAACGGTTTCATTATAAACAGAAACCTGCGAAAAAGCAATATTAGAATAAAATCGTTAGTTTTCTGTAAAATTTTGAAATCATTTCCTAACGAATCTGTCCGTTGCCGTAAATGATATATTTAGTAGTCGTCAGCGCCTCAAGTCCCATCGGTCCGCGGGCATGAAGTTTCTGGGTGCTGATACCGATCTCAGCACCAAAACCAAACTCATTTCCATCCGTAAAACGTGTAGATGCATTTACATAAACGGCTGCTGCGTCAATCTCATTCAAAAATCGCTGTGCATGCTCATAGTTTGTTGTGATGATTGCCTCGGAGTGACCGGTATTATAATGATTGATGTGAGTGATTGCCTCATCCAGAGAATCTACCAGTTTCAGAGAAACGATATAGTCCAAATATTCCGTACCCCAATCTTGTTCGGATGCCTGCACAAAATCAGGAACAATATCACGAGCTTCTTGTTCTGCACGCACCTCCACATGCTTCTCTTTTAAACGGTTCCAGAGCATCGGCAGCAGTGTTTCTGCCACGTTTCTATGTACGACTAATGATTCACAGGCGTTACACACGCCGATACGTTGTGTTTTTGCATTCATAATGATTTTTACCGCCATATCTAAATCTGCAGTTTCATCTACATAAATATGACAGTTTCCGGTACCGGTTTCGATGACCGGAATCGTACTGTTCTCTACTACGGTACGAATCAGACCTGCACCGCCTCGTGGAATCAGAACATCCACATACTCATTCATTTTCATAAACCGGCGAGTTACTTCCCGGTCTGTATCCTCAATCAATAAAACGGCATCTTCCAAAATTCCCGCACGTGAGAGACCGGTGCGTATCCAGCGAACGATCGCCTTATTGGATTCGATTGCATCACTGCCGCCTTTTAAGATCACTGCATTACCGGTCTTAAAGCACAGACCGAAAGCATCAGCAGTCACATTTGGTCTGGCTTCATAAATGATTCCTACAACCCCAAGCGGAACACGTTTTTTTCCAATCAACAGACCATTTGGCCTCAGTTTCATAGAAAGTACTTCTCCCACAGGATCTTCCAGCGCAACGATTTCCAAAAGACCGTCTGCCATACCTTTTATACGGTTTTCATTCAGTTCCAGACGATCCAGCAATGCCGGACTCATGCCATTTTTCCTTGCACATATCATATCCTTTTCGTTGGAAGAAAGGATATCATCCGTACCTTCCAGCAGTGCTGAAGCAACCTGCTTTAACCCTTCATTTTTCTCAGACACACCAAGCCTGTTCAAATAAGAAGCTGCCGCTTTCGCGCGCTTTCCCAAATCATTCAATTCCATACACATCCCTCCTGATCAAGATTCTACTTTTCCGACACCGCCGTATTTTTTACCAAGATCTGTGATCGTTCCATCTTTCTCCTGAATAGATATATTGTTCAGATTGTCCCGCATATTCCTGCGGATGGCTTCGAGATAAGCACTGCGAAGTGCTGCCTGCTCTTCTTTTTCCTCCGGGGTCAATCCTACACTTTTTGATTTATGATATAATGTATTGATACGATCAATCATTTTCTGATCCACGCTGCAATCCTCCTAACATGTACTTAATAACGATAATTGATATAGTCCATCAGATCAAAATCATGATTTTCATGAGCCATAAATAAGGTTCCCCTGTCTTTTCCTTCCATGATATCATGAATGATCTCCACATTGTCTCCGTTGGCAATGATCATATCAGAGCCGCTGTCGGTAGCAATACGTGCCGCTGCCAGTTTAGCAGACATGCCTCCGGTTCCGACATCACTGCCGGATGTATCTTTTCCCATTCCCAGATACGCATCTGTAATTTCAGGAACCACTTTGATGAACTTTGCATCCGGATTTTGATGTGGGTCATCGGTGTAAAGACCATCGATATCCGACAGCAAAATCAATAAATCAGCTCCGATCAACGCAGCTACGATCGCAGACAAACGATCATTATCACCAAATTGAATTTCATGGGTTGATACCGTATCGTTCTCATTGACGATTGGAACCGCCCCCAGTTTCAAAAGCTGGTCAAACGTATTCTGCGCATTGTAGCGGGATACTTCATTCGTCATAGTATCCTTAGTCATCAATACCTGAGCGACCACCTGATTGTACTCAGAAAATAATTTCTGATACACCATCATCAGCCGTGCCTGTCCCACTGCCGCATACGCCTGCTTTTCCGAAATAGTCGCCGGCCGTTTTTGTCCGCCAAGAGCCTGTCTTCCTGCCGCGATTGCACCGGATGATACCAGTACCACTTCTTTTCCCTGCCCTTTCAGATCACTGATGATGCGGATCAGACGTTCAATCTTCAACAGGTTCAGATCCCCTGTCTCTATATGAGTCAAAGAAGAAGAGCCGATTTTGATTACGATTCTCTTTTTCTCCTTTAAATTTTTTCTGTCGTTTGTAAACATATCTTCCTCCTGCGCAAGCCCTTTCTGATACTGCCGTGTTGTGTCAATCTTACAACTTTTCAGTTCCTGCGTCAAATGGTAGATATCTGCCCGCAATCATTTCCGCAGCCTTAACACCATCCATAGCGGCCGATGTGATTCCGCCTGCATATCCGGCACCTTCCCCGCATGGATACAATCCCTGAATTTCACTTTCCATTTTTTCATTTCTCCAGATGCGCACCGGCGAAGATGTGCGGCTTTCTATACCTGCCAATACAGCATCTTCTCTGTCAAATCCCTGAATCATATGTCCAAAACTTTCCATTGCTTCTATCATAGACCGATTCAGCACCTCCGGCATCACGCTGCGAAGATTGGCAAATTCCCAAAGTCCCTTAATCTGAGGTTTGACCTGACCGAGCGTTTCCGTAATTTGATCACGTTTAAAATCACCATAAAGCTGTACGGGAACTTTGCCGTCTGCCGCCTGATATGCCAATCGCTCCAGTTCTCTCTGAAATACCACGCCGCCTAACGGAGAATGATCCGGAAAATCATCCGGTGTAACGGTAACGATCAGTGCGCTGTTGGCATTGACACCTGCACGGTCGTTGTAGCTCATCCCATTGACTGCAAGCCGCCCCTTCTCCGAAGAAGCATTGACCACATATCCGCCCGGACACATACAAAATGAATACACCCCTCTTCCCGTAGAGGTCTGTTTGGTCAGTTTGTAGCTGGCTGCGCCAAGATTGCCCGCATCTTCTCTTCCATATTGAGACAGATTGATCATCTTCTGCGGATGCTGAATACGCAGTCCGACTGCAAAAGATTTCTGGTCCATCGGAACTTTGCGTTCTAAAAGCATCTCAAACGTATCTCTGGCGCTGTGTCCAATAGCAAGTACCACAATTTCCGAAGAAATCTTCTCTCCTGTTTCTGTCACCACGCCGGTGATTTTCCCCTGATCCACCATCAGATCCATCACCTGACAGCGAAAACGTACCGTTCCGCCCAGTCTTATGATTTCTTCCCTCATATGCTTTACGACGCCGGAAAGCACATCCGTTCCGATATGCGGTTTATTCTGATACAGAATCTCCGGACCTGCTCCAAATTCGTGGAAAATTTCCAAGACCAACTGATTGCGGCTTAACGGATCTTTGACCAGAGTATTTAACTTGCCATCCGAAAATGTTCCTGCCCCTCCTTCCCCAAACTGCACGTTGGAGCGCAGATCGAGCGTACCTGCTTCCCAAAAATAGTCAACCTTTTTTCGCCTCGTATCCACATCGTCCCCTCGTTCCAGAATCATAGGGCGGTAGCCGTGGCGTGCAAGCATGAATCCGCAGAACAGACCAGCAGGTCCGCTTCCAATAATAACCGGGCGATCATGCAGCGCTTCTTTTCCCGTTTGAGGAAACTGATACCGTTTTTCCTTTGCAATGGTTATATCCGGACTTTTTGCCTTATGTACAATGCTCTGTTCAGAACCGGATGTTTCCACATCGATCGTATAACTATAAAATAATTCCGGTTTTTTTCTCGCATCCAAAGACTGCTTGCGGATATGAATCGCCCGAATCGAATCCGGGGTAATTTTTAATAACTTTGCAGCTTTTTTCTTCATTGCATCCGGTGTATGATCTGCCGGAAGCTTAAACTGTGTTAAACGAATCATGAATTTTTTCTCCCTGCACAGGTTCCTGCGACAAATCCCGAAGACCACGCCCACTGAAGGTTGTAGCCGCCGCAGATGCCGTCAACATCCACCAGTTCCCCGATGAGATACAGACCTGGAACTAATCGGGACTCCATCGAATCCGGATTAATCTGACGAGTATCTGCACCACCGCAGCAGATCTGTGCCTGTGCGTAATCATTGGTCGCATGCACCTTTGCCTCAAATTGTTTGATATTTTGAATCAGGCGCTCCCATCTTTCCCAGTTTACCCGGCTTACCGGCTCATCTGCAGAAATACTGGACAATTTCATCAAAACACCTGCTAGTTTCTTATTCAATACACCGGTAAGAAAATCTCCGCAAACCCGATAGGAAAGATTCTTTATCCGGTTTTTCATAAACTGTCTCGTCTCTTCCATGGACATTTCCGGTAAAAAATCGATCATGACAGAAACCTTTTTCCCGGCATCCAGTGCCGAAGATACATAACGGCTGATCTGAAAGGTCGGAATTCCGGAAATACCATAGTCCGTAAGCTGCAGTTCCCCTTTTTCTGCTGCCAGCACTCTGCCGTCAGAAACCACGCACAATGCTGCATCCGAACGGATACCTGCCAACTGTTTAAAATGTTTGCCTTCACACCGAAGTTGAACCAATGCCGGAAGTGGTTTTATGACGGAATGACCTAAAGTCTTTGCCAACTCGTACCCGCTTCCATCTGAACCGGTCACCGGTGCCGCTTTGGATCCGGTGGCAAGAATCAGCGCATGAGAACGAAATATTCCCTGATCCGTCAAAACTGCAAACATCCCTTTTCCCGATTTTTGGATCTGTTTGGTCTGACAACCGGTAACTGTCTTCACACCCAGTCTGTCACATTCCAGCCGAAGTGCATCCAAAACCGAAGCTGCCTGATCTGAATTGGGATAAATATAACCGTTCCTGCTTTTGGTAAGAATACCAATACCCTCAAAAAAGGCAAGTGTATCTTTTACAGGAAAATGCCCTATGACTTTCATCGGAAAATCTTTCTGTCCAGATCGGTAACAGGATGCATCCATTACCAGATTGGTAAGGTTGCAGCGACCATTTCCGGTAGAAAGGATTTTCTTACCCACCCGGTCCATATGTTCCAGAACCGTAACATCTGCCCCCATTCTTGCCGACGCAATGGCAGCAGTCAGGCCGGATGCACCGCCTCCGATGATGATGATATGCTTACTCACGTTCTTCCTCCGTGTACTATCATTTCGCAACTATGATACATCTCTAAAGTCGTATTGCTTTATAATTGTTCCACTCTTTGCACAGTTACGTTCTTTCTATTGTATCGACTTTAGTTTTTCATTTCAAGTACAAATTCTCATACCGATAAAAAATCGAATATCAGCTTGTACAGGATTCCAGATACTGAAACAGTTCTGCCATGGAGGGAAACCAGATTCCCTCACGAAGCCTGTCCTGTTCTTCCTGCGGAAGTTCTGTCAGAGGGATGTGAGTGTAGAGACATACCGACTGCTGATCTTTTGCAAAGACAAGCAGGAATCCATTTTCCGACACCAGATAGTATTCTTCTGACTGTCCGGTTTTGTGATCGATCTGTTGTTGATTAGCCGCTTGCGCTTCTATTCCCACCTCTTCCATTTCAACGGTTGCAGGCATTCTTTCTGTTTCCATGGACTTACTTTTTTGCTGTTTGGCAAAACGGGTCGCTGCAAAACCCGCGCAGACACAGATCACACTTGTGATAAAAAACAAATAAAAGCAGATTCTATACTTTTTCATCCTTTTGACCTCCATAAGTATAGTATCTGCCTTCATTTACTTTTTTATCCAATTATTTACCGATAAATGTCGCCGGTTCCATATTATCCGTAGTGCAGATGCACACCCAGGTCTTACCTGGATTCAGCATGATCTCATCTCCTGCCGCATCATAGTAATGGGTAACGCCAAATTCTCCATCTTTTTTCCAGGATACATCAATCGCTTTACCGCCTGTCACATAATACCCCCATCCGCTTCCATGTACGTTGATATTGCGATATTCCGTATTTGCATAATAGGAAGCAGGACAATACTGGAAGATAATGTTGCGCACTGCAACCTGACCTTCGTTTCCATTATGGGCAGCTCCATACTGATAGCGGTAATAAAGTCCGTCCTCTTCGTGGTATTCAAACCACGGATTGTTCAGCTTGTAATTCGGTGTAACTTTCCATGCATCACGCACATCTTCCCCTTCCAGAACCAACGGTTCCTTTATGGAAAACAGATAATGCCCCTTATATTCACTGTCATATTCCTGAGAATATCCCAACTTAGCGATCGCTTTTTGAATGCCGTCAAAACTTGCATAGGCATTATGCGGCTGTTTTTTATCTTTTGCACGATAGTATGCAGTACTTCCGATGCCCTCGATTCCATTGATATTGTCTACATTTTTCAGATAAGGCAGTGCAAAGGTGCTTTGACCATAATGAGCATAAATCGCATCAAACTCACGGGCAAAATAGGTATAGTAAGTTCTGCAGCTTCGCACAGAACCGATGCGGTCCAGATCATCATAATCTTCTATAATTGCCATGTAACGATTCATGGTGGCTTCCACGGGAGCTTCATATACCACGCCTGCACGGTTGATCCCATACTGCGGAAGTGCCGCTTTGTCATTGCTCATCATAATGGCTAACGGTCTGCGATTGCCCTGTTCCACCGGAACCATCTCACCGGTCAGATAACTGCGGATCAACCCGTTGACCTCGACACGCTCCTCCGGATATTCCGACTCACTTTCTTCCGGACTTTCCGTTTCCGGTGCTTCTGTCTCAATCACCAGAGCTTCTGTTTCCTGTTCGATTATAACATCTGCAGGCTCTGTCTCATTCGGTGCGGAAACTTTCTTTGCACATCCAGTCAGCCCTGCAAGACAACAAAGAGCCATTGCTATCAGAATCTGATTTTTCATCTGTGGTATCCCTCTTGATCTAAAATTTCACGCTGCTTTTTTTCCATCACTTCCCGCTCTGCATCGTCCATATGGTCATAGCCGCAAAGATGCAGCATACTATGGGCAACCAGAAATGCCAATTCCCTCTCCTGGGAATGACCGTAATTTTCAGCCTGTTCCGCTACCTTTTCTACAGAAATCACGATATCACCAAGCATCAATTCTCCTGTCTCCGGATTGAAATAATCCTCGGCAGCGTCTTCCACATGGTCAAAATTCGACTCTTCTTCAAAGTCAACCATCGGAAAAGAAAGAACATCGGTCGGGGCATCAATCTGGCGCTGCTCCCGATTGATTTCCTGAATCGCCGCATTGTCTGTCAGAATCACATTAATTTCTGACTCATATGGACACGCTTCATATTCCAAAGCTGCAGGAACAATGTCATGAATAATTTTTTCATAAGGGATATCCAGTTTTTTATCAGTCTCGTATTCAATATTAATCGTCATAGCTTATACCTCTAACGGTTCCAATCGCGACGTTTTCTGACGTGTGGCTCGCGGTCGGACGGTTTTGTCTTTTTTTCGTAATCGTCATAAGCTTGTACAATTTTCTGTACCAGCGGATGACGGACAACATCGTTACTAGTCAGGCTGCAGAATCCGATATCATCCAATTTGCCAAGAACTTTCATTGCGACATCCAGTCCGGAAGCAGCTCCGCTTGGCAGGTCTTTCTGGGTTTTGTCACCGGTGACGATGACCTTAGAACCAAAACCAATACGGGTCAAAAACATCTTCATCTGCGCCGGAGTAGTATTTTGTGCCTCATCCAGAATGATATAAGCATTATCCAGGGTACGTCCGCGCATATAAGCAAGAGGCGCCACCTCAATCAGCCCTTTTTCTGAATTGTGCAAAAAACTTTCAGCTCCCATGATCTGATAAAGCGCATCATATAACGGGCGCAGATATGGATCGATTTTACTCTGGAGATCACCGGGAAGAAACCCCAGTTTTTCTCCTGCTTCAATGGCAGGACGTGTCAGAATGATACGGTTCACCTCTCCATTTTTAAATGCCTGAATTGCCATGGCCATAGCAAGATAGGTCTTACCTGTACCTGCCGGTCCAATGCCGAATACGATCATTTTCTTGCGAATGGTATCGACATAATTTTTTTGACCAAGCGTCTTCGGTTTTACCGGCTTACCATTGATTGTGCGGCAGATAATGTCTTTATCGATCTCCAGAATCTCATGATCCGATTCCGTGAAAGACAGGGAAAGCGCATAATCTACATTTTGCTCCGTGATCGTATTGCCCCGTTTGGAAAGTTCAACCAGGTTATTTAATACACTTTTGGCCTTTTGAATCATTCCATCCGGACCAATCAGTTTTATTGCACCATCCCGTGCTACGATCGTTACATGAAGTGTGCGCTCAATTTTCTTCAAATAACTGTCAAACTGACCACATACATTTTTTTCATGTTCAATCGGTATATCAATGATTGTTTCCATTACACTCATCCAGCTAATTAATCTCCTCTTTCTGGTTTATATTCTGTCGGATTCCCGCCGGTTCTTCTAACACAAAACTACCTGCTATTTCCCAGTAGGAATGCTTATCTAATATTTTAACATCATTTTCAATAATTTGTACCCCTTTTTTCTGTAAATTATGAATTTTCTGCTGATTTATACTTAATTTTTGTTCCTCCAGTTCTTCTTCTGTCCAGTCTCTCTCATAATAGCTGTATTCGCGTGCTGAAATAGTCTCATACCATACAGGAATATAAAAATCTTCCATGAGAACAACCTGCCTGCATTCCCGCTGATATTCCCATAAATTCTGCGTTTTTCCAGGAAACATCCATAAAAAAGACAACGATCCAACTTGAAGACGCAGTCCACGGCGTCTCTTTCCTGTAAAAGATCGATCTTCTGTCCGCAAAGGCAGCCGTTCCGTATAAGACAGCTTTGTACGCACAACAATATCTGCATCTGCCCGTACATACTGATTGGACACTACCTCACCGGAATCGTCCGTAATCGGAACCATACCAGACACCAGAAGCTGACCGTTTGTAATTTCTTCTCCCAATTCTGCTTTTGCAATTCCGCTCCGAACAATCATCCGGGTAATGATACCATTTTTATCAGATACTAAGTCACTTGGCATGTTGTCTTCTTCCGGCAATTCTCTGATCTCTTCGTTTTCTCGGACGCGAACCATAAGCTGCGTACCGGAAATGCTGACCGACACCCAGGTGATATCCGGATAATCACTTCGAATCGCATCTTCCAGACGATCACAATCCACACCACGTTTACACATTCCATAATGCACATTCTGCCTGGAAAGATAAGTGGTCAGTTCATCATCCGTAAACCGCTCATTTCCTTCAAAACGAATATTCCAAATAAATTCCGACAACAAAAATAAAATCAGGAAAAATACCACCACCCCGATCACATAAGGTTTCCGTTTCCTGTTTCGATACAAAAAAAAGGGAAGACCATACCTTCCCAAAATCTTCAAATGCACCTGTGCCTTACGGACCAGCGGCTTCATGCGTCGAAAATCAGGCACTGTGACCAGAAACCAGCAGGCATGGTCCTCATAATGAAGATTCCAGATTACCAGTTTTCTGGTCATACAGAGATTCAAAAAACGCTCCATAGAATAACCGGTGAGGCGCACACGCAGATATCCGGCACACAAACGTTTCAGATAAAGCATTCCTACACTCCCATTTCTCTTCTCAAATTAATCGCAAAAATCCATGGACTGAATCTGTCCGCTGATCTTCATTTCCTCATGATTATAATATTCGATGCGCAGGCGCTTTCCATGTATGGTCAACTTACAGTTTTTCGCCTGCAATTTCACTACATGATCGTCATAGATGAGTATCCCGCGGTAGTTTTCTATCATCACCGAGTATCTGCCGATAAACGTAATAAGTACTTCGCCCAATACAACATCTTTCGGCAGTTTCAGGGTATCGGCTGCCATATATTTCATCCGATCAAACACAGCATCTTCCTGACTTCGGTAATTACTACTATCATACGAAAAAATCCCCAGCCATATGACTGGGGATTCGAAACCATTAGTTAAATTTACGTTTTCTTGCAGCTTCAGACTTTTTCTTGCGTCTTACGCTTGGTTTTTCGTAATGCTCTCTCTTACGAATTTCCTGCTGAATACCAGCCTTTGCGCAATTTCTCTTGAATCTGCGCAATGCGCTGTCCAGACTTTCGTTCTCTTTAACGATAACGTTTGACATAGCTCACACCTAACCTCCCTCCAGTTGCGAACTTGTGCATAATACAACTGTTTGGGTATTTTTTAGCACTGCTATGATTATAACATAAATTCTTCATTCGTCAACTGTTTTTTGCAAAAGGAGCAAAAAACTTTCAAAAAAATACTTATATAGCCAATTTCAACTGTATTTTATTTGATCTGATCTGCTGCAACCTCATAAACTTTGGCCAATGCAGCATCAACACCTGCCGGATTTTTACCGCCAGCCTGTGCCATGTTCGGACGACCGCCGCCGCCGCCACCTACCAGTGCAGCGATCGCTTTAATCAGATTGCCTGCATGTGCTCCTTTTTTCTGTGCAGCATCCGTTGCCGTTGCCATCAGATTGACCTTTTCGCCCTGTACCGATGCCAGAACAATTACGCCCTCGCCCAGTTTTTCCTTCAGCTGGTCGCCCAGGTTTCTCAGACCGTTCATGTCTACATCCACAACTTTCGACGCAAGGACATTCACGCCATTTACTTTCTTCACCTGATTCATCACATCGCCAAGTGCTTCGTTTGCCAATTTGCTCTTTAATTTTTCATTCTCCGCATGCAGTGCTTTGATCTCTTCCATCATGGATTCAATGCGGCTCTTTAATGCACTCGGAGTGGTCTTAGCCGTCTCTGCTGCCTCGTGAAGAGCTGCTTCTGCATTCTGATAATAAGCCATCAGACCATCACCGGTCAATGCTTCGATACGGCGAACGCCTGCTGCGATACCTGCTTCTGACAGGATCTTGAATGCATGAATAACACCAGTGTTGTGTACATGAGTACCGCCGCAAAGCTCGGTAGAGAAGTCGCCCATCTTAACCACACGAACCTTCTCACCATATTTTTCACCAAACAGTGCCATAGCACCCGTCTTCTTCGCTTCATCCAAAGACATCTCCTGTGTAATAACATCCAGATTTGCCTGAATTTCTTTATTAACCAGTTCCTCAACCGCTTTCAGTTCTTCTGCAGTCATAGCGGAGAAATGCGTAAAGTCAAAACGGAGACGATCCGGAGCAACCAAAGAACCGGCCTGCTCTACATGCTGGCCCAAAACGGTGCGAAGCGCTTTCTGAAGCAGATGTGTTGCACTGTGGTTCTTTTCAGTAGACTGACGGGTCTGTGTATTTACACTCAGGGTAACCGTCTCACCTACGGTAAACATTCCGCTGGTCATATGTCCTACATGACCAACCTTCGTTCCCTGCAAATGAACGGTATCTTCTACAACAAAAGTACCATTTGCACCGGTAATGACACCAGTATCGCCATTCTGACCACCCATGGTGCCATAAAACGGAGTTTCATCAACAATAATGGTACCGCGCTGTCCGTCCGTCAGGGCTTCTACCAGTTCCGTATCAGTGGTCAACACACTGATTCTGGAATCATGAACCAGACAGTCATAACCGACAAACTTCGTCTCAATATCAGCAGGAATTGACTGATATACGGTTACATCGGCACCCATATAGTTGGTGGTTTTTCTGGCTTTCCGTGCTTTCTCACGCTGCTCTTTCATAGCAGCCTGGAAGCCTTCCTCATCAACTGTCATATTCTTCTCTTCAAGAATCTCGATCGTCAAATCTAACGGGAATCCGTAAGTATCATACAATTTGAAAGCATTCTCGCCGGAAAGCACCGTCTCATTTTTCTTGGCCATATCTGCTTCCATATCTGCCAGAATCGCAAGACCCTGGTCGATGGTCTTATTGAATTTTTCTTCTTCTTCAGCCAAAACCTTCAGAATCATTGCCTTCTTTTCTTCCAGTTCCGGATAACCATCTTTGGACAGACGAATGACCGTTTTGCTCAATTCAGCCATGAATCTGCCTTCAATGCCGAGCAGTCTTCCATGACGCGCAGCACGGCGCAGCAGACGCCGCAGTACATAACCGCGGCCTTCGTTGGACGGCATGATACCATCTGAAATCATGAATGTACATGATTTTACATGATCTGCAATGATACGCAGAGAAATATCTTTCTTTGCATCTGCCAGATATTCGGTATGTGCCAACGCACAAACTTCATCCAAAAGTGCTTTGTTGGTGTCTACAGTAAACAGGGAATCTACGTCCTGAACCACGCATGCCAGACGTTCCAGACCCATACCGGTATCGATATTTTTCTGTTTCAGTTCGGTGTAGTTGCCATGTCCATCATTTTCAAACTGAGTAAATACGTTGTTCCATACTTCAATAAAACGGTCACAGTCACATCCGACTTTACAATCCGGTTTGCCGCAGCCATATTTCTCGCCACGATCATAATAAATTTCAGAACACGGACCGCACGGACCTGCTCCATGCTCCCAGAAGTTGTCCGCTTTTCCAAAACGAGAAATTCGTTCAGCCGGGATACCGATGCGCTTGTTCCAGATTTCAAATGCCTCATCGTCATCTTCGTATACAGACGGATACAGTCGTTCCGGATCGATACCAACTACCTGAGTCAGGAATTCCCATGACCAGTCGATCGCCTCAGTTTTAAAATAATCACCGAATGAGAAGTTTCCAAGCATCTCGAAAAAGGTACCATGACGGGCGGTCTTACCGATATTCTCAATATCGCCGGTACGAATACACTTCTGACATGTCGTTACCCTTCTTCTCGGCGGGATCTCCTGACCGGTAAAATACGGCTTTAAAGGAGCCATACCAGAGTTGATCAAGAGCAGACTATTGTCGTTGTGCGGCACCAGTGAGAAACTCTTCATTGCCAAATGTCCCTTGCTTTCAAAGAATTCAAGGAACATCCTTCTCAATTCATTAACACCATACTTCTTCACTTTACTGATTCCTCCGTAATTCTGCCGAAAAACTTAATTCTTACGCGAGATTAAGCCTTCTCAGCATCTTTTTTGTCTCTGAACTTCTTACCCAAAACAATACCTGCATAAGCAAGTGCTGCGAAAACAACCGCTTTAACGGCATATCCTAAAAAACTAAATGCTATTGCTGCCATAACATCGTCCTCCTTACGTTCAGATAATCTTATTTTTCATCATACAATATTATCATATCAATTTCTAATTATCAAGATGAAAAGCAGAAAATCCAAAAAAAGAGGCGGAATCTTCATTCCGCCTCCGCTAAAATAACAGCATATTCTTCTGCCAGTTCATATGTTCTGCTGCGCGTAGATTCCGAATAAGAAAGGATATACTCCACTTCTTCCAGTGTACTTCCTCTCTGCTTCTTTGATGCTTCCAATGCAATCGCTTCTCGGCTGCGCATCCAGATTTTCTGATTCCGGAGCAGTTCTTCCTTCTCTTTATCGGAAAGCTTTTCTTCCAGAATCCCCAGGATCCGCTGCATTTCCGCTTCCCACAGATCACGTTTTTGATCTGCCGCAGATTTCAGAGAACTCGTTGTATCCTGAGGCTGGAAGCTGTTTCTACTGATTTTTTCATCTAGTTCTTCCAGCCTGGCAATATAGCTGCCGCCTGATTCTGTTTCTGTCTCCGCCTCCCACAGAGTTTCCTCTGTCATCACATTTTTATGGCATTGTTTAATAAAACTGGTGGCAAAACACCCAATCACCAAAATCAAAGGAATCACTGCCCATAATTTGTTTATTTTCATATCATTTCCTGTCCTGTCGATTTGAAAGTACCGTTCCACTGCTATGTGTTACAATATCATAATCTTTGGAGAAAGGAAATACCTGGGCAAAAGAAGTAAATATTTGTAAGAATTCGTTAATGCTCTATCCTTCTACACCATGATCGATCAAAAGATCTTTTCCATCTGCCGCTGTAGTAGCAAGTTTGTCACACCGTTCATTCTGCGGATGTCCTGCATGCCCTTTGACCCAGATAAAGTTGACTTTATGCGGGGCTTTTGCTTTTAAAAGCCGTTCCCACAGATCAATATTTTTTACCGGACCGCTTTTGCCGCGCTTCCAGTTGTTCTTCACCCAACTGTCGATCCAATGCTGGTTAAAAGCATCGGTAAGGTATTTGGAATCCGAATACAGATCCACCTCACAGGGACGATTTAATGCCTCGAGCCCTATGATTGCAGCAAGCAGTTCCATTCGATTATTTGTAGTCTTTCTATAACCTGCAGAAATGGTCTTCTCATGAAGCTGACCCTGGCTGTCTGTAAAATGAAGGATCGTGCCATACCCGCCCGGACCATCTGGATTTCCCCTTGCCGAACCATCTGTATATATCTGAACCTTAGACATGTAAATTTTAATCTCCTTATCTATCCCATTTATCACATAACGCATTAATCTGATCTGCGAATTTCGCCAAATCCTTATTGGTACCG
The DNA here is from genome assembly GCA_051877535.1 of Brotaphodocola sp. Lineage (GTDB taxonomy): Bacteria > Bacillota > Clostridia > Lachnospirales > Lachnospiraceae > Brotaphodocola. Next base: position 44,306 of record JBJEIZ010000018.1, read on the forward strand.
CCTTCATTGCGAGCAATAACAGCCATCAGGCGCTCACCGGCAGACAGAAGTCGTGCAAATACACCTTTCGCCTTCTTCGCGGCCGATGTTTTTGTCTCAATCGGAATACCAACGGTTTCTTTGATCCAGACACCATTTGCCAGATCAAACTCTGCTCCTGAAAATGGAGCAGAAGCCGGAACCCCCGTCGTTTTCGTAACCAGCTGTGCAAAACGGTCACACACACTGTCTGAACCATGAACAATGAAAAAGCGCTGCGGTTTTTTCTTAAAGCTGTCTGCCCACTCCAAAAGCCCACTCTGGTCAGCATGTCCGCTGATATCATGGAGCGTCTCGATATGTGCCTCTACATCGATAGTCTCACCAAACAGACGAACCGTTGTCGCACCATCTACCAGTGCCCGGCCGATCGTTCCCTCCGCCTGGTATCCGGCAAAGATGACCGTACATTCTTTGCGCCAGAGGTTATGCTTCAGATGATGACGGATACGACCTGCATCACACATGCCGGATGCAGAAATGATTACCTTAGGCTTGATATCAAAGTTAATATTTTGAGACTCCTGACTTGTTATGGAAAGCTTCAGACCAGGAAAAGAAATCGGGTTGACACCTGCTTCAACAAGAATCTGTGTCTCATCATCATAACATTCAACCTGATTTTCCTTAAATACATGGGTCGCCTCCACCGCCATCGGGCTGTCTACATAAACCTCAAAATTCTCATGTCCGCGAATCAGACGTTCTGCCTTGATCTGTCGGAAATAATAGAGAAGTTCCTGGGTTCGTCCTACCGCAAAAGCAGGAATCACCACGTTGCCGCCCCGATCCAGTGTCTCTTGGACAATACGCGTCAATTCGGCAACATGAGACTTGCCTTTCTGATGCAGACGGTCACCGTAGGTAGATTCCATTACCGCATAATCAGCTTCATCGGTGTAAGATGGATCCCGGATCAGCGGCTTGTTTTTATTGCCGATATCACCAGAGAAAACGATTTTCTTTTCTATATCACCTTCGCGCAGCCAGACCTCGATAGAGGCGGAACCCAAAAGATGACCAATATCCGTGAACCGAACAGTTACATCATCATTCAGTTCCACGATTTCTCCATAATTGTGTGGTTCAAAAAGCTGCAGCACTCCCAACGCATCGTCCATCTCATAAACCGGCTGGACCTGCGGTTTACCGGCACGTTTTGCCTTACGGTTTTTCCACTCCGCTTCCATTTCCTGAATATGAGCACTGTCTTTCAACATAATATTGCACAGATCACAGGTAGCTGCCGTAGCAATAATTCGTCCGCGGAACCCGCGGGCATAAGCATACGGAAGCATACCAACATGATCAATGTGAGAATGGGTGACGAGAACAAAATCAATTTCGGAATACGGCACCGGTGGTTCTATATTTTCATAAATATTGACCCCCTGTTCCATACCGCAATCAACCAGAAGTCTGGTAGAACCTGCTTCCAGATAATGACAACTGCCTGTTACTTCATGAGCTGCTCCGCTGAATACCAGTTTCATAAAATACCTCCTTCGTATGTAGTCTCCGTATATTATCCTCTTTCCAGCGTTCCCATGCACCAGAAATCAGATAATGATACAGATCATTCCCCCGTTGCTGTCATTGATGATTTTCTGCAGAGCATCCTGCAGCTTCACCTGACATTCTTCTGTCATCTGGCTTACTTTCGCCTGAATGCCATCTTCCACAATCTGTTCAATGGATTTGCCGAAAATATTAGTATCCCAGATGCCATCTTCTTTATTTTTCGCATTTTCCTTCATGTATGTAATAAGATCCTGGGCCTGCTGTTCACTCCCTACAATTGGCGCGATCTCCGTCTGAATATGAGCTTTGATCAGATTAATGGAAGGAGCTTCTGCTTTCATTTTGACTCCATAGCGATTGCCGTGTTTAATCACGGTTGGCTCATCCAAAATAATCTCCGAACGTTCCGGAGTCACTACTCCATACCCTTTCATCCTTACCTGATTCATCGCATTTAAAACTTTATTATATTCTGTCTGCATGCAGGCAAGATCTTTTAATTTCTGCATCAATTGATATTCATCTTCAATTGGAATTCCTGCATAATCACTAAGAATCTGATAGTAACAGCTGTCATCCGTCTGCACCTGAACGTCAACACATCCGTTCGAAAGATTCATATGATCCACTTTCATAGATCGAATCGCATTATTTTCTCCATCCGACCATTCCTGTGGTACATCTTTCATATGGCTGATCCCTTTCATAAGTTCCCGCACACGTCTGACCACCTGCTCTTTCAGCCAGTGAGAAGAAGGCAGAATTTCCAACCATTTTGGAATATAAAAATCCACTTCTGTAACCGGAAATTCTTTTAAAACCAGTTCCAGGATATGATAAATATCATCGGTTTTTAACTGTTCACAATTCACCGGGAGTACCGTAACTCCATAGTGCTGCTGCATTTCACCGGCAAGCTTTCTCGTCTCTTCCGAATAAGGCCGGCTGGAATTGAGCAAAATCAAAAATGGCTTTCCGATCGTTTTCAATTCCCGAACTGCCGTTTCTTCTGCGTTGATATAAGCATCCCGACGCAGTTCTCCAAAAGAACCATCCGTCGTGATCACAATTCCGATGGTAGAATGATCCTTGATCACCTTTCGGGTACCAATTTCCGCTGCCTTTGTAAAAGGAATCTCATCTTCAAACCACGGTGTCTTTACCAGACGTTCCCGGTCATTTTCTTCGTGACCGGCAGCACCCTCCACCATAAATCCGACACAATCGATCAGACGAACCTTTGCCTGAATCTCATCCGTTAAATGAATAAGGGCTGCCTCCTTGGGAATGAATTTCGGCTCCGTCGTCATAATGGTCTTGCCTGCAGCACTTTGCGGCAATTCATCTCTTGTACGAGTTCTCCGATGCTCATCCTCCAGTTCCGGCAGCACCAACTGTTCCATAAACCGTTTAATGAACGTGGACTTACCAGTACGAACGGGACCTACGATCCCAAGGTAAATCTCACCTCCGGTTCTTGCTTTGATATCTTTGTAAACATCATAATCCATTATGAAAATACCCCCTCGCATATACTGATACAGTATATGCCAAGGGGAATCAGATTATTTATAATCATTAGCGGTATTTTCGCCGCGCAGAATCATCAGTGCCTTTGCTGCACGCTGATCCAGCGTATAAGTCCGGAAAGACATCTTCTGTACACGCTTAATATCTTTATTATCCTCAATTTCAGCAATCTTCACCTTCGATGCCAATTCGCTGCAGAGGATGTCATCAATATAATCAAAATACGTCATATCTTTCCGCTTAGTAAGCATCGCTACAGTCTCAAGAACGGTTCTGGAAAATCCTTCCTGCTTCAAATCCTGTATAGACATCTCTGTGTCCTCCAGCACATCATGCAGAACAGCCACAATCTTCTCTTCTTCCGTATCCATCTTATCCATAACTCTTAACGCATGCTCGATATAAGGACGCCCCTGGTCATCCTTTACGTCCTTTAACGCATTAGTTGCAAATTCAATTGCTTTTGATAACATACATTCGCTCCCCTCATCCGGCAATTTTGTCAAATGTGAAAAAATCAATTGCATTCCTCTGAATCATGGAATACCTGATAAGTTCCAATGCAGATCTTGAATTTCTTCGTCCATATCACATATTATCATTTTTAATTTTACCATAAAAAAGAGAGAAAAGTCTATAACTTTTCCCTCTGAATACAATATATTTACGAGTTATATGTTTGCAGCTTTTAAGTTTCTTTTTAAGTACACGATAATCTGCATTTTTATTCGCTCAGATATGCTTTTTTAACGGAATCATCATTCATCAGCACATCCGCGTCTCCGCTCAGGACAATATTGCCGGTTTCCAGAACATACGCGCGGTCAGCAATGGACAATGCTTTTTTCGCATTCTGTTCTACCAAAAGTACTGTCACTCCATCATCATTAATCTTTTGAATAATATCAAAAATCTCATTCACATAAATCGGAGAAAGACCCATGGACGGCTCATCCATAACAATCAATTTAGGCTGTGACATCAGCGCGCGTCCCATAGCAAGCATCTGCTGTTCGCCTCCGGAAAGTGTACCTGCGAGCTGATTCTTTCGTTCTTCCAGACGCGGAAAACGAGTATAAACCATCTGAAGATTTTTCTCAATCTCGTCCTTATCCGAGCGAGTATATGCACCCAATTTCAGGTTCTGAAGAACAGTAAGCTGCGCAAATACGCGGCGTCCTTCCGGAACATGTGCAACGCCCATAGATACCAGCTTGTGCCCAGGCAAACGCGTGATATCGTTTCCCTCATAAATAATGCGACCGGACTTTGCCGGGATCAGACCGGTTATCGTCTGGAGTGTCGTGGTCTTACCTGCACCATTCGCACCGATGAGTGCGATGATCTCTCCCGGATTTACTTCGAAGGAAATGCCTTTAATGGCCTGGATCACTCCATAGTATACTTCCAGATCTTTTACTTCCAGTATTGCCATAATTTTCTCCTCCTACTCTCCAAGATAAGCAGTAATGACGCGCTTATCATTCAGCACTGCTGACGTCTCTCCCTGAGTCAGAACCTGACCGAAATTCAGCACGGTCAATTCTTCACAGATACCGGAAACCAGCTTCATATCATGCTCGATCAACAAAATTGTCATATCGAAATTATCACGGACAAAACGAATGGTATCCATCAACTCAGCGGTTTCATTTGGGTTCATGCCTGCAGCCGGCTCATCCAAAAGAAGAAGCTTCGGCTCAGTGGCAAGTGCTCTTGCGATCTCCAGTTTACGCTGTTTTCCGTAAGGAAGGTTAGATGCCTTAAAATCACATTCTTTATCCAGATCAAAAACTTTCAGCAATTCCATCGCACGTTCATTCATTTCTTTTTCTACCTTAAAATATCTTGGCAGACGAAAGATGCCTTCTATCGTAGAATACGGATGATGATTGTGAAGTCCAGCCTTTACATTGTCCAAAACGCTCAGATCCTTAAACAGACGAATATTCTGAAACGTTCTCGCGATTCCTGACTTATTAATCTCAATTGTGCTCTTTCCGGTAATGTTTTTGCCATCCAGATTAATGATTCCTGTATCCGGCTTGTAAACACCAGTCAAGAGGTTAAACACAGTAGTTTTGCCGGCACCATTTGGTCCGATCAGACCGTACAGCTGTCCCTTCTCAATGGAAACGCTGAAATTATCTACTGCTTTCAGACCACCAAAAGAAATGCCAATATTTTTTACTTCCAACATTGCCATGATTATGCGGCCTCCTTTGCAGATTTCTTATTCTTCTTTAACTTGTCAGCCAGTACAGAACGCATCTCGATGGACTTCGGACTGGAATTAAAGAGCATCATTGCAATCAATACGATTGCATAAATAAGCATACGATAGTCACTCAATCCTCTGAGCAGTTCCGGAAGCAGCGTCAAAATCACAGCAGCGATCATAGAACCGCGGATATTTCCCAGACCACCCAGTACTACAAATACCAGAATCATAATAGACATATTATAGCCGAAGCTCTTCGGTGTTGCAGCCAAAGAAGAAATATTATGAGCGTACAGGACACCTGCTACACCTGCCATTGCTGCGGAAATCGCAAATGCCATCAATTTATATTTTGTAATATTGATACCGATGGACTCTGCAGCAATACGATTATCACGAATGGACATAATTGCACGTCCGGTACGGGAATGGATCAGATTCAAAGTAATGACCAAAGTGATCAGAACCAGAATGACACCAATCGTAAAAGTCGCTGCCTTTGGCGTGCCGGTAATACCCTGCGCACCTTTGACCAGGATAACACCGGTATCATCCAGCCCCAGAGACAAACCGTCCTTCAGAGAAAAATGAAAACCGCTTGCGTCCTTACCGATATACATGGCATTGATCAAGTTTTTGATGATCTCACCAAACGCCAGAGTCACAATCGCCAGATAGTCACCTTTCAGGCGAAGAACCGGGATTCCGATCAATATGCCGCAAATGCCTGCAGCCAGTGCACCGATCACAATCGCAATCAGGAACCGCACGGTTACATCCGGAATCGAATTTTCCATACATTTTGTAAAAAATGCTCCGGCAAATGCTCCAACGCACATAAAACCTGCATGACCAAGACTTAGTTCTCCCAGAATACCTACTGTCAGGTTCAGAGAAACAGCCAGGATCACATAAACGCAAAGCGGAACCAGAAGTCCTTTCATCAGGCTGGACGCCTTGCCTGCACTGATCAGAAGCTGCATCACGATCCAACTCACAATCACGATACCATATGTAATGCTGTTCTGGATAAAAACTTTATTCTTTTTCATTGCGCTACACCTACACTTTCTCCGTAATTTTCTTGCCAAGGATACCGGTCGGGCGCACCAGCAGGACAATGATCAATACGGAAAATACGATCGCATCCGACAGCTGAGAAGAAATATATGCCTTCGACAGGTTCTCGATCACACCAAGCAAAATACCGCCAATAAATGCACCCGGTATGGATCCGATACCGCCGAATACTGCAGCTACGAACGCTTTGATACCAGGCATAGAACCGGTGTACGGAGTAAGAGACGGATAAGTGGAACAAAGCAGCGCACCGGCAATTGCTGCAAGTGCAGAACCGATCGCAAATGTGATGGAAATTGTCTTGTTGACATCAATACCCATCAACGTTGCTGCTCCGGTATCCTCAGATACTGCAAGCATTGCCTGACCAATCTTCGTCTTGTTGATAAAGGTGGTTAATCCGACCATAATAATAATGCAGGTCACAACCGTAACCATTGTAACACCAGAGATCTGAAGCTGTCCGCCTGCCAGCTTCAAACCAGGAACACTGACTACCGAAGTGAACTGACGTGCATTAGAACCGAAGATCAAAAGTGCTACATTTTGAAGCAGATAGCTGACACCGATCGCAGTAATCAAGACAGCCAGAGAAGATGCACCGCGAAGCGGTTTGTAAGCGATTCGTTCAATCGTAACACCAAGCAGGGTACATACCAATACGGCAACAAGAACACCAAGCATTGGCGGAAGTCCCAGGGTGCTTACAAAAGTAAAAATCACGAAGCCACCTACCATGATGACATCACCATGAGCAAAGTTCAGCATTCTTGCAATACCATACACCATGGTATAACCCAATGCAATGATCGCATAAATACTGCCCAGGCTGATGCCGTTGATTAAATAAGACAGAAAACTCATGAATCCCACACCTCTTTATTTTCTTTAGAATAATAAAACATTAAATCGAATTATATCATAGCCTGAGGCGAAGTTCAAGCATAACTTGTCATTTGAGAAAAGACAAATGCTTTTGCCATAAGGACAATGCGATAAAACAGATTCCCGGTGCACGCTCCTGCATTCTGAAAAAGGAGGGTCGCCCTAAAGACGACCCTCCTTTGGATACTTACCTATGCAAGGCGAGCTGTCGATCGCAGGTCGTCTGCATCAAAAGATCAAATTGTCAAAACGCTTACTGCATCTCGTATACGCCATTTACGATCTTAACTGCTTTCGGAGCTTTATTCGGCTCACCAGCTGCATTCCAGGTCATCTCAGCACCGGTCAGACCATCGATAGAGATCTCAACCATAGCAGTCTTCATTGCCTCACAGATATCGGTTACAGACATATCCGGAGTAAGTTCTGCTTTTTCTGCTGCTGCCTTGATCGCATAAACACCATCATAAGCATCTGCTGCAAACTGGTTCGGCTCAATGCCATAAGCTGCAACATAGTCTTCTGTAAACTTCACGCTGCCTTCCTCAGTTGTGGAGAAAGGAGTCAGAAGCATAAGACCCTCAGCCAGGGAAGTATCGAAATTCTCAACAGACAGAATACCATCCATACCATCACAGCCGAAGAAGATCGGAGCAAATTCTTTATCTGCAGCCTGTTTCAAGATAACAGAAGCCTCCTGATAGTAAATCGGAAGGAACACAAGTTCAGCACCAGCATCTTTTGCTTTGTCCAGCTGTACAGAAAAGTCGGTATTGCTGTCAGCAGTAAATGCCTCATCAGCTACTACAGTAATTCCATAGTTTGCAGCCTCTTTGATGAAAGACTCACGGATACCGGAAGAATATTCAGTAGAACTGTCATAGATAATAGCTACATTAGAAGCCAGCTCATTCTCTCCGATATATTTTGCAGAAGCAGCACCCTGATCCGGGTCAGCGAAGCATACACGGAATACGTTGTCATTTGCTACGCACTCAACTGCAGAACCGGAAGGAGTAATCTGGAACATATTGTCAGCAGCGGTCTCTGCTGCAACTGCGATGGTCGGACCGGAAGTGGTTGCACCAACCAGCATCTGCATACCCCAGTCTTTTAAGGTATTATAAGCATTTACTGCTTTTTCCGGATCATGCTCATCATCTTCGCCTTTGAACTCGATCATGTAACCGTTAATACCACCGGCCTCATTGATCTCCTTCACTGCCAGATCTGCACCGTTTACAACTGCGTTGCCGTAAGTAGCTGCTGCACCAGTCAGAGGACCCATGCTGCCGATCTTGAATGCACCGCCTTCTGCAGCTGGCTCTGCTGCACTGTCAGCTGCTGCTGCCTCGGTCTCTGCCTTAGCTGCTGCTGCAGTAGTTTCTGCAGTCTTTTCGCTTCCGCCGCATGCGGTCAGAGAAGCAGCCATCACTGCAGCCAAACTTAAACTGATAATTTTCTTCATAATATTGCCTCCTCTTTCATTTAAAAAAGGATTCTCAAAATGAAAATCCTTTTTATTAATTGAACATTATTATATTCTTACAAAAATGAGTTGTCAAGAACTTTTATGCATTACATCGCGGAAGTTTTCTGATGCGCTGCCGCAAAGCATCCTATCACTTCTTTACGCCGATCTTGTTCTCCGTTCCTGATAAAAGACGCTTGATGTTGCTGTGATGACGCCAAATTCCCATCCCACTGATTAAAGCCGTCATAATCACAAATTCTATGCGATATGCCGGATCCAGACCATAGCCATTCCCCAGCAAACAGCGAAGTGTAAAACCAATGAACATGACGATCATAACCAGGATGGAACCCAGAGACACGTAACGGGTGCTGTAAACGATCAAAACGAAAACTGCCAGACAAGCCAAGCCAACCGGAATATCCACAGATGCCAGTAATCCCGCAGATGCAGCAATGCCTTTTCCTCCTTTAAATCCCATGTAAAATGGATAATTATGTCCTAAAATCACTCCGAATCCGGTGTAAAGTAAGTACAGGTAAAGCACGTCTGTCTGACTGCGGAATAACATTCTGGTCAAAAGACATGCCAGAATCATCTTTGATGCGTCACCGATAAATACGATCGCTCCAGGTTTGACCCCCATCACACGCAGGATATTGGTACTTCCTGCATTGCCGCTGCCATAATTCCGGATATCAATTCCATGTGATTTGCTGTAAAGATAACCGGTCTGAAACAAACCAAATACATACCCCATTGCAAGGCAAATAACCCTCTCCATTATTCCTCCTTCCCGTTACGTTCACGGATGATAAATTTCAATGCAGTACCCTTAAATCCAAAGGACTCACGAATTCGATTTTCCAGATACCGAACATAGGAAAAATGCATGAGTTCTTTGTCGTTTACAAAAATAACAAACGTCGGCGGTTTGACTGCAACCTGTGTCATATAATATAATTTCAGGCGTCTGCCCTTATCTGACGGTGGCTGCTGCATCGCAACAGCCTCAGTCATGATCTCATTCAAAACACCGGTTGCAATGCGAAGAGTCTGGTTCTCACGAACCATATCAATCAGATCAAACATCTTATTGATGCGCTGTCCTGTCACCGCCGAAATGAATACCAGTTCCGCATATTGCATAAAGGACAGTGTATCCTTTACTTTTCTGGTAAACTCATAGATGGTCTTATCATTTTTTTCAATGGCATCCCACTTGTTCACGGCAACAATCAGACCCTTGCCCCGATCATGGGCAATACCCGCAATCTTGGCATCCTGCTCGGTAACACCTTCCGTTGCATCAATGACCATGATCACGACATCGGCACGTTCTACTGCCGATACAGTACGGATGATACTGTAACGTTCCAAATCCTCTTTGACTTTGCTCTTGCGTCGAAGTCCTGCCGTGTCAATAAACACATATTCCGTACCATTGTGAACAACTTCCGTATCCACTGCATCGCGGGTCGTACCTGCAATATTGGAAACGATCACACGGTTTTCACCAATCATTTTATTAATTAATGAAGATTTGCCAACGTTGGGTTTTCCGACAATCGCAACACGCGGACGGTCATCTTCCTCTTCCTCCAGCTGCTCTGCATTAAAATGCTTTGCAACCTCATCCAAAAGGTCTCCCAGGCCCAGACGGGAAGCTGCAGATACCGGAATCGGATCACCGATTCCAAGATTATAAAATTCATATATATCATTGCCGAACTTCTGAAAACTGTCTACTTTATTGACAGCCAGAACCACAGGTTTCTGAGATTTGCGCAGCATGTCTGCGACTTTGCTGTCAGCATCTACCAGACCCTGACGCACATCCACAATAAAAATAATGACATCGGCAGTATCGATCGCGATCTGTGCCTGTTCTCTCATCTGAGCAAGAATAATATCCTTACTGTCCGGTTCAATGCCTCCCGTATCAATCAGTGTAAAATTCATATCCAACCAGGTACAATCCGCATAAATACGATCTCGGGTTACACCCGGCGTATCTTTAACAATGGAAATCTTGTCACCTGCCAGCACATTGAACAGGGTGGACTTTCCAACGTTAGGGCGTCCTACGATCGCAACAATCGGTTTACTCATATTTTAAATCTCCTTTAACTCGTATGCTTCATAATCAGGAATACGTTCTTCGGTATCAGGATACAGTATAGCAGAAACAAGATCCTGTCCGCTTGATTTTACAATATTAATCGAAACTTGTAAAGCAATTTGCAGTTCCTGACGGGTTATATCATCAAGAAATACTTCCTCTCCACTTCGGAACATGCAGTCCGGAAGCAAAAGCCTGGTTCCAAGATTCTGTCCTTTCAGCTGTTTTTTCAGATCCTGTCCGGTGATCAGCCCGGCAACTGTGATCATCTCGCCAAAAAAGTCATTTCGAATCTCATAAATATGAACTTTCTTCTGCGGATATTTTGTTGCGATCTTCTCTACCTGTTTTTTTATCGTCGGGTATGCCAGACTTCCGGTCGCGATCGAAATCTCTTCCTCTGCAACATCATCGAATTGACTTTTCTCCAGTGCTTCATTCACTTCCATATCCTGCAGTCTCAGCATTCCGACACCATTCTCGAGCTGTGGAAACCCATCATAACGATCTGCCTCCGGCATCTCACGTTCTGCTTTCAGATAAAACTCATCACTGGCATGAATAAAATGAATGCCATGCTTTGCAAAGATTTTCTCCTGCCAGCTTTCAATGATCTCAATCACACGTCTGGCATCGTCCTTCTCAAATGGTTCCAACGGATACAGACCATCACGATACTTAGATAGACCCACCGGAACTACAGAAACACTTTCCATATAAGGAATATAGTTTGCCAGATCCCCGATCGTCCGATCAAGTTCTGTCCCATCATTGATTCCCTTACAAAGCACGATCTGTCCATTCATAGGCACTTCTGCCTTGTATAGTGTGTCAATCTTTTTTAATGATTCTCCGGCAAAACGGTTGTGGAGCATCATACACCGCAGTTCCGGATTGGTCGTATGAACAGAAATATTGATCGGCGCCAGATTAAAATCAATGATACGCTGAATATCTTTATCTTTCATATTGGTGAGTGTGACATAGTTTCCCTGTAAAAAGGAAAGCCGAGAATCGTCATCTTTAAAATACAGCGTATCCCGCATGCCTGGCGGCATCTGATCGATAAAACAGAAAATGCACTTGTTGCTGCAGGACTTATAATCGCTCATCAATCCATTTTCAAATGTAATTCCCAAATCTTCGTAATCATGCTCGATTTCCAGTTCCCACAGCTCACCGTCTGCTTTTTCAAGCAGCATCAGCAGACTTTCACTGTTCAGATAATATTCATAATCAAAAATATCTTCTACTTCATTGCCATTGATCCGCAAAAGGCGGTCGCCCGGTTCAATCTCTAACTGCTCTGCGATGGAACCTGAATCAACAGATTTGATTAAATGACCTTTTTCTTTCATAACTTTTCTTCCTTGCCTTCAGTCGTATATTCTATAATACCAATATTCCCGTTTTTTGTAAAGAAAACACGTTTTGTTTTTTTTACAGAAATCTCATCTTTACTATTGACTCCGTATCCATCTGAATGGTATAAAGGTAAATGGATAACTGTCGATATTTGTCGGCATCACTATTATTTTATGTCTGAAGGAGTTTACTCAAAATGGCAAATAATTTTGTATTCAATGATGTTTTACCGGTTGCGCCGCTAAAAATCGCTGCGCTTGACAGCTGCAAAGACCTGGCGTGCAAGGTAAATGATCACATCGTAAAATTTCGTCAGAATGACACCGAGGAACTGATTCGCCGTCAGAAAGATCTCAATTATCGCGGATACGATGTGGATTCTTACCTGTTGAATTGTGCATGTCCCCGTTTCGGTTCCGGCGAGGCAAAAGGTGTTATCAAAGAATCTGTTCGTGGTACCGACCTATATGCAATGGTTGATATTACCAATCACAGTCTGACTTACAAAGTATGCGGCGGAGTGAATCACATGTCTCCGGATGATCATTTTCAGGATCTGAAGAGAATCATCGGTGCATCTGTTGCTACTGCTCATCGCGTTAATGTAATCATGCCGTTCTTATATGAAGGACGTCAGCATAAGCGCACACATCGCGAATCTTTGGATTGTGCCATGATGCTGCAGGAATTGGTTGATATGGGCGTAGAGAATTTTATCACCTTCGACGCACACGACCCACGCGTACAAAATGCGATTCCGTTACATGGTTTTGACAACTTTATGCCAACCTATCAGTTTGTAAAAGCGCTGTTTAACCATGATCAGAGTCTGCAAATTGACAAGGATCATCTGATGGTAATCAGCCCGGACGAGGGTGCCATGAACCGCGCCGTATATCTTGCCAACAACTTAAGCGTTGACATGGGTATGTTTTACAAACGTCGTGATTATTCTCGAGTAGTTGACGGACGTAATCCGATTGTTGCACACGAATTCCTCGGTCAGTCTGTAGAAGGCAAGACCGTCCTGATCATCGATGATATGATCGCCTCCGGTGAAAGTATGCTGGATACTGCACGCGAACTGAAAGACCGGAAAGCAGCAAAAGTGATCATCTGCTGCACATTTGGTCTGTTTACCAACGGTCTTGAAAAATTTGATGAATTCTATGACAAGGGATATATTGATTACGTCATTACAACCAACTTAAATTACCGTCCGGCAGAACTTATGACCCGCGAGTGGTATCTGGAGGCTGATATGAGCAAATATATTGCCGCAATCATCAACTCCCTGAACCACAACTGTTCCATCGGAAGTTCCTTATCTCCAACCGAAAAGATCCAGACTTTATTAAGAAAATACCAGAATAGATAATATGAAACCTCCGGCTCATACATCAAAAGGAAGATGTCCGAACCGGAGGTTTTTATTATGCCCTCAGACTCAGAAAAGCAGCCAGATTTCCTCTCTTTTCTCCATGTTTCCGATGAGAAAACAAGAGTTCCGGATTACATCTCGTGCAAATATCAGTCACGTGAATCTGATCAGAAGGCACACCCGCCTCTTCAAAAATAATCCGATTTGCTTTCCAGAGATTCAACTGATATTTTCCATTATCTTTCTGGTAAAATAAGCCTTTGTGGTACTCCTGAGAAAACGCATCAGCAAATGCTTCTGCCACTTCCCCACCCACTTCAAAACAATCCTGACAGATGCTTGGTCCGATGCAGGCAATCACATCTTTCGGTTCTGTCTGATATTCCCGATACATCACTTTCAACGTTTCTTTCCCCATACGATTCACCGTTCCGCGCCATCCGGAATGAGAAAGTCCAATTGCACGATGTACCGGGTCCAAAATGTAAAGAGGCACGCAATCTGCGTAAAATGTTACCAACGTAATTCCCGGTACATTGGTAACCATACCATCTATATTTTGATAGTCCCGTTCGCAAGTCACCCCTTTTCCCTCATCTATCTCTGTGACCACACGCACATTGGTTGTATGCGTCTGATAAGAAAGCACCATGCGGTTGATATCTGTATCCAGAAAATCTGCCATACGCCTATAATTTTCCCTCACATGTTCCGGGTTATCCCCGCGGGTAAAAGAAAAATTCATAGAAGAAAATATTCCTTCACTTACGCCTCCGATACGAGTAGAAAAAGCATGGGATACCAGCCCGGTCTCTTCCAATGCCAGGAACTGCAGACCGACCACCCCATGTTTCTCTTTCACAATCAAAGATTCTTCCGCTTTTTTTCGATTCCAATTTACCATTTCTATTTTACCTCATTCTGTACATCTGCAAATTTAAAACGCATTTTTTATCCACCGAATGTCACTGTCTAAAATACTTACAACGTCAAATCGGCATGGAGTGTCTTCTCCATACCGATTTTTATACAAGTAATATCCTGCCGAATTACGGATACGCTGCTGCTTTGCAGCAGTTACCGCCTCAGCCGGTTCACCCTTTTCTATACTGCGCCGATATTTAACCTCTGTAAATACCAAATATCGTCCGTCTTTTGCAATCAAATCAATCTCACCCTGACGGCATCTGAAATTCCGTTCCAGAATCTGCATTCCATGTCTGGTCAGATATTCCGCAGCAAGCTGCTCATAGCGGCTTCCCAGCGTTCGTTTGCTGCTTTTCTTGTCAAAACTCTCCAACTATAGCTCCTTATCTTTTACGGTTCTTTCAAATCCGAACAAAAGTTTTTGATAAAAGTTTTTCTGTGAATGGGGCACGGTCCAATTTCTTTCAAGACGCGGATATGCGCAGCAGTACCATAACCTTTATGCTTTGCAAAACCATACTCCGGAAACAAGGTGTCATATTCCATCATCATATGATCTCGTGTCACTTTTGCCAAAATACTGGCTGCTGCGATAGACACACTTTTCGCATCTCCTTTGATGATCGGAACCTGATGAATACTTACTTTTGGAATGGTAACTGCGTCATTCAATAAAATATCCGGCTGAACTGACAGACCGGCAATCGCTTTTCGCATTGCTTCGTAAGTAGCCTGCAGAATATTCACTTCATCAATAACATCCGGTCCCACAATTCCCACATTCCAGGCAATCGCTTTTTCCTGAATCTCCACAAACAGTGCTTCCCGCTTCTTCTCAGAAAGTTTCTTGGAATCATTCAAAAAAAGAATTTCGCAGTCCTTGGGAAGAATGACCGCACCTGCCACTACAGGACCTGCCAGTGGCCCTCTCCCCGCTTCGTCAATCCCACAAATCGCATTGGATGCAGCATAAGTGTATTCATATTCTTTCATTTGTTCCAGGCGCTCCCGTTCTGCCTGTAATTTCTCTTCACTTAATTTTCTCATATTCTTCCTGTCCGTTCTCAGTAATTGTTCATTTGAAACGCTTGCTGCCAATCACTTATTCCTCCACTTACGGAGCAAATTCCAGTGTGATGCGGCCCAGTCTGCCAGAGCGGAAATCATCAATTACAATTGCTGCAGCCTTACTGTAGTCCGGCTCTCCGCCTTTCATCAGGCAGCCACGCACACGGGCGATCTGGGAAAGCATTTCCCCAGGATCGTCACTGTCAATTTGATAGCGTTCGCGGAGAACCTCAGCATAATGACCACGTAAAAATTTCAATAATTCCACTGCCAGCTCGTCGCGATTTAAAATTTCATCATTGATGGAACCGATAAATGCCAAGAGAAGTCCCACTCTCTGATCTTCAAAACGAGGCCAAAGAATCCCCGGAGTGTCCAAAAGTTCCAGATTTTTATTCAGGCGAATCCACTGATTGCCCTTTGTGACACCAGGTTTGTTGCCGGTTTTCGTACAGGCTTTTCCGGCAAACGAATTGATAAAGGTAGATTTTCCAACATTCGGTATTCCCACCACCATGGCACGAACCGGACGATTCAAAATGCCGCGTCTGCGGTCCCGTTCAATTTTCTCTTTACATGCTTCCTGTACGACACCATTTATTTGTTTTAATCCAGCACCGCTCCTGGCGTTTACCTTAATCACATAATAACCTTTACTCTTAAACCAGTCAGTCCATGCATCGTTGTGTTTTTCCGAAGCCAAATCGGATTTATTCAACAAAATCAGACGTGCTTTGCCTTTTCCAAGCTCATCAATATCTGGATTGCGGCTTGCTAACGGCACACGGGCGTCAATAATCTCAATAATCAGATCAATCAGTTTGATATCTTCTTTCATGGCACGTTTTGCCTTGGTCATATGACCCGGATACCATTGTATATTCACGGGAATTTCCTCCTGTTTCTTTTCTCCATAAACTTCCATACCTGCTGTCGCAGGCAGCATCCTTTTACTGTCTGGAACGGATCAGCTTAAAATCTTCCAGCGGAAACAGTCTCAGCCAAACCTTTCCCAAAATCTGTTCTTCCTTAACATTTCCTATATTTGCGAAACGACTGTCCTCACTGCTGTCTCGGTTATCTCCAAGGAGAAAATACTCTCCTTTCCCTAATTCCACAGGACTATCAGCAATACCTGCCAGAGAAACACGATCCAGTCCATCAGCAGTATCAAATCGTTCTTCGTTTACATATAAAATTCCATCTCGAATCTGCACGATATCACCTGGAATTCCAATCACACGTTTTACATTTGCCTTACGATCTTCTCTTTCAAATACCACCACATCCAGACGGTTTGGTTTGCCCAGGTCATATGCCAGACGATTCATTAAAACCACATCACCGGAGTTCAGAAGTGGTGTCATCGACTGACCATTGACACTGATCTGCGTTCCAAATGCAAACAGACAAAACCACGCGAATGCAAGGGCTACTGTAATATCTACGATCCAGTCGGACAGACGACGGATCAAACTTGGTTCATCATTCTGATAGAAATCCAATCTTATACTCCTTATAAAGCTGAAAATACGCCATGGACAGCTTTTGCGTATACTTCGCAAAAAATAAAGGGACAATTTGCATTGTCCCCTCATCTCAGTAAATACTTATTTTACCAGTTCTTTAACTTTAGCAGCTTTACCTACTCTGTCTCTTAAGTAGTTCAGTTTTGCACGTCTTACTTTACCGCGTCTAACAACTTCGATGTTGTCAACAAACGGGGAATGTACTGGCCAGGTCTTCTCAACACCGATACCGTTGGAATTCTTACGAACGGTGAAAGTCTCTCTTGCGCCGCCGTTCTGTCTCTTGATAACGGTTCCTTCAAATACCTGAATTCTTTCGCGGTTACCCTCTTTGATCTTGTTGTATACTTTTACAGTATCACCAACATGAAACTCCGGTACGGATTCTTTTAACTGTGCTGCTTCAATATTTTTAATAATTTCGTTCATTTGTGTGAACCTCCTTCATATGTTTGATGTTCTTTAATGCTTATATACGCAACAGAGGACCATCTCTTTTTCTTCGTCACAACGATGCAATTCTATCACAGTTCACTTGTAATTGCAAGTCTTTTTTGATGTTTTTATTCACCTTTCTTCTGTTCTAAAAGGGACTGCAGATACTGCTGTTCCTTTTTTGTCAAATTGGCTTCTGCCAGCAAGTCCGGCCTGCGCTCCAGTGTTCGTTTGATCGACTGCTGCCTGCGCCAGGTTTCAATATTTTTATGATGTCCAGAAAGAAGAACCTCCGGCACACGCATACCCTCATAGACCTCCGGTCTGGTATACTGCGGATATTCCAGAAGATTATCATGGAATGACTCAATCTCAGCAGACACATCATTATTCAGCACTCCGGGAACCAGACGAGATATGCAGTCGATCATCACCATCGCAGGAAGCTCTCCTCCCGTCAGCACATAATCTCCGATAGACAGTTCATCCGTTACAATCCGCTCCAATGCCCGCTCATCAATGCCTTCATAGTGACCGCAGAGAAAAACCAAATCTTCTTCAGCAGCAAGTTCCTCTGCAATTTTCTGACGAAACACCCGCCCCTGCGGGGTCATGTAAAGTACCCGCGGACGTTTTCCAAGCCTTTTGCATAAATCTTCATAGGCATCACATACCGGGGCTGCCTGCATGACCATACCGGCTCCTCCACCATAAGGAGTATCATCTACGTGACCATGTTTTTCTTTTGTATAGTCCCGGATATTGATCGCTTCTATAGAAAGCAAACCTTTCTCAACCGCTCTGCCGATAATGCTGGTGTTCAGACCATCCAGCACCATTTCCGGGAATAATGTCAGAATATGATAATTCATCCATTTCCTCCTACAGATCCAACAGACCATCCATGATATGAACCGTAACAATTCCCTCATCCAGATTTACATCCAGAATGCACTGAGGGATCGCTGGGAACAGATACTCTTTCCCATCTTTGCCCTCAATCACATAAACATCGTTGGCACCTGTCTGAAGCACATCTTTCAGCGTTCCGAATACTTCGCCCTGATCTGTAACAACGGTCAGACCGATCAAATCTGCAATAAAATTCTCATTCGGAGCGAGCTTGACCGCCTGTTCACGGGTTACCAGAAGGTCCTTGCCTTTATACTTTTCAACCTCATTAATATTCTGAAACTCTTTGAATTTCAGTATGACCATGTTCTTGAAAAATTTTACATGTTCCACATTCAGAGTTATCTGCTCTCGTCCGGTATCCATAATTACAGTTTTCAGTTTTTTAAACCGATTCATATCATCTGTAGTAGGAAATACCTTTACTTCACCACGCACACCATGCGTGGAGGAAATCACACCAACACGTAATGTCTTTTCCATATATCTTACCTCATATAGGAATACACCGGCATGAAGACAACCTGTCAGCATACCAGGTACAAAAAAGCTGCCGCAGGAAGCACCGGCGACAGCCATAACTGCTATTGAATATCAACAACAACCTTTTTTTCTTCTTTAGAAGCAGCTGCTTTGACAACGGAACGGATTGCCTTTGCAATACGTCCCTGCTTGCCAATCACCTTGCCCATGTCAGACGATGCCACTTTTAACTCAATCAAGGTCTCGCCATCTTTCTCAGTTTCGGTTACGACCACTTCGTCAGGATTGTCAACTAATGCCTTCGCAATAACCTCAACCAAATCTTTCATAGGAATCTCCTTTAAATTACTGGATACCAGCAGTCTTTAAAAGTTTCGCTACACGATCAGTCGGCTGAGCACCGTTTGCTAACCATTTCTTGGTCTCTTCTTCATCAAATTTAATTCCGCTCGGCTCCAGATTCGGATCGTAGGTACCAACCTCAGCGATGAAACGACCATCACGCGGAGATCTGGAATCTGCTACAATTACTCTATAAAAAGGTTTCTTCTTTGCGCCCATTCTTTTTAATCTCATTTTTACTGCCATGATAATTTCCTCCTAAAAATTAAATAATAATCATATGAAAAAATAATTAACAAATACAGTGATCTGTATTGTTTCACACATTTAAAATGGCATCTTGAATTTTCCAAGCATACCACCAAGACCGCCGCGGCCTTTTTTGTTTCCTACCATACCAGGAAGCTGCTTCATCATCTTCTTCATCTGGTCAAACTGTTTTACAATGCGGTTGACTTCGCTGATGTCTACGCCTGCTCCCTTCGCAATTCTCTGCTTTCTGGAAACATTCATCAAAGATGGATTCGCGCGTTCCTCCTTTGTCATGGAAAGGATGATTGCCTCAATGCGAGCCATCGCCTTTTCATCGACCTCCGGCATACCGCCTTTTATCTGATTCATGCCCGGAAGCATGCTCATAATGCTGTTCATACCGCCCATTTTTTTGATCTGGTTCATCTGGTCGAGGAAATCGTTATAATCAAATTCTGCTTTGCGCAGTTTCTGACTCATCTCTCTCGCTTTTTCCTCATCAACTTCCAGCTCAGCTTTCTCGATCAGGGTCAGGATATCACCCATACCAAGAATTCTGGACGCCATACGATCCGGATAAAACTGTTCCAAATCAGAAAGTTTCTCACCCATACCAATATATAAAATCGGTTTTCCTGTCACAGCACGAATCGAAAGTGCCGCACCACCTCTGGTATCACCATCCAACTTGGTAAGGATAACACCATCAATACCGACTTTATCCTGGAAATTCGAAGCTACATTCACTGCATCCTGACCGGTCATAGCATCAACTACCAGAATGGTCTGATCCACTTCAACAGCGTTCTTAATGTTGACAAGCTCTTCCATCATGCTCTCGTCTACATGAAGCCGTCCTGCTGTATCCAGAATGACTACATTGTAACCATTTTTACTCGCATGCTCCATAGCCGCTTTAGCGATATTGACCGGACTCTGATTGTCTCCCATAGAGAAAACCGGAACTCCCTGCTTGTCTCCGTTAATCTGAAGCTGCTGAATCGCCGCCGGACGATATACGTCACATGCAACCAAAAGCGGTTTCTTGCCTTTTGCCTTCAGCTTTCCTGCAATCTTTGCTGTAGTCGTTGTCTTACCTGCACCCTGCAGACCTGCCATCATGATGGTCGTAATCGCGCTGCCAGGCTTAATAGCAATCTCAGTCGTCTCAGAACCCATAAGACGAATCATCTCTTCGTTAACGATCTTGATCACCATCTGACCCGGCTGCAAAGAGCCAAGTACTTCTTCTCCTACCGCACGCTCCTGAACAGAGCTTATAAACTGCTTTACAACCTTAAAACTTACATCCGCTTCCAACAGTGCCATCTTGACTTCTTTCAAAGCAGTCTTTACGTCTGCTTCTGTCAGTCGTCCCTTGCCCCGCAAGTTCTTGAATACATTCTGTAATTTTTCAGATAAGCTTTCAAAAGCCATCAAATATCCTCCTGCCCGCGGTTACTGCTGCAATCACAATAAGTCAATGATATGTCCGGAAATCTGTTCAATCTGCTGGATCAGTTCCATGTCATTCGTATTCTGAAACTCCTTAGTCAGTCCCTGAATCTCAGCGACCATCTCTTTCGTCTTCTGAAACTTGCTGATCAAATGGAGCTTCTCTTCGTAACCGCTCAAAATCTTGTCGCAGCGTTTGATCAGATCATGAACACCTTGTCGGCTTATTCCCTGCTCTTCTGCAATCTCTGCCAGAGACATATCGTTAAAAATGACATCTTCATACACCGTTCGCTGGTGTTCGGTCAATAATTCTCCGTAAAAATCATACAGCAGATTCTGTTTTACAATGCTTTCCATAACATCACCTTGGCTATCATACACGAAAACGAAGAGGGTGTCAAGTGTTTTTTCTTGACACCCTTTGTTTTTTTATCCGTTCAAACGAAATACGAAATTTTACACGCCCACTTTCGCGCAGATATCGTTCAGACAACACTTCTCACAGTACGGTTTCGTCCTTGCAGTGCACACGTCTCTTCCATGAAACACCAGACGGTGGCAGAAGTCACTGCCCTCTTTTGGAGGAATAAGCTTCCAGAGTGCCATTTCAACCTTCTTCGGTTCCTTGATTCCATCCACCAGTCCCATGCGGTTCACCAGACGAATACAGTGGGTATCGGTAACAATAGCCGGTTTTCCAAACACATCTCCCATGATCAGATTGGCACTTTTTCGTCCCACGCCCGGAAGTTTCAATAAAGCATCAAAATCATCCGGAACTTTTCCCGCAAAATCATCGCGCAGCATTTTCATGCAGGCACTGATATCACGGGCTTTGCTGTGACCAAGACCACATGGTTTGACAATTGCTTCGATTTCCTCCACAGATGCCTCTGCCAATGCGTTCACATCCGGGAATTTTTCATATAATTGGGGAACAACCACGTTGACCCGGGCATCCGTACATTGAGCTGCCAGACGAACGCTGACCAAAAGTTTCCACGCTTCTTCGTAATCCAGCGTACACCCGGCATCCGGGTATTCTTTTTTCAATCTATTGATAATTTCTAATGCCAGTTCTTTTTTATCCATTTGATTTTCGATTAATAAACTCCGTCCTTAATTTCGAGTAAACAAATTTCTGACTGTGATACAGACCATAGTATCCAGACATGGTAAAACTTACCGCAATCGCAATTGCATAATACGGCATTGCTTCAAAACCACACAATTCAAAAGCCAGAAACATTGCAGATATCGGACAGTTGGTTACGCTGACAAACAGGGATACCATACCAACCGCACTGCAAAGTCCCACCGGTACTCCCGTAACTGCAGCAACTACATAGCCCAAAGTTGCCCCGACACATAGTGCCGGTACAATTTCTCCGCCTTTAAATCCGGCGCCAAGCGCCACAGCCGTGAACACAATTTTCATCAAAAATGCATAATATGGTACGCGTTCGCCGTGAAAACACATTTCGATCAGCTGCATACCGCTTCCGTTGTAATAACGACTGTGAAAGATCAGTGTCAATACAATAAAAATTACACTGCCTGCAGCCACACGTACATACGGATTTGGAAAATATTTTTGATACATATGATGACTTTTATGTAAAACAGAGCACATCAAAATTCCGACGCAGGCACACAGGATTCCGATTGCAATCGCAAGCAGCGCTCCTTCCATAGCAAACACCGGAATCTCACCCACATGGAAATGATCTGCTGCCAACCCCAGCCTGGAGGATATGCCTGCCCCAATAAATGCAGAGAACAGACACGGCACCAATGCTGCATAATACATGACACCAATACTGATCACTTCCAGAGAAAAGAGTCCTGCTGTCAGCGGAGTTCCAAACAATGCCGCAAAACAGGCGCTCATGCCACACATGATCGCGACTTTCTTATCTCTCTCATCCAGCTTCAGCAATTTTCCGACCAGATTGCCGATGCTGCCGCCCAACTGAAGCGCAGCACCTTCACGACCGGCTGAAGCGCTGACACAATGGCTTAAGATTGTTGAGATAAAAATAAGCGGAGCAGTAGCAAGCGTTACTTCCTCGGTCGCTGAAATTGAAGAAATGACCATATCCGTACCCTTATTTTTCTCTTCATGCGCCAGACGATAGCAAAATACAATGATCAGACCGGCAGCCGGCATCAAAAACAAGGTCCAATGATAATTGTTCCAAAGCTGCGTCGCCATGGATACGCCTTTTCCAAATAACGTACCAATCAAGCCTACGACGATACCGATTGCAGATGAAATCAACACCCATTTGACAAAATAATGGAGATTCTGTTTTAAAGGTGATTCTCCTTTGTGTTCTTCCATATGTACCCCTTTCACCAAACTACAGCAAATCATCCTTTGGATTTTACCAGTTTCGGACGATATCCATGCTCATACAGCATTTGTACGATACGATTTTTATGCTCGGTGCCTTCTGCCTCCAGCGTGATGCGAAGTTCTACCGCTGCGCTTCGATTGATGCTGATGAACTGGTTATGCTCCAATTTGATCACATTGCCCCTCTCTTCTGCAAGAAGCGCAGAAACTTTTGCAAGTTCGCCTGGTTTATCCGGCAAAAGAACGGATACGGTGAAAATTCTGTCTCTCTGAATCAAACCGTGCTGTACAACCGAAGACATCGTAATCACGTCCATATTGCCTCCGCTCAGAATGGAAACAATCTTTTTCTTTTTCACATCCAAGTGTTTCAGTGCTGCAACCGTCAAAAGACCAGAGTTTTCTACGATCATCTTGTGATTTTCCACCATATCCAGGAACGTTACGATCAGTTCTGTGTCATCCACTGTAATAATATCGTCTACATTCTGCTGAATGTATGGGAATACCAGATCGCCCGGTCTCTTAACTGCTGTACCGTCTGCAATGGTGCTGACCGACGGAAGAGACACCACCTTCCCCTGTTTTAAAGATTCCTGCATGCAGTTTGCACCAAAAGGTTCCACACCAATAATACGAATTTTCGGATTCAACATTTTAGCAAGGGTAGAAACGCCTGCGCAGAGACCGCCTCCGCCAATCGGAACAAGAATATAATCAACCGTTGGAAGTTCTTTAATGATTTCCATTGCAATGGTACCCTGACCAGTCATAATATCCAAATCATCAAACGGATGCACAAAGGTATATCCGTTTTCTTCTGCAAGCTTCATTGCATATTCACAGGATTCGTCAAATACTTCCCCATACAGCACAACCTCAGCACCATAATTTTTCGTTCTATTGACCTTGATCAGCGGGGTAGAAGTCGGCATAACGATTACAGCTTTGATACCTGCCAGTTTCGCTGCATAAGCAACCCCCTGTGCATGATTGCCTGCTGATGCTGCAATCAGACCGCGCTTTTTTTCTTCTTCGCTCAGCGTGCTGATCTTGTAAAATGCACCGCGCACCTTGTATGCACCGGTGTACTGCATATTTTCCGGCTTAAAATATACTTTATTGCCAGTCATGCTTGAAAAATATTCGCTGTAGATCAGTTTGGTTTCCTGGGTCACTTTGCTGACGACCTCGGTAGCGTTTTCAAATTTTTCCAATGACAATCCTTGTTTCATCGTATCTTCCATAATCTTATCCTCATTTATTTATTTTTCCTGCACTTGAAACAGTGCATTGACAAAATCTCCAGAGTTAAATTTCTGCAGATCATCAATCTTTTCTCCAACTCCCACATACTTAACCGGTATGCCAAGCTCCGACTGGATTGCAACCGCAATTCCGCCTTTTGCCGTACCGTCCAGTTTTGTCAGAATGATACCGGTAATATCTGCCACTTCCATAAACTGCTTCGCCTGTGCCAAAGCATTCTGACCTGTCGTTCCGTCCAAAACAACCAGCGTCTCACGGTAAGCATCCGGATATTCCTTGTCGATAATGCGGTTGATCTTTTTTAATTCTTCCATCAGATTCTTCTTGTTGTGCAGACGACCTGCAGTATCGCAGATCAGCACATCTGCATGTCGGGACTTTGCTGCCGCCACAGCATCGTAAATAACGGCTGCAGGATCAGAACCCTCCTGCTGCGCAATAATCTCCACACCTGCCCGATTGGCCCATTCCGTCAGCTGTTCAATAGCTGCTGCACGGAATGTATCAGCAGCAGCAAGGATTACTTTTTTTCCGCTGTCTTTTAACTGACCGGCCAACTTGCCGACAGAAGTCGTCTTACCTACACCATTGACGCCGATCACCAGCACCACAGACTTGCGGTTTTCAAACTCATATGCATTTTCTCCCAGATTCATCTGTTCTCGGATGGAATCGATCAGAAGCTGTTTACACTGGGACGGTTCTTTCAGGTGCTGCTCTTTTACCTTTTTTCTCAGATCCTCCATGATCGACATGGTCGTCTGGATACCCAGATCCCCCATGATCAGTGTTTCTTCCAGTTCTTCGTAAAAATCCTCGTCGATTGCGGAAAAACCGCTGAAAATCGAATCAATACCAGATACAATATTGTCTCTCGTCTTATTCAGTCCCTGTACCAGTCGGCTGAAAAATCCCTTCTTTTTTTCTTCCATTTCTTACCTCCTATTCCGTTAGCTGATCTTCGATCAGGTTGACAGATACCAGAGTGGAAACACCTTTCTCCTGCATGGTAATACCATAAAGGCGATCAGATGCCACCATCGTACCTCTTCTGTGGGTAATAACTATAAATTGAGTGTTCTGCGTCAGCTTATGCAGATAACCTGCAAAACGATCGACATTGGAATCATCCAGCGCCGCCTCAATCTCATCTAATAAACAAAACGGGGACGGTTTCAGGTTCTGGATCGCAAACAACAGCGCAATTGCTGTCAGAGCCTTTTCTCCGCCGGAAAGCTGCATCATATTCTGCAGCTTCTTTCCCGGCGGTTGAGCAATGATCTGAATACCTGCTTCCAGGATATCTATGTCCTCCATCAGCTCTAATGTTCCATGACCACCGCCGAACAGTTCCTGAAAGACCCGGTCAAATTCCTTTCGGATTTCCTGGAATTTTTCTTCGAATTGTCTTCGCATTCCGGCATCCAGCTCGTCAATGATCCGAATCAGCGCCTCCTCTGCCTGAATCAGGTCATCGTGCTGAGTCTTCATAAATTCATATCGTCCAGATATCTCTTTATAGTCTTCAATCGCATTGACATTGACATTGCCGAGCCCCCGAATCGCCCGCTTCAATTCATCAATCCGCCCACGGATCTCAGCAAGTACAGTCAGCTGCGGATTTCTAAGCGGCTCCGCAGTCGTCAGTGTCAGCTCATACTCCGTCCACATGTAATTGATCTGACTTTCCAGTTTTTCGTCCAGTTTTTCCTTCTGCCCCTGCAAACGGTAAAGTTCCTTATCCAGCTGGCTGATCCGCTCGGAAAGTTCTTCCCTCTTTCTGAAGAAATCTTTCTGTTTTCCAGACATGTTTTCCTTTTTTGATACCTGCAATTCAATTTCTGAAGATAATTTCTGCCCTTCTGCAAGCGACTGCTCAATCCGCTCTTTCAGCCGGTCGATCTCAGCCAGCTTTCCCTCAATAATCTGACCGGAATCTCTCGTTCCCTCCGAAAGTTCCTTTTTCTCCGATTTTAATTTACGAATTTCATCTTCTACACGATGGATATTTTCCATCAAAAAGTCTACTTTCTGTTTGAGATTCGCCGCTTCCAGCCGAACCTGTTCCAGTGCCCGCGCGGACATCTCGCGCACAGTTTTCGCCTCATCCATCTGGGCAGTCATGTGCTCAATTTCCTGATTTACATTCTCACCCTGCTTCAGCAGAACATCGGTATCCGCAGCCAATTTTCTTCGGTTTTCTTCAATATCATGAAGCTGCATTTCCAACTGACGGTTTTCCAGCTCAAGATCCTGATAGGATTCGTGAATTTCCTCTTTTTTTCCTTCCATCTGCTGAATACTCATAGAATGTGTATGATGTAAAAGAGAAATTTCATGGCTTTGATTCCTTAACTGCTCCAATTCTTCCCGCTTATCTGCCAGAAGTCCTTCATTCATAGACAGTTCATTCTGCATGGATTCCACTGCATCGGTCGTTTTCCGGCAAATCTGCTCTAATTCTTCCAGTTCACGCTTACGGCCAAGGAGATTGCTGGAATTCTTAAATGCACCACCGGTCATGGAACCTCCGGCGCTCAATAGTTCTCCCTCCAGAGTAACGATTCGGAGCGTGTATTTATATTTTCTTGCTAACGCGATCGCATGGTCAATCGTATCTGCCACTACAACGCGGCCCAAAAGATAATTCGCCAGTACCTTGTACTCTGGTTTTACATGAACCAGGTCACTGGCAAGTCCAATCACTCCTGCCTCACGCAGCGCATCCTGCTGCTGGAATCCACCTTTTTGTCCGATACTGGTCAGCGGAAGAAATGTCACACGTCCAAATTTGTTCTTTTTCAGATACTCAATCAATGTCTTGGCTGTCGCTTCAGAATCTGTCACCACATTCTGAATACTGCCTCCAAGTGCTGTTTCAATCGCAGTTTCGTATTTCTTATCTGTTGTGATCAAATCTGCAACTACTCCACGGATACCATGCACCCGATCGCGCACTTCCATAACACGGCGGATGCTGTTGCCATATCCGTCATAACGTTCTGCCAGATTGCGCAAAGATTCCAGACGGGTATAAGCAGTCTGATATTCCTGCTGCCTGATATTCAAATTGCGTGTCAGGCGGCGCACTTCCTGTTCCAAATGCTCCGCTTCCCCCTCACAGGCTGTCAGCCGCATTCCCAAATTTTCCAGTTTTCGGCTTGTCTCATCCAGTTTCTGCTGTTCCAACTTTAACTGTTCATCCTGTGCCGACTCATCGCTTTTAAATTTTAATAATTTCTGCAAAACCTCGGAACGGCGTACCTGCACCTGTTCCAGCATCGCCTCATATCGCTGTCCCCGGGCAGTAAGAGCAGCCTTTTCATTCAGTCCCGCAATCATGTTGCTCTTTGCCTGCTCGATCTTCTGATCCAAAAGCATGAGTTTTTCATCCTCGTGACGAAGCGTTTCTTCTGCTTCCACTAGCTTCAATCTGCTGGCATCGTGAGCATCCGTAATATCTGCATTGTCTTCCTGATATGTTTTCATTTGAGACGTTTTCTCGTTGATGTCTCGATCGATGGTCTGCATGCGAGCATGAATGTGATCCGCATTCATTTTCTCTGTATTGATCTGCTCATTCAATACATTGATCTGACCTTCCAGATTGCCCTTCATCATCTCTGTCTGATTCAGCAGCGTGCGTTTTTGCGTAATCTGCGCATCCAGTTCGGAAAGTTCTGTCTCTAACCGATCATACTCTGTCTTATACTGTTCCGACTGAACGGATGCATCTTCCAAATCTCCTGAAACGATCTGCTCTTTTTCTTCCACTGCTTTCACCTGTGCCTGCAGACTTTCTGTTTCCATCAGGAACAGATTAACATCATATGTCCTTAACTCTTCTTTTAATGCCAAATACTTTTTTGCAGCTTCTGCCTGACGCGCAAGCGGTCCTACCTGTTTTTCCAGTTCGGAAAGAATATCGCTGACACGGACCAGATTCTGCTTTTCATCTTCCAGTTTCTTCTGTGCAATAGCCTTTCTGCGCTTAAATTTTACAATACCGGCCGCCTCATCAAACAATTCCCTGCGCTCTTCCGGTTTACCATTCAAAATCTTATCGATCTGTCCCTGTCCGATGATGGAATATCCTTCTTTACCAATACCGGTATCATAAAAAAGCTCATTGATATCTTTCAGACGGCAGGTACTGCCGTTGATCTTATATTCACTTTCACCAGAACGATACAGGCGTCGGGACACGGTTACTTCATCATAATCAATAGCAAGCTGATGGTCTGAGTTATCAAGGGTAATTGCCACATAAGCAAAACCCTGTGGTTTTCTCAACTCCGTACCGGCAAAAATGACATCCTGCATGCTGGCGCCTCGCAGCTGCTTAATGCGCTGCTCACCAAGTACCCAACGAACAGCATCGGCCACATTACTTTTTCCGCTGCCGTTCGGTCCTACAATGCCGGTGATGCCGTTGTGGAATTCAAACAGGATCTTATTGGCAAATGATTTGAATCCCTGTATCTCGATGCTTTTTAAATACATGCACTATTCTCCTTTAAGCTTCAGGATTCCGCGGTAAGCAGCCATTGCTTCCGCAGCCTTCTTGGTCCTGCCGCTTCCCCGTCCGATTTCCTCACTGCCAAGCAGCGCACAGACCTCAAAAGTCTTATTGTGATCCGGTCCCTCTTCTTTCAGAATTCTGTATTCCAGGGTTTCCTGAGAAGATGCCTGGACAATCTCCTGCAGGATAGTCTTGCTATCATAAAAGAGCTGTTTATGCTCAATATCATTCATGATAAAACGATGAATAAACTCTTTTGCATTAGCAAAACCACCATCCAGATAAATAGAACCGATCAACGCTTCCATTGCGTCGGAAACAATAGAATGACGTTCTCTTCCGCCGGTCGCATCCTCTCCTTTTCCCAGAAGGAGATAATTACCAAGCTTAATTTCTGACGCACATAATGCCAACGTCGGCTCACATACGATACTTGCGCGAAGCTTGGTCAGTTCCCCCTCCGGTTTGTTCGGATACTTATGATATAAAAAATCACTTGAGACAACTTCCAGAACAGCATCCCCTAAAAATTCCAAACGTTCATTGCAGCTCGTCTTGTCCATCCTGTGCTCATTCGCATACGAACTGTGTGTCATCGCATGACGAAGCAGTTTTTCATTTTCAAACTGATATCCGATTTTTTCCTGTAATTCTTTCAGATTTCGGTTCATAGTTTCCTCCTTACAAAATGTAAAAAACGCGTCATTGGAGCGCTTTTTAGCGTATTTAGCAGAAAAAGGGCGGCGCAGCGAACGTGCACCGGCCCCTCTCCATACCTGAGTGTGCAAGACAGACTGCCAGCAGCAGACCATCTGCATCGTTTTCATAGATTATTAGTTTAAAGCGTTTTTGATCTGCTCCACAGCATCAGCTACGGACATGATATTTTCAGCTGCATCCGTTGGGATTTCGATATCAAACTCTTCCTCAATGCCCATGATAATCTGAAAAATATCCAGGGAATCAGCACCAAGATCCTCAACAAAGGTCGTATCCATTGTAACATCCGCTGCATCAATATTCAGTACTTCTGCGATAATGCTCTGTAACTTTTCAAACTCCATAATAACCTCTCCCTATAAATTTAATTTTCTCTGGCCTGTTCTTCGGCCTCCAGGCATTCCTGAATTTTCTCGCTGATCTTCTGTTCCTTAAAGGTAACGCATTGAATGATCGCATTGCGAATCTCAACATGAGTCGCATTGCCGTGTGTCTTGACAACCAGTCCTTTAAGTCCCAGAATTGGCGCACCACCATGTTTGCTGCTGTCAAAAGCCTTTAAAGTTTCCTTCAATGCCGGTTTGATCAGAAGCGCACCAATCTTGGTTCTTGCATTTGTCATCAGACCTTTCTTCAACTGCTTCATCAACGTCATTCCTACGCCTTCGAACATCTTCAGAACCACGTTGCCGGTAAACCCATCACAGACAATTACATCTGCGGCACCCTGTGCAATGTCTCTTGCCTCCACACTTCCAATAAAGTGAATATCCTTACACTCCTTTAAAAGTGGGAATGTTTCTTTCACAAGGGCGTTTCCCTTATGTTCCTCTGCACCGATATTCACAATGCCAACCCGCGGCTTGCTAATACCTATTACATGTTCCATATAAATAGAACCCATTCGTGCAAACTGAACCAGATGAGAAGATCGAACGTCTACATTAGCACCGCTGTCGACCAACAGGGAAGCTCCTGAGGCCGTAGGCATCAGCGCACCAAACGGTGCTCTCTCCACACCCTTGATTCTTCCGACAATGGTCTGACCGCCTACCATCAGTGCTCCAGAATTGCCTGCAGAAATAAACGCATCTGCTGCACCTTCTTTAACCAGTTTCATGCCCACAACCATCGAAGAATCTTTCTTTTTACGGATGGCATTAACCGGCGATTCAGCAGTCTCGATCATCTCAGACGCATGTACAACTTCGATCTGCTCCTGCGGATAGGAATATTTTTTTAATTCATCTTTCACTATGTCTTCTTTTCCCACTAAAATCACTTTGATATCGCTGCGGGAAGACACGGCTTCTACGGCGCCTTTTACAATCTCTCCCGGCGCGTTATCGCCGCCCATAGCATCCAATGCTACATTAATCATAGTATATTTCTCCTTTCCGGATATCCCGGTATGTCCATTCCTAAATAATATACTAAATTATGTTTTATAAATCAATATGTAATTGTTTATATCCAATCAATTTTCCATACTCAAGTATAACAAATGCCGCAGAGAATGCCCCCTGCGGCAAAATAATTTTTTAACCTTACATCAGAGATTTATACAGTGCCTTGATCTCCTCAACAGAAGTATCTCTTGGGTTACCCGGACGGCATGCATCTGCATACGCAGACTCAGACAGGAAATCCAGATCTTCTTCTTTTACGATCTCTTTCAGATCAGCAGGAATGCCAACATCAGCAGACAATTTCTTTACTGCATCTACAGCTGCCTTGCGGTATTCTTCCTGCGTCATACCATCTACGCCTTCTACGCCCATTGCTTTTGCAATGTATTTATATTTATCACCGGTGCACGGTGCATTATATTCCATAATGGTCGGAAGCAGGATCGCATTGCCTACACCATGCGGGGTATCATAAACAGCACCAAGAGAATGTGCCATAGAATGAACAATGCCAAGACCTACGTTAGAGAAACCCATGCCGGCAATATACTGACCCAGAGCCATACCTTCACGTCCTTCTGGTGTATTCTCTACTGCTCCGCGCAGGGAAGAGGAAATAATCTCGATTGCTTTCAGATGGAACATATCGGTCATTTCCCACGCACCTTTGGTGATATATCCTTCAATTGCATGAGTCAGGGCATCCATACCGGTTGCAGCAGTCAGACCCTTCGGCATGCTCGTCATCATATCCGGATCGATCACTGCGATAACAGGAATGTCATGTGTATCTACACAGACAAATTTACGTTTTTTCTCTACATCGGTAATAACATAGTTGATGGTAACTTCTGCTGCAGTACCTGCAGTGGTTGGTACAGCGATAATCGGCACACATGGATTCTTCGTCGGAGCAACGCCCTCAAGACTTCTCACATCCTCAAACTCCGGGTTGGTGATGATAATACCGATTGCTTTTGCTGTATCCATAGAGGAACCGCCGCCGATTGCAACAATATAATCAGCACCGGATGCTTTAAATGCAGCCACACCTGTCTGCACATTCTCAATCGTAGGATTTGGTTTAATGTTAGAATAAATCTCATAAGCCAGACCTGCACGATCCAGTACATCGGTAACTTTTTTTGTTACCTGAAATTTAATCAGATCTGGATCTGAGCATACAAATGCCTTCTTGAATCCTCTTGCTTTTGCTTCATTTGCAATCTCTGCAATCGCTCCCTTTCCATGATAAGATGTTTCATTTAAAACGATTCTGTTTGCCATTTTTTCTCTCCTTTTACGCAAAAACAATTAATATGTATTCAGCCGGATAGCCTACGACATAATTTTAACAAAAAGTACAGAAAAAGGAAAGAGGTAAATGAAATTTTATTTCGCTTTATACATCTCATCTTTGTCCTCAGAATCATCCTCAAACGTCTCCGCATTGCTCATCATACCGACAAACCGTTTCATCACATCCAGGACAATCTTCTGATCTCTTGGAGCGAGCTGCTCCCATATCAAAACCGGAAATTCTTCTTGATCCATTCGTTCTGCTCCTTCTTCCGTCAATTTAAAAAAATCGGATAATGACATATGAAAAGCAGAACAAATTTTATTCAGATTTTTGATACTCATGGTACTTCGCTTCGTAAATATGGTTGTCAGCGTAGACTGGCTGATTCCGCTTAGCTTTGCAAGCTGATATTTCGTATATCCCCATAATTCCATCAATTGCTCAATTTTCTTTAAAACCAATTCATTATCCATATAACTGTCATTACTCCTCATCGAACATACATTTATCTTATTGGATTTTCGATTACGAATATAGATTTAATATTTGGATAATTTATGTTGATATTTTGATATATAGGAATTCAATAAAACTTGCAGGTACTTCCATCTGCTTTTTCATGCACCTACAGCACCTGCCGCTGGCAGCTTTCTCCAGATGCATAGCACACAAAAAAGCCAAGGGTTCAATCACTCAAACCCTCGGCTCTTATTTGCCAAGCATACTGTAAAGCTTACAATGGCAAGCTTTTCCAATTCAACTGTCCTGTTTAGTTCTCTACAGAAACGATTTCTTTCTTGTTGTAAGAACCGCAAGCCTTACATACTCTGTGAGGCATCATCAGGGCGCCGCACTTGCTGCATTTTACTAAGTTCATAGCGCTCATTTTCCAGTTAGCTCTACGTTTGTCACGTCTTGCTTTGGAAGATTTATTCTTTGGGCAGATAGACATGGTTTACACCTCCTTAAACTGTTTAAATAAATCCTGGATTACTGACATTCTTGGGTCAGGTGAACTTTGTTCACAAGAACATGTCTCGCGATTCAGATTCACACCACATCTATTGCAAATCCCTTTACAGTCTTCCTTACACAAAACTTTCATCGGCAAATTCAGCAATAGTTCGTTACAGAGTAACTGGTCTACATCCAGATTATAACCGCTTACATAGGGCTGTTCATCAAGATCTTCCACCCGCTCTTCGTCTGACTTTTTCATATCCAACTCATTCTCAATCTCAAGTTCAAACCGATAATCTACCGGTTCCAAACATCTGCTGCACGGAAACTGAATCGTGAGATTCGCAGTTCCTGTCACAAGCAACTTGCGATCGCCGATATTTTGAACACGGAGACTGACTGGTTCTTTCGACACAATGTCATGAACACCATCGGATGTCTCAAATGTATCCATATCGATCGGAAGCGTGTAGCTTTTCTCTTTTCCGTCAACGGAAAACAGCTCTGTTAAGTTAATAAGCATATTAATCTCCTAATACGCACCTTTGCTATTATACAAAGGTGCGCTAAATTTGTCAACCAAATTTTCTAATTAAATTTAATTTTATTTAGTTTATAAAACCCACCCCGGAATTACTGGGTCAGGCGCTTGGTTTCTCTTGCGATAGCCAGTTCTTCGTTGGTCGGCATAAGAACAACTTTAACTTTGGAGTTAGCAGAAGAGATAATTCTTGCCTCACCTCTTACATTGTTTGCCTCATCGTCAATTTCAACACCCAGATAACCAAGGTAATCACAGATTGCTTTTCTAGTCTGGATATCGTTCTCACCAACACCTGCGGTAAATGCGATTGCATCAACACCATTCATAGCTGCGGTGTAAGCACCAATATACTTTGCAACACGATATCTGAATGCATCCAAAGCAACTGCTGCCAGATGATTGCCTTCATTTGCTGCCTGTGCAATATCACGGAAATCGCTGGAAACACCGCCGCTCATACCCAGAACACCAGATTTCTTGTTCAGGATATTCAGCACTTCGTTAACATCTTTGCCTTCTTTATTGCAG
Organism: Brotaphodocola sp.; assembly: GCA_051877535.1. Lineage (GTDB taxonomy): Bacteria > Bacillota > Clostridia > Lachnospirales > Lachnospiraceae > Brotaphodocola. The sequence goes on from JBJEIZ010000018.1 coordinate 78,944, forward strand.
ATGGTCTGAATAACAGCCGGATCAACATCACCACTTCTGGTACCCATGATCAGACCCTCAAGAGGAGTAAGACCCATGCTGGTATCTACGCACTTGCCGCCGATGGATGCAGAAATGCTGGAACCGTTACCCAGATGACAAACGATAACTTTGCCTTTTTCCGGATCAAGACCTGCAAATTTGATCGTCTCACCAGACACGAACATATGGCTGGTTCCGTGGAAACCATATCTGCGGATGCTGTATTTCTCATAATACTCATGAGGAATTGCATACAGATAAGCTTTCTCATCCATAGCCATACCAAAACCGGTATCCCATACAGCTACGTTAGCCTTGCCAGGCATAGCTGCTTCACAAGCTTCGATACCCATCAGGTTTGCCGGGTTGTGCAGAGGTCCAAGGTCGAAGCACTCACGGATAACTTCTTTTACGTTCTCATCTACAACGATAGACTCACAATATTTTGTACCTGCATGCAGAACGCGATGTCCAATTGCGGAAATCTCGTCGGTGCTCTTGATCACACCATGCTCCGGATCCTGAAGAGCATCCATAACCATCTCGATAGCGGTCTTATGGGTCGGCATATCTTTTTCAACAACATATTTATCTTTGCCGGTCGGCTGATGGGTCAGCTTGGAGCCATCAATACCAATTCTCTCACACAAACCCTTTGCAATTACGTTCTCATTCTCCATATCAATCAACTGATATTTCAGAGAAGAACTTCCGCAGTTGATAACTAAAATTTTCATGACTACTCTTTCTCCTTAAATATTTATCTGATCCGCCTTCTTATCGAACGATCTCACCAACAGCATCTCTCGGACATGCAGCAGCGTTGGATTCGTCAGTATCAATATGCATAGCCAGAGCATAGCTGTCGCTTGCACGAACTACAACATCGCCAAAAATGGTGCTTCTTCCATCAGACTCAATCTTAACACTAACGATATCGCCATTTTTAACTCCCAGAGCCTCAGCCTCAGCCAGAGTAGCATGGATATGACGTTTTGCAACGATAACGCCCTCAGAAATTTCAATTTCACCCTTCGGTCCGATAATCTTGCATGCACCGCTGCCGGCCAGATCACCAGACTCACGAATCGGAGCCGCAATACCGATAGAACGAGCATCTGTCATGGACAGCTCAACCTGGGTCTGTTTTCTAACCGGTCCTAAAACAGAAACACCTTTCAGTTCTTTCTTCGGTCCTACTACAGTGACTCTCTCTTCACAAGCAAACTGGCCTGGCTGGGACAGATCCTTCTTCCAGGTAAGCTTGTAGCCCTCACCAAATAAAGTGTCAAGATCTGCCGGACTTAAATGCACGTGACGCGCGGATGTTTCTACCATGAATTTCATAAGATACCCTCTCCTGTTCATTATATATTCGAATCTCAATGCAAAATAAATGATTCTAATCATATTTTATTGTCTTTGTCCGTTTTTTTCAAGTATTAGGTGCGTATTTTTTGCGTTTTTTAAAAAACAATCGAAATGTTGTGCCTTTACTTCATCATCATTCCCCATTATAATACATTTATAAGAAAATTCTGAGGCAAAAAGTCACACAGAAAGGAATTATTTATGAAAACTGTCGGAATCATAGCCGAATACAACCCGCTCCATAACGGACATCGGTATCAGCTTCAGAAAGCACGTCAGATGACAGATGCCGATTTTGTGATTGTTGTCATGAGCGGAGACTTTGTACAGCGCGGGGAACCTGCCATCTATGATAAATATACCCGAACCCGCATGGCTTTAAACGCCGGTGCCGATCTTGTATTAGAAATTCCATCCTGTTTTGCAGTGGGAAGTGCAGAAGATTTTGCGTCCTGCACAGTTTCTCTTCTCTCACGCCTCGGCGTTATAGATGCCTTGTGCTTTGGAAGTGAATGCGGTGATACAGCACCGCTGATCTATGCCGCCAAAATTTTGGCAGAAGAACCGCCAGAATATAAAGAATTGTTGAAAATAAAACTGGCAGATGGCAAATCTTTTCCACTCGCACGGACAGAAGCACTGATGACCTTGATCAGTCAGAACGAACCATCTGCTGACTTTGATATCCAGAGCAGCCGCATCAACTGGAAGACTTTGCTCTCATCCCCAAATAATATCCTTGGAATGGAATACTGCAAGGCATTGATCCGACAGCACAGCAAGATTCAACCGATCACGATCAGGCGAAGAGGAGCCGGATATCATGATCTGGATCTTTCATCTGACGAATCTGCATTTGCATCCGCATCAGCAATACGAAAGGCCCTGCAGGAAGGGAATTTAGACGCCGCACAAAAACAGATGCCGGATTTTTCCGGGCAAATGACAGACGCTGAGCAAACCACATTCAGTCCTGTCTTTGCCAACGATCTTTCAGAACTTTTGAATTACCGCCTTCTCGACCTGCATCATTCCGCCGTCGACCTGACCACCTTTTCCGATGTCTCCAAAGAGTTGGCGGATCGTCTAAATCGTCAGCTTTTGGACTTTGATTCTTTCGAAGGACGGATCCACGCATTAAAGACCAGACAATACACTTATACCCGTGTCAGCCGTGCACTGCTTCATATTCTGTTGGGAATCCGTGATGACGATATGCAGACATTTCGTGCAGGCGGATATGCTCAATATGCAAAGGTTCTTGGATTCAAAAAAAACGCAGTTTCTCTTTTGTCTGAAATCAAGTCGCACAGCACCATTCCTCTGATCAGCAAAGTGGCAAATGCAGGCAAAATCCTGAAAGACCATCCCGATGCCTGGCGCGCATTTCAATATGATCTGCACACAGCTCATATATATCAGATGATTCAGTATCAAAAATGTGGGGAAAGGAAAAGGAACGAATATACCCAGACAATAAGACCCTTCGAATTTTAATAAATGATAATTAAAATGCAGTGTGACGATTCTGCAACGCGTCACACTGCATAAAAAAAACTAAACTAAATTTATATTTATGCTTATTCCTTCATCAAAAGATCATATAACGTCGGCTCTACATGTAGGAATTCCATAATTTCTTCAATCTCTCTTCGGTTATTTTTTGGTTTTCCTTCTTTTACAGCACGAATCAAAATATTCTTCGGTGTATGCTCCATATCGATAAATTCTAGAATCTGGGTCCGATAACCTTGATTTTCCAAAATTTCGGCACGAAGCGCATCGGTATAAAGAGCCGCCATGCGTTCTCGGATCAAACCATACTGCAACACAGGCTGCAGCATTTCATTTTTCATCTGCCTGTTCCATTCATGCTGACAACAGGGAACCGACAAAATCACACCAGCGCCCCAGCGTACTGCTTTTTCCAATGCGTAATCGGTAGCAGTGTCACAGGCATGAAGCGTCACAACCATATCTACATGATCAACGCCATCATAAGTTGCGATATCACCATGGTAAAAACGTAAATTCTCATAAGCATAGCGTTCCGCCAGTTGATTGCAGCGATGAATCACATCCAGTTTCAGATCCAGACCGATCACACGAATCGGATATCCCTTTAACTCATGAAGATAATAATACATGGCAAAAGTCAGATAAGATTTGCCACATCCAAAATCGATGATCGTAGTCTCGCGGGACTTGTCAAGCTTCGGCAGAATATCTTCGATAAATTCCAGGAAACGATTGATTTGCCGGAATTTGTCATATCTTGTACGAACTATCTTTCCTTCCGCTGTCATGACACCCAAATCCATCAAAAACGGAACCGGTATTCCTTCCTGAAGAACATAACGCTTCTGACGGTTGTGTGAAAGTGCCGCAGGATCCGGAAGAATCTTCATCTGTTCAGCCATCTGAAGTCTGCTTCCTTCAAAACGATTATCTTCAGGATCAGATAACCCACTGTTTTTTTTCATCTTAACCGTCATGGTTCCCTTCTTACTTACCAGGACCATACCGGTACCTAGTCCGGAAAGAATCTCTGCCTGACGAAAACTATCCTCTAGCCGACCTGCAATATAAGAAACTGCTTCGTCCTGATTCAAATTCTTATGAAATGCCTGCTTGCCGATGAATTCCTCCGCCTGAAAAACAAGTCTGCCATGAAGCTGCACAGGACGGATTTTTACCTTCAAAATCACATCCTTCTGCACTGGATTGCTCAAAATGATCTGTTTTAAATATTCATTCAGAAAAAAATCCAACATCTCCTGCAATTTTTCGTTCATTTCTATTTCCTCTTCATAATTTACCTACAGAACCTGCCACCGGCAGCTTCCTCCGGATGCACGGCAACGAAAGCCGATTGCTCCATGCTTCGCTCTCCCGCAGTCACCGAACACATTCGTAATCCGGAGATTTAGTTTTTAAAACTGTGAATTGGAGCCGGAATACGACCGCCGCGCGTTACAAACTTTTCACAGGAATACGAATTCACCGGCATAACCGGAGCATATCCAAGCAAACCGCCAAATTCTACCGTGTCGCCTACCGTTTTTCCGATTACCGGAATCACGCGAACTGCCGTAGTTTTCTGATTGATCATACCGATGGCTGCCTCATCTGCAATGATACCGGCAATCGTAGTAGCCGGAGTATCTCCAGGAATTGCAATCATATCCAGACCTACTGAGCATACACAAGTCATTGCTTCCAGCTTTTCAATTGTCAAAGCTCCAAGAGAAACCGCATCAATCATTCCCTGATCTTCACTAACCGGAATAAACGCGCCGCTCAGTCCGCCCACGTAGGAAGATGCCATAACACCGCCTTTTTTCACCTGGTCATTCAACATGGCAAGTGCTGCTGTGGTACCCGGAGCACCGACACGCTCCAGACCAATTTCCTCAAGAATTTCTGCAACGCTGTCGCCAACTGCAGGAGTAGGAGCCAGAGACAGATCAATAATGCCAAACGGAACACCAAGACGTCTGGACGCTTCCTGAGCAACCAGCTGACCGACGCGGGTGATCTTGAATGCCGTCTTTTTAATGGTTTCACAAAGAACCTCAAAATTCTCGCCGCGTGCTTTTTCCAAAGCAACTTTTACTACGCCTGGTCCGCTGACACCCACGTTGATGATCGCATCAGCCTCAGTCACACCATGGAATGCGCCTGCCATAAATGGATTATCATCCGGAGCATTACAGAATACAACCAGTTTTGCACATCCGAGGGAATCATTTTCCTTCGTAGCCTCTGCGGTCTTTACAACTATTTCTCCCATCAGTCTGACTGCATCCATATTCAGACCTGTTTTTGTAGAACCGACATTTACCGAACTGCAGACGCGCTCTGTACATGCCAGTGCCTTCGGAATCGAGCGGATCAGATTTTCTTCGGCAGCAGTCATGCCTTTGCTTACCAGAGCAGAATATCCGCCAATAAAGTTCACACCAACCTCTTTTGCGGCGCGATCCAGGGTCTGAGCGATGGTAACAAAATCATCAGAAGTCTTGCAGGCACATCCGCCCACCAGAGCAATCGGAGTTACAGAAATTCGTTTATTTACGATCGGCACACCAAAATCGCGTGCGATCGCCTCACCTGTCGATACCAGATTTTTTGCATATGCGGTGATCTTCTTGTAGATTTTTTCATTTAACACATTCAGATCGCTGTCACAGCAATCCAACAAGCTGATGCCCATCGTAATGGTTCGAACATCCAGTTTTTCATGTTCAATCATATTGTTGGTCTCAATTACTTCAAACATATTTAACATCATGCATTCACCTTTTCCTGATTAGTCTTTGAAACCTGAATCTTAGATGCGGTGCATCTTTGTGAAGATTTCTTCTCTCTGGCATTTGATCTTGACACCAATTTCCTCACCGATTTTATCCAGTGCCCCTGCAACTTCTTCAAACGGCACGGTTGCCTTTTCCAAATCTGCAATCATCATCATATTAAAATATTCCTGAACGATGGTCTGCGAAATATCCAGGATATTTACATGTTTTTCAGCCAGATAGGTACATACTTTTGCAATAATACCGACGGTATCTTTACCAACTACTGTAATAATTACTTTATTCATGTTCATTTCGCCTTTCTGTCTATCATTGATCCGTTGTTCGGTCTTTAAAGATTGACAATCTGAGACATCTGATCTCTTCGTGCCACTTCAATCTGGAAATCAGACGCTTTGTACGGACAATCTCCCATATCGATCTCCAATTTGACTGTCTCATAGGCAAGCGCCTCATAATTATTTTCTTTGCTTAAATGTCCAAGCAGAATATATTTCAGACGATCATGCAAAAGATGATTTAAAAGCCTTCCTGCATTTTCATTGGACAAATGCCCATGATTGCTCAATATTCTGCGTTTCAGATAATAAGGATATGGACCGGTCTGCAGCATATTAACATCGTGATTCGATTCCAACAGCAAAGCATCCAGCCCCTGAAGATGGTTGATCACATACTGATCATAGTGCCCCATATCCGTTGCCACCGCAACTTGTTTTTGTCCGCATTTTATCCGATACGCTACCGGGTTGGCCGCATCATGGTCCACAGAAAACGGCTGAATCTCCAGATCTCCTACTGAAAATTCCACATCCGGCTGAATTGGATGCATCAATTCTCTGGAAAACTCGCCCAGAGATGACATTCCTGCAATTTCTTCCAGGGTTTCTCTTGTTCCGTAAATCGGAATACCGTGCTTTCTCGCCAAAACTCCAAGCCCTTTGACATGGTCAGAGTGTTCATGCGTAATCACAATTCCGTCCAGTTCGCTTTCCTTTAATCCGATTTCATTTAACCCCTGTTCGATCCGTTTGTTGCTGATTCCGGCATCCACCAGAATATGGGATTCGTCAGACCCCACATAAATGCAGTTTCCGCTGCTTCCGCTGGCTATGCTAACTAATCTCATACTATTGTTCCCTTTATCTCATCTGCAGTTCTGCCCAGTATACCCGCAATCTGTTTTCGCACCTGCTCGATGCTTCCATTATTGTCAATCACCACATCTGCCAATTTCAAAAAACAATTCCTGTCTTTCTGGTTTGCTATGATGTCCAGACATTTTTGGCGGCTGTATCCTCGATTCGCCATAAGCCGACTGATCCGTTTTTCTTCTGAAGTATCCACGAACCAAAGCTCCTCGCACAGCGATTTGCTGTTTTCATCAAACAAAGCTGCCTCTATAGCGACAAGCCATGCGGTGCTTGCAGCGGCTCTTCGTCTCATTTCTTCCCAGGTAAGAGGATGAATGATGGTATTCACTTTCCGCAGCGCCTCTTCGTTTTGAAAAATCAAAGACGCAAAACGCCCACGGTCAATCCTTCCATCTCTATCCAGAATATCCGTTCCAAATATCTCTACCAACTGCCGATAACCTTCCGCTCCCTGTTCTTCCAATTCTTTTGCGACCTCATCAGCCTGAATGATCTCAGCCTGATAATCGTCTTTTAAAATGGAGAGGATACGGCTTTTCCCCGCTCCTACTCCACCTGTAATTCCAATTATTTTCATAATTATTTGTGTTTTTTGTTCATCTGTGCTTCATGCTGCTGCAGCAGAGATAACAACAATGATTTGCCGATGGTAATGTTCTCTCCGTATGGATTGATAACAAATCCCTTTGCATCATTCGGAGTGCGGATCAAAATGTGTCCGAACTCTTCCATGGTCATGATCAGCGCACGATTATGAGTGGCATCATCATTCCACTTGCCATACTCATCCATATCGGTAAATGCCATATAGTATTTTCCGCCCTGATCACTGCGCAGTGCTTCGAATTTGATACGAGTAGAAGGACCATCTTTCTCCGTTATTACCGTCTGGGCAATGATTGGGGAAAGCAGATGTGCCTCCATCAATGCCGATGCAAACTCACTGCGGGTTTTCTCATTATCACTGCGACGCATTTGGCGCATTGCCTCGATCAGTTTCGGATTCTTAACTTCTGCGTTTGACTTCTTAACCATTGTTTCAATTCCTTTCATCAAAATAATATTCTAACTATTTTTGTTATTCCGTCTGCTTTGGACATTGTATCATAAAAATCTCTGTTCATCTATAAAATCTTTCTATTTCTTCTTCATGTATGCAATTAAAGCCCAAGAAAACGGCGGCAATCTGGAATCTGACTTTCTCCAAACACAGGAATCCCATGTGTTTTCAAAAGTGCTGCCGTCATCCCATCTCCATCCGTCAAAGTTCCAGAATGCGTTCCATCATAAATCTTTCCGTTTCCGCAGGACGGACTGCGTTCTTTTAAAATCGCGCATCTGCATCCGTAAAGTTTTGCCAGATAAAGGGAAATCTCCGCACCCTTCCGGTATTCTTTCGTTACATCAACCCCGTCTTTTGTGATGACCCGTTCACCCGCACGCTCAGCAGGAACTCGGGGAGTGGCAAGTCCTCCCATCGTTTCCGGACAGACCGGAATCAGATCCGCATCCCGCATCAGTTCTGCAAGATCAGAATTCATTTCCCCTTTTTCGTTGTAACGGCAGTTTACACCAAGAAGACATGCACTGACAAGTACTTTCCGGTGATTTTTCTCTTTCTTTTTATAAAGTACATGACGAAGGAAACCATTGTATTTTTCTTTCGTCCCAATAATCACATAACCCGCCCGCAGCATGGTATTCAGACTGGCATGATTATCCGGATGTACCGTACACAGATAATGGATCTGAGGATAATCTGCAAGTTCTGTTTCTACCGCCCGCAGCATCCTGCTCTGCAGATGAAACCCGCGGTATTTCGGATTCACTGCTGCAGAATCCATGTGGGCTACCAGACGAAGATTTGCCTCATCCAGCTTCAGATCTCTTCCCAGATTCTCATCCTGCGGATTCTCAGAATCGATGGACCCCACACCAGGGAAATCCACAATGAAATATCCTGCAAGTTCCCCCTGTGATGTCTCTGCGATCATAATGATTCCCTGACCGTCAAGACGGTTCTTTACATACGCACTGCTATCCGTCACATACCATTCCGGATGCTCCATACCGTCCTTAACTTCCTGCATCAAAACTGCAATCGCATCCACATCCTGTTCTATAGCTCTTCGAATTGTAAATGTCTCACTCATTTTTATAATTCCTTTTCTACTTGGAGTAATCCTAAAACATCATATCACATTTCACTTGACAAATACAATGAAAACTGGCAAGATTTCAGAAACAGTTCAGAAAGGAGAATCCTATGAAATATAAATCCATGGTAACTGCAGCCTTTATATCCCGACCAAACCGTTTCATCGCTTATGCAGATTACAATGGTCAGAAAGTGATGTGCCATGTAAAAAACACCGGAAGATGCAGGGAACTTCTGATTCCCGGTGCCTCTGTTTACCTTCAGTATCATCCGGATGCTGCTTTGACCGGACGAAAAACCGAATATTCTTTGATCAGTGTAAAAAAAGAGATGCCTTATGGAGAAGAATTGGTGAATCTGGATTCTCAGGCTCCAAACACCGTCGCTTATGAGTGGCTGATGAGTCGCGGATTTCAGGTTCACAGAGAAGTGACCTACGGGAAATCAAGATTTGATCTGGCATTTGAAGAAGACAACATTCCAACCTTTATGGAAGTCAAAGGCGTCACATTGGAAGAACATGGCATTGCACGGTTCCCGGACGCGCCTACCGAACGAGGAATCAAACACCTGCAGGAACTGGAAAGAGCCGTAAAAGAAGGTTACCGCGCATATGTTCTTTTTGTTATCGCAATGAAAGGGATCCGCACCTTTGAACCCAACCGCGCCAGACATCCGGAATTTGCGGACGCATTGGCTCATGCTGCTGCTCATGGGGTGCGGATCCTTGCTTATGACTGCATCGTGACAAGAGACTCTCTGACCATCCATCATCCGGTTCCTGTCAACCTGCAGGTCTGAACGTTTTATTTTGTTTCGTTGACGAACTTCTCCATGTAACATTCCTGAATCAGTTTTACCAGTTCCGGATCTTTACCACCTACAGGAGTACCGTCAACGCTGCATGCAGATCTGCACAGCTGTGTGGAACTGGACACCAGAACCTCATCAGCCTCCATTAACTGCTGCATAGTAAACGGAGTTTCATCCACCGGAATATTGTGATCTTTGCAAATCTGAATGATATGTTTTCTTGTGATGCCCGGCAGAATAAAATGATCTGTCGGATGTGTGATAAATACACCGTCTTTGATGATGCTGACATTGCTGTGTGCGCATTCCGTCACAATATCACCGCGATGATATACGCTCTCATCGCAGCCCATGCGCTCTGCGCGGTCTGCGGCAATGCAGTTCGGCATCAGATTCAGAGTCTTAATATTGCAGTGGAAGAAACGAGTATCCTCCAACGTAGTCAATTTCAGTTTCTTGCTCTGATCTCTGACTTTCATCGGTTTAATGGTAACCCAAAGATTAGCCTTTACACCAACTGGGAAAATATGATTTCGCGGTGCCGTACCACGAGTAACCTGCCAGTACAGCATCTGTTCCGGTGCATCAACTTTCTGCACCAGATCATTTAAAATGTCTGCCATTTCCTCCTTGGTATAAGGGATCTCAATCTGGACCAGACCAGCGCTGTTGTAAAGGCGATCCAGATGATCCTCCAGCGCAAAAATTTTATGGTTGCGAACCATCGTTGCTTCATATACACCATCACCAAAGAAACTCGCACGGTCATTCATCGGCACCATTATTCCATCAATCGGCGCAATCCTGCCATTGTAATAGCCTAAATTTTCCATACCATTTATCCTCCTGTAAATCTGATATCAGTCCTGACAGATATCGGTTATTTATTTCGCATCAAACCAACTGTCTCCGTGATGTGCTTCAACTTCCAATGCCACTTTCAGATCAGCAGCACCTTTCATTTTATTTTCCAAAAGCTCCGTTACCTCAGAAAGTTCCGGCTTATAGGTCTCGACAAGCAGTTCATCATGAACCTGCAGTACAATGCGGGATTTCAGTCCGCGCTTGCGCAATTCCTGATCCACAGAGATCATGGCGATCTTCATAATATCCGCTGCCGTTCCCTGAATCGGAGAATTCATAGCCACACGTTCTCCAAAAGAACGCTGCATAAAATTGCTGGATTTCAATTCCGGAATCGGCCGCTTTCTGCCGAACATAGTTGTCACATACCCCTGTGCTTTCCCATCCTCTACCTGCTTATCCAGAAAAGCTTTTACTCCTGGATACGTTTCAAAATATTTGTTAATGTATTCCAACGCTTCTTTTCGGCTGATGCTCAAATCTTCACTAAGTCCAAACGCGCTGATTCCATAAACAATTCCAAAATTTACCGCTTTTGCATTACGTCTCTGGAGCGGCGTAACTTCAGAAAGAGGCGTGTGGAACACTTCCGATGCCGTAATTGCATGAATGTCCTGTGCATTACGATAAGCATTAATCAGTCGTTCATCATTTGACATATGAGCCAGGATACGCAGTTCGATCTGGGAATAATCGGCATCTACAAACACATACTCATCTTCCGGAACGAATACTTTACGAATCTCACGCCCCAGTTCCATGCGAACCGGAATATTTTGCAGATTCGGCTCCGTACTGCTGATTCGTCCGGTCGCTGTGATCGTCTGGTTGAATTTGCCATGAATCCGTCCATCCTCGCCAATATAGACAGTAAGCCCCTCTGCATAGGTAGAATTCAGTTTCGTGAGCTGGCGGTAATCTAGGATCATCTGAACAACCGGATAATCCGGTGCCAATTTTTCCAGAACATCTGCCGCCGTAGAATAACCGGTTTTCGTCTTCTTGCCATGCGGAAGCTGCATGCGCTCAAATAAAATTTCTCCAAGCTGCTTCGGAGAATTAATATTGAATGTCTCTCCTGCAAGATTATAAATCTCCTGCTCCAGTTTTGCAATCCTGACTTTCAAATTGTCTCCATAAGTTTTCAACTGTGCCTTATCTGCCCGGATTCCAACCTTTTCCATTTGATACAAACTATAGATCAGAGGAATTTCCAGATTCAAAAACAAAGTTTGCATTCCTTCTTCTTTCAGCCGCTGCATCAGAACCGGAAGCGCTTTCCATGCAATGTAACCCATATAGCAGACACAATAAACTGCCCTCTGATCACTCTCTGCCAGTGAATCCCCCAGAGAACGTTTTCCCAAAAGGTCTGCTTTCGACGGAATCGTCATATTTAAATAATCCCGGGCAAGGTCATCGTATTCGTATGTGTCTTTTAACGGATTCAGCAAATAGCCGGCAACGCCGCCGTCCAACACCGGCGTACCGTATGCCACATCCAGGAAAGGCAGCTGAGATTTTAGATCCAGTACCGCAATTGGACGATCTTCCTCAAAACGTTTATTGGTCATAACCGACAGTTTGTCTGCAAGATACGCTCCTGTCACCAGCCCTGTAACCGGAAGCGCATATATTTCATCCTCCCCGTAACAAATGGCAAGTCCGCGGATTCCGGTATGATCTGTAATCAACTGATATCCTACTTGCTCAGCATTCAGCGCCTTTTCAAATACCAGTTCTGCACCAGCCAGGTCTTCCACTGTCCAAAAATGTTCCTCAATGGCTGCACCTGCAATATCATCTGTATCAAATCTTGCAAGAATGGATTTAAACTCCAGACGTTTCATATACTGGTATGCTTCCGGGGTATACAAATTGCCGATTTCCGAATCCTGATAGGTAAATTCGATGGGACAATCCACACAGATCGTAGCCAACTCCTTGCTCATCACCGCCATATCATAATGTTCCGTCAGCGCTTTCTGGGCGCGAGGAGGCTTAATCTCAGTCAAGTGGGCATATGCATTTTCAATGCTTCCGTATGCCACGATCAGATTCGTGGCAGTCTTTTCACCAATAGACGGAACTCCCGGAATATTGTCCGAAGCATCGCCCATCAGAGCTTTCACATCAATAAATTCCCTAGGCGTCACCTGATACTCCCGCTTGACATCTTCCGGATAATAATCCTTGACCTCCGTACCGCTGCGGGTCGTCTTCGGGATCCTGATTTTAATGTGAGTATCTGCAAGCTGCAGCAGATCCCGGTCACCTGATACGATTGAAACTTCCAAACCTTCGGAAGCACTTTTTTTTGCAATGGTACCCAGAATATCATCTGCCTCATATCCCGCCATAGTCAGGATCGGGATGCCCATAGCCGTAAGGACTTCTTTCATAAGCGGAACCTGCTCCCGCAGTTCTTCCGGCATTGGCTTTCTCGTACCCTTATATTCCGGATACTGCTTATGGCGAAAGGTAGGTTCTTTCAGGTCAAACGCAACAGCCAGATGATCTGCCTGCTCCTCCTCCAGAATTTTAAACATAATATTGAGGAATCCATAAACCGCATTGGTATGAAGTCCCTCGGAATTAGTCAGTTCCGGCACTCCGTAAAACGCCCGGTTCAAGATGCTGTGCCCGTCTATTAAAACAAGTTTATCCATAAATGGGAAAATCTCCTTTAGATTTTAAGTATGCAGAATCCACATGCGAAACTGCATCAGCAATATAGTCAACACACTTGTCGCACTGAGTGTATTGACTGCATAACATATGACTTTGCGCAGCTTCACAGCCCGCACTTTCATCCATGCCGTTTCCAGGCTTTCTTCAAGTGCACCTGCAATATCATATGCACCTGTACCGGAATCCAATTGTTTTAAGCCTGCTGACACGGTATAATAAATTTCCAGTTCTTCCTTGCAGGAAGGACAGGTTTCCACATGAATCAGGAAATCTTCCAGTTCCTGCTCATTTAACTGATACTCAATAAATGGCACAACCATTTTTTCTGCCTGCTTGCATGTCAGCATACCGCGCCTCCTCTCCTATTTTCCATCCGGAGAAAACATGACAATCGCATAGTCGCCCGCCTCATGAGAAAACGGAACAGAAAAATAAATATTCCCCTCGTGTTCATAACTGAACACTTCTGGAAAATCTCCATTTTCGGAAAAGTCTGCATTAGTAAATAATTTCGTATATTGATCCAAAGTACGATTGTTTTTTTCTTTCATCAGTATTTCCTTCTGCGCTGCATCCGCATCCGGGAAAATACAATCCTCAGACAAAACATAACCTGCCAGAGTGTACGGGTCTGCATACTTGCTCAGACGAACATTTTTTAAATTCTGCACATCCACGGTACTGGTATAGAAAATATTGGACGAATCCCTGGATCCATCTTTTGTCAGTGTTCCTTTATAAACAATTGTAATCCGATTACGGTCCGCACCCATAACCTGGCATGTTACATTCAGATCATCCTTTGTCTCATCCACTGCATATGCCTTTAAAACAGCAAGCGCATGTTCCTTCATCAATGCATCTATGGCTTCTGCCGCCGCAGGATCACTGACATTCACAACGGTCGGATACTCGATACTGACTTTCCCGGATTCATAGAGATTCTTCTTGGCCGTAATATTCTTTGCCGCCTCTGTCTCTTTCGCTGCCTCTGTGGTTGCCTCCACCTTTGCCTCCGGTTCTGACTCTGTTTCTTTTTCCATAGTTTCTACAGCTGCAGTCGTATGGGTGGATGACGGATTGATCTTTTCCTTCTTTTTACAGCCGGTAAGCATAGCTGCACCAGTCACTGCAATCAGACATAAAACTGCCATTTTTCTGGTATAGTATCTGCTGTTATGCTTCATCATATGAAAATCCTCCTCACTTTTATCTGACAAATTTTTCTTGTAATCCAAAAAACGTTATGTTATTCATTATAAAGGATGGAGTTGAAATTGACCAGAAAAAATGCTTACATTTCTATTAAGATTGAAAGAACCGTTTCGTCCATGCGATACGTTATGCCCTGAATGCTTTTCTGAGAAAAAAGAAAAACGTTATAAATACTGCGCTCTCCAGTATTTATAACGTTTCGCCCCTGCCAAGGATGCCGGCAGCCGGACTCGAACCGGCACGAGGTCGCCCCCGGTAGATTTTGAGTCTACTGCGTCTGCCATTCCGCCACGCCGGCTTACTTACGCAACACAGGTATTATAGCATAGTCGACCGACTTTTGCAAGTATTTTTTTCTTTTAAAGTGTAAATTTTTATACGGATGATCTTCCACCGACCGTCCATCCTGCATGCCAAGACCTTCCCATCACAAAGTCATTACCGTTTTTCTACCACTTCGCCCTGCTTTTTATAAATAGAATTTGCATTCACGCAGCCGCGCACGCTAGAAAGCGGGTAAATATTACTGTTTTTACCAATCACAGTACCTGGATTCAGCACAGAACCACAGCCCACTTCCACTTCATCACCGATCATTGCACCGAATTTCTTCATTCCGGTAACGATGTCACCGTCTTCCGCATGTACCTGAACCAATGCCTTGTCGGACTTCACATTAGAAGTAATGGAACCGGCACCCATGTGCGCCTTAAAGCCCAGGATAGAATCACCTACATAATTGTAGTGCGGAACCTGAACCCGATCAAACAGGATGACATTTTTCAGTTCCGTGGAGTTGCCGACAACTGCACCTGCTCCGATCAGTGCTTTCCCACGGATAAATGCACAATGACGAACCTCTGCTCCCGGTCCAACGATCACCGGGGCTGTCAAACATGCCGTCGAAGCCACTTTTGCTGTCTTATGAATCCATATACCTTCGGCCGGATGATCATACTCATCGGTCGGAAGTTCTTTGCCGACTGCTTCAATAAACGCACCGATATGCGCCAGAACTTCCCACGGATATGTATACTGCTCCATCAGCGGTTTTGCCATGGTGTGCTCCAGTGTATATAAATTGGAAATCTTCGTTTCCTTCTGTTTCATAATAATCTGTCTCCTCTCATTTTTTATGATAGAATCTTCCGGTTTTTTCAAAACAATCCCTCAGTTGATTTTGATTGCCAAGCCGCAGAACATTGTAAGTACGCCCTGCCACAAAATGTTCCAGTTTCTGCATATATTCTTCACTGCTGATGCTTCCTTCCGCAACATAGGTCAATCCCTTTTCCCAGCTTGCAGTCAGTTCCGGATTCAAAAGCTGACGAATCGAAGCATTTACCACTTCAAATACCAGTTCCCCCAACAATGTCGGCGTGATGATCTGCGTCTTACCGTTCAGTGCCAGATATTTAATATTCACCAGTTTTTTCAAAATCTCCGCACGAGTCGCACTGGTACCGATGCCGCTGCCGCGAATCTGTGCACGCAGCTCTTCATCCTCAATCAATTGTCCTGCATTTTCCATAGCAAGAATCATAGAACCGGATGAATACCGTTTCGGCGGGGATGTCTCGCCTTCTTTAATCGAAAGTCCATTCACAGGCAGCTCCATGCCCTTTTTCAACGAAAAAAGCATTTCAAGAAATGCCGGATTTTCTATATTTTTCTGATTTACATCAGAATCACCTGCATCTTCCGAATCACCACTGCCATTCATCATCTCCGCACTGCCGCTCACTCCGTCTGCATCTGGTTTTGCGGCAGCCGTCTTTTTCTTAAACTGTGATACATCCGAAACCTTTAGATATCCTGCCTCTTTGAGTACACGAAAACTGGAAAAGAAATGTTCTCTGTCTGCCACCAGTTCCAGAGCAAATTTCTGATATACCGCTGGTGGATAGAAAATACTCAAAAATCTTCGCGCAATAACTTCATATACCTTCATCGCCAGTGATGACAAGGTGCGCATAGCACCAAAGCCCTGACCTGTCGGAACGATGGCATAGTGATCCGTGATCTGCTTATCGTTGACATAGCGTGTTTTTGCAATTCCTTTATAAGTTCCCTGTTCCAGGATCTCTTCTGCAAATCCGCGCAGCGTTTCGAAGTTTCGTAAGCCACCGATATTTTTATATATTTCCTTCGCCACTGCCGTTGAAAGCACACGGGCATCCGTTCGCGGATAAGTCACCAGTTTTTTCTCATAAAGTTCCTGCACTACCCGCAGCGTCTCATCCGGGCTAATCTTAAACATCTTAGAACAGTCATTCTGCAGCTCTGCCAGGTTATAAAGAAGCGGCGGATTCTTTGTCTCTTTTTTCTTCTCGATTTTTGCAACTTCTGCAATCAACGGCTGATTAGCCATCAAAACATCAATCAGTTCCTGCGCCCGTTCTTTCTCCTTAAAACCATTTTCCTTATAAAGATATGGGGACCGGAAATAACGGGAGCCCTCCACGCTTCTCCATTCTCCGTCAAAATTCATCTCTCCTGACTGAAAATTGCCAATCACACGGTAAAATGGTGTTTTTACAAAATCGCGAATCTCCCGCTCCCGGCGCACTACCATACCCAACACACAGGTCATCACTCGCCCAACAGAAAGAACAGTGCGGTCTGTTTTCATATAATTAGAAATTGCCGGGCCGTATTTCAGCGTCAGAAGACGAGAGAAATTGATTCCCATTAAATAATCTTCCTTCGCACGCAGATAGGCTGATGCTGAAAGATTATCATACTCCGACCAGTCTTTTGCTTCCCGGATTCCCCGCAGGATTTCCTCCTCTGTCTGTGAATCGATCCACACACGCTTACGCACTTTGTCTTTAACGCCTGCCATCTGGTCCACCAGACGATAAATATATTCTCCTTCGCGTCCCGAGTCCGTGCAGATATAAATGGTATCCACATCCGGTCGATTCAATAGTCTGCTTACCGTCTGGAACTGTTTGGAAACACCATCAATGACCTGGTATTTAAATTCTTTTGGCAGAAACGGCAGCGTCTGCAAGCTCCAGCGTTTCAGCGCCGGGTCATAGGCTTCCGGATAGCTCATGGTGACCAGATGACCTACACACCAGGTCACAACTGCCGAATCTGATTCAATATAGCCATCGGATCTCCGTCCCGATATCTTCAGTGCATTGGCAAATTCCTGCGCCACGCTTGGCTTCTCAGCTATGTATAATGCTTTTCCCATGCAGTCAGGATTCCTTTCGTTTTTTCTTGATTTCCTTTATGATCTCTTTCCATGCATCTTCATGCTCTACATAAAATTTTGGACAATTCTTCCCCGTAACATCATAATGACGGATTACATTTTTCTCTGTAAGATACAGTTCCTGACAGAGCCATGCCGTCAGACGTACTAACGATTCTTTGGTTGCTTCGGTAAATTCACCTGTACTGTCCGGGTGACAGCATTCGATGGACACCGTATCTCTGTTCCGCGGATAATTGGCATAAGCAACCTCATCAAGCGGAATCAGCTGTAAAATCTCTCCATCAATTCCAATGATAAAATGGCTGCTGGCGGAAGTTTTATTTCCACTCGTCTGGTTTGCCAGATTTGCAAAATAATTTCGATTCTGGCTCGCCGTGGTACCTGGATTTGCCACATAATGAACCACGATATCCAGAATTTCTTCTCGCTTCGTTCCCGGTCTGGAATAAGGATTGACTTTCAAAAATTCCTGCGTGTACCATTCCGGTGCTGTAAGTTCCGAAAGTACCGGCCGCCTGCTTTCGTGATACCCCTTGACCGCCAGCAACGTCCCCGTTATTAATATCGCACAGGCAAGCAGCACATCAACCACAAGAACGGATATCATCTTCCATTTCGGAACTGTCTGCTTTCTGCTGTGTTTTTCTTCTGCCATGTTCTGTCACTCCCGCTTCCATCACACATAATTACTTTATCTTAGTATCTGTTTCTGATGATTATACCATTGTCGAAATCCATACAGGTGATCTGCCGCCTGCAGCTTATCTCGCATACCTGGTGTGCAAAGTATGAAAAAAGCCCAGACTGTGTCCCGGCACAGCAGAGCTTTTTCCAAACATGAATCACTCGTTTTCTCCTAAATTCTATTTGCGTTGCTGCAAATACTGGGCATACAATTGTGTGCTCGCAAGGTCTGCATGTCCCAGCATACTTTTGACCGCCATGATATCTGTACCGCTGCTGATCAAATGTGCAGCAAAGGAATGACGAAGCGTATGCGGCGTAATCTCCGCATCAATTCCCGCCATCTTTCCATAATGCTTAACAATTTTCCAAAATCCCTGACGGGACATCGGCTGACCGCTGCAGTTCGTAAAAAGCCAGCTGCAATTTTGATGATCCTTCAAAAGCTTTCCTCTTGCATCATCCAGATAATTCTTCAACGCCCGATTCGCGGATTTTCCAAACGGAATCGTCCGCTCCTTTTGTTGATCTCTGCAGGTCAAAAATCCGATAGAAAGATTTACATCCGTTACCTTCAAATTGATCAGTTCTGACACACGCATCCCTGTAGCGTACAAAAGTTCAAGCATTGCCTTATCACGGATTTCCTTCGGTGTATCACCGGAAGGCTGTTTTAAAAAATTGTCGATTTCTGTCGGACTCATGATCACAGGAGGTTTCTTCTCGATTTTCGGCGGCTTCAGCATCTCCGCAGGATCTTTTGAAATACGTCCCTCACGAAATTCATAATGAAAAAACGCTTTTACAGATGCCAAAACACGGGAAATCGTCGTTGATGCCTTTCCCTGATTTTCCAGATACAGAATATAAGAATTCAGGCTGGTTCTGGTTATTCTGGAAACCTCATAAATTCCCTGTGTTTCCATGTATGTCATCATCTGCTTTAAATCCCTTTGATAGGATAAAATCGTATTTTTCGATGCTTTCTTCTCATTCTCCAGATACTCAATAAATGCTTTAATTTCTGCCCCCATAAACCGTACCTTAAACCTCATTTGCTTTCCAACAATGTGACGTGAATTACATTATATCCCTATTTTATACGAAAATCAAACACATTTTTTCCCATCTGAGCATCATTTTACACAAGAAAAATCAGCAATTTGGGATTCACAAGAATTTCTAATACCAGACCACTTGCTGCAAGAAAAAAGACTGCGCTCCAGAATCGGCCTTTTTTCACCTCATAAGGCGAGCGGTATCGTAAGATCAGCGCGGTCCAGGATGCTAAATAAAAAGCCATATGTGGAGAAATACACCCCATAAAATATAAGAAGCCGGTCATTCCCCGGCTCCATGTTATAATGGTGAGAAGTGCAGATGCACAAATCCCCGTCCATACAGAAAAAAGAAAAATCAGGGATCGCTTCATTCTGCTCTTTGCCAGAAAAATCAACGCGGCAGTCTCCGCGACGCGTATGCTCACAATTTTCCAGGGAAATGACCGATTTCCTTCCACAGCATAAATCCATCCCCTCTGCAAGTGCTCATACAAAACCGCATAGCTTACTAACCCACTTGCAAACATCTGGTTACACAAAACCATTCCGACGATGATTCCGATGATAAAACACAGAAAAACCTTCTCACTCAGACGAATTTTTCTCAAATCTGCACCACCGTTTTTTTACAGTGTACGCTTTTTTTGCTTTCTGCATGTCATTTTATTTTTCAGACAGACAAAACTTACGCGCATAAACAGAAATTGCCGCAACGGTCTTACTGTCTGTCATTTTTCCACTGCGAATCATTTCTTCCAAATCTTCTAATGCCCATGCCTCAACATTAATTTCCTCATCTTCGTCCAAATGCTGTCTGGATGGAATCAAATCTTTCGCCACGAAAACATCAATTTTCTCATCACAAAAAGCAACCGTGGTATTTACTGTCAGCAAATATTCCAGATGCTCGCAGCGATAACCGGTTTCTTCCTCCAGTTCACGTGCAGCACAATCAATCATCGGCTCACCTATGTAGTCCAGTTTCCCTGCAGGAATCTCCAGTGTATAACGTTCCAAAGCATGACGATACTGACGGACCATCAAGATCTTTCCGTCATTCGTCACAGGAAGCACAGCAGCAGCACCATTGTGTTTGATAAAATCCCAGTGAGCTTCATGCCCATTGACCAGAACTGTATCCTGATAAACATTTAAAATAGAACCTTGATATTTTAATTCTCTGCTTTTTACGATTACCGGCGATGTCTGATTGTTTTCCATACTGAATTTCCTCCTCAAGCATTATTCGGGCTATATTCCCATGTTTTTGCAAACTGAATTATTTGATGTTGGTACACTTTGCATAGCATGCATCCGTTGCTTTCATCAGGGAATTGCGCATACCAAATTCCTCTAACGCGGCTACACCTGCGATGGTGGTGCCGCCTGGAGAACATACCTGATCTTTCAGTTTGCCCGGATGCTCCCCTGTTTCCAGAACCATCTTCGCACTTCCCATCACAGTTTGTGCAACCATCTTATATGCCATATTTCTCGGCATCCCATACTTGACCGCACTGTCCGCCAACGCCTCAATAAACATATATACATAAGCAGGAGAACTTCCGCTGGCGCATACCACAGTATCCATCAATTTTTCATCTACGAATTCCATACGACCGAAAGATTCAAAGAAACTGTGGATTACCTGTTTTTCTTCATCACAAAATAAACCGGCATCGTAAGATACGCCTGTCATTCCCATACCAACCAGAGCCGGCGTATTCGGCATAGCACGAACGATACGGCAGGACTTGCCAATGCGTTTTTCTAAATCTGTGATTGAAATTCCCGGCGCAATTGAAATGATGATCTGATCTGATTCGATCACTTCCCGTAATTCTTCAATCACCGCATCGTACTGCTGAGGTTTCACTGCCATCACAATATATGCAGAAGCTTTTACACACGCTGCAACCGAGCAGGAAGGAATCACATCCGTTCTTGCAGATACATCTTCCATACGTTCCTTTGAGCGCTCATAAAAGGTAATCTTTTCCGATGCAGTTCTTCCCAACAGTCCGTTCAGAATTGCATATCCCATATTTCCCATGCCGATAAAACCATACTGATGCTGATAATCTCTCATTTCTTTGTGCCTCCTGAATCGTTCCATTCCATTCTCTTTTTCTGTGGATCCTATCATTTGCGATTTGCTTTTTCCATGTGTACATTCTTACCTCGGATTCTGGCTTTTCTCATAGAATCCAGCACTTCGTCCGCACAGTCTTCCGGAACCTCAACAAAGGTGTAATTATCATACATATCAATGCTGCCGATCATCCTGCCCGGAATACCGGATTCTCCGGCAACTGCCCCCAAAATATCACCCGGCTTCACATTATGAACTTTACCAATATTAATAAACAGACGAACCATGCTGCCACGTTCTCTGCCGCGTCCTCCGCGCCCAGACTCACGACTGCCGTGATTTCTGGATGCACGACCGTTTCTTCCATAGGAGTCCAGATCATCCAGAGAACGGGCCGGTCGATTGTCCGTAATGATATCTTCGTTCTCCTCACCCATGTTGATGCGAAGAAGAGCGGCTGCCAGTTCCAAAGATGTATAATCTTCTTCCAGAATTTTTTTCTCTACAATATGGATCATGCGGTTCAAATCCATATCCCGCATAACTTCTTCCGCCTGCTCCAACACCTTTTCTGCTTTGATTTCTGTAATATCATCCAAGGACGGAATTGCCTGCGGAATGATCTTCGTTTTGCAGTAACGCTGAATATCACGCAGCTTGTACACTTCTCTTCCTACTACAAAACTAAAAGCAATTCCCTCTCTTCCTGCTCGGCCGGTACGACCGATACGATGCACATAATACTCATCATCCTGCGGAATATCATAGTTAAATACAGCCTCTACATCATCCACATCAATACCGCGCGCAGCAACATCCGTGGCAACCAGGATTTCTGTCCGCCCATTGCGGAAACTGTTCATCACACGATCTCTCTGAATCTGCTTTAGATCACCATGGAGACCTTCTGCAAAATAACCGCGTCCCTGCAGTTCGTCCACGAGTTCATCCACCTGCTTTTTTGTATTGCAGAAAGCCACAGAAAGCTTTGGTGCATACATATCCAGCAATCTGCACATAACCTCAACTTTTGTCTTTGGTTTCACTTCATAATAATACTGCGTAACCTTAGGAACGGTCAACTCTTTCTTTACAACACGTACAATTTTGGGATCTTTCTGAAACGTCACAGCAATTTTTTTGATTTCTTCCGGCATGGTTGCAGAAAACATAATTGTCTGACGTTCTTCCGGAAGCTGACTCAAGATCGTTTCCATATCCTCCAGAAATCCCATGTTCAGCATTTCATCTGCCTCATCCATGATCACAGTGTGAACATGATCGGTCTTAATGGTCTTACGGCGCATATGATCCATGACACGCCCAGGAGTACCGATCACAATCTGAGCACCATCTTTCAACGCTTTAATCTGACGGACAATATCCTGTCCGCCGTAAATCGGAAGCACTTTAATGCCGCTCATATATTTTGCCAATTCACGGATTTCCTCCGCAACCTGAATAGCCAATTCTCTAGTCGGACACAACGCGATTGCCTGCAGCTTTTTGCTCTTCGGATTGACCTTATGCAGCAGCGGAATACCAAATGCAGCTGTTTTTCCTGTACCGGTCTGCGCCTGTCCGATCACATCCAGTCCTTCCATCTGTACCGGTATTGCCTCTGTCTGGATTGGAGTCGCCTCCTCGAATCCCATATCTGCAACTGCACGCAGAATTTTATCATCCAACTGTAAATCTTCAAATTTTATCGTATTCATTATTTTCCTCATTCTTCCTAGCCTGACATACTCAAGTATACAAATATAGAGGGATCAAGTTCAGCCTTGACCCCTCATAACTGATGTATTGAATCCTATCATAATTTTTGAAAAGAGTAAATTGGGAAAATAAACAAAATCCTACTTTCTGAAATCTGAATTTTATCTATCATATCTTAAATCGATATCCAACACCCCAAATTGTCTCAATATATTGCGGTTTTGCCGTATTATACTCAATTTTCTCACGAATTTTCTTGATATGCACCGTAACCGTTGCAATATCTCCTATCGAATCCATATCCCAAATTTTTTTAAACAATTCTTCTTTGGTATAAACATGGTTCGGATTCTGTGCCAAAAATGTCAAAAGGTCAAATTCTTTCGTTGTAAAACTGCGTTCCTCCCCATTGACCCAAACACGACGTGCTGTCTTATCAATTTTCAAGCCACGGATCTCAATCACTTCATTCTCCGGATTTCCGCTGCCGATCAAGCGCTCATATCGTGCCAGGTGAGCTTTTACACGGGCAACCATCTCGCTTGGGCTAAACGGTTTTGTCATATAATCATCTGCGCCAAGACCCAACCCGCGGATCTTATCGATATCCTCTTTCTTCGCAGAGATCATAATGATCGGCGTATTCTTGACTTCCCGGAATCTACGGCAAATTTCAAATCCATCCATACCCGGAAGCATCAAATCCAGAATCATCAAATCAAATTCCTCATTCAGAGCCCGCTCAAGCCCCTGCTTTCCATCTCCTTCCAATTCTACTTCAAATCCGCTCAGCTCAAGATAATCCTTCTCAAGCTCCGCAATGCTGACTTCATCTTCAATGATCAGTATCCTGCGCATCGTGTACTACCTCCTGATATTTTCTCAGAACAAAATGCATTTCTGTTCCGATTCCTTCTTTACTGGTCGCCCAGATTCTGCCTCCATGATCCTCAATAATCTTCCGGACGATGGAAAGTCCGATGCCGCTTCCTCCTTTCGAAGAATTTCTCGAAACATCCGTCCGGTAGAACCGATCAAAAATATACGGAAGATCTTTTGCAGCAATGCCATGTCCGTTATCCTCAATTTCAACCTGAATAAAATCTCCCACATCTTTGATGCGAATATTGATGATTCCTTTGGGTTTGTCCAGATATTTGACCGAATTACTGATAATATTATTAATCACCCGCTTCATCTGCTCGGCATCTGCAATCACCTCGACGTCCTCGTCCACATAGTTGAAATATCCAAGTTCGATATTGCGGGATTCCATATCCAGTCCAACCTCTTCTGCACAATCCCGAAAATAACTGTTGACATTGATTTTCGAAAATGCATAAGGAATCTTATTCGTATCAATCTTGCTGTAAAAGGTCAATTCATCAATCAGACGATCCATATCGTTCGCCTTGTTGTAAATCGTTCGGATATATTTGTCCAGCTTTTCCGGCGATGATGCGACTCCATCCATAATTCCTTCCACATAACCCTTGATTGCCGTAATCGGAGTCTTCAGATCATGGGAAATATTGCGGATCAATTCTTTATTTTCCTGTTCATACTGAATTTTTTCTTCTGCATTCTCTTTCAGGCGAATGCGCATTTCTTCAAAATCCTGACAAAGCTGCCCGATCTCATCATTCTCATCAATTTCAAGCGTAAAATCAAGATTACCGTCCCGAATCTTCCTCGTTGCTTCCTGCAGATTGCTCAGAGGACGCAAAATCGACTGATATACCCAAATCGTAAGCGCAGCACAGATAAATATCAGCATGAAGAGTCCTGATACCAGCATCTGAACGATCATAGCTCTGACTTCCGGACCAAATTCGCTGATCTCATATGTGACAAAAAACTTGCCGACAGACATGACCATATAAACAAACACGATCGGCAGGATCGTAAATGCCAGAAATACTACGCATAATTTTGTTTTTAATTTCATAGGTTCTGCTCCTTCATAACGAAAAGCGCCCGAATATGGCTTTTATTGATTATACCATATCCTGCGCTTTTCGTTTATAAAAGTATTCTAAAAAATTATCCATCTTATCGGAACTTTCCAAAAAATTTTGCAAATGGCTCCACAACCTCTGACAGCCCCTCAATTGCTGCATTCAGTTTTTCAATGTCAATTGCATTGATCTTTTCCATTGCCTCATTAATATTAGTCTCACTGGAAACCACAAGTTGATCCACATCTTCGATCATCTGATTCAGATCCGCTTCTGCCAGTTCTGTCGTGATCACTTTCATATTTTCCAGAATGAGCTGCATGTTCTGATAAGTAACATTTACTTTTGGTATCAGAACGACAGCGGTATAGAGAACCACCGCCAGGACAAGGATACTGGCCAGAGCTGTAATCTGACTCATGCGATACTGTTTGCGTGCATACTTTTCCTGCCCTGCATTGGATGCCTCAATTCGTTCCATCATGCTTTTAAATTCTTCCTGCCCCATCAATATACCCTCCTGATTTTTTCAGACCTTTTCCCAACTTGTTACAAATTCAACTGATCATAGCTTCTACCGAGATATCCATTCAGCTTACGCTTCAGCAACTGGTGCTCTTCCAATTCCAGTTCCGGATCCGCGTCCAGCATGCGATTGACCTCTTCTGAAACTGTTTTTAACAGATTGGCATCTGTATATACATCCGCCAGTTTAAACTCCAAATCCCCGCTTTGACGAAATCCGAAAATATCTCCCGGTCCGCGCAGTTTCAGATCTTCTGAAGCAATGAAAAATCCATCATTCGACTTATTCATGATATCCAACCGTTCCTGCGCGCCGTCCTTATCGGAACCATTTACCATAATACAATACGATTGATGTTTGCCTCGTCCTACTCTACCACGAAGCTGATGCAGCTGCGCAAGTCCGAACCGTTCTGCATTTTCAATCATCATAACCGTGGCATTCGGAACGTTCACACCGACTTCAACCACCGTAGTAGATACAAGCACCTGAATCTCACCAGCCGCAAACCGCTCCATGATCTGATTCTTTTCTCTGCCTTTCATCTTCCCATGAAGATGCTCAATGCAGACCGATTCCGGAAATCTGGAACGCAGCATTTTTGTATAATCTAATACATTTTCTGCATCGATCATCTCGCTTTCTTCAACCATCGGACAAATGATATATGCCTGTCTTCCAGCAGAAATTTCCCGAAGAATAAACTGGTATGCCTTATCCCGGTATCCGGTATCCACTACACAGTTTTTGATTGGCAAACGGTTCGCCGGCATCTCGTCAATGATTGAAATATCAAGATCCCCATAGAGGATGATCGCCAGGGTACGCGGAATCGGCGTTGCACTCATGACCAGAATATGCGGCTCTTCTCCTTTTTCTCCCAATGCCTGACGTTGTCCCACACCAAAACGATGCTGTTCATCGGTAATAACAAGCGCCAGTTTATCGTAATGGATTTTTTCCTGTATCAAGGCATGCGTTCCCACGATAATATCCGCCTCATGGTCCGCAATTTGTTTGTATGCGATCCGCTTTTCTTTTGCCGTCATAGAGCCCGTCACAAGCACTGTCCGGCAACCTACATGATACGTTTCTAAAAGTTCCGTGATTGATTCAAAATGCTGTCTTGCCAATACTTCCGTCGGCACCATCAAAGCCCCTTGAAATCCGTTATAAGAAGCCTGGAGCAGTGCCAATACAGCAATGATGGTCTTGCCCGAACCCACATCCCCCTGGATCAGACGATTCATGACCAACCCTCCGGAAAGATCATTCTGCACTTCTTCCAGAACCTTTTTCTGCGCCCCGGTCAATTCGTATGGCAATGATGCTACCAATTTTGTAATCTCAGTCCTTCGTTCCAGCACAAACTGACTTTTCTTATCCTGACGTTTTTCTTTTAATCGCCGAACTGCCATCAAGAAGAACAAAAATTCATCAAAAACCAAACGCTTTCTGGCAAATAACAGCTCATGCTGATCCGATGGAAAATGAATATGTTCCACGGCATAATTATACTCGGAAAGCTGATATTTTCTCCGCAAATCCGTCGGAAGATATTCTCGCTCCATCTGACGCTGTTCCAACGCCTGCTGTACTGCTTTCGTAATCGTTTTATTGCTCAGCCCTTTTGTCTGAGAATAAATCGGCTGCATGGAGTGGACAACCTTTTCGTAGCTTTCCGGCATAAAAATCTCTGGCTGTTCCATTGTCAGACGACCGTTTTTTTTCACAACACGTCCCCGAAAGATAAAGATCTTCCCCATCTCAAGTGTCGTGCGTAAATAAGGCATATTATACCAGGTAAGCTGCAAACTCCCGGTCAGATCTTTTACTGTTGTCACAATGATCTGCATATTTTTGAAACGACGTACCGAAGCTGTCTTCAACAGCTGACCGGAAACTGTCTGAATCTGCCCTTCTCTGAGATGAGCAATCGATACCGGTTCCTCATACGCGTCATATGCACGGGGATAATCGTAAATCAGATCCTCCATCGTTTCTATGCCCAGTTTTTTAAACAGCTCAGCCGTTTTCTCTCCAATTCCTTTTAAAACAGTAATTGGTTCCTGATTCATGTTATAACCCTGCCTTTTCTCCTCATATTCAGATATCGAAAAAGAGACGCCCAAAAGAACGCCTCTCATATCGTTTTATTCTGCGGAGATCAAATAATAATAAATTGGTTGTCCGCCTTCATGAAGTTCCATCTCCACATCCGGGAACGCTTCCTGAGCTCTTTCCAGAAATGCATCTGCCTTGTCTGACGTCACATCGCTTCCGTAATAGATGCTCACCAGTTCTGTATCATCATCCAGCATTGCATTCAGTGTAGCCATGGCCGTGTCTTCCACATCGGTACCAACTGCCAACATACCGCTGTCTCCGATACCCATAATATCTCCCTCGTGAATTTCCATGTCATCGATCATGGTATTACGAACAGCATAAGTAATCTGACCTGTCTTTACGCGTCCCATTTCTTCCACCATTGCCTCCAGATTCTCTTCTGCAGACAGTTCCGGAACAAAATTGATCAGAGCAGTGATTCCCTGCGGTACCGTTTTAGACGGTACTACCACAATTTTCTTATCTTCTACCAGATATTTTGCCTGCTCCGCTGCAAGAATGATATTCTTATTATTCGGCAAAATGTAAACGGTATCCGCATTCACATGATCAATTGCAGTCAGCATATCCTCAGTACTCGGATTCATAGTCTGTCCGCCCTCAATCAGATAATCTGCACCAATACCTCGGAATATCTCACCAAGTCCTTCACCAACAGAAACTGCAATGAACCCATACGGTTTTCTTGGCTCTGACTCAGCCGCCTCAGCAGCTTTTTCCTCTGAAGCAGCTTTCTGTTCAGCAGCTGCTTTTTCCGCATTCATGATCAGACGTTCCTCATGTTCTTCACGCATATTATCGATTTTCATGCGTGTCAGAGAACCATAAGTCAGTGCTTTCTGAATCGCAAGACCCGGATCATTAGTATGAACATGAACTTTAACTACATCATCATCGGAAACCACTACGATCGAATCACCGATCGACTCTAAGTATGCCTTGAATTTTCTCTCTGTATCTTCGTCATAATGATGCTCAACATTGATAATGAACTCTGTACAGTAACCAAATTTAATATCAGCAGTATCGATATCATTCGATGCTGCACCAGCTGCCTTTCCTTCTGCTGCCGGACGTGCAGCTGCCTCAACCGTCACATCAACTTTTTTTCCGGTCAAGCCATCATACGCGCCTTTCAGGACCTGCATCAGTCCTTGTCCACCGGAGTCCACCACACCAGCCTGCTTCAGAACCGGAAGCATTTCCGGAGTCTGGCTCAGCACATAATCACCGTACTCGATGATCTTTTCAGCAAATTCAATGATATCATCCATCTGAGCAGACATTTCAACTGCTTTTTCAGCCATGCCCTTGGCAACCGTCAGAATGGTACCTTCCTTCGGCTTCATAACAGCTTTATATGCCGTTTCCGTTCCCCTTACGATCGCATTCGCCAGTACGATTACATCCACTTCCTGAACCGTCTTGATCTCCTTTGTAAATCCTCTGAACAACTGGGAAAGAATCACGCCGGAGTTGCCTCTTGCACCGCGCAGAGAACCGGAAGAAATTGCCTTTGCAAGATTCTCCATGGTCGGATGTTCAATAGCTGCAACCTCCTTTGCAGCAGCCATGATGGTCATGGTCATATTCGTACCTGTGTCTCCGTCCGGAACAGGGAAAACGTTCAGTTCATTAATCCATTCTTTCTTTGCCTCCAGGCTCTTAGCACCAGCCAGAAAAGCCTTCTGTAACAACGCGGCATCAATTACCTTTAAACTCACCGGTAAGTCCTCCTTAATCTATCACTCGTACACCTTCTACATAAATGTTGATCTTGTCAACTTCCATGCCGGTGAATTCTTCTACTTTGTATTTTACACTGGCGATCAAGTTATCAGCAACTGTACATATGCTGACACCATACGCAACAATCACATGGAAATCCAGAGTGATGTGATTATCTTCGATTTCCACATTGATACCATGCGTAAGGCTCTCGCGTTTGAGCAGCTTGACCAGACCGTCCTTCATGCTTACAGCAGCCATACCCACAATACCGAAACATTCAACTGCAGTCATGCCTGCATAGAGCGCAATGACATCGGAGCTGATCTGAATCTCTCCAAGTTTATTGTTAATGCGTCCTTTCATATGGAACCCTCCATTTCTGTATCTATTTACTTTTTTCGAGATGGACTCTAAACAGTTACCCAGGTGTTTGAAAATATTTCCTGCAGAACTCATAGTGAAATATATCCTTCGTTATATTGTATCA
This sequence comes from Brotaphodocola sp., assembly GCA_051877535.1. Classification (GTDB taxonomy): domain Bacteria; phylum Bacillota; class Clostridia; order Lachnospirales; family Lachnospiraceae; genus Brotaphodocola. The sequence goes on from JBJEIZ010000018.1 coordinate 109,167, forward strand.
CACACAACATCTTGTGTCCATGTGAAGTTATACAGGAAATTCGTTTTTGTCAATCTCATGCCCGTCAGGAAGGTGCCGATCCGAACGGTTAGACAATTTTCTCAACAAATATATAAATTTTACTTGCAAAAATGACAATCATCTGTTATTATACATATGTTGTGGTTTCCAAATGGAAATAAGTAGCGGTTAAGGAGGTGCAATTATGGCTAAATGTGCAATCTGTGAAAAGGCTGCTCACTTCGGTAACAATGTGAGCCATTCCCATAGAAGATCTAATGCGATCTGGAAAGCAAACGTTAAATCTGTTAAAGTTAAAGTTAACGGAGGCGCTAAGAAGATGTATGTATGTACTTCTTGCTTACGTTCTGGCTTAGTAGAAAGAGCATAATGATTTTTAAAGCTGTCACTTTTGTGACAGCTTTTTGCATCCTAAGACATAAAAGATGACCCGTGTCGACGGGTTTTCTGATCAGCAGCAAAACAAAAAATATCCCAGTGTGAGACATCCTATGATAAAAATCAGGGTTGTGATGGTTTCCGGTATAAAAAGAAGCAGCGCCATCCCCAGCCCGAAACAAAATAACATCAATCCAAATACACGTTTCATCATTGACTCCAGACAGGTTGTTTCTCTTATTACCATATGCAAATACCCCGTGCACTATGCACAGGGTATTCTGGGCAAAAGCTGAGTATATAAGGCGAAGCGTCTGCACCGTTCTCCCTGCCTTTTATTGATCCGAAGCTGCGGCCATCTCTTCTGCCGTTTTCATGGCATCGTCCGAAATCTGCCCTTTCTTACCATTCGTAAATTTATTAACCAGATCCGGAACCATATCCAGAACTTTTGTAACTGCATCCTGCTGCTTAATATTGACCAGTTTGGTAACACCATTCTGAATGACCAAAACAGCACTTGGACTCATCTTGGCACTCATACCGCCGCCGCCATTATTTTTGGCATTATCTGCGAAGGAGCCCGCTGCCATGCCGCAGGTAACATCTACCAGCGGAAGGATGATCGCATCATCAACCTTGACTGCTTCACCTACAACGGTTTTGGTAGACACAAAATGATCCATCCCGTTAAATAACGCTTCTACTGTTGCTGCAAAATGATTTTCTGCCATCAGAAACTCCTCCTTTATCTATTCCGGAAGCGTTTGATCAACTTCCAGATATTCTTATCAAACAAAATACGAATCCCTTTCATCAGAATCGTACCAATGCGAATCCGACCTTTCAGGCACAACTCACCTTCCATGACCGTTTCTTCAAAAACCGGTATTAATTCCAGATGTTTCGCGTAAAGTGCATAAAACGGACTTACATAAGTCAGAATCTGACCAGTCTTATACGGATCATCAAAACCAAATTTTATTTTACCCTTCATCTGCGTGGGCAAAATATGTCTGATGATTCCAATCACCTGACGTTTAACCAGACGGAATGTGCTCTGATTTTCCTCATCTTTTATAAATTCCAGAATCTCATCTGTCTTCTGTCGGAATATTTTCCACTTTTCAAAAAAATCCGGATGATCCTTCTTCTCCTGACGTTTTGTATTGGCCGACCGCCCCTTCTCTTTGTCCTTATTTTGTCCGGCAAAATCTGCTTCCCTGCCTTTTGCCTCTGCTTTTCTTTCCGGCTCTTCTTTTCCTTCCGGCTCTTCTTTTCCTTCCGGCTCCGCTTTCCCTTCCGGCTCTTCTTTTCCTTCCGGCTCTTCTTTTCCTTCCGGCTCTTCTTTTCTTTCTGTCCCTGTCTGACTTTCCGTTTCTTTCCTGCCTCTCGTTTCCCCGTTCAGCCGCTTTATGCAAATTCCGCAAAATCGAGCGAAGATATTTACTGTTTCTTCATAAACTGCTGTCACAGAAAACAAACCAAAAAGCCATGTCATTTTTGCTTCTCCGCACAATTTGTTATAACAGTTTCCATTCGCCCGATAACGGATTGGAACCAGAAGCACCAGAACGATCAAAAACAAAATCAACCCAAGGATTGCCAGAAGAATCAGCCCTATTATTTTTAAAATAAATAAAATGCCTGTCAGCATATTCCTTCCCCTGCTGAATTCTTAGATAATTCCATCCACATGAAATGTGCCGGTTTTCTGATACATGTCATCTACCATAGTCCGGACTACCTCCAGAGCCTCCCAGTAAGTTACTGCAACTCCAAGGATCTGGAAATCTTCATCTCTGTAAGGAGGCAGAAGCAGCAATGCAGACGGGTAAATATCAAGAACATTATTCCCATTCCTGGGCGGAGTAATCACATAAACTTCCGGCTGTAACTTTTTTTGTTCCAAAAGTTCCAGGATCTGTTTTTTTACCGGCTGTGCCTTCTTCCCCACGTACAGGTGTTCACTAAAATACATACTCCTCCATCTCCATCAATTGATGAATCAGATCAATACTGGCTTCTCTTTCCGCAATGTCTGTACATCCGGCAAGACTATTCGTTACATAATTCCGAATCTCATTCATGGAATTAAAACAGATTGGCAGCACAGATAAGGTTGCTGCCATAACAGCACGTGCCACCGGTTTCTGGCACTTTTGCAAAATCGGATCCGTTTTTTGTACAAAACGGGCAAATGCCGCATCCACATCCTCACGTGTGACAGCTGCGGACGCAGCTTTCTGTTCCAGAGATACAAAATTACTGGTAGACATCAAACGTTCTACCACACGCATCTTGGAAATTTCTTCCTCTTCCCCTTCTGTGTACTCAGGCACCGGCTCCAGCTGCATAAATTTTTCGTAGTATTCTTCCTGAACGCCCTCCAGATGACAGAGCTCCTGTTCCACAGAAGTCGGAAAATCTGTTCCCTCTATCGAAAGCAATTCCTTTAAAATATAGAGTGCATCTCGCTCCCTTCCTGCATCACGAATCGCATCTTTCTGTGTTATAGCGATCAGATACAGATCATTTGTCATTTCCTGAAGCAGCTGATAATAATCAGAAAGAGCATCCAGCATTTCACTGGAATACTGCACCAACTGTACCGTTCTCTGATATTCATCTCTGGTTATCGTTCGAAATGTAATCTGCTGAAGTTCATCCAGATTTTCTTTTAATTTCGGATACGCACTTTTTTGTTCTTCTGATAGTGCTGTCATACTTGCCGTGTCCAGCAGATACATCACATTTTCCAGCGCCTCTTCCTGCGCTCCTATGTATGCAGACATCGCCTCCTGCACCATACTGTAATATTTTTGTCTTGTAAAACGAATCGGAAGCTGACTGATGACCTCCTGCATACGACGATTCATATCCGCAGTGTCTTTCACCCCAGTCACAAATTCCAGAATCTTCTGCGCAACTTCTTCATCCGTGAGACTGGAAGACGGAAGATTTTCACAGAAACGGCGCTCCACACGATTGAGTACATACTCATAAACTTGAAAACAATCTGTAAATGCAACAATCCCTTCCATTTCTTTCTGGATTCTGCTTCGCAGCGCTCCTGTCAGACTTTGATCCAGTTCACCCTTTACGCAATCACTAAGCAGCTTCTGGAATTCCTGATCAAAGGCTTTCTGTCTGCGTACCGCTTCATTTGCTGCATAATCCTCCGGAAGTTCTTCAAAATATAAACAACTATTTAATGTGAGGCGGGTCAGAGCATACCCATATGCCAGAGACGCCTGTTTTTTCCATTGTTTTGCCATGTTTTACACCCCTGCATCGTTGGTTCGATAATTATCAAGAATAGAACGGCGCAGCAGATCCAATGCCTTTACCACTGCCTGCTGGCGAACCTTTTCCCGATTGCCTTTAAAATGATATTCTTTTACATTCACAGAATCTTTCATATAGGTCGCAATATAGACCAGCCCGACCGGCTTGTCTTCCGTTCCGCCGCCAGGCCCTGCAAGACCGGTTACTGCTACACATGCATCGCAGTCAGTCGCAAATACACCTCCGATAGCCATTTCCTTTGCCACTTCCTCACTAACTGCCGTATATTTTTTTAGAGTAGCTTTATTCACATCCAGATACTTACGTTTTGCTTTATTGGAATATGTGATAAATCCTTCTTTAAATACATCCGAAGCTCCAGGAACATTCAACAGACGCCCTGCAAGGAGTCCACCCGTACAGGATTCTGCAGTCGTCACCTTGAGGTCATATTTCTCTAAAAGCTTTACAACTGCTTTTTCCAGAGTTACCTGCTCTTTTGTAGCATATACATAATCTCCAAAGCGCCTTTTCATTTCTTTTACAACCGGCTTGACCAGTTTTTTTGCCAACTCTTCGGTTTCTGCTTTCGCTGTAATACGAATATGCACTTCTCCTACCTTTGCATAGGTCGCGATCGTCGGATTTGTCTGATTTTCAATCAAATCCAAAATTTCTGTTTCCAACTGGCTTTCTCCCATACCACATACTTTCACAATACGTGTATAAAATACTTCTGGCTGACGTGCCTGGAGATAAGGATATACCTGTTCCATAAACATAGGAATCATCTCATTCGGCGGTCCCGGAAGCAGGATTGCTGTTTTTCCATCCTTTTCCAGAATATATCCCGGTGCGGTTCCGTTCTCGTTGTCCAGAACAATCGCTCCCTCAGGCATAAGTGCCTGTTTCCAATTGTTGTCAGTAATTTCTGATGAGGAAGTGTTCTCAAAATAGGTTTGAATCCGTTCTCTGGAATGTGCATCTTCGAAAAGACCGCATCCCATCACTTCAGAACAGACTTCCTTTGTCATATCATCCTCCGTCGGTCCAAGACCACCGCTGATGATGACAAGATCGGAACGCTCCAGCGCCGTACGAAGTACACCTGCCATACGGTCATGATTATCACCGACCACAGACTGATAATAAGCATCCAGTCCCAGATTTGCACACTTTTCCGCCAGAAACTGCGCGTTCGTATTCACAATATTTCCCATCAGAAGTTCGGTTCCAACAGATACCAGTTCTACGATCATAACTACATACTTCCTTCCGTAATCACTTTATGGTTTTTCGCAATATAATCACACAATGATATAATTGTCAGAATCAATGCAACCCATGTACATAAAGATGTCAAAGGTTTCAGTACCGGAAGATCAATGATCATAAGAATCACTGCGATCATCTGGAATGTTGTTTTCCATTTACCCCAATAGCTTGCCGCGATGACAATTCCCTGTTCCACTGCGACCAGACGGAAACCGCTGATGATAAACTCACGGCTGACAATCACAATGACCATCCACGCCGGGAGCTGACCAAGGGCAGTCAGGCAGATCAATGCAGAACAAACAAGCAGTTTATCTGCCAACGGATCCATAAATTTACCAAAATTGGTAACCAGATTATACCTTCTAGCAATCTTTCCATCCAACAGATCCGTCAGGCTTGCAACAATAAAAATGGATACCGACAGATAACGGAGCAGCGGAACACTGCCGTTAAATGCCAATAACGTAATTACAAAAAAAGGAATCAGAATCACTCGCAATACTGTTAGTTTATTCGGTAAATTCATCGTATACCTCCCCGATCAAATCATAGTCATTGGATCCAGTTACTTTTACTCGCACAAAATCGCCGGACATAAACAGTTCTCCGCTATTCACAAAAATATAACCGTCCACATTCGGCGCATCCATGTAAGTTCTTCCTACATAAGCCGGTTCATCTGCAACCTTGCCTTCGATCATCACATCCAGCACACGCCCCACCATAGCATCCGATTTATAGAATGCAATATCCTGCTGCAGTTCCATAATCTCATCGCGACGCTCCTCTTTGATCTCTTCCGGAATCTGGTCCGGAAATCCTGCCGCCAGAGTATCTTCTTCAGCAGAATAGGCAAATACGCCCAGACGTTCAAATTCCATCTCATCCACAAACCGCATCACTTCTTCATGGTCCTCATCGGTTTCTCCAGGAAATCCTGCAATCATTGTCGTGCGGAGAGCAATGTCCGGAATCTCCTGGCGAAGCTTTTCGATCATACTGCGAAGCTGTTGTTGATTCGTCCGGCGTCCCATCCGTTTTAAAATACGGTCACTGGCATGCTGAATGGGAATATCCAGATAATGACATACTTTTTCTTCCGTCTTAATTGCCTCAATCAGTTCATCGGTAATTTCCTCCGGATAACAGTACTGAATACGAATCCAGTAAATACCCGGAATCGCAGCTAATTGATGCAGAAGTTCCGGAAGTGTTTTTTTGCCATAGAGATCCGTACCGTAAACCGTGGTTTCCTGCGCCACTAAAATCAGTTCCCGAACTCCCTGATCCGCAAGTTTCTTTGCTTCGGCAATCAAACGCTCCATCGGAACGCTTCGGTATTTGCCCCGGAGACTTGGAATAATACAGTAAGTACAATGCTTATCGCAACCTTCTGCAATCTTCAAAAAGGCATAATGCCCCCCGGTTGTCACCACACGGTCGGTATCCACCTGCGGAAGACAATCCAGGTCATGGAAGCAGGCTACACTTTCACCTCCCAAAACTTCCTTTAGCACATTGGAAATCTCATCATATGTGGAAGTACCAATAATCGCATCAACCTCCGGAATCTCATCGATGATTTCCTGTTTATAACGCTGTGCCAGACACCCCGTGACAATCAGCGCTTTTAAATTTCCACTTTTTTTCAATTCTGCCATCTCCAAGATGGTGTTGATACTTTCTTCCTTGGCATCGTTGATAAAACAACAGGTATTGATTACGATAACATCTGCTTCCTGCTCATCATCCGTAAAGGTGTGACCGTCACGGGTAAGAAGTCCCAGCATCATCTCAGAATCCACCAGATTCTTATCACAGCCAAGAGAAATGAATAATATTTTCATAAACGACAGTTAACTCCTCATTCATAAGATACTGACGCCATTTCCGATTACCAAAAACGGCTTTAAAGTGCGGAAAAAGCCATCTCAAAACAGTCTCTGAGACGGCTTAATCCTTTCGTGATCATCCGGATTATTTGGTTTCCTCTTCGTCCGCATCGTCGCCCACGATCTTAACCTTGCCTTCATAAAGCTCCTGAACAGCAATCGAAAGTGCTTTCTTGCCCGCGGAAGCCGGAACCATCGGATCTTCGCCTGCAATCAGCTGCCTTGCACGTTTTGCAGTCGCAAGGACGATAGAATAACGACTTTGTACAACCGGCTGCTCACCTGGCTCAACATCACTGTTTACTGCTTCAATCAAATCCGTATAGGATGGACGTAACATAAATAAAAACCCCTTTCTGCAGATGCTTTGCATCTGGTTAATATGATATGAAACAAACTGCATCTCTATGGATTACAGTTGTTTTAATCCTTTTTTCATTTCTGCGATAAATTCCTGATTCCATACTGCCTTCCGATGCTGGCTTTGAATCAGTTCGTGCATATCGCGTACACAATCTTCCAAAACATCATTAACTAAAATATAATCATACCGATCCATGTACTCCGCTTCTTCTGCTGCACGTTTTAAACGATCTCGAATCACATCTTCTGTCTCGGTTCCGCGACCGCGGAGACGTCGCTCCAGTTCTTTTGCATCTGGCGGTGTCACAAATAAAAGCAAAGTGTCGGGGAACTTCTCTTTCACCTTCAAGGCACCCTGAATTTCAATCTCCAGGATCACATCCTTGCCGGCTTCCATCTGTTCCATTACATAATTCTTCGGAGTTCCGTAATAATTGCCCACATAGCAGGCATATTCAATCAGCGCGTCCTCCGCGATCATCTTCTCAAATTCTTCTTTTTTCAGGAAAAAATACTCTCTGCCGTGTTCTTCACCCGCACGCGGACCGCGTGTTGTAGCCGAAATCGACAGGGCATACTGTTGGGCATACCGGGACAGGAGAGCTTTCATCAATGTGCCTTTTCCCGCACCCGAAAAACCGGATACTACTGCTAAAATACCTTTCTGGCTCATATATCTACCTCTGACCTTATTCAATATTTTGAATCTGTTCGCGAATCTTTTCAATCTCTGTTTTTAAAGCAATAGCTTTGTCAGAAATCTCCAGATCCGTGGACTTGGAAAGTGTCGTATTCGCCTCTCGGTTCATCTCCTGTGCAATAAAATCCAACTTACGGCCAACGCTTCCGCCCGCCAATAATTCTTTGCGCGTCGCATCAATATGACTGTGCAGACGTACTGTTTCCTCATCTACACAAATCTTATCTGCATAAATCGTAACCTCCGCCGCAATCCGACTCTCATCCATAGCACTATTCTCCAGAAGCTCTTTTACCTTATCTTCCAGTTTCTGACGATATTCTGTCAAAATCACCGGGGAACGCTCTTCGATAAATGCAACCAGTTCTTCCATATGATCCAGTTTTTCCAAAAGGTCTTCTTTTAATTTTTCACCCTCCTGAATACGAGACTCTACAAATTTCTCAGCCGCTCCTGATACTGTTTCGGAAATCTGTTTCCAAATCTGTTCTTCATCTTCCGGAACCTGCTCCATCGTCAGTACTTCCGGCATACGTGCAAGCGCAGATACCTTTATATCATTTTCAATCCCGAACTGCTCTTCCATTCTGCGAAACGCTTCCATGTACTCTGCAGCCAGCGAACTATTATACTTGAGGCAGAGATTTTCTTCGGTATAATCCTCATAGTTGATATAAACATCCACTTTTCCGCGCTGTATATAATTCTTCAGCAAATTACGGATACCTGCCTCAAAATAATTAAATTTCTTCGGCATCTTAATACCAAGATCCAGATATCTGTGATTGACAGCCTTCATCTCTACAGAAATCTTATACTCTGTCGTGACGATCTCACACCGCCCAAAACCGGTCATGCTCTTTATCATCTGATATAGTGCTCCTTTGTCATAGATAGATTTAATTATAAGCGATTAAGAAAAACAAGTCAACTTTTTGTATTAACAATTTGAGTCTTCCTTGTAAATCGGAACGCAATACGGTATAATGTGTACTGTTCATAATGAAAAAAAGGAGTATTTCAATGGCATTTGACGGAATCGTAATTGCAAATCTGACTCATGACTTAAAACAGAAATTGGAGGGCGGCAAGATCAATAAAATTGCTCAGCCGGAAAAAGACGAACTTCTGTTCACCATAAAAAACAACCGTGAAAATCTGCGTCTTTCTATTTCGGCCAGCGCAAGCCTGCCTTTGGTGTATTTTACCGAAACGAACAAACCAAGCCCGCCGACTGCACCGAACTTCTGCATGCTGCTGCGCAAGCATATCGGAACCGGACGCATTGTAAAAATCAGCCAGCCGGGACTAGAGCGAATCATTGAATTTGAAATTGAACATTTGGATGAACTGGGAGATCTCTGCCGTAAACGTCTCATCGTAGAACTGATGGGTAAACACAGCAACATCATTTTCTGCAAAGAAGACGGAACCATCTTAGACAGCATCAAGCATATTTCCTCACAGGTCAGTTCTGTGCGTGAGGTACTTCCTGGGCGCACTTATTTTATTCCACAGACTGCGGACAAGGTCAATCCTCTGACTGTGTCTCAGGAGACATTCATAGAACTGATGCATACGACTCCTGCCCCGATCCAAAAGGCATTGTATCTGAAACTGACCGGTATCAGCCCGATCATCGGCACAGAACTGTGCCATCTGGCATCCATTGACGGCGATCGATCTGCCAACGAACTGAACGAACTGGAATTACTTCATCTGTACCACATGTTTACCCTCATGATGGAAGATGTGACTTCCTGCAATTTCACACCAAACGTGATCTACCGCGGAAAAGAGCCTGTAGAATTTGCTTCTGTTCCGCTTACTTGTTTTTACGGAGACGGCTACAACAGCAAAGAGTTTGGCTCTATTAGCCAGCTTTTGGATTCCTATTATTCGGAAAAGAGCATTCTGACCCGCATTCGACAGAAATCCTCTGATCTGCGCCGCATCGTACAAACTGCTCTGGAACGAAACTATAAAAAATACGACCTGCAGTTAAAACAGTTAAAGGATACAGAAAAACGAGACAAATACAAAATTTACGGCGAACTTTTAAATGCCTACGGATATGAACTTTCCGGCGGAGAGAAAGAATTAAAATGTCTCAACTACTATACGAATGAGGAAATTAAAATCCCTCTGGACCCACAGCTTTCCGCACAGGAAAATTCACAGAAATTCTATGCGAAATATAATAAACTGAAACGTACCAACGAGGCTTTGACCAGCCTGACCCAGGAAACAAAACAGGAAATTGACCATTTGGAATCCATCAGCACTGCTCTGGATATTGCAATCAAAGAGGACGATCTGACTGAGATTAAGGAAGAATTGATGGAATTCGGATTTATTAAAAAGCGGCCATATGGCAGCAAAAAACCAAAGATTACCAGCAGACCATACCACTACATTTCTTCTGACGGATTCCATATTTATGTCGGAAAGAACAACTACCAAAACGAAGAAGTTACTTTTAAAATTGCCGACGGAGGTGACTGGTGGTTCCACGCAAAGGGTATCCCCGGCTCTCATGTAATCGTCAAATCCGGCGGAAAAGAACTTCCGGACCGGGTATTCGAAGAAGCCGGTGCTCTGGCCGCCTGGTATTCCAAAGGGCGTGACAACGAAAAAGTCGAAATTGACTACATTCAAAGAAAGCATGTAAAAAAGGCGGCGGGAGGTGCGCCGGGATTTGTGATCTATCATACTAATTATTCTCTGATGGCGACACCGAAACTGGAACTGCAGGAGCTTCCATAATACAGACAAAAAACCATAAATTCCGGAGTGAAGGCACAATGAAAGCTGATACCCCGGAATTTATATTATAAATATAAAAGGGACCGCCGCCAAGCAGTGATATGCTTTCACGGCAATCCCCATCCATTTTTCAATTAGTGTTTCGGTACCAAAACTTCTTTACCGCCCATATACGGTCTCAGCACTTCCGGAATACGGACAGTGCCATCAGCCTGCAGATTGTTCTCCAGGAATGCAATCAGCATACGTGGCGGAGCAACTACGGTATTGTTCAAAGTATGCGCAAAATACTTGCCGTTCTCACCATCTACACGGATTTTCAGACGGCGAGCCTGTGCATCGCCCAGGTTAGAACAGGAACCAACCTCAAAATATTTCTTCTGACGCGGAGACCATGCCTCAACATCACATGATTTTACTTTCAGATCAGCCAGGTCACCGGAACAGCACTCCAGAGTACGAACCGGGATATCCATGGAACGGAACAGATCTACAGTGTTCTGCCACAGAACATCATACCACTTCTTGGAATCCTCCGGCTTACATACAACAATCATCTCCTGCTTCTCGAACTGATGAATACGATATACACCGCGTTCCTCGATGCCGTGGGCACCTTTTTCCTTACGGAAACATGGAGAATAGCTGGTCAGAGTCTTAGGAAGCTGATCTTCCGGAGTAATCGTATCGATGAACTTACCGATCATAGAGTGTTCACTGGTACCGATCAGGTACAGATCTTCACCCTCAATTTTATACATCATAGCGTCCATCTCAGCGAAAGACATAACGCCGGTTACAACGTTGCTTCGAATCATGAACGGCGGAATACAGTAGGTAAATCCACGGTCAATCATGAAATCTCTTGCATAAGAAATCACTGCAGAGTGCAGTCTTGCGATATCGCCCATCAGGTAATAGAAGCCGTTACCAGCAACTTTACCAGCAGCATCCAGATCGATACCATCGAAGGTCTTCATGATATCGGTGTGATACGGGATCTCAAAATCCGGAACAACCGGCTCTCCATATCTCTGAATCTCAACGTTCTCGCTGTCATCTTTGCCAATCGGAACACTCGGGTCAATGATGTTTGGAATAGTCATCATGATCTTGGTGACTTTTGCTTCCAACTCTGCTTCCTGTGCTTCCAGTTCTGCCAGACGCTGTGCATTGGCAGTAACCTGTGACTTCACAGCTTCCGCTTCTTCTTTTTTGCCCTGACCCATCAATTGCCCGATCTGTTTGGACAGTTTATTGCGGGAAGCACGAAGGTTGTCAGCTTCTGCTTTTGCAGCACGATTCTGTGCATCCAGCTCGATGACTTCATCAACCAGCGGCAACTTATCAAACTGGAATTTATTCTCAATATTTTTCTTGACGATATCCGGATTCTCACGGACAAATCTTAAGTCTAACATAGTTCTCCTCCTGTTTCATATAGCACAATTATCCCGATTATACTACATTTTGAGAGGAAAGAAAAGCTATTTTATAAAATATGGAAGCTATTTTATGAAATATGGAGGAAAAGTCCTGCCTTTTTCAATACCGGACGCACTGCCATATATACTACCACAACTACGATCGTACCTGCCACAGCGTTAATAAAGGTAACTCCTGCAGCCCATGTAGACATGATCTTTGCTGCATCCGACTGCACACCCAGTACATAATTCTTATAAAAGTACCCTACGATCGGATCCATGATCACATTGAATCCCAATCCGGCAATCGATGCAACCAGAGTCCATTTAAAAATGTACTTTGCGTCGTGATCTTCGGTAATATGCGCAATCTTATGTGCAACGAATCCGGCAATCAGACCGATGCACAATTTTAAAATGAATGTTTTTGGTGCACTGGTAATATAAACGGGATCCAGAAGGTCGGCAATCGTCATACCCAGTGACCCTGCCAGGCCGCCATACACACCCCCCAGAAGCAATGCTGCCAGAACACAAAACGCATTTCCGATATGCAAAGCCACATAATCTCCGCCAAAAGTTGGAATCGGTATCTTTAAAAAAGTAAATGCCACATAGCAAAGGGCCGCCATCAGCGCGGTCAGTACCAATTTATAAACCTTGTCATCATGTTCTCTGTTATCTTTCATAACTCTTATCACTCCTTTTGTATTTATGATGCAGCTCTTTTTTAAGCTTTTCTGCATTGCAGACATCATAGCACAGAAGTGACCTGTTAAAAATATCCAGTTTATTCTTTTTTGAGCATGCCAGTTCTCAGTCAGAGGATTCCACACAAATCAAAATCCCCTCTTCAAACGTCAATTCTGCCTGATCTTCCTTCAGCTCATTGCTGATACAAAGTCCTACTTCTTCTCCACGATGAATATTTTTTTTATCCAACGGATACTGAAATCCTTTCAAAGTGATTCCCTTTACCTCTTCCGTATATGGAAGAAAAGAAATATACTTTCCAAATGTGGATGCACGGGAAAAGATTTTCCCCTCATCCAGCAGGTACATCCGATTCTGACGATCTACGATCCATGCTTCTATCCCGCTCTGCATACACGCATACAGTGCGTGCAGATTTCCAAGCATATGATCCAGACGCCCCCCGGTTGCGCCCAGAAAAATGATGCGGTCACATCCCAACGTCAGTGCTCTGCTCCTGGCCAGCTCTGTATCCGTCTCATTTTTTTCCGGCTTATGCTGTTCCCAAACAATATACGGCATACGGCGAAACCGTTCAATCACGTCACTATGCACCGTATCAAAATCGCCGACAATGTAATCCGGAACCAGTCCCAGCATCTCTGCTGATTCCAGACCACCGTCTACGGCAATAATCTTATCCACTTTGTTTTCTTTCAAAAAGAACCGGGCAAAAGCCAGGTCCAGCTTTCCCCCAGTCACGATCAGACACGTTTTCATGCTTTCATTTCCTCAAATTTCTGCATAAATGCACGAACATTGGCCGCAGCATTACCGCCAAACACAGCAGAACCGGCAACAATAATATTAGCACCTGCTGTCAGAACATCTTTTACATTGCCAAGTCCAACACCACCATCAACCTGAATATCAACATCCAGACCGCAGTCATCAATCTTTTCACGCAGCCTGCGCACCTTGTCCAAAGTATACGGGATGAATTTCTGTCCCCCAAATCCTGGGTTTACAGACATGATCAAGACCATATCAACCTGATCTAAAATGCAATCCAGAGTTTCAATCGGTGTAGCCGGATTCAACGCAACGCCTGCTTTCATGCCCAGATTCTTAACCTGATTGATGGTGCGATCCAGATGGCGGCATGCTTCCTGATGTACACACAGAAGATCCGCACCTGCCGCTTTCATATCTTCTGCATACCGCCCAGGTTCCTCAACCATCATATGCACATCAAAGATCTTATCTGTGCAGGAACGGATACTTTTTATCACCGGCATTCCAAAAGAAATACTCGGCACAAACATACCATCCATTACATCGATATGAATATATTCTGCTCCCTCTCTTGCTACCGTTGCTACATCCTCACCCAAATTTGAAAAATCTGCAGATAAAATAGACGGTGCTAAAATGTACATAACTTTTATTCTCCTTCCTACTCATTTGAATGCCCAAACTCTTAATATTTCTTTTTATTTTTTAATTCCTGATAAAGCAGCTTATAATTGTCATACCGGCTCTGACTCAATTCTCCCGCACTTAATGCTGATTTAATGCCACAAACCGGCTCTCCGATGTGGACACAGTCCGCTCCAAACCGACAGTCACATGCATAATGCTCAAACTCAGGGAAATAATCTTTCAATTCATTTGCTTCCATGTCTTCCAAATACATAGAGCTAAAGCCTGGCGTATCCATCAGATAAGTATCCGGTTCCACGCAAAATAATTCTGCATGACGAGTTGTATGTTTGCCGCGCTTGATCTTTTCACTGATACTTCCCGTTTCCATCGCTGCTTCCGGCTGAATCCGATTGGTCAGAGAAGATTTGCCAACACCGGACGGACCCGCGAGAATCGTAGTCTTTCCGCGGAGCAGATCTCGAACCGCTTCCATTCCCTCATTTTCGTAGGTACTTGTAAAAAGCACGGTATATCCTGCTTTTTCATAAATTTTCCGATACGCATCTTTCTTCTCATCACAGTTCAGATCTACTTTATTAAAGCAGATCGTAACCGGAATTTCCTGCGCCATCATCATGATCAGGAACCGGTCCAACAGATTCAGATTTGGATCCGGCTGCATAATAGAAAAAACTACCAGCGCCTGATCTACATTGGAGGATGCCGGACGAATCAGCACATTTTTTCGCGGCAAAATTTCATCAATATTGCCTTCCTGCTTTTCTTCATCCAACACAGTAAATATGACATCATCCCCAACTACCGGCTTAATTCCCCGGTTTCGAAAAATCCCCTTTGCCTTGCATTCATACACTTTATCGTGTCTGTCATGCACATAATAAAATCCTGCGATTCCTTTAATTATCTTACCTGTCATGATTTCCTCAACCTGCTAATCCATCGGGAAGAACGTCAGCGGATAAGTTCGCAGCACAGCTCCGGTTTCCACATCCACAACTTCCAGTACTCCCTGATCGGTTCCATTCATACTTTCAATACTGGTATAACTGATCGGCAAAAGAACATCTCCATTGATCGGAGTTGCCTGAGTAAGAACCTTATAAACAGGTGCTTCTTCTGTTCCCTGACGCAGACGAACCATAACCGTAATGGTATAACTTCCGGCACCTGGACCGACCAGACTGCTCATATCATAAACCTCATTAATAGATGCAACATAGCGCTGCATTTTTACCTCCGGAGGACCGCTGCTGACTACATAATCGACCGTCCCTCCTACTTCGATCATACCATCCTCTGAAGCTCCAGACTGACGGATGATATGTCCCTGAGGCACCGTATCGCTGCTTTCTGCAGTCACATCTCCAGGCTTCAGTCCTGCTTCACCCAACTGTACAATTGCATCCTCCTCCGCAATTCCCACAAGCTGAGGAACCGGGATTTTAGCCACATGCGGACCGGAACTGATATACAAAGTCACCGTTCCTCCTTCCGCTACTGCCTCCGGCTCATAGCGAACAACTTTTCCTTTCTCAACGGTTTCATTTTCCTCTTCCACCACATGAACCTTCAGATTCTTATTTTCCAAAAAATTACGCGCACTGGTCGCATCCAGATTTGCCAGACCAAGGCTGCTTAAATCTAATTTGTCCGATCCATTGCTCACTACCACATTTACATGAGATCCTTTTGGTATGATCTCACCTGCTTTTGGATCCTGTCTGGCTATCCTGCCTTTTTCTACGTCATCGAAATATTCATAAGAACACTTCATCGTGATATAATTTTTCTTCAATTGTTCTTCTGCCATATCTTCCGGCATGTTATAAAGATCCGGCATGTAAATCTCGGTATCACCAAGCAGTGAAATTTCCTCACCTTGCGCATTCGTCTCCACACTCTCCGGTGAACCGAAAGAAAATGCCCCTCCCAGCCGGGTCACGATCGTCAGCAGAACTGCTACAATAATAATTGCTGTTACAATCCCTGCCCCTGCCAGAATTCGCTCAATACTGGTATTGATTCCATCATCGTCAGACTGTTTCTGTTTCCGTTTCCCAGACAAATTTCCTTTTAGGTTCTCTTCCGTCTTTTTTCTGTCTGCTCTTCGAGATGTTTGATCAGATGCTGCCGTTTCATTTTTATATGCATCTGTCAGATTGACCGTACCGTTCTGGACCGCCGAAGACTTACTGCGTTCCTTAATCTGATCCAGATCTTTTTTACTGATCACGACTGTCTCACTTTTGACCGATCCGGATTTATTTTCCACTTTTGTTGTCTTTGTTTCCGGATGAAGAAGACATTTACGCAAATCAGCAATCAATTCTGCAGCATTCGCATATCTGCGATCCGGTTTCTTTTCCATACAGCGAAGAATAACTCGCTCCAACATGATCGGAATATCCGGATTGTAAACACTTGGAGGAATAACCGCATCTTCCAGATGTGCCAGTGCAATAGCGACCGTGTTGTCACCGTCAAAAGGCAGATGCCCTGTAACCATTTCATACATGGTAACACCAAGAGAATAGATATCGCTGCGTTCATCACTGAATCCGCCTCTTGCCTGTTCCGGAGAGATGTAATGCACCGATCCCATTGCTGTCGAAGTCAGGGTTTGTGCAGATACTGCTCTTGCAATACCAAAATCTGCAACCTTTACCTTGCCATCACGGGAAATGATCATATTCTGCGGCTTGATATCCCGGTGAATGATGTGCTGTTCATGCGCAGCCTGCATACCTTGGGCTACCTGAATCGCGATTCCAATGCTTTCTTTTATTTCCAGACATCCTTTTTTCGTAATATAACTTTTTAACGTAATGCCCTCGATCAATTCCATCACAATATAATGAATTCGTCCCTCATCAATAACATCATAAACGCTGACGATATTCGGATGGGAAAGACCGGCTGCTGCCTGCGCTTCCATCTTAAATTTACTCACAAAATTACTGTCATTGCTGAACTCATCTTTCAGCACCTTAATTGCCACGAGTCGGTTGAGTTTATGGCATTTTGCCTTGTAAACCGTTGACATGCCGCCCGAACCAACCGGCTCCAGGATTTCATAACGATCCTGCAAAAAGGTTCCAGGTCTCAATATCATACGCTCACCTCACTCATCTGCGGTTCGATGAGAATCACAGAAATGTTGTCGCTGCCGCCGCTTCGATTGGCTGCCTCCACCAGACTCTCAGCTTTATGCTGTAATCCGTCTTCTGCACGGAGAATATATTCCATTTCAAATTCGTCTACCATATTGCTCAGTCCGTCTGTGCACATTAAAATCATGTCCTTCTGGCGCAGTTTCATGGCAAACAGGTCGATATCCACATCATCACTGATACCAACCGCACGAGTAATGATATTGCGCTTTTCCATATAATCCCGGCTTCCTCTGCGCATTTTGCCGAGAGCAACCATCTCTTCCACATAGGAATGATCTTTCGTAATCTGCTCCAGCTCATCTCTCAAAAGATACAGACGGCTGTCACCAATATTTGCCACATAAAGGACGGAGCCTTTAATGGTTGCAATCACAAGAGTTGTTCCGGCCCCGTTAAGTGCCGGTTTCTGATTGGTCTCCTCATATAATTCACGGTTCACCTTGCGGATTCCCTCTTTAATAATTCCGTGAATATCCTTATCAGGGTATTCTTTGCTAAAAAAATGAACCAGTCTGTCTACAAGAAATCGGGACGCGAAATCACCTGCATTGTGACCGCCCATACCGTCTGCCACAATAAACAGATTATCCAACGATCCGATTGGAGTTGTTGAGGAATATATGAAATCCTGATTCATATTGCGGTATAATCCTATATCGGTAACTGCATATGCCTGCATCTTCCTCAACCTCCCTTTTCTTCCTCTTCGAGATAACTTTTTCTCAACTGACCACAGGCACCATGGATATCACGCCCCATCTCTCTTCTGACCGTTGCATTGATACCATGATTTTCCAGATAATGTTTAAATTCCTGAATGGCTTTCTGACTGGACTGCACATAATCCCGCTCTTTAATCGGATTCACTGGAATCAGATTGACATGACCATGCATATCCTTCAAAAGCGCCGTCAGCGCCTTCGCCTCCTGCAGATTGTCATTGACTCCACTTACCAGACTGTACTCAAAAGTCAGACGCCGACCAGTCTTTTCATAATAATCATAGCAGGCTGCCAACACATCCTTTAACGCAAAACGATTGGCAACTGGCATCAGCGTTTTTCGCACCTCATCATTGGGCGCATGCAGGGACAATGCCAGCGTGATCTGCAAATTTTCTTCCGTCAGCCTGCGGATTCCCGGCACAAGACCACAAGTCGATACCGTAATATTGCGCTGACTGATATTCAGTCCATTCGGGTCGGAAATCATACGAATAAAACGTACCACCTGCTCATAGTTATCCATCGGTTCTCCGGAACCCATTATCACAATATTAGATACTCGCTCCCCGGTATGCATCTGAATCCGATAGATCTGATCCAGCATTTCCGATGCCGTCAGATTCCGTTCCAAACCATCCAGAGTAGAAGCGCAAAACCGGCACCCCATGCGGCACCCCACCTGTGAAGAAATGCATACGGAATTTCCATGATGATATTGCATCCAGACACTTTCAATCACATTTCCATCAGCCAGACGGAACAGATATTTTCGTGTTCCGTCAATCTTGGAAATCTTGACATCTACAGCCTTTAATGCCGTCAAAGTGAAACGTTCTTTTAATTGTTCTCTTAAACCCTTGGAAAGATTGCTCATCTCGTCAAAATCAGTCACCAGTTTCTCATGAAGCCACTGATAAATCTGTTTTGCACGGAATGCTTTATCCCCCATCTCCTTGATCTCCTGCTCCAGTTCCGGGAGATACAAGGATTTTATATCCTTCTTTTCCATACTTTTTACCACTTATCAAATAATTTTACCGCCTGCAAAAACAGGAAATAAAGAATCCGTCACACGGATATCGACCAGGCAAAAGCTGCACATAACCGTCTTTCATCGTCGGTTCATCGACCGCCGTTCCAAGCATGCCGGCAATATTCACGGCATCAAATGGAAACTGTTCCAGAAACCACCTGCACTGATCTTCATTTTCATGCTTATTGATGGTACAGGTACTGTACACCAGTTTTCCTCCCGGTTTCACATAACGGGACACCACAGATAAAATCTCTTTTTGCAGTGCCGCCAGATCATTCAGTTTCTCCGGAGTTGCCTGATATTTGATATCCGGTTTCTTGCCAATGATGCCAAGACCGGAACATGGAAGATCGGCAATAACGATATCTGCTTTTTCTTCCCACTCCGGATCAAACTCCAGTGCATCCCAGACTTCCGCCCGTATATTGGTAAACCCGGTTCGTTCCAGGTTATCCTCCACCATCATGATTTTCTGTTGAGTCAGGTCACGAACTACCACAAGTCCGGTTCCATGAAGTTTATCTGCGATATGCAGACTTTTTCCGCCAGGTGCACCACATACATCCAAAACCAGAGCCCCAGGTTTTGGATCTGCAATATCGCCCACAAAACCAGAACTGGCATCCTGAACCTGAATCCAGCCTTTTTGAAATGCGGAAAGACTCTCCAAATAGTCATACTGTTCCAGTAAAAGAGCATGATCCGACAGAGAGCTGAGCCGATACTTCACATTCTGATCATCCAGGCTTGCACAGATTGTCTCCATAGAAGCCAGGACCAGATTGCAGCGTACCGTCGTCGGTACGTCTTTCAGAAAGCTTTCACATATTTCTTCCGCAGTTTCTTTTGAATACTGTTCGCTCCACATATCAATCAACCACTGCGGCATCGAATATTTCAAGGAAAGATCATCAAAGACAAATTGATCCTTCTGGCGCACGATCGTGCGCAGAACACCGTTCACAAAACCTTTCAGTCCTTGAAATCTGCGTTTAACTGCAAGCTTGACTGCCTCGTTGCACACCGCGCTGTCCGGAATCCGTTCCATCCAGAGAATCTGATACACGGACATACGCAAAATCGTGCGAATCACCGGCTTCATCTTATTCACTTTAACTTTAGAACACTGATTCAGCACAGCGTCGATCGTCAGTCTATATTCAATCGTTCCTTCTGTCACGCGAGTAATAAAA
Source organism: Brotaphodocola sp. (assembly GCA_051877535.1). Lineage (GTDB taxonomy): Bacteria > Bacillota > Clostridia > Lachnospirales > Lachnospiraceae > Brotaphodocola. Next base: position 129,546 of record JBJEIZ010000018.1, read on the forward strand.
GCCCGCTCCTGTTTCTCCAGATACTGATACTTCTCCAATGCCTGCCGCAGGATCACGTGGCTGTATCCGCCTCGTTCCAAAATTTCGAGAAGAATATCAAGAACGATTTCTCTGCTGTCCGTGGTCTTAGTCATCTCTTCTGCGTCCTCCAAACAGAATCAGTAAACGGAACAACTGCAGCAAAGAAGATGCCACCGCTGCTACATAAGTCAACGCTGCTGCACCCAGAACTTTTTTTGTGTGCGGGAGTTCCTGTTCAGATAGAATTCCCAACCGATCCAAAAGGTCAATCGCTCTTCCCGAAGCATTAAACTCAACCGGAAGCGTGATCACCTGGAACAAAAGTGCGAGAACAAACATCCAGATTCCGATCTGAATAAAAGAAGTTGCTCCGAGTATCAGACCGATCAGAATCAGCGGCCAGGACAACCTGCTCCCGAAGTTGGCAATCGGTACAAACGCTGCCCTCAGTCGGAGCGGCGCATATCCTACATTATCCTGAATCGCATGACCGCACTCATGCGCTGCAACGCCAATGGCTGCAACGGAAGCAGAACCATAAACGGATTCTGAAAGATTTAACGTCTTATTCGTCGGATTATAGTGATCCGTCAGAGAACCTCTTACCTGATGAATGGACACATCATAAATTCCCTGTGACTGCAGAATTCTTTTTGCCGCTTCAGCGCCGGTCATGCCGGTCATACTGCGTACACGGGAATATTTCGAATATGTGCTGTTCACTCTGGAAGATGCCCAGGTGCATAAAAGAGCGCCCAAAATCACCAACAGATAAGTCCAGTCAAATCGATAAGCATAGTAACCGCCGTAATATGGCATAACCATCAACTCCTTTCTAATACGCTGCCCGCTGTCACCTGATATCCACGTAAAAATGCTGCTGTATCCATCCGTTTCTTACCTTCCAGCTGAACACTGTTGATCTTCAGGATACCGTTGCCGGTCTGAACCTTAAAATCCGTGCCGGAAGCTGCAAGGACGGTGCCGCAGGCGGCATCTGACTCAGCCGGGAGCACATCTGCATCCCAGATCTTCAACATTTTTCCGTTCCAGTGGGTATATGCGCTTGGCCATGGATTCAAACCGCGGATCAGCCGCTCAATAGATACTGCATCCAAAGTCCAGTCTATGTCTCCGAGCGTCTTCGGAATTTTCTTCACATAAGTCGCTTTTTTATGATCCTGAGGAGTACGTACCAAAGTACCGTTCTCCGCTTTTTCCAATGTTGACAGGATCAAATCTCCGCCCATCAGACTCAGACGGTCAAACAGGCTTCCTCCTGTCTCCTTCTCATTCAGGGAAATGACTGCTGTTTCTAACATATCTCCGGTATCCATACCCACATCCATCATCATGGTTGTGATCCCGGTTTCTTTATCACCGTTGATAACTGCCCACTGAATCGGAGCCGCGCCGCGATATGCCGGAAGCAGGGATGCGTGAATATTGATGCAGCCATACTTTGGAATATCCAGAAGTTCTTTAGAAAGAATCTGTCCAAATGCAATAACCACCATCGCATCCGGCTGAAGAGCGCGCATTTCTTCTACAAACGCAGGATCTTTTGCACGAACCGGCTGATACACCGGAATATTGTTCTTTAACGCTGTTTCCTTTACCGGAGGCATCTGTACAGCACCGCCGCGACCCTTCGGCTTATCCGGCTGAGTCACAACTGCAATCACTTCATGTCGGGAACCGATCAAACGTTCCAGAGTCGGAACGGAAAAATCCGGAGTTCCCATAAAAATAATTTTCATATATTATAAACTCCTTTTCACACGCTTCGGACTACTCTTCCTCTTCATTATCCATCAGATCACCTTCAACGATGTCCACATAAAGTTCGCCGTGCAAATGTGCACACTCATGACAGATGCACCGTGCTAAAAGCTCAGTTCCTTCGAGAACGAACTCTTCCATGTTTTCATTCAATGCGCGTACTTTCACATAGTTAGGTCTCGTAACCGTACCATGTTTTCCCGGAACGCTTAAACACCCTTCCTGGCCGGTCTGACTTCCGGAAGTCTCTAAAATTTCCGGATTGATCAGCACATACTGATTTCCGTCATCTACATCCATCACTACGACCTGCTTTAAAACGCCAACCTGCGGCGCTGCCAGACCTACACCATTTGTCTCATACATGGTTTCGAACATATCTTCAATCAATTCCGCAGTTCTTGGAGTCATTTCTTTTACCGGTTTGCACTGTTTTCTTAAAATATCATCACCAATTGTTCTTACCTGTCTGATAGCCATCTTTTCATCAACCTTTCTCTTTTTATATCTTTTGCAATAACCGTTCCGCAGTTCTTTCTATCTGCGTCAATCAGGAAAAATCGTACTGAATCATAAGCTTCTTGCAGTCATCTGTTTCATCCCAACGATCCTGTATATACTTTTGGATTCTAATTAGTATATCATAGTTTTTCTGTTTCATATATAAAATTTTTCTGTAAATATCATTAACTTTGTAAACAGGAGCCGGCACCGGACCAATCACCGACGTCAAAGAGCCAAAATGCTGCTGCACAGAAGTGTAAATCTGATCCATCATGTGAATCATCAGCTGTTCATCTTTTCCTGCAACCTGAACGCTCAACATGTGACATGACGGCGGATAGGACATCAGCCTGCGATATCCTATTTCCTGTCTGAAAAACTCCTGATAATCCTGAGCTGCTGCTGCTTGAATACAATAGTGATCCGGCATATAAGTCTGTATCACCGCAATACCGGGACGGCAGCCACGTCCCGCCCGACCGGCAGCCTGCACCAAAAGCTGAAACGTCCGTTCTGCACAACGATAATCCGGCGCATATAAAGAAGTATCCGCTGCCAGGATACCGACCAGAGTCACCCCTGGAAAATCATGACCTTTTACAATCATCTGGGTACCGATCAGGATATCTGCTTCTCGTTTTGCAAAAGTGGAAAGGATCGCTTCATGTCCGCCTTTTTGGGATGTTGTATCCAAATCCATGCGGAGAATCCTGGCATCCGGAAACATTTGTGCTGTCATTTCTTCAATTTTTTGAGTTCCGATACCAAAACCCGCCAAATACGGAGATGTGCAGTTTGGGCAGTTTTTCGGCATCGGTATGGAGTAACCGCAATAATGACACACCAGACGATTGTGCTTATGCAGCGTCATTGAAACATCACAATGAGGACATTTTACCGCTTCGCCGCAAGAGCGGCAGGATACGAAACTGGAATAACCACGTCGGTTCATAAACAACATGATCTGTTCTTTTTTTTCAAGCCTGTCTGCGATAAGTCCCTGTAATCTTCTGCTGAAAATGGATTTATTGCCTTCTTCCAGTTCTTTTCTGAGATCGATCACCTCCACAGCCGCCAGGCTGCTTCCACCGCTGGCACGCTGATCCAGAGTAAACAGCTCATAAACACCTTCCTGTGCTTTGACATAGGCTTCCACTGACGGCGTTGCCGACCCCATCACAAGCTGTGCGTCATTCATCTTTGCCAATTTTTCAGCCACTTCCCTGGCATGATATCTGGGGGTAACTTCACTTTTGTAGGCACTTTCATGTTCTTCATCCATAACAATCAGTCCAAGATTTAAAAATGGGGTAAAAAGAGCTGATCGCGCACCAATCATAATGCTGGTTTCTCCCTTTCTCGCCCGTTCAAACTGATCATAACGTTCCCCAGCGGAAAGTCTGGAATGCATCACACAAATTTTCTCACCAAACCTCTGATAAAAACGCATCACCGTCTGATAAGTAAGCGCAATCTCCGGAATCAGAACGATTACTGCTTTCCCCTGTTTCAGAACATGATCAATCATAGCCATGTAAACTTCCGTTTTACCGCTTCCTGTAATTCCATGAATCAGCCAGGGCACCCGTTTTCCTGCATCATAATCTCTGCAGAACCTGTCTGCGATCTGCTGCTGCACAGGGTTTAAGCGTACGGGAACGCACTGGCTTTTTTCTCCGACCATAGACTGAACCACCTGTTTATTGCGTGCTTTTACCTTCTGCTTAACCGGAAGCACCGTTTTCAACGCCTGATTCATGGTGGAACCATATTGCTCTTTCATCCACCAGGCAAGCTCAATTAGCTGAGATCCCGCCGTCACACTGCCCGACACAACCCCAGCTATCTCTTTGATCTTTGTTTTATCATAATCTGCTTTTTCTGTGATATCTACCACATACCCCGTTCTGGTGCGATTTCCGGCTCCAAACGGAACGCAGACCTGCGTCCCAATCTGAATATCCGGCAAGATTGCCTCCGGTATCCGGTACTGAAACACCCGATCTACATTTTCATGAGAAATATCAATGATTATACTGGCATATTTTTCTGCCATAGCATCACCTGCAATTTTTTATTTGTCTTCCGAATGAATCAGCCTTTTAGAAACTTCGGAAAGTTTCATGCTGTTGGAACCTTTTAACAACACGCTGTCTCCCGGCTTGAGCATCTCTTTTATGGATTCATAAAGTTCTTGAATGTCTTCCGCCTCAAAATGAAAACAAGCACAACTGCCCCCATCTTCCGATGCTCCTTTTTCAATTTCCAACGCCAGTTCTCCTAACGTATAAAGCACATCAACCGGATGTGTTTTTAACCACTGACCAATTTCCCGATGATAACGCAGGGAATCCGATCCCAACTCTTTCATATCCGCCAGCACTGCAACCTTTCTTCCAGAATTCTTCATAGAATGAAGTACTTCCAATGCCGCAATCATAGAAACAGGACTGGCATTATAGGTATCATCCAATATGATCACACCTTTACAGTCATAAACCTGCTGCCGATTCTGAAAACCATCGAATCTGCCTACACATTCTGCCGCAGCCATCAGCGGCACATGATTGGCATCCGCAACTGCCAATGCCACCATAGCATTTAAGACATTATGTCGTCCTCTGACACTTAAACGAACCGGAATCCGTTCTCCTTTACAAACTGCGGTAAACACCGGAAATCCATCTTCCAGACGGATATCCTCTGCCCGGTATTCACTATTTTTTCCAGTTCCGTAATAAATCGTAGAGCATCCTTCCTTTGCCCGGGTCTCCTTCAGCATCGGATCATCGCCATTTAAAAACAAGATTCCTCCGTCTTTCAAGCCATCCTGTATGGTCATTTTCTCCCGGTAAATATTCTCCTGAGACCCCAACTGTTCGATATGCGTTATGCCGACATTCGTAATCACTGCCATATCTACACGCGCGATCTTCGCAATCACGGTCAATTCTCCCGGCATGCTCATACCCAATTCCAATACACCGATCTCATCTTCAGAAGTAATCTGTGACAGGGTGATCGGCACACCTACCTGGCTGTTGGAATTGCCCGGAGTCTTATAAACACGATAAGAGGCAGATAATGCGGCCGCAATCATCTCTCTTGTTGTAGTCTTTCCTACACTTCCGGTAATACCGATCAGAGGCAGATCCAGACGATTTCTGTAAAAAGAACCGATATCCTGCAGTGCTTTTTTTGTGTCCTGCACACGGATCCATGGATGTTCCTCATTCATTTCATCATGTTCGCTTGTTAAAACCGCTGCAGCACCTGCAGAAAATGCCTGATGAATAAAACGATGGGCATCCACCTTTTCGCCGACGAGCGGAACAAACAGATCCTGCCCTTTCATGGTTCGCGAATCGATGCTGATGTTTTTCAGTTCCATCTCCCCATCTCCACACAAAAGTCGTCCGCCGGTCGCCGTTACAATATCATTTACCGTCATATGTTCCATATCTGGTATCTCTTTTCTTTATCTTATTTTATCCTGTGTGTTTCTATCCCATCTTTGCAGCAGTTTCCTCTACCACCGCACGATCCAGAAACGGGTATCGCACTCCATTGATTTCCTGATAATCCTCATGACCCTTTCCGATGACAGCGATCATATCACCCGGCTCTGCATGAAGCATACTGTACTCGATTGCTTCACGCCGATCCGGAATCTCAATAAAAGCGCCTCCGGTCTTCTCGATACTTCCGCGAATGTCTGCTATAATATCCTCTACCTTTTCATAGCGGGAATTATCCGCTGTCAGAATCGAAAAATCTGCCATTTTTCCTGCAATCTCACCCATAGAATAACGTCTCTCTTTCGAACGGTTGCCGCCACATCCAAAAACACAGACCAACCGCTTCGGATGATATTCCCGCAATGTATGAAGCAGGCTTTCCATACTGACTGCATTGTGTGCATAGTCCACGATCACACAGCACTTCTCAGAAGTATAAACGATTTCCATGCGTCCGTCAATTTTTAAATGTTCCAGTCCATGCTGAATTTTTTCTGCTGAAATCCCGGCCTTCACACTTACAACAGCAGCCGCAAGCGCATTGTACACATTAAACCGCCCAGGAATATTAACGCGAACAGGGATTTCCTCTGCACCTTTGATATCAAATTCCACACCTACAAAATCAGAATCGGAAACATAGTGGATATTTTCTGCCTGATAATCCGTCTCTTCTTCCAATCCAAAACCAGCCCACGGGCAAGTAATCTGCTCAGTAATGGAGTCTGCATGTTCATCATCCAGATTTACCAGAGCAAAACGGCTCTGGTTAAAAATCCGAGTCTTATAGTACAAGTATTCGTGAAAATCTGCATGTTCATCCGGGCCAATATGATCCGGAGATATATTGGTAAAAATCGAATAATCAAACATGATTCCGGCAACCCGAAACAGCTTAAATGCCTGAGAAGACACCTCCATCACACAAGCTTCACAACCTTGTTCCACCATCATAGCAAAATAACGGTGAAGCTCATAGGATTCCGGTGTAGTGTTCACAGTCGGATATCGTTCCTCACCGATGTAAACCCCATTGGTTCCTATCATACCGATTTTTTTACCTGCAGTTTCAAAAATCTTTTTGATCATATGGGTGGTCGTTGTCTTTCCTTTCGTTCCCGTCACACCAATCATGGTCATTTTTTCCGATGGATTGCCAAATCTGGCTGCGGACAAAATCGCCAGAGCTTCGCGTCCGCTTCCCACAAGAATCACCGTAATATCCTCTGGTACTTCTACTTCTTCCTCCACTACCAATGCTTTCACACCGGCCTCCAATACCTGTGGAATAAATGTATGGGAGTCATTTTTTGTACCTTTCATACATACAAAAACAGCTCCTGGTGCCGCTTTTCTGGAATCATAAACAACTTCAAGAACTTCCATATCAATACTTCCCTGAAGCACTTTATATTTCAACTTCTGCAACCAGTCTCTCAACATAATGAAATTTCCTTTCTCACAGAATACGATTTTCCGAAAAAAAGCCCCGGAGCCCGTCTTATAAAAACGCTCCGGGACTTTTTCTCAAATTTCTGTTCCGTACTTTCACAGTTATGTGTAAATAAACAATATTTTAAAACAGTCCTGTAATCTTTCCTTCTGCATTCACATCAATGCCGTCAGCAGCCGGTTTCTTCGGAAGTCCCGGCATTGTCATAACAGTACCGGTCAGCGCTACCACAAAACCTGCACCTGCAGATACATACGCTTCACGCACATTAATTTCAAAACCAGTAGGTCTTCCCAGTTTCGTCTGATCGTCAGAGAGAGAATACTGCGTTTTTGCCATACATACCGGCAGATTTCCAAAGCCAAGTTCCTCAATGCGTGCCAGTGCTTTTGAAGCTGCCGGAGAATAGGTAACACCATCAGCACCATAAATCTCCGTTGCGACCGTTTTGATCTTATCTTTCAGACTCATCTCATCGCTGTACAATGGATGATAATGACTTTCTTTCTTTTCCAAAGTATTAAGCACCTTTTCAGCTAAAGCGATGCCGCCTTCTCCACCTTTTGCCCATACCTCAGACAGAGCAAATTCACAGCCGCGCTCCTCACAGAAATTGCGGATAAACTCATACTCTGCCTCCGTATCCGTAGTAAAGGAGTTCAGTGTCACAACAACCGGAACACCAAACTTCTGAATATTTTCAATGTGTTTCTCCAGATTTACAATACCCTTCTTCAGAGCCTCCAGGTTCTCCGTGCCAAGCTCGTTTTTCGGAACACCGCCATTATACTTCAGTGCTTTTACGGTCGCAACCAAAACGACTGCGTCCGGCTTCAGTCCTGCCTTGCGGCACTTGATATCCAGGAATTTTTCCGCACCTAAGTCTGCACCAAAACCGGCTTCAGTAACAACAATATCAGCCAGTTTCAGAGCAGTCTTTGTTGCACGAACGCTGTTGCACCCATGAGCAATGTTTGCAAATGGTCCTCCATGTACCAGTGCACCGGTATGTTCCAGAGTCTGGATGATGTTTGGTTTGATCGCATCCTTTAACAGAGCTGCCATGGCGCCGACTGCATTTAACTGTTTCGCTGTAACCGGTTCTCCTGCATAATTGTACGCTACAATAATACGTCCCAGACGTTCTTTTAAATCTTCCATATCGTTTGCCAGGCAAAGGATTGCCATAATCTCAGATGCAACCGTGATCACAAAATGGTCTTCACGAACCACACCGTCTGCCTTGGCACCTAAACCGATAACGATATTGCGCAGTGCACGATCATTCATATCAAGACACCGTTTCCAGAGAACCTGACGCGTATCGATCTGCAGTGCATTTCCCTGCTGGATATGATTGTCAAGCAATGCTGCCAGCAGATTGTTCGCAGAAGTAATAGCGTGGAAATCACCGGTAAAATGCAGGTTTAAATCTTCCATCGGAACAACCTGTGCATATCCGCCGCCCGCAGCACCTCCTTTGATACCAAAACACGGTCCCAAAGAAGGTTCACGCAGTGCTGCCAGAGTCTTCTTGCCCAACTTTGCCAGGGCATCTACCAGACCAATGGTAGTAGTTGTTTTACCCTCTCCTGCCGGGGTTGGATTGATCGCGGTAGTCAGAACAAGTTTCCCATCCGGACGGTCTTTAATCTGTTCCCAAAGCTCATCGGAAAGTTTTGCTTTGTATTTACCGTAGAGTTCCAAATCATCCTCACTGATTCCGTAAGAGGCAGCAACGTCCTTGATTGGAAGCATAACGGCTTCCTGTGCAATCTGAATGTCTGTTTTCATTTTAATCATCCTCCTGTGCAATAAAATATTTATTTATCCGCGCCCCATCAGTTCTTCAAACTCTTCCATAGTCATCAGAACCTTACGCGGTTTGGTACCCTCTTCTTCGCCAACGATACCTGCTTCAGCCAACTGGTCCATGATACGAGCTGCACGATTAAATCCAATTTTAAATACACGCTGAAGCATGCCGATCGATGCCTTCTCTTTTTCTATGATGAACTTTCCGGCTTGTTCAAAATATTCGTCACGTCCATTTGCGGATCCTCCTGCCGCCGCTGCAGCAGGAGCCGAACTCATCTGCTGCTCCACTTCCGGGTCGTACTCAGCAGTCATGCCCTGCTCCGTCAGGAAATCAACTATCTTCTGAACTTCCTGATCAGAAACAAATGCTCCTTGTAGACGCTGCGGTTTTGGGAAACCAGCCGGATAGAACAGCATATCTCCCTTACCAAGCAATTTCTCCGCACCATTCATATCGATGATCGTTCGGGAATCCACACCGGAAGAAACGGAAAACGCAATTCTTGACGGAACATTTGCCTTGATCAGTCCAGTAATGACATTAACCGATGGTCTCTGCGTTGCGATCACCAGATGGATGCCGCAGGCTCGTGCGAGCTGTGCCAGACGACAGATTGCATCCTCCACTTCACCCGGTGCGACCATCATCAGATCTGCAAGTTCGTCAACAATGATAACGATCTGAGGAAGTTTTTTCGGTTTTTTCTCCTCCGGAATATCTTTTAATGTATCGATTTTTGCATTATATCCTTTCAGATCGCGGACATTGCATTCCGCAAATTTCTTATAACGGTCCGTCATCTCTGCAACTGCCCAGTTCAACGCGCCGGATGCCTTTTTCGGATCCGTCACAACCGGAATCAAAAGATGCGGAATTCCATTATAAATACTTAATTCTACCACTTTTGGGTCGATCATGATCATCTTTACATCTTCCGGACTGGATTTAAAAATAATGCTCATGATCAGTGTATTGATGCATACGGATTTACCTGATCCGGTTGCACCGGCAATCAGAAGGTGCGGCATTTTTGCGATATCCGTCACAACCACCTGCCCTCCAATATCCTTACCGACTGCAAATGCCAGCCTGGAAGGATGATTCCGGAAATTATCCGCTTCCAAAAGTTCCCGCAGATATACGGTATTATTTTCCTTATTCGGAACCTCAATACCAACCGCTGATTTGCCTGGGATTGGAGCTTCAATACGAATTTCTGCCGCAGCCAGACTGAGCTTGATATCATCTGTCAAGGACACAATCTTACTGACCTTAACTCCCTGCTCAGGGTGAAGCTCATAGCGGGTAACCGTCGGTCCGCAGCTGATATCGGTCACCGTAACTCCAACTCCAAAATCACGCAGCGTCTGCTGTAGTTTTAACGCCGTCTGCCGATATTCTTTTTCCGAATGATTTCCCGCAGTCTTGCTGCCTCTGTTAAGCAGAGAAACCGGTGGAAATACATATTCCTTTTTGGGAGCCGCTTCTTTTTTATGAATCTCCTGCTGAACATTTGTCTCATCATCTGATGAAGCTGCCATTTCCTTTCTGCGGGATTCCAGTTTCTTCTGAAGTGCCTCGGTATCCGTTTCAATAATCTTTCCTCCGGACGTGACCACACGCTTTTCTTCCTCTGGAATCGCAAATGTTCCACCGGTAATCGTCGATTTCACATAAAGCGGGTCCTCTATAAAAGTTTCTTCCGGTTCTGCAGTCACTTCAGACTTCGGTTCCAGCAAAATAATTTCTTCCTCCGGTTCTTCAAAAGCCAACTGGCGGGACTTTTCCTGATACGGAACAATTCGCGGAATTTTTTCCAAATCTGTCATATCTTCCGGTTCTTCTTTATCCCCGGACTCATAAAGTGCATCCCACTCAGATGCTTTTTTGCCAAGGAAGATTTCTTCCTCTCTTTCAAACGAACGAATCCCTTCTGCCACCAGCTCCTGTGCAGAAATTTCCGGTTCTTCCTCATCAAAGGGAAGTTCATCTTTCGGGCTGCCATGGAATTTGATTTCGATACCGCCATGAAACGCATCTTCTGGTCCTGGTCTGGAAACCTTCTCTGACTCCGGTTCCGATTCCTGGTGCACGGTCACTTGTTCCGGTTCCTCATCATAATCTTCCTCGTCATGCAGAGGTTCTAAATAAGTAGAAGTCAGATCCACACCACGGACTCTTTGTTCTTCCCGCATTCTGCGGCGTTCCTCCTGACGCTCTGCATGTATCTCCCGTCTTCGGTCCATATCCTCTTTTGCATACTGATATGCTGCATCACTATGCCGCTTTACTGCCTTTACGATTGATTTCTCCGTAATGCAGACAACGCATATGAGCATAAACACCAATAAGATAAGAAATGCTCCAATCGTTCCCAACGCCGATTTGAGCACCATGCACAAAATTCCTCCGAGCAGACCTCCGCCTATGCCGCTTGCTGCAGAATATCGATAACATGCCAACACATTTTCTCCTGCTTCCGGCTGATAACCAAAAAATAATTGAAAAAATGCGCATATTACAACAAATAATCCAATAGCTGCAATCAACTTACGCGTCGCCACATGATTTCCACGATTCGACATATAGAAGCATGTGCCTATAAATAAAAGAAGCGGGGCGATAAATCCCACCATACCGAAAATACCAAGCTGCACTCCGCGAAGTAAGTCACCTGCCACTCCGCACAAATGAAAATTACTCAAAAACAGAAGAACAGCAAGCGCAAATGACAGAAGAATCATGACTTCTGCCCGGATAAAACTGTCTGGCTCTTCCACAGGTTCCGGCTGTTTTCTTGGTCGTCCGACACTTTTTCCGGAATTCTTTACAGAAGACGAACCGCCTGTCTTTGAGGATTTGGAAGAAGAACCCTGCGCCTTCCCGGATGACCTTGCCGTTCCCTTTCCTGAAGCCTTGTCCTGTGTTGTCGTTTTTTTACTGCTTGTTGCCACTATGTAAGCCTCCTTGTCATAGTAGATAGTATACAAAAAATCATTTGCAAATGCAAGACCTGGAAAAATTGCTTTTTTATAAACACCATATAAGGTTCCAAAAGAGCATAAAATTTTACCGATCGGAAAAACTATCGGAAAAAGAGCCGTTATCACTCGGCAGAAAGGCGGAAACAACATTGTTTTATGGATTTCAGGAATGGACCGATCATTCAGAAACAAATAACAACAGCGATTCCAAACAACAAAATGGAATCAGTCCGGAAGATGAAAAACTAGAAGAATTTGGTCAGGTGACTCTGGACAGGAACCATAATGGAAAAGCGATTCACTTACTTTCCATCATCGGAGAAGTGGAAGGGCACGAAAATCTTTCCGGAAATGCCAAAACGACCAAATATGACCATGTCCTTCCTCAACTTGCCCAAATAGAAGATGATGATAAGATCGACGGCATGCTGGTACTGTTAAACACATCCGGAGGAGATGTTGATGCCGGGTTGGCAATCGCAGAAATGATTGCCTCTTTAAGTATCCCAACCGTCTCACTGGTTCTGGGTGGAAGTCATTCCATCGGCGTCCCTCTGGCCGTTTCCACAGATTATTCCTTTATTGTACCAACCGGCACCATGATGATTCATCCGGTGCGCATGAATGGAATGATCATTGGTGCATCTCAAACTTATGAATATTTTGAAATGATTCAAGACCGGATCCTGAATTTTATCAGCAGCCATTCCAGGATTGCTTACGACCAGGCCAAACGCCTGATGCTGAATACCGAGATGCTAACCCGCGACCTGGGAACCGTCCTTGTCGGAGAAGAAAATGTAAAAGCGGGATTGATTGATGAAGTAGGCGGCATCAAAGAAGCACTGGAACATTTATACAAACTGATTGATCAAAAAAACTAAAAAGGAAAAAAGGAGCAGATTTCAACAGCTCCTTTTTTCCTTTTTAGTTTCCCTACATCAATGGTGCAAAAAGTCTCAGTGTCTTACCTGCCCACTGCTTTAAGATTGGATACTTTCTGCAGCTTTCCACAGTAATCCTTTCACACTTCTTCAAAGTTTCCTGGAAGTCCTCTTCCACCTGGCGTACCACTTGGTTCCGATACAGATAAACTGCACATTCAAAATGCAAATGCAGACTTCGATAATCCAGATTGATCGAACCGACCACTGCCTTTTCATCATCGCTTACAAAACTCTTTGCATGAATAAACCCAGGAGTGTATTCATAAATCTGCACACCTGCCAGCAGCAATTCCTCATAATAAGAACGGGCCAGTAAATATGCATACACTTTATCCGGAATATGAGGCATGATAATAATGGTTTCTACTCCGCGTTTCGCCGCAAAAGTCAGTGCCGTGATCATATCACTGTCAAGAATCAGATAAGGAGTCATAATATGCACATAATTTCGTGCCTCATTCAAAATATCCAGATAAACATATTCTCCCACTGTTTCGTGATCCAGAGGACTGTCCGAATAAGGCATAGCAAAACCTCTCATATCCAGATTATCTGGATACGAAAAATCTGGATCTGGCAGGTATTTTTCGTAATTCTCTTTTGTCTTCTTTTCCAGATTCCACAGCTGCATAAACATCATCAGAAAGCTCTTAACCGCATCGCCTTTCAGCATAATCGCGGTATCTTTCCAGTGTCCAAACCGTTCTTTCTGGTTGATATATTCATCTGCCAGGTTGATTCCCCCGGTAAATGCCGTATGTCCGTCGATAACTGTGATCTTCCGGTGGTCACGGTTGTTCTGATAAGAAGAAAGCACTGGTCTGACCGGAGAAAACATCTTGCACTGAATACCAAATTTTTCCAATTCCCTGGGATACTGATAAGGTAAAAGTGTCAGACTGCACATGCCATCATACATGACCCGCACTTCCACCCCATCTTTCACCTTCTGTTTCAGGATTTCCAGCACTGCATTCCACATTTCTCCTCGCTCAATAATAAAATATTCAAGAAAAATGTAACGCTTTGCCTGCTTTAATTCTTCCAGAAAGCGAGGAAACATGTCATCACCAAGCGGAAAATATTCTGCCCCGGTATGTTCATACATGGGATATCCTCCATGGCGGCTCATATAATAAGCTAAATGAGCCGTTCCTCTGCTCAACATGGAAAGACGTTTCAGAACACCATTTTCCTGGATCAAATACGGTCTTGTTTCATCAATCAGCGTATCCAGGCGTCTGGCCATCCTCGTTTTATCTGTCTGAAACTCCATAAACAGATAGAACAGAGCTCCAAATACCGGAAATACCAGAATTGGAATAATCCATGCCATTTGATACGATGGATTTTGCCGTTTATTCAAAATATAAATCACAACAACCGCGCTTAAAAGTGTAAATCCGCCATAAACAAAGAAGATGTGACCACTGAGCCAGTTAAATGCTGAAAATAACACTGTCAGCTGAATGACGATAGCTGTCAGCACATACATAGTCCGACCAAAAATTATTCTTGTCAATCTGCCCCAGAATTTTGTTTTCTTCACCGGTTTGTGATATGTCTTCTCATCCAATTCTTATAAACCTCCTGTCTGAAATTCCAAACAGAATGCAGAGACACTTAAGCCAGTGCCTGTTCGATATCTGCAATGATATCATTTACGTCCTCGATGCCAACGCTCAGTCGAATCAGCGACGGATCAACTCCAGCCTCAACCAACTGCTCATCACTCAGCTGGCGATGGGTATGACTTGCCGGATGAAGGACCGAAGTTCTTGCGTCAGCTACATGAGTCACAATCGCAGCCATTTTCAGCTTATCCATAAATACACCTGCAGCCGCTCTTCCGCCTTTCAGTCCAAAGGAAATCACTCCACAGGTACCATTTGGCATATATTTCTGAGCCAGATCATAATATTTATCACCTTCAAGTCCCGGATAATTAACCCACGCAACATCCTCTCTGGCTTTTAAGTACTGTGCAACTTTCAAAGCATTCTCACAATGACGCGGCATTCTTAAATGCAGGGTTTCCAGACCAATGTTCAACAGAAATGCATTCTGCGGAGACTGGATTGCGCCCATATCACGCATCAGCTGCACGGTTGCTTTTGTAATAAATGCAGCTTTTCCGAAACGCTGCGTATAGATCACTCCATGATAGGATTCGTCCGGGGTCGTCAATCCTGGAAATTTATCAGCATGTGCATCCCAGTCAAAATTACCGCTGTCCACGATACATCCGCCTACACAAAGTGCATGTCCATCCATATATTTGGTGGTAGAATGCGTAACAATATCAGCTCCCCATTCAAATGGACGACAGTTGATCGGAGTCGCAAAAGTATTGTCAACAATCAGTGGAACACCATGTTTGTGTGCCAGACGCGCAAATTTCTCGATATCCAGAATAACCAGAGCCGGGTTAGCAATCGTCTCTCCGAATACAGCTTTCGTATTTGGTTTAAATGCTTTTTCCAGTTCTTCCTCAGATGCATCCGGATCAACCAGGGTACACTCAATACCAAAACGTTTTAATGTAACGGTAAAAAGATTCGAGGTTCCTCCATAAATCGTTGCAGCACTGATAATATGATCCCCTGCAGAACAGATATTCTGAATCGCAAACATATTGGCTGCCTGGCCGGAAGAAGTCAGCATCGCTGCAGCACCGCCCTCCAGTGCACAGATTTTCTTTGCAACCGCATCATTTGTCGGATTTGCAAGACGTGTATAGAAATATCCATCCTCTTCCAAGTCAAACAAACGTCCCATCTGTTCACTGGTTTCATATTTAAATGTAGTACTCTGATAAATCGGAAGAACTCTTGGTTCACCGTTTTTCGGCTGCCATCCGCCCTGAATGCAGATCGTATCTAGTGACTGTTTCTGCGCCATAATTTTATCCTCCTCTGGTAAATTGCCGTTTAAAAGCGACATCTAACCAACAGTTTAGCACAAAAAAAAACATTGCACAAGCTTTACGATGCTTTTCTTGACTTTACATAATTCACAATTTATAATATGAGGATACTTAGATCAAAAGGTCTATTAAAACTATTATAAGAAGAAAGGAATTTCTTATGTCATTTATCATTGATATGATCAAAGGAATTTTTATTGGCATTGCTAATATCATTCCTGGTGTCAGCGGCGGTACGCTGGCTCTTTCCATGGGGATTTACGACAAATTGATCGGTGCCGTATCCAATTTTTTTAAAGACTGCAAGCGCAGCATTCTTACCCTTTTACCAATTGCGGTCGGCTGCGGTATCGGTGTCGTCGGTTTCACCTACGCAATCGAATATCTTCTTTCTGAGCATACATTTGTGACCTGCATGGCATTTATCGGACTCATCCTTGGAGGAGTCCCGGTATTAGTAAAGCAGTTAAAATCCAAGCTTTCTCAAAAGGGTGGTTTCATCGGATTTTCGGGGCTTCTCTGCTTTATCCTGCTATTCTCATTTGCAGTCTTTCTCCCTCTTATGGGATCACAAGAAGAAGTCATGCAGACCCTCGCTGCTTCTCCGATGCAAATATTCTTGATGTTCCTAATCGGAATCGTTGCATCTGCCACCATGGTAGTTCCCGGTGTCAGCGGTTCGATGGTTCTCATGATCCTGGGTTATTATTACGGTATCATTGATTCCATCAAAAATTTTCTGGAAGCACTGAAACGATTCGATATTCCAATGATGCTGGACCGATGCCTGATCCTGGTTCCTTTTGGCATTGGAATCCTTTTGGGTATCTTTCTGATTGCCAAGCTGATCTCTTTCTTATTTGAAAAATATGGTGTCCAGACTTATTGTGCTATCCTGGGACTGGTTTTTTCTTCTCCATTTGCAATCTTTTATAACACTGGTCTTTTGACACAATTGGGAAAGTTGAATTTTATGATTCTTACAGCTGGTATCCTGTTCGCTGCTGCAGGAGGTACTGTCTCCTACTTTCTTGGGGAACAAAAATAGATACGCAAAGGGATCATATCTGTATGTACTCATTCGACAGATATGATCCCTTCTTCTGTTATCACATAATCCATATTCAAATCATATAATTCTACCGGAATATCGTCTCGCATCAGCCTGCTTCTGCAAAGCACCGCTCTTACAGCTTTTATATCCGCCAGATATCGATCATAAAATCCACCGCCGTATCCCAAACGCCATCCCTTTTTATTACACGAGAGACATGGAACAAGCGCCAGATCAATTTCTTCCGATCGAATAAGCGGTACGCCTTCTCTCGGCTCCAAAATCCCATATTTTCCCGGAACTAAATCTTCTAAGGATTGAATTTCAAAAACTTCCATAATTCCTTTTCCGATACATTTCGGGACTCCCAGACGTTTACCGCTTTGCAGCACATCTTCCAAAATGGATGTGGTATCGATTTCTGTCTGTGTTCCTACAAAACAAAAAATCGTATTTGCGTTTTGATATTCCTGAAAAGATTTTACCTGGTTCCGGATTTCGTGATCTGCCAGGACACAATAATCCTTCGAAAGTCCTTCTATATTTCGCTTTACTTCGCTTCGAATTTTCTTTTTCCGTTCAGTCATACATTTCACTCTTTATCGTGGCAGTTGAAATAAAGAAAGAAAGAGCTGTCACACTCCCATTACTGTTCATGTGACAGCCCTACTATATTTATCTTGCTCTTCCAGAAATCAGAACAACAGGATTAGTTATTACCATACAGAGCAACCAGCTTAGACAGATAATCATATCTCTCCTTAGCCTCAGCCTCGTTCTTAGCAAACAGGTTAGCTGCTCTCTCCGGATTCTTCATAGCCAGAGATGCGTAACGAACCTCGCCCTTCAGGAAGTCCTGATAGCCTTCCATATTCGGAGCTTTGCTATCCAGAGTGAACTTATTCTCAGCAGCCGGATTGAATCTGAAGTTGTTCCAGTAACCGGTCTCAACTGCCAGTTTCTCTTCGGTCTGAGCTTTGCTCATGCCCTTCTTAATACCATGGTTGATACATGGAGCGTAAGCGATGATCAGAGACGGACCCGGATATGCTTCTGCCTCAGCGATAGCTTTAACAGTCTGAGCATAGTCAGCACCCATAGAGATCTGTGCTACATAAACGTAACCATAGCTCATAGCGATGCTTGCAAGGTCTTTCTTCTTAACATCTTTACCGCCTGCTGCGAACTGAGCAACAGCACCAGTCTTGGTTGCCTTAGATGCCTGTCCGCCAGTATTGGAGTATACTTCAGTATCGAATACCATTACGTTGATATCTTTGCCGCTAGCCAGTACATGGTCAACGCCGCCGAAACCGATATCGTAAGCCCATCCGTCACCACCGAAGATCCACTGGGACTTCTTAGCCAGGAAGTCTTTATTCTTAACGATTTCTTTGCTGATTTCGCAATCGCAACCTTCCAGAGCTGCAACCATCTTATCGGTAGCTGCACCGTTGGTAGCACCTACACCATAGGTATCCAGCCATTCCTGACAAGCTGCTTTGATCTCAGCCGGAGCTTCCTCATTAGCAACGATCGTTTCAACTTTCTCCTTCAGACCATCTCTGATAGCGTTCTGAGCCAGTAACATACCATAACCGAACTCAGCGTTATCCTCGAACAGGGAGTTGCCCCATGCCGGACCCTGACCTTTAGCGTTAACGGTATATGGAGTGGACGGTGAAGAGTTACCCCAGATAGAGGAACATCCAGTTGCGTTAGCAATGTACATTCTCTCACCAAACAGCTGAGTGATCAGTTTAGCGTACGGAGTCTCACCACAACCTGCACATGCGCCGGAGAACTCAAGCAGAGGTTTCTTAAACTGGCTGCCTTTAACAGTGTTCTCTTTGAATTTAGCGATAACATCTTCTTTGATCGGCAGGGTCTGACCGTAGTCGTAAACCGGCTGCTCGTCCATATGTTTAGCAAGAGTATCCATAGTAAGCGCTTTCTCGCCCTTCTTGCCAGGACATACGTTTGCACAAGAACCACATCCGGTACAGTCAAGTGCGGATACAGTCATAACAAACTTATAGTTCGGCATACCGGTCATCGGCAGAACTTTGGTGCCTTCCGGTAATTTAGCAGCTTCTTCCTCGGTCATAGCGATCGGACGGATTACAGCATGCGGGCAAACATAAGAACAGAAGTTACACTGGATACAGTTATCAGAATTCCAAACCGGAACATTAACAGCGATACCACGTTTCTCATATGCAGCAGAACCAGACGGGGTAGTACCATCTACATAAGCCTCAAATGCGGATACAGGCAGATTGTTACCTTCCTGAGCGCTAACTGCGGTCTGAATGTTGTTAACGAAATCAACAACGTCTTTTCTTCCATCAGTAACTACTTTGTAGTCCAGACCTTCGTCTTCGCAGTTCTTCCAGCTTTCCGGAACATCTACTTTTACTACGCCCTGAGCACCAGCATCGATAGCTGCCCAGTTCTTCATAACAACATCTTCACCTTTACGACCGTAGGTCTTCTTAGCAGCAGCCTTCATCAGATCAATAGCTTTCTCCTCCGGGATGATGCCGGTCAGTTTGAAGAATGCGGACTGAAGAATGGTATTGATACGGGTTGGACCCATACCGGTCTCGATACCGATCTTAACACCATCGATGGTGTAGAAGTTAATGTTGTGGTCAGCGATGTATTTCTTCATCTGACCCGGCAGATGTGCATCCAGCTCTTCTGCGCTCCACGGGCAGTTCAGCAGGAAAGTACCGCCGTCAACGACTTCCTGAACCATATTGTACTTACGAACGTATGCCGGGTTATGGCAAGCAACGAAGTTAGCAGTTCTGATCAGGTATGTAGATTTGATCTTCTTATGACCGAAACGCAGGTGGGACATAGTAACACCACCAGATTTCTTGGAGTCATAATCAAAATATGCCTGTGCATACATGTCGGTGTTGTCACCGATGATCTTGATGGAGTTCTTGTTAGCACCAACAGTACCATCAGCGCCCAGACCCCAGAACTTACAGTTAGTAGTTCCTTCCGGAGTGGTTACCAGCGGAGCACCAACTTCCAGAGACAGACCGGTTACATCATCAACGATACCAAGAGTAAACATTTTCTTCTCAGTGTTGTTGTAAACAGCAACGATCTGTGCCGGGGTAGTATCTTTGGAACCCAAGCCGTAACGACCGGTAAATACCGGAACAGCGTCAAACTTGGTGCCCTTAAGAGCTGCCACAACGTCCAGATACAGCGGCTCGCCCAGTGCACCTGGCTCTTTGGTTCTGTCAAGTACAGTAATCTTTTTAACAGTATCCGGGATAGCTGCGATCAGAGCCTCTGCGGAGAATGGTCTGTACAGACGAACTTTAACCAAACCAACTTTAGCGCCTTCAGTTGCTACTAAGTGGTCGATCGTCTCTTCGATGGTATCGTTTACAGAACCCATAGCAACGATTACGTGCTCAGCATCTGCTGCACCGTAGTAGTTGAACAGTTTGTAATCAGTACCGATCTTAGCGTTAACTTTGTCCATGTACTCCTGTACGATTGCCGGTAAAGCATCGTAATATTTGTTACATGCTTCTCTTGCCTGGAAGAAAATATCCGGGTTCTGTGCAGAACCTCTCTGGCACGGATGATTCGGGTTCAGAGCATTCTTACGGAAAGCGTCAATTGCATCCATATCAGCCATCTCTGCCAGATCTTCATAATCCCAGGTCTCGATCTTCTGAATCTCGTGAGAAGTACGGAAACCATCGAAGAAGTTGATAAACGGAACTTTACCTTTGATAGCTGCCAGATGAGCAACTGGGGTTAAGTCCATAACTTCCTGTACGCTGGATTCACACAGCATAGCGCAACCAGTCTGACGGCATGCATATACATCAGAGTGATCACCGAAGATAGACAGCGCATGGCTAGCGATAGCACGAGCAGATACGTTGATAACGCCCGGAAGCTGCTCACCAGCGATTTTGTATAAGTTAGGAATCATCAGTAACAGACCCTGAGAAGCGGTGTAGGTGGTGGTCAGCGCACCTGCTGCCAGAGAACCGTGTACAGCACCTGCTGCACCTGCCTCGGACTGCATCTCAGTTACCTTAACAGTCTGGCCGAAGATATTCTTTCTGCCTTCTGTTGCCCACTCATCGGTATGCTCAGCCATAACGGATGAAGGGGTAATCGGATAGATAGCAGCTACATCTGTAAATGCATATGAAGCATGAGAAGCAGCCTGGTTACCATCCATGGTTTTCATTTTTCTTGCCATTTGATTTTCCTCCTACAAATGTGAATATTGCTTGGATCCCGGAAAGGCCCTCCGGGTTGGATATGTGCCCGATTTTTTTCGGACATAGGTCCTCTTTCACAAGGACCGACCTGATATTATTATATCAACTTTTTGTCTATTTGCAAATAACAAATGCGAAAAAAGTGGTACTAATTTGAATACAATTACTAGTATAATTTTAACCATTTCCGTTTTGTCCCTGCTTTATGCCCAAATCTGCACACAAACTACGATATTCCCCATCGCAGAGAATCATATCCGCGGCACATTTGACTTGGTCTGCACGTTCATGTATGCCTCAGAACCTGCCGCTGACAGCTTTCTCTGGATACAAGGCAACAAAAAGATGCTGTAAAACCAGCCCAATGCCAGTCTTACAGCATCTTCTTCATATCCGCAATCTTTATGCACCCGGATTCGGCGCGATTGTTTGTACTGTGTCACTTGCCGCTGTCGGCGAATTGCCCGGTGCCTGGCTGCTGCCTCCTTCTGCAGCAGTCGGATTTGCCGATGCAGTTGGAGCTGACACGGTCGGCACTGCTGTCGATTCCGCCTGTGAAGCAGCTGTCGGTTTTGCAGCTGATGTCGGCTCCGCTGCTGATGTTTCCGTCGGAGCTTTTGTAGAAGCTGCTGTCGTAGACGGCACTGTTGTTGTATCAGAAGCAGAAGTCGGAGCAGCAGTGGATGATTGAATGCCAGACTCACTGCTTTCCGCAAAACCATCTCCAGCGCCTTCCGGTGCCACAGAACCTTCGCTCGGATCACTGGCACCTGCCGCAGCCGTGGTCGCCGCAACGGTTCCCGAAGTATTTCTCAAAATAACTGGCGCATGACCTTTGTAAGTAACGGTATGATCTACATTCTGGCTCACCAGCTCCCCATTCTTCTTGATTACAAGCCTGGTTTCCCATTTGCTTCCAATACTTCCGGAACTTTTTACTTTTTCAACTCCCGGCTCTAAAGTCGGATCTTCCTCGTAAGTCGGTGTCGGCGGATCCGTATCTGTCAATTTCGTCGACTGGAGCGAATATGTAACGCCATCTTCCAAAATCGGAATACCGTAAATTGACACAGTCAGAGTTTGATCTGCATAATGCGCACGGATACCGATTCCCGCACTGGAGTTGTTTACAAACTTATAATCAGGACCTCCCCAGCTGACGGTTGCATCTGTACCTGGTGTTACATAAGAAGGCTCATAAGTATGAGAGCGACGCATAGTCGTCTTCAAACCAGCTTTCACAACTGCATTATATAAGGTAGAAGATACCTGGCAAACGCCGCCTCCAATCTCCTGAACTACCTCACCATTGTTATATGCTGCTGCGCCTTTATATCCTTTTGCTTCTGTACGTTCTCCGACTGTACCATTAAAAGAGAACTCCTGTCCCGGCTGCACAACAGTGCCGTTGATGGCCTGTGCTGCCAACTTCACATTGGTATTACGATTGCTGTTGGCAGTGGTCTTCGTAGTGAAGGTACCAATCTTCTCATAACGCTGTCTTGCAGCATCTTCCGTATATTCTGGCTGAATCGTCGCAACTGAAGCTGCGATTTCTGCATCAAAATCTTTTTCATTCAATGCTGCCTCAATGTCTGAAATAAGCTTATCTTCATCTACTGCAAGTCCTGTCTCGGCTCCAGAGAAAATAAACTTATCGGCAGATGCATCATAACTGGAAATAGAACCATTTTTCGCTTTCTTATTCCATTGTGCTGCAACATTGGCTGCCTCGGCTCTGACCGCTTCTTCCATGCCGCTGATATCCAACACATAACTCTCTTCTGGTTTTCCGGCATAAATTTCCTCAAGAAGCGCGTCCACTTTTGTTTCCACCAGATTTGCTACCTCATAGGTCTTATCTTCCCAAACAACGGTCATTGCCCATGGGTAATTCTTCAGGATTGCCTCTTTTGCTTCTTCCCTGGACATACCGGTAATGTTAATCCCATCTACCGAAACTTCTTTTTGAAGTTCAGTCTCCGGCGGTGCCGCAGTGGTATCTGCACCAGAAGCCTCTTTACTGCCGCTTCCTCCCATACCTTTTAACAGAGAAACTATGATTGCAATGGCAATGATTAATACCACTCCGCCGATTGCAAGCTTCATGAAACCGCCATTTCTGTTTTTCCGTTTTCTTCCAGTATGTCTGGTACTTGAATTCCGGTTTCCATAACTATAATTGCTCCGATAATTACTGTTTCTTGAAGAGCTGTTTCTCGAAGAACCATTTTTGTTTCCGGCACCGGAACTGCTTCTCGTACTGCTCGAACGAGAAGTCGTTTTTGCCCCTGAAGAACTGCTCTTAGCTCTGGAACGACTGGTTCCGGAACTTTTTTGACTGTTGTACTGACTCATTTTCTCACCCATCTGCTTATTAATTATTCATGCGAATGTCGTAACTGCTTCTCTCTTTCTTCAGCTACTATTATATACCAAAACAGTATATCATACTTTATCGAAAAAGAAACAACAAATTTATAAAATTCTACCCATGACTTTTTATAGCAAAATGCACTGTAACTATTTCATCCCTTTACAGATATTTAAGATACAAATCCGTCAGACTATATCGTATCTCTCCTGTATAGCCGACTGTTGTTTTTGCCGCCGCCAAAGAATTCAAAACAGCTTCTTCCGTTGCATCTGATGCCGCCCGAAATGCCATCTCTAATTTACTTTCCGGCATAATCTGAATATGTACCAGCTTTTCACTCGTTTTAGAAGGTATCCGGTTCGCAGTAGTAAATCCGATCATAATATCACCGCTTCCATGTCCCATATAAGAACCGCAGCGGGCAAGCCCGGCGCCTGCACGTTTAATGATACGCTTTAACTGTCTGTCACTGACCGGAAGATCCGTGGCAATGATCATCATAATCGATCCTTTATCCAATTCCGATTCGCTCACTCTGGCCGTGATCTCTTCCCCGATCCTGTAACCGTTCAGACACAAGTCGCTGCCGCGTCCGAAATTGGACTGAACCAGTACTCCCAATGTATAGATTTCACCATCAAATTCTAATACACGAGAAGCCGAACCGATTCCGCCCTTGCAGTCAAAGCAGATTGTTCCGGTGCCTGCTCCTACCGCACCCTCTTCAAAATCCTCGCACACAGATGCAAAAGCTGCATTCACCTCTGGAATACCAATCACACGTTCCTGAATATCATTCAATCTGCTGTCATTGCATTCTCCCACAACCGGATTGATAGATTTTACTTCCACGCCCTCTTTTTTGCACCATTCGATCATATATTCCACAATCGCATCATGTACTTTTCCTACATTCAGTGTATTGGTCAGTGCAATCGGAGTTTCCATGGTTCCCAATTCCTCAATTTGCGGAATACCCTGCGTTTTTCCAAAGCCATTGTGAACATACGCTGCTGCCGTCAGTTTTGTCGTAAAAGGATTATCTGCGCACGGCAAGATCACAGTCACTCCTGTCTTATGGTTTGGAGTATCAATGGTTGTATGTCCAACCTTAACTCCCGGCACATCTGTAATCTTATTTAATTTTCCAGGCGTACCACTGCCAATGATGATTCCATAATCTCTGATTCGTTTTTTCATACTTCTCCCCCTGCAACGGTTCATCAAATTTGTAACTGTATGGAACATTCTAAAGATAGCCCAGAACAGTTACCATTCTTTTACCTTTTCTTCCGCTCCAGCCTGCGGTTCACTTCCTCTCTCAAAAGCGCATAACACACCGACACCAGCGGAATAAAAACAAGCATACCCAGCACCCCCATCATGCTGCCGCCCAAAGTCACTGCAACCAGCACCCATATCGATGGAAGTCCCACAGAATTTCCTACCACATGTGGATAGATCAAATTTCCCTCAATCTGCTGCAAAAGCAAAAATACACCAACAAATATCAGCGCCTGCATCGGGTTGACCAACAAGATCAAAAACGCACCGACCGCACATCCGATAAATGCTCCAACCATAGGAATCAAGGCCGTAAATCCAATCAGAACTCCGATCAGCAATGCATATGGCATCTGAAGCAATGTCAAAGTCACAAAAAACATGGCTCCAAGGATGACTGCTTCCAGACACTGTCCGGTCATGAAACTGGAAAACGTGCGTTCTGTCAAGCGTGCTACCCGAATCAGCCAGTCTGCAGTTTTATCTGGCAAAAACGCGCTGATCAGTTTTTTACATTGCCGGGCCAGATTCTCTTTCTGCAGCAAAATATAAATGGCAAAAATACATCCGATAAATACGGAAGTCACTCCGCTGACCAAACTCTGCATGGCAGAAAAGGTAGAATCCAGAACCGTTCCGGCTCCGTTTTTTATAAATCCAATCACATTTTCAACCATTTGTTCCCAGTCCACTTCCAGATTCCGAATATATACCAGAATATCTGGATTCTCTGCAAAAATCTTCTCAAATTTTCTTTGAATAGTCATGAAAAAATGCGGCAGGCTTTCCTGCAGTCCAGACACAGTCCGAACCAGCTCCGGTCCTACCACAACCATCACCACCGAAATTACACCGATCACAAAAAATACTGCAAGTATCAGACTGACACCGCGGCTCCATTGATACTTCCTTTTCCGATTGATCACTCGTTCAATCCATCGCATAGGAACATTCAAAACAAAAGCGATTCCTCCTCCGATGATAAATGGGAATAACATGCCAAAAAGTGCAGCAGCTATGCCGAGCACACGGTGATAATTCACTCCGATGACTGCAACAACCACCGTAAACACGATCAATCCCCTGATTTTGCTGACAGATTCTTTATCAAATCCCATCGTTTTCTCCCTTTTCCCATCCCATTCCGTTCAAATAGCTATCATACCTCATTATACACATGTCCGGATTTTCTGCAATCAAATTATTATTAAAACTTTCTAAAAACATGGAAACAGTGACATGCCGTGCCTCATAAGATGGAGTGTAAATAAGTTTTGGAGGAACAAAACATGAGTGATTTAGCTGCTACAAATTGTGGATGCGGATGTGAATGTGAAAACAGAGGCGGTGGATGCAACATCATCTGGCTGATTCTGATCCTCTGCTGCTGCGGCAACGGATTTGGCTGTGGCGAACATAACAATTGTGGATTTTTCGGCGGCGGTTTTGACTGCATCTGGATTCTCCTGATCCTCTGCTGCTGCGGAGGACGCGGCGGTTTTGGCGGCATCTGCTGATAACCTGCTGCAATGCAGTAAAACGCGTCATTGGCGCGTTTTACTGCATTCCCGGAATCTGTGGGGCTGTCGCACTAAGGATAGTGCGGCAACCTCTTTTCTAGATTTTTGGTATTTTATTCCATTTATCATCCGAATTTTTTTCACAGCGATCTCCTGGTGATTCCTTTTTCTGAAATCTTTGCTTTTTTCTCTGACACTCCATGCACTCTTCATCAATCTCGTAAACAGAATTTCCATCTATGATCAATCGGACTGCCATGATTCAACTCACTCCTGTTATCGTATCATAGGGTCAAACTATTGATTGCCCCTACACTATTATATGCATCCGGCATAACTTTTTTGAATTCTGCATATATTGTTTCAAAAAGAACAGGACACACCACATGAAAGAAGAAAATAATAATATCCGTCTGACTGAACTGGATTATATGATCGCAGATCCCAACATTCAGATGATGAAAGCAGCCGTTCCATTTATGCTTCCGCCTCAGCAGCGCTTTCTTTCCATTATGATCAAATTACAGGAATTAAATCGAACTATGGCTTTGTTTCGCGGCGGAGATGTAACAGCAATGGGAATTTCTTCCAGTTCGCCAAGCAATACTTCTCCACTGGAAATGCTGCAGGCCATAAAACCTTTTGCCGGACCAAAAGAGCGAGAATTCATTGACACCTTGGAAAATCTTCAGATTATGATGCAGGCTATGCAGAATCCGCCGTAATGAGAAATCAACGGCATTTTCCAAAATGGTTGCTGTTCCTATACAGCACCTGAATCATGGCTTGATAGAAAGGACTTATTTATGACCAATCATGACTGGAAACAAGATCCACGTTTAAAAAACATGGACCCATCAAAACTGGATTACATAGTCAAACTGGCTGACCAGCTTCAGAATACCCCAAAAAATCAATTGATCCCTGCTTTTCTTTCTTTGCAGGCAGAAATCAAACAACAAAAACTGGATTTTTCAGACGCAGAAACAGAATTGATTATTTCTATTATAACTGCAGATATGCCGCCCGCTGAACGCCAAAGGCTGGAAACGCTGAAATTTCTTGCAAAAAAATTGGCTGCCAGGTCTTCCTGACAGCCATTGAGACAGATGTGCTCACCTGCTGAATCGTTACTATTTGCAGACAATATTGATAATGCGCCCCGGCACATAAATTTCTTTTACGATCGTTCCGGTCAATTTATCAGCAACCACTTCTTTTGCTTTTGCGATTGCTTCTTCCTTGGAAATACCGACCGGAAGAGCAACGACACCACGCGCTTTACCATTGACCTGTACACCAACCTCAATCTCATCATCCTTCATAGCTTCTTCGTCATACTCCGGCCACTTTTCATATGCAATGGTGGTGTCATGACCAAGAATCTGCCAGATTTCCTCTCCGACATGCGGACAGATACAGGACATCATCTTAATAAAGCCTTCTGCGTACTCTCTCGGACATTTTCCTGCCTTATATACAGCATTGACAAAAATCATCATCTGACTGATCGCCGTATTGAATCCAAGCATTTCAAAGTCATCCGTTACTTTCTTGACTGTCTGGTGATAAACTTTTGCCAATGTTTTATCTGCTTCATCCGTCAGATTCTCTTCATTCGTAAAGAATGTCCATACACGGTTGATGAACTTTCTTGCACCCTCTACACCTTGCGGGTTCCATGGCTTTGATACTTCCAACGGTCCCATAAACATCTCATAAAGTCGCAGCGTATCTGCACCATAATCTCTTACCACATCGCTCGGATTTACTACAAATTCAGGATAACGTTTTCCCATCTTAATGCCGTTCGCACCCAGAATCATACCCTGGTGAACCAGTTTTTTGAATGGTTCTTTTACCGGAGATAAACCTTTGTCATAAAGATATCGGTTCCAGATTCTGGAATACATCAGATGACCGACAGCATGCTCCGGTCCGCCAATGTACAGATCAACCGGCATCCAGTGTTTCAAAAGCTCCTGGTTTGCAAATTCTTTGTCATTTTTCGGATCGATATATCTCAGGAAATACCAGCTTGATCCGGCACTTCCCGGCATAGTGGAAGTCTCACGGACGCCTTTGATGCCATTATGGTCATACTGTTTCCACTCAGCTGCATTTTCCAAAGGTGCCTTTCCATTTTTTCCCTTGTAGTCTTCCAATTCCGGAAGTACCAGCGGCAGTTCGTCATCATCCAGCACATGAATACCGCCGTCCTCAGTGTGTACCACCGGCACCGGCTCACCCCAATAACGCTGTCTTGCGAAAATCCACTCCCTGAAATGATAGTTTACCGTTTTGCGGGCAACTCCCATTTTCACCAGTTTATCGGTAATTGCTGCTTTCGCTTCCTCAACTGTCAAACCGGTAAATTCCTCAGAATTCATCAATTTACAGCCTTTACCCAGATATTCACTTTTTTCGAACGCCTTTTCACTTACATCGCCGCCTTCAATAACCTGAATCATCGGAATATTGTGAACAACAGCATACTCAAAGTCTCTCTGATCGTGAGAAGGGACAGCCATAACCGCACCAGTACCGTAGCTTGCCAGAACGAAATCGCCGATAAATAGCGGAACCTCTTTGCCGTTAACCGGATTGACCGCATAAAGTCCTTTCAGGATACAGCCGGATTTCGTCTTGTTCAGTTCTGTACGGTCCATATCATTTTTCTTTAAGGTCTCGTCAATGTAAGCCTGAACTTCTTCTTTATTCTCTACTCTCGGCATCAGATCTTTTACAATCTGACCGTCTGGTGCCAATACCATAAAGGTAATACCGTAAATGGTCTCAATACAGGTTGTGTAAATAGAGAACCGGCCGCCTCCAACAATCTGGAAATCCACCTCAACACCTTCCGACTTGCCAATCCAGTGTTTCTGCATTGCCTTGGTAGATTCCGGCCAGTCAATCTCTTCGAGTCCTTCCAGCAGCTTTTCCGCAAATGCAGGCTGATCGATCACCCACTGTTTCATATTCTTGCGGACAACCGGGTAACCGCCGCGTTCGGATTTGCCATCGATCACCTCATCATTAGAAAGAACGGTTCCTAATTCCTCACACCAGTTTACCGGCATATCTACATATTTGGCATAACCATCCAGATACAGCTGCTTGAAAATCCACTGTGTCCACTTGTAAAAGTCAGGATCACTGGTTGCGATCATTTTAGACCAGTCATAGTCAAATCCAAGTTCCTTTAACTGTTTGGAAAAGGTCTTGATATTCGCCTGGGTAAAACCATTCGGATGATTTCCGGTAGTTACTGCATACTGCTCTGCAGGCAGACCAAAAGAATCGTATCCCATCGGATGAAGGACATTATACCCCTGCATACGTTTCATACGAGACATGATATCGGTTGCGGTGTAGCCTTCCGGATGTCCGGCATGAAGACCTACACCAGATGGATATGGAAACATATCCAGTGCATAATATTTCGGTTTGCTGAAATCCCACATATCTGTCTTGAAGGTTTCATTCTCTTCCCAGTATTTCTGCCATTTCTTCTCAATTACTTTGGGATTATAAACTTTTTCCATTTGTTTTTCCTCTCATAACATTAATACTCACATGATTTTACCACTAATTTTCCGCGAATACAATAACTGATTAAAACATCCTCGCAAATTCCATGACACATACCAGAAAAAATGCCCATACCCCCGATGCGGTAAACACCGAATAGCAGATTCCTTTTTCCGGTCTTTCCCATGCAGGAAACCACCTCAGCCTTCCGGCAAAGATTGCTGCCAGCACAATCGCCGCAACGATGGCAATGATCACCAGTGTTCCCATAAAGATCATGCCAAGCCAGTAAAGAATAACGCTCATTCCCGCCCACTTTTCCCACAAAAGCGGAAGCACTCCTCCAATCAGATTAATACCCATATGCAAAAGCACATTGTAACGTAATTTTCCTGTATAACTATACAGATATGCAAAGATCATTCCTAATGAAAATGCGTAAAAAAACTGATAAAAATTGCCATGAAACAGACCAAAACTAAGACCGGAAGCGACAACAGCTGCTTTCTGACCAAACGGAACCAGCCGATCAATCAAAATTTTACGGAACATCCATTCCTCCATGATCGGTGCGGCCACTACTGTGGTCAAAAACATCCCCACCGGACTCATATTAAGAACCGCATCTGTAACCGGATTCATACTCTGCGTTCCAAACATCAAATCCGATATCAGCATCAGCACATTACCGATCAGATTGCCGATATAAGCCGCCCCCATGCAAATCACGAAAACCACAAACAAGTGTCCCGGTGATATCCGTTTTTTTTCTGAAAGGAACCAGGAAGGCAGATTTCTGACCAGACAATAAAATACAGGAAATCCTATCCCATACATAATGATCTGAGAAGCGATCATCATAAAATCATCACTCCACACAAATTCCGGAAGCAGGTGTTCAAACTTTTCCAAAAAAATACTAAACAAAATCTGAGCGCCGACACATACCAGATAATAAACAGCAAGTGCCCATCCGATCGTCGAAAACTGTCTTTTTGCGTCCATACAACCTCCAAAAAAGGAAGCAGGCATCTATCACCTGCTTCCAAAATAGATATACTCTATTTAATTATAACCTTAAGCTTCCAACTTGTCTACCTTTGATGCTCTCTCTGCTACTTCTTTCTTCTGAATATCGCCAGGAGCCTGCTCATAGCGGGAGAATTCGTACTCAAACAAGCCAATGCCGCCTGTCATAGAACGAAGATCTGTATTGTAACCAAACAGTTCAGACATCGGGATATCAGCTTCGATGATCTGTTTACCATGATGATCGGAATTCATACCCAGTACACGACCTCTTCTTCGGTTCAGATCACCCATAACATCACCGGTAAATTTATCAGGAACAATAACCTTCAAAGATGCGATCGGCTCCAGCAGAACCGGATTTGCTTCCATAAAACCTTTCTTGAATGCCATAGAAGCTGCAGTCTTGAACGCCATCTCAGAAGAATCAACCGGATGATAAGAACCATCTGTCAAGGTTGCTTTCACACCAACAACCGGATATGCAGCCAAAGGTCCTTTCAGGCAGCACTCTGCAACACCTTTCTCAACTGCCGGGAAGTAGTTTTTCGGAACTGCGCCGCCAAATACACGCTCTTCAAATACATATGGAGTTTCCATATCTCCGGACGGCTCAAATTCCATCTTAACATCGCCATACTGACCATGTCCGCCGGACTGCTTTTTATATTTGCCCTGTACTTCCACTTTCTTGCGAATTGTTTCACGGAAAGCAAATTTCGGTTTACTCAGCTCAATCTCAACTTTATAACGATTCAGAAGTTTGCTTACCACTACTTCAAGCTGCTGATCGCCAATACCGTACAGAAGCAGCTGACGGTTTTCTTTGTCGTTGACACTCTTTAAGGTCAGATCCTCTTCCATCAGCTTTGCCAGAGCGCTGGATACTTTATCCTCATCACCCTTGGTAACCGTATTATATCTCATATATGTATAAGGAACGGAAATCTGCGGTTTGTGGTAAACGATCGGAGCGGTACGCATCGCAATGGTATCACCAGTCTGAGTAATGTTCAGTTTTGCAACAGCGCCGATATCACCTGCTCTCAATTCTGAAACCTCAATAGCATCTTTACCTCTTAATACATAAACTTTGGCAACTTTTTCTTCTGTATCCTTATTGACATTGTAAATGGTGCTGTCCGATTTCAAAATACCAGTACAGATCTTCATCAGGGAATATTTACCGATGAATGGGTCCACGATCGTCTTAAATACTTTCGCAGACAGAGATACTTCATCATTGTACTTTGCAGTAAAACGTTCACCAGTAGAAACATCCACACCAATACACTCAAACTTGTCCGGTGTCGGCAGATAGCGGTCAATAACCTGCAGCAAAGTCTTGAAACCCTGGCAGTTAATACCGGAACCCATCAGAACTGGTGCGATACTTCCATCTATTACATGTTCACGGAGAGCGCCCTGAATCTCTTCTACAGTGAAATCTTCACCGGAGAAGTAACGCTCCATGTACTCTTCACTGGTTTCAGCAACTGCTTCCAGCAATGCATCTCTTGCGATGCCCAGGTTTTTCTGGGAGTACTCCGGAATCTCACATTCTACATGATCGCCTGTCTCAGTAAAACGTCTGCCGGCCATCTTAACTACGTTTACATATCCGACAAACTTTTCATTCTCACGGATCGGAAGCTGGAACGGTGCTACACTTCTTCCGAAACGTCTCTCTAATTTCAGAACTAATTCTCTAAAGCTTGCATGGTCATCATCCATGTTTGTAACAAAAAACATTCTCGGCAGTCTCAGCTTTTCACACAATTCCCAGGCTTTTTCCGTACCAACTTCAATACCTGCCTTGCAGTTCACCACGATGATCGCTGCATCCGCTACACTGACTGCTTCTTCTACTTCGCCTACAAAATCAAAATAACCTGGCGTATCCAAAATATTGATCTTCATCGGGCCATTATCGCCCTCGTACTCGATCGGAATCAGAGATGTGGAGATGGAAAACTGACGTTTGATTTCTTCCTTGTCATAATCGCTGATTGTATTGCCATCCGTAACCTTTCCCATACGTTTTGTGACTCCGGTTACATATGCCAACGCCTCTGCAACCGTAGTCTTGCCGGCCCCGCCGTGACCAAGTAACACGACGTTACGGATATTCTGTTTACCATAAACGTTCATAAAATTCCCTCCTGTACAATACGATAAGTCTTATGACGATATTCTACTAAAAAATGAAAAATATTTCAAGTAAAACAGACGAATTGCACAAATTATTTTGCAAGCCCTTAAATATTCGCACTTTAAAGCACAAAAGCGTTGACAATCATTTCCGAATGTTATAGAATACGAATCATCGGATATTTTCCATAGACAATAAACAGCAGGAGAAAACACTATGATCATTATCATGAAACCGGGTGCTTCCGAAGAGGCACTTCATAAAATCACAGATATAGTAGAAGGGCGCGGTCTTCAGGTCCATCTTTCCAGAGGTTCCGAAGTAACCATTATCGGTGTTGTCGGAGACAAATCCAAGCTGAGCGGAGCAAACATCGAAATCTCTGATGGCGTGGACAAAATTGTTGCAGTTACAGAGTCCTACAAACTCGCTAACAAAAAATTTCATCCGGAAGATTCTACGATTAAGGTAGGAAATACTTCCATCGGACCCGGAAGCCTTACCATTATGGCAGGTCCATGTGCCATCGAAAGTCAGGATCAATTGATGGAGACTGCATTCGCAGTCAAAAAAGCCGGTGCCAATTTTCTTCGAGGCGGAGCTTACAAACCGCGTACTTCTCCATACTCTTTCCAGGGACTTGAAGAAGAGGGACTTCGTTATATGAAAGAAGCCCGTGAAGCGACCGGTCTGAACGTTATTTGTGAAGTAACCAGCGCCCGCGCGATTGAATCCGCAGTCCAATATGTTGACATGCTTCAGATTGGAGCACGCAATATGCAAAACTTTGAATTATTAAAAGAAGCTGGCCGCGCAGGTCTTCCAGTCCTTTTAAAACGCGGCTTATGTGCAACGATCGACGAATGGCTGAATGCTGCAGAATACATTATGTCCGAGGGCAATGAAAATGTCGTTCTCTGCGAACGTGGTATCCGCACTTATGAAACTGCCACCCGCAATACCCTGGATATCAGTGCCGTTCCGGTTCTCCGAAGCAAAACGCATCTTCCGGTTATCGTGGATCCAAGTCATGCAACTGGTGTCCGTGCTTACGTCGCACCACTTGCAAAAGCTTCTATCTCTGCAGGTGCTGACGGACTGATGATTGAAGTTCATCCAAATCCGGCATGTGCTTTATCTGACGGACCGCAGTCTCTTACGTTTGATCAGTTTGAACAGCTCACCGCCGAACTTCGTCCATATGCTGAACTGTCAGGAAGGAGTTTCTAAATGAACGATCATGTATTTGGCTTTATCGGTCTCGGTCTGATCGGCGGTTCCATTGCCAGAGGCATCAAACGTTCCTGCCCAAACGCTCAGATCATGGCATATATGCGCACACGTTCCAAACTGGAACAGGCAAAAAAGGACGGCATCATCGATGTGATCCTCGACGGTGTAAATGAAAATCTAAAAAAATGTGATATTATTTTCTTGTGTACGCCGGTGGAATATAATGCCCAGTATCTGGCTGCAATCCGTCCATTTATGAAACCTGGAGCGATCCTGACCGATGTAGGAAGCACAAAGACCAACATTCATCGAGTTGTAACCGAACTGGATATGGAAGATATTTTTATCGGCGGCCATCCCATGGCTGGTTCTGAGAAGACTGGTTATGAAAGTTCCACCGATCATCTTCTGGAAAATGCCTACTATATTATAACACCGACATCTTTAAGTTACCAAAGTGACCTCAACCGCATGATAGAGATTGCAAAATTGATCGGCTCCATACCGATCGTACTGGATTATCGGGAACATGACCGCATTGTTGCTGCCATCAGCCATCTTCCACATCTGGTTGCTTCCAGTCTGGTCAACCTTGTAAAAGATTCCGACAACGAAGAACACATGATGAAACTGCTGGCTGCCGGCGGATTTAAAGATATTACCCGTATCGCTTCCTCTTCTCCGGTCATGTGGGAACAGATCTGCATGACAAATGCCGGAAATATTACGGACATGATGGAAGCATACATTGCATCCCTTCAGAAAATTCTAAACAACCTGCGCGCCCAGAATTCCAAAGAAATCTACGATTTATTTGACTCTTCCCGCTCTTACCGGAATTCGTTCAGCGAACAGGCAAAAGGATCCGTTTCTCCGGATTACAGTTTCACCATTGATATTGTGGACGAGCCTGGAGCAATTTCCACCATCGCTGTTATTTTAAGTGCCCGAGGTATCAGCATTTCCAATATCGGAATCAATCACAACCGGGAACACGGAGAAGGAGCACTGAAAATCACTTTTTATGATGAGGCAGCCATGACCTCTGCATGGGAGGCACTCAAAAAATACAATTACGAACTGATTCCGGTTCATTAAGTTTATAATAAAGAGGTATTGATCATGAAGTTTACAAAATGCAAAGGATTACAGGGCGAAGTGACCATTCCGGGAGATAAATCGATATCCCATCGCAGTGTCATGTTCGGTTCCATTGCAAAAGGAATTACTGAAATTCATAACTTTTTACAGGGTGCCGACTGCCTTTCTACCATCGGATGCTTTCGCAGCATGGGAGTTGACATTGAAAATAACGGAGATTCCGTAATTGTCCACGGAAACGGTCTCAGAGGTTTAAAAAAACCGGATGCCATTCTGGACTGCGGCAACAGCGGCACTACCACCCGCCTGATCTCTGGCATCCTTTCTGGACAGAATTTTACCGTTACCCTGACCGGTGATGCATCCATTCAGAAGCGGCCGATGAAGCGTATCATGACTCCCCTTTCCATGATGGGCGCCCACATCCGCAGTCTGAACAATAATGACTGCGCACCATTAGAGATTACCGGCAGCCCGCTCCACGGCATCCATTACCAGTCACCGGTTGCTTCTGCTCAAGTTAAGTCTGCCATTCTGCTTGCCGGCCTGTATGCAGACGGTGAGACAAAAGTCACCGAACCAAATATATCCCGCAACCACACGGAACTGATGCTCTCTTGCTTCGGCGCAGATGTACATACAGAAGGTACTGCTGCCATCATTCATCCCGCCAAAGAACTTTTTGGTCAAAAAATCGTAGTACCGGGCGATATTTCTTCCGCCGCATTCTTCATGGCTGCAGGTCTGATGATTCCGAATTCCGAGATTCTGATTCATAATGTGGGCATCAATCCGACCAGAGACGGTATGATTCATGTATGTAAAGCGATGGGCGCTGATATCACGCTCATGAATGTAAAAGAAGACGGCGAACCAACTGCTGATATCCTGGTGCGTTCCAGCAATTTAAAAGGAACCGTGATCGGCGGCGCTATCATCCCGACCCTGATCGATGAACTTCCAATGATTGCTGCGATGGCATGCTTCGCGGAAGGCGAAACTATCATTAAGGATGCCGCTGAGCTGAAAGTCAAAGAGTCTAACCGTATCGCAGTTATGGTTGAGAACTTAAGCGCAATGGGCGCAGATGTAGAAGAAACCGAAGATGGCATGATCATCCGAGGCGGTAAACCGCTTCACGGAGCCGTGATCGACAGCAAGCTCGATCATAGAATTGCAATGACATTTGCGATAACCGGAAGCTGTACAGATGGAGAAACCGAAATTCTCGATGCAGAATGCGTGAATATTTCTTATCCGAACTTTTACGAAGATCTGGAACGTTTAAAAAATAAATAAGTCAGAGAAAGAGAAAAGCTTACCAGCAACAGCTTTTCTCTTTCATTTTCTACTTTCTCTCCCCCGACATCGTCTGTTCAATGATGTTTTCCATCATGTCCCTGGTAAGCATTCCACTAACATATCCGAAAATCTTGCCCTCCCGGTCAATCATAAATGTCGTTGGGAAAAAACTGATCCCGTAGGACATAAAAAGATCCGCGTTGGCATCCATCAGAACCGGATATGTGTAGCCGTTGGATTTCAAAAAGTCCGCAATCTCTTCCTCGCTTCCCTCCTGCCCCAAATTCGGCGCTGCCACACCCAAAACAATCAATGCGTCATCGCCTTCTGTCTCATAGGTTTCATAAAGGTTCTGAATATCCGGCATCTCTGCACGGCACGGCGGACACCAGGTTGCCCAGAAATTTAAAAAGATGGTCTTTCCCTTATAATCTTCCAGCTTATGCACATTTCCAAACTGATCATTCAGTTCAAAGTCTATGGCCGGAGGGAGGGATACAGCTTCGCTTTCCTCCGCCGTATCAGACAAAGGTTCCGTCACTTCATTCATTCTGCCTGTTAACATCATCACGCCCATGCAGATCATCAGCACTCCGCCAATCTTTACGGTATACCGCACTACATTTCGGTGTTTCTTAAATAATCCCAACAATGTCGTAGTAAACAGCCCCACTGCCAGAAATGGCAGTACAAAACCCAGTGTATACACACCGATCAGCACAAACCCCGCCGTTCTGGTTTCTGCAGATGCCGCCATCAACAGTACGCTGGTCAATGCCGGTCCCACACAGGGAGTCCATGCAAAGCTGAACGTAAATCCCATCAAAAGCGCTGTGATCGGAGACATGGCAAATTTATCAATCTGAAAAGGCAATCGATGCTCTTTTCCAAACACAGAAGTTCCAAAAAGATCAAGCTGACCGCAGCCGAATAAAATGACTAGAATTCCGCCAATCCGCGCAAACCAAACCTGCCGGGATTGAAAAAACATGCCAACAGCAGACATCCCCAGTCCTAACAGAAAAAACGCAAAGCCGATGCCTGCTGCAAAGAAGACCGTATGTACCATAACTTTACTTCGGTTGTAATGTATTCTGCCCACTTCATCCCGCACACCGGTTCCTCCGGACAAATATCCGATATAGAGCGGCAAAAGCGGTAATACACAAGGAGAGAAAAAGCTCAAAAGTCCCTGAATCAATACGGTGACAACAGAAATGCTGACATCGATAGAAAATCCCATATTTGTAATACTCCTTTCATAAATGTTTCATTCCCATCTATGTTTCTAATTATATCATATTTATAAATGGAAATAAATTGCCGCCGGATGCATGACAACAAAAAATGCCTGAGAACCAATCCCAGACATTTTAAAGCAACAAAATATGTAATCTTTTTGTAAACAAATTGTTATACTGCTGCACATTGGCAAATCCACAGCAATATTGTATAATTCATACCAGGATAAACGGAGCATGAGAACATGCTTTGGAATCTGCAAAAGCAACATTAGGAGAATAAAGCTCATGAGATTAAAACATAAACGATTAAAATCCCTGCTTGCCGGATCGATCTGCGCCGCTTCTATTTTGTGCAGCGTTTTTTCTTCCATGGCAGAAACTACAGATCTATCCAGCACAGAAGAAACTGATTTTCCGACACTCTGGGTCGTAGGAGACTCTACTGCAGCCGAATTTAACGATACTTCCTATTATTCCCCACGATACGGCTGGGGGACACAGCTTGAACATTATTTTCAGTCAGTCAACATCCGGAACCTGGCCGTTTCCGGCACCAGTTCCAAAAGCTTTCTGGAAACCAGTCAGTATCAGACACTGATGCAGGATATGGAATCCGGGGATTATCTGATCATTGGCTTTGGACACAATGACGAAAAAGCAGAAAGCGGACGATATACCAATCCAAATGAAAGCTACACAGTTCCCGGTTCCACCCAATATTATCTGTATGAATCGTACATTCGGCCGGCAAAAGAACGCGGTGTCACTCCGATGCTCGTCACACCGATCGTGCGGCGCAATCTGGGCAACAATTACACCGGCGAAAGCGGACACATTACCCAGGACCAGACTACTGTAGAAGGAACATTTCCAGGCGGTGATTATGCAAAAGCTATTTGGCGTATCGGTGTCGCAAAAAGCGTACCGGTCCTCGATCTGACCCGGCGCACCCGCGACATTTATGAACAGCAAAATGCACAGGGCATAAAAAATCGTCATGCATGGACATCCTCCCGCGAATCCAGCATCGACAACACGCACACCAATTTATACGGTGCACAGTGCAATGCATGGTTGATCGTGGACGAACTGTTAAAAACAAACTGTTCTCTGAAAAACTATGTAATCGGAGATCCGCAGCAGCCGCAGTTTTCTGAAACCTCCCTGAATCCCAATTATCAGGAGCATTCTTTTACCGCGCCAGACCGAAACAGTACCATCTGGGCCGGAACTTCTGACTGGACCGGAACTGCATACGCAAGCGGACTGACTGACTGGAAGCCAACCGTATTCGGTGCCATCGACGGCTACGAATATATGAATACTCAATATTTTTCTATGCAGCCTGATCAGAGCGGAACTATTCGCATGGCTGCCGGCATTCTTGCTCCTGCTGACCAGAAGATCGGTGTCGGAAAAATCGGAACGGTCAGCGACGGCATTGCCATGTATTATCAGCAGATTCCAGCAGACAGCAATTTTACACTCTCCGCAGACGTCACGATCGATGGGCTGGATGCCAATAATCAGGCTTCATTTGGTCTGATGGTGCGCGATGATATCTATCTGGACACCGTGATCAACGATACGATGGGCGACTACGTAGCTGCAGGTCCGCTGATGCTCGGATCCTCCCAGCCCTGGAGCTGTTTTGCACGGAAAAACGGTATTTTAACGCAGGGAACTACTCTGACAAAAAATTATAAGGTTGGTGACACCGTTCATCTGGAAATTAAAAAATCTTCCGACGGTTATACATGCACATTTGGGGACAATGCTCCGGTTTCTGCCGGATTTGACTTTCCGCTGACTACCCGTGATTCAGAACATGTATATGCAGGTTTATTCGTATCAAGAAGTGTCGATGTCCGTTTTTCCAATATCCAGTTGACCATCGAATAAGATCAACTGCCATCGACAGATTCTCCTGCATACCAGAATATAAAAAGGGGCTGACTGCCCGGTAATGCTTTCTCACGGAAAGCCGCACCGGACAGCAGCCCTTTTCTCATCTGCTTCTATCTTTCAAAAAATACGATAAGCAAATATCCCATAGTCAGACACAGACCGATGCAAACCAGCATCAATCCGTAAGAAAAACTTTCTCCAACCAATTTGATCAGCCGCTTACATTCTGCCTCTTTCTTCACAAAAGCCGGGATTGAAGATTTGAATTCTCCCGCCTGTTTCTTTTTGCCCGAAATCAGTAAAAGATTCTTGAGCTTCCTCCATTTATCAACCGTTCTTCCCATGACCTGTCCCATGTAGTTGGCATCATGATTCTGGTACGGCTCTGCGAGCTGTCTGTGCGTAGTAGCTCTTGCCAGACGGATGAATCCGTCCGCACTGTGATCCATGCATCTGCAGACTACGGCCGAAACTGCCATGAATACCTTTACAAGGACCGTAATGAAGTACTTGTCAATAAATCCAAACACCGCACCGAAAATTCCCGGAAACGCCACCTGTAATACAGGGCGATACACCAGGTTCTCCAGATCCAGCCAGGAAGGCCATCGATCCGCATACCTTTTCTCTCCTTTACCTTTTTCCTGCTGCCCGATCGGTTCCATCATCATGCCGCGAATGACAAATCCATACAGAACCAATCCGATCGCAATCGAAATCAAACCGCCTTTTAAATTTTCCCAGGCAAAATAATGTACCACATGGACATGATGACCTCCGTGAAAAAACTGCTGTCCCATATCAGCTATTCTGTCCATAGTCAGGTGTGCAGTCATTCCAAGCACCGGCAAAACTGCCGCTGCAGTGCCCATTCCGACACTGCTGGAAGGTCGCATATAGGAATTCACCATGCGGTCAAATTCTTTCTGTCTGGTCGGATGTTCTTCCACAAATACTGCAATAAATAACTTCAGCATATAAGCCACGGTCATACCGCCGGAGAATAAGAACACCCATTCCGCGCTCTTCCAAAATACAGAATGACCCAACACTTGGATATATTCCACAATACTCTCATGAATCAAAGTCTTGCTGATGTATCCATTCCATCCAGGTACACCAGTAATGCCCAGCGTTCCCATCAAAAAACAAAATTTCAGCATCGATTTGTTGCGTCCGAATCCACGAATATCATTGAGATTCAGCTGATGCAGATTCATATAAACCGCACCCGCACACAAAAACAGTACCAGCTTGAGCAAAGAATGGTTCACCATGTGGAGAAACGCCCCGCGTACCGCAAGAGAATTGTCCTCTCCCACGCTTTTGAGAAGACATGCCATTCCGATCCCTGTCAAAATAAATCCGATCTGTGAGATGGAAGAACACGCCAGCGTCCGCTTTAAATTCACGGAAAACAGTGCTAAAAACGCTCCTGTAAACATGGTGATCAGACCCAAAAACGCAATCAGATGTCCCCAGTTTGCATCGCTTCCAAACATACCACAGGATACGATAATAATACCAAAAACACCTGCTTTCGTCAGGATACCGGATAATAATGCACTCGCTGGTGCCGGCGCTTCCGGATGTGCTTTAGGCAGCCAGATATGAAGCGGAAAACAGCCAGCCTTCGCACCGAATCCAAACAGCAGCAATCCGCCTGCCACATAAAGACGAACAGCCGGAGAAGTCAATATTCCGTTCTCCTGACTGATTCTCAAAAGCGCAGATGCCTGATCAGAAAGTGCTTCCATCTCCAACGTTCCAAACAAATTCTGCAGCATGAACAGCCCCATCAACATGACCATACCACCGATAACGGCCACCGCCAGATAGGTTTCTGCTGCTTTCAGGCTTTCTCTTCTCTCATCAAATGCCACCCAAACATACGATGTAAAAGACATAATTTCAAAGAAAATAAATGTTGTATACAGGTCTGCCGATAAAAACACGCCGACCGTTGCTAAAAATGTGGCCCAGAAGAACAGGTAATACCGGCTCTTCTTCTCATAATGATGCATATATTCCTTTGAAAACACACCACTGACTGCCCACATGAACACAGCAATTCCAACATAGATCAAACGAAATCCATCTAACCGAAAATGCATTCCCATACCGCAAAATCCAGGAATCATCCATTCCATCGCACTGCTCATCCCACTTCACCTCCTATGTTCATCAAATAGTCCATAAGCGGCTTTGAGTGAAGACCGATTGCCAGGATTATCACTACAAAAATGCACAGTGGAAGCAGCATCTTCCAACTCGGATCATGAATTTTTTCAGAATCCGGCTGCTCATCTTTTTTCGGAAACCATGCACGAATCAATACAGTCAGCATATAAATTCCTGTCATCAAAGCCGAATACAAAATCACCATAACACCAATCAGAGGCAGCCACGTCAAAAACGCAATATCTGTTTTCCCGTCACCAATCATGGCAAAAGCCGCTTGTGCCAGGTTCCATTTACTGATAAATCCGGCAAACAGCGGAATCCCCATCAGAGAGAAACTGGCTGCTGTCAAGCAGGCAAAGGTAATCGGCATCCTTTTTCCGAGACCGTCCAGCTCATAGACATAATGCTTGTCCGCTTTATGCATGACCGCACCAGCGCAGAAAAAGGAACAGATTTTCATAAACGCATGTGCCGTCAAATGGCTCAGAGAAGCCACGATTCCAAGCGGTGTCATCATCGCTGCGCCAAATAAAATGTAAGACAGGTTACTGATCGTAGAATAGGCCAGACGGCGTTTCCAGTGCACCTCGCGCACTGCCATCGTAGAACCATAAACAATCGTCACAAGAGCTGCTGTCATAACAATCGTCTGTGCCCAGGTTCCGCGCAAAAAAGAAATTCCATAGCTGAAATAAGTCAGCCTAAGAATTGCAAATGCACCTGATTTTACTACTGCTACTGCATGCAGAAGTGCAGTGACCGGCGTTGGTGCCACCGAAGCTCTCGGCAGCCATCCATGACACGGAAAAAGCGCTGCTTTTACTCCGAATCCAAAGAATGCCAGTACATAAACCAACTGCAGAACCCACTCATTTCCCTGGATTTTCTGTGGATCCAGGATTCCTCCTGCCGCAAATTCAGACGTTCCTGTAGCAGAAAAATTCAAAACAAAGATTAATCCGATGAAAGCAAATGCCGCACCTCCGATGGAATAATACAGGTATTTCCGGCTCGCATGTACCGCTTCTCTTGTTAAAGGAAACAGAACCAGCGGAAATGTAACAAGAGTCAGCATTTCGTAAAAAATATAAAGCGTCACCAGATTACCGGCCATGGCAATTCCAAGGGTAACCCCGTAAGTCATGGTATAAAAAGCGAAAAAGGATGCTCTTCGCTTTTCCCCTTCCATATATTCAAAAGAATACAGCGTTGCTAACGGCCACAAAAATGCCACCAGTGCTGCAAACAGGCATCCCATACGGTCCAATTTAAACATGACAGTCAAATTTCCAAACAGACGATACAGGACAAGACCATTTTCCAATGATTCCGAACTGGAGGATACCTCTTTAACCAGCAAAAAGACCAATACGCTGTTGCATAATACGATACCCTCAACACACCACTCCACCAGAGAACTCCACTGCTTTTTTTTGCCCGTCTGATTCCAGATTAAAAGCAAAATTCCGGCAATCAGAGGAAGGAAGACCGGCAATGCCAGATTATATTGATTCATAGCCACCCCTCCATTAAAGCACCGAACCTGCAACCTGTTCGATCATTGTAATCAGACTGCTCGGAAAACATCCAAGGAGCAGCGATACAATACCCAAAATCACGATCGGAATCAGCATACAGGCAGATGGTTCTTTTCCAATCAATTTCCGTTTTTTCAGCTCCGCATCATCAAAATCATGACCCGTGAAAAATCCATTGATCATAACCGGAAGAAGATAACCGGCAGTCAAAAGTGCACTGATCAGCAGAACGACAGGACCAGCAAATGACCAAATGCCTGTCTCTGATGCCAGTGAACCGGTTGCCAGATACCATTTGCTCACAAAACCACTTGCCGGAGGAATACCCACCAATGCCAGCGATGCCAGTGTATACGCTGCCAGCGTCTTTGGCATCA
Source organism: Brotaphodocola sp. (assembly GCA_051877535.1). Taxonomy (GTDB): domain Bacteria; phylum Bacillota; class Clostridia; order Lachnospirales; family Lachnospiraceae; genus Brotaphodocola. The sequence goes on from JBJEIZ010000018.1 coordinate 173,608, forward strand.
CTGTGCCGAGACCGCGCATTTGCTCTACCCGGGTCCACCCGGTCTGCACGATGATCGCACCTGCAACAAAGAACAGGGCATTTTTAATCACCGAATGAAATACAATATGAGACAATGCTCCGGTAAATGCAGCCGGTTCCAGCACGCTCAGCCCAAACAACATGTAGGAAACCTGGCTTACTGTAGAATATGCCAGCCTCTTTTTAAATACAGGCTCTTTGTATGCCAGCATGGAACCCATAAATACCGTCATCAAAGAAAGTACAATCCACACAGTCTGCACCCAGGTTCCGCGAATCATATCTGCTCCAACCACAAAGAAAATCACACGGATAACAGCCAATACACCTGATTTCGTAATGATACCGGAAAGCACCGCACTTGCCGGAGCCGGAGCAACCGGATGCGCCGTCGGAAGCCATCCATGCAGCGGAAACATACCAGCTTTTGTGCCAAACCCGATCAGCATACAGCAGACGGCTGCCAGAAACACTCCCTCTTTTCCATCCAGCACAGTCCTGGCAACCGAAGAAAGAGAACCGCCTGGAACAAATGCCAGGTTCAAATTGATACTGGCCAGGAAAAAGATTCCAAATAATGCCAAAAATGCACCTGCCACAGAATAGAACAGGTATTTGAGACCAGCCATCACCGCTTCTCTCGTCCGCTCATGGAGAACCAACGGCAGGGAAGTCAGTGTCATCATCTCATAAAAAATGTACAATGTGATCAGATCCGCTGAAAAATCCAGACCGATCAATACCCCTTCCACAATCAGATAAAATCCAAAAAAGCGATGCTGCTCATGCTCATGTTCCATATAAGATAAGGCATAAACGCCAGCCAGCATCCATATAACACTGGTCAGACCTGCAAACAGTCGGCTGATATCATCCACCGCAAAAGAAATCGCAATCTGGTCTGTCAACTGTAAAAGTTTCAGATTCCCGCCTTCCGGAAACATAGACCAAACCAGCAAAAGCTCTGCAGCCAACGTGACTGTCACCGCACCGTGCAGCGATTTTTTATTTTTTTGAAACGTTTTTATCCATAAAATCAGTACTCCTGCTATGATCGGCAGCAGTACCGGCAATAGTAAGTTCATAGTTATACCTCCCCTAACCAAACATCTCAAGACCAGCCCGGATTGCTCCGACTATCGGCTGCGAACACATACCAAGAATCAGATTCAGAGCAATAAGGCATATGATCGAAAATCTCAGATTCCAGGAATTGCGTTTTACCGAAACTTCATCCACACTCTGTTCTTTCGGACGATAAAGGGTAATCACCAGACGAAGGAAATAAATGGCATTCAATACCGTACTGACTGCAAGTGCAATCAGCGTGATCAACATTTTATGCGGACTCTGCAGTGCGGATGCCGCAAACAGCAGCTTCGATATAAAGCCCGACAGCATCGGAAATCCTACCATAGATAAAGCACCGATGGAAAATCCAATACCTGCCAGAGGATTCCGATATCCGGCACCGCGCAGGCTGCGATAATCTTTCTTTCCACCGGATACTTCATAAAGTCCTACTGCACTGATAAACAAAAGTGCTTTTGTCGCAGAATGCGTAAAAATATGAAAAACTGCAGCAATCACAGCATCCTGGGATCCAAGTCCAATGCCCATATAGATATAACCAATCTGGGCTATGGATGAAAATGCAATCATGCGTCGGGTATCTTTTTCCATGATTGCATGAATCGAGCCCATCAGCATTCCTGCCACACCAAAAATAAACAACACGTTGATGATTCGGCTGGCAACCACATGATCCCATCCCATAACACGGTAAAAAATCTTGATCAGAAGAAAAATATACCCCTTGGAAACAAGACCGGATAAAATTGCGCTGGCCGTGGGCGTTGCATAACCATAAGTATCCGGAATCCAATAATGAAACGGACACAATCCACTTTTAATGGCCAGACCCACGCTGATCACTGCCAAAATTACCAGCATCGGCATTTCATAACTGCCAGATGCAATGAGCATCTGCACGGATTCCTTTGCCGGACTCATCAGCAAATGACCAGTCACATCATACAAAAGACTCAATCCGATCAAAAACAAACCGGAACCGAGCTGGCTCATGATCATATAACGGATTGCAGATGAAAAGCTTCTCGGTCTCTGGCGGATCATGATCAATCCGCATCCTGCAATCGTATTAATCTCAACAAATACATATGCAGTAAATAAATCATTTGTATAGACCAGTGCCAACAGAGAACTGAGCATCAGATCAATCATGATGTAGAACAGATTCTGTTTACTTTCTTCTACATCCTCTTCTGTATGGCGCAGTCCGCCGAGCACTGACAACAGCATGACAACGCCAAATAAAGTTGCTGTCAAACCTTCCAGAACCCCGGTACGAATCTCATTGCCCCACGGGGCCGGAAAATGTCCCATCATATAGGTATAACTCTGACCATTTTTCACACAAAAAGCCAGCACACACACTGACAACAGCGTGGTTGAGAGAATTGCAGCTACACTGATATCTCTTGCCTTTTTCGCAGAAAGGACAGAGGATATAATACCGGAAAACATGGCGATGATGATAGAGAAAAAAGGAAAATTCTGAACAAAACTCATACTTCTTTCTCCTTTCTTACTGCAGTCAGGATATCATCCAGATCCAGAGAACCGTAACATTCATACAGGCGGATGGTCAGTGCCAGCATCAATGCCGTAGAACTGACAGAAACCACGATACCTGTCAAAACCAATCCACTTGGAACTGGGTTGATATATGCAGAAGCGTCCTGAATTCCATCCGTCACAATGGGAACCATACGTCCGGCAATATACCCTTTCGCAGCCAGAAATAAATAAACCGCAGTATCCATGATATTCATTCCCATGATCTTTTTGATCAGATTTCGATGTAAAAGCAGCATGGTAAATCCAATACCAAACAAAATCACTGCCGTGGTCTCTTCCATATTCAAAAATAATGCTCCAAACATCTCACATGCCCCCTTTTCGAAACAGCGTATAAAAGGCATACATCGTACATGCAACCACGAGACCGACACAGATGTTTAACGGAAGAATCAGACCGCTGCTTATAATCGCACCAGGGGTTCCCAGCGGGATACCGCTCTGCAGATGATTGGCACCTGTGAAAAAGGAATAACTCTTTGCAAGACAATAAAACGTCAATGCACACAAGGTTACCCTGCGATATACTTGATCGGTAAAAAAGCGTTCTGTTTTCTTAAATCCAAAGGCATTCAGATATAAAATCAGACCAGAACCAAGCACTGCACCTCCGGAAAAGCCTCCGCCCGGAGAAAGATGTCCATTCAGCACAATATAGATACCAAACAACAGAATGACCGGCACCAGAATCATGGCACATTTCTGCAGGATTATATCATTTTTCGGTTCGTAAAGCCGATCGTACTCTGCTTCTTCTCTTCGCTTTTTTGTCAATTGATCCTGAGCATGATCAATACGCAAAAGTACCAGAACACAGCAAGAAGCAATAAACAGGACGCAGGACTCTCCAAAGGTATCAAAAGCACGGTAATCCAGTATCATGCCGGTAACCATATTGACCGCACCTGTTTCCTGCAGTCCACGCTCTATGTAACGAGCCGAAACCTCGTTATTACTCGGATTAGCTGCATCACCGAATGTCGGTAAATATGCCACCGTCCACAATAGCACAAAAATAACTGCCGCGCAAAGCAGCATGGACATGGCATAATAAAATTTATGGAAATGGCGCAGCCCGCTCATGATATCCTTTTCCATTTCTTCCTGGTACTGTTCATCTGATTCCGTCATATGATTTCCTTGACTTTCCAAAGCATCGGTTTCTTTGTGATCATCCGGAATCTGAATTTCCATACCATTTGCAAGAGGATCTGTTTCACCGTCCACCCAACGCTTAAATTGCATCCAGCGGCTATTTTCATAATTATCTTTCCTTCTGCTCATGATCGTCCTCCTTTCGGATCGCCCTGATCTTTTTTAATGTAACAAAGAACAAAATGCTGGTTACACCCGCTCCGACTGCGGCTTCCGTAATTGCCAGATCCGGCGACTGCAAAAGAATCCAGATAACACACATGATCATACTATAAGACATGAAGATCACTATAGAAGTCAGAAGATCTCTTGTAAAGGACACTGCTATGGCGCACACAACCAGCGAAATCAGCAAAATCAACTCAAACAGCTTCATGATCTTCCTCCTCCTTTTTTTCTTTATGATAAATCAGCATCTCACCCAGATTTTCATCCGTCATCATTTCCAGCCGGCTGATCATATGCCCTGATACAGGAGACGCCAGCCAGAAAAACAGAATGACCAAAGAAAGTTTCAGAGAATCCATCGTGAATCCACGCATCAGAATCAAACCCAAAAATACAAACAAAATACCAAGCGTATCCCCCATCGCCGCCGCATGCATGCGATTCAATGCCTTTTTAAAACGATTCACGCCGAATACAGCAAGTACTTCAAAAACAATTCCGATCGTCAGACAACTGAAAGAAAGGACAAAACGAATCCATAAAACTGCTTCCATTATATCTTTGCTCCTTTCTCTTCTTTCGTATCGGGAACCATGTCCACAACATCCCCTTCCTGATGATGCAGATTATCATCAATTGCATGAATATCTGCTTTCATATGTTTTCTCTGAAGATAAACACCGGTATATACTTTGCAAAGCACAACAACCCCAAGAAAACTGATCATCGCATAAATCAGACATACATCCACCAAATAGTTTTGATCCAGAAACACAGACAGAACCGCAATCATCATGATGACAATCGTTCCAATCATATTTACCGCAAGAATACGGTCAGAAATCCCAGGTCCCAAAACAGAACGGATAATACTGATAATAACCAGAACAGCCAGAATCAGAATGGTTGCCGTCAGTGCCATATGGCTCAGCTGTCCGACCAGACCAGCCTCTGCTTTTGGCACAGCGCCAAATTCCTGCCACATCATTTCCATCGCGCTTCCTCCCTTTCCAGTTGTTCCAAAAGTTCCACAAATACAGAATCTTCCAGTCCATCAGCTAATTCCCGATCCAGGCAATGGACACAGAACCGGTTCCCTTCCACCGAAACCGTGATCGTTCCCGGTGTCAGCGTAATCGAATCAGCCAACAATACTTTCGCCAGTCCAGTCTTTAGATTGGTATCAAAATATACAATCGCTGGTTCCGGCTGAAGCTCCGGCGAAAGAATGATCTTCAGCACTTCCACGTTTGCCTTGACGATTTCTTTTACAAGAACCCATCCATATTGTATAAACCATGGAATCAGAAGAAATAAAAAAATTTCATTCTTTATGTTATAATCCATAAATCGACACATAAAGAAAAGCAATGCAGCTGAAATACAAACACCAAAGATACAAATTTCTAATGTAATCTTACCGTTTAAGATCAGCCACACTGCAAACAGTATACAAAACATGTCATCTTCCTCCCCAAAAAACGTTGTGGGTCTTATTATAACTCGGAAATGAGATTTTTCAAGAATTTGACAAAATGTTTTTCCATAAAATAAAAATCATGATGCCTGATATTTATTCCAACAACAAAACAAAAAGGCATATCAAGTATTTCTACCTGATATGCCCCATCACCATAAACTATATTTGTTCTTCTAAAGTCTCAGAAAACCTTAATTTAAGATATTTTCGGAACTTTTTATTATTCATCCCAGTTATGATAAACGTTCTGCACATCATCATCTGCATCCAACAG
>JBJEIZ010000019.1:0-64035 GCA_051877535.1 Brotaphodocola sp.
CGGGTGTTGGTGATGATGCTCTGAAAGATCTGGATGAGAGAGGTATCATCCGTATCGGTGCTGAGGTTCGTGCCGGTGATATTCTGGTCGGCAAGGTTACCCCGAAGGGTGAGACGGAGCTGACTGCAGAGGAGCGTCTGCTTCGTGCGATCTTCGGTGAGAAAGCAAGAGAAGTAAGAGATACTTCCCTGAAAGTACCGCATGGTGCTTATGGTATCATCGTAGATGCAAAAGTTTTTACAAGAGAAAACGGCGACGAGCTGGCTCCTGGTGTAAACCAGAGCGTGCGCATTTACATCGCTCAGAAGCGTAAGATTTCGGTAGGCGATAAAATGGCAGGTCGTCATGGTAACAAGGGTGTTGTTTCCCGTGTACTTCCGGTGGAAGATATGCCGTTCCTGCCGAACGGTCGTCCGCTGGATATTGTACTGAACCCTCTGGGCGTGCCGTCCCGTATGAATATCGGTCAGGTACTTGAGACTCACTTGAGCCTGGCTGCAAGAGCACTTGGCTTTGACGTTTCGACTCCGGTATTCGATGGTGCCAACGAGGTTGACATTATGGATACACTGGATGTTGCCAACGATTATGTAAATACCTCCTGGGAGGAATTTGAAGAAAAGTATAAAGATACTTTAAAACCGGAAGTTATGGAATATCTGGGTTCTCACCTGGAACACAGAGAACTGTGGAAAGGTGTTCCGCTGAGCCGTGACGGTAAAGTAAGACTTCGTGACGGACGTACCGGTGAGTACTTTGACAGCCCGGTTACCATCGGACACATGCACTATTTGAAGCTGCATCATCTGGTTGATGATAAGATTCATGCACGTTCTACCGGTCCTTACTCTCTGGTTACCCAGCAGCCTCTGGGCGGTAAAGCTCAGTTCGGCGGACAGCGTTTCGGTGAGATGGAGGTCTGGGCTCTGGAGGCATATGGCGCATCCTACACGCTGCAGGAGATCTTGACTGTGAAGTCCGATGACGTTGTTGGTCGTGTGAAGACTTACGAGGCAATTATCAAAGGTGAGAATATCCCTGAGCCGGGTATTCCGGAATCCTTCAAGGTTCTGCTCAAAGAACTGCAGTCTCTCGGACTGGATGTCAGAGTGCTGCGTGATGATAATACAGAAGTGGAGATCGGTGAGAACATCGATTATGGTGACACGGATCTGCGCTCCATCATCGAAGGTGATCGTCATTACGATCAGGATGAAGAGTCCTACGGTGCTTACGGCTACAGTAAGCAGGAATTCAAGGGCGAAGAACTGGTTGATATTGATGATGACGCAGATGATTATTTGGATGATTCCGATTTTGATTTCGATGAATCTTCCGACGAAGAATAAGAGAAGGGAGTAAACGTTCATGCCTGAGACAAATGAAACTTATCAGCCATTGACATTTGATGCCATTAAAATTGGCCTTGCTTCCCCGGAGAAAATCCTGGAGTGGTCCTACGGCGAGGTAAAAAAGCCGGAGACCATCAACTACCGTACTCTGAAACCAGAGCGTGACGGTCTGTTCTGCGAACGCATCTTCGGACCGAGCAAAGACTGGGAATGTCATTGTGGTAAATATAAAAAAATCAGATATAAAGGCGTTATCTGTGACCGTTGTGGTGTAGAAGTAACGAAGTCCAGTGTTCGTAGAGAACGTATCGGCCATATCAATCTGGCTGCTCCTGTTTCTCATATCTGGTACTTTAAAGGTATTCCGAGCCGGATGGGTCTGATTCTGGATATCTCTCCGAGAATCCTGGAGAAAGTACTTTATTTTGCATCCTATATTGTTTTGGATCCAAAACAGACCAGCCTGCAGTATAAGCAGGTTCTCTCTGAGAAGGAATACCGTGAAGAAGTAGAAAAATGGGGTTACGGCAACTTCCGTGTAGGAATGGGCGCTGAAGCAATTTTGGAACTCTTACAGGCCATTGACCTGGAGAAAGACTCTGAAATGTTAAAACGGGAACTGAAAGATGCAAGCGGTCAGAAACGTGCCCGTATCATCAAGAGACTGGAAGTTGTGGAAGCATTCCGCAACTCCGGCAACAAACCGGAATGGATGATCATGACTGTTATTCCGGTTATTCCGCCGGATATCCGTCCGATGGTGCAGCTGGACGGCGGTCGTTTCGCAACTTCTGACTTAAATGATCTGTACAGAAGAATCATTAACCGTAACAATCGCCTGGCACGCCTTTTAGAGTTAGGCGCACCGGATATCATCGTCCGTAATGAGAAACGTATGCTGCAGGAAGCTGTCGATGCTTTGATCGATAACGGCAGACGCGGCAGACCGGTTACCGGTCCTGGCAACAGACCGTTAAAATCCCTTTCTGACATGCTGAAAGGTAAACAGGGTCGTTTCCGTCAGAACCTGCTCGGCAAACGTGTAGACTATTCCGGACGTTCCGTTATCGTCGTTGGACCGGAACTGAAGATTTATCAGTGTGGTCTGCCGAAAGAGATGGCAATTGAGCTGTTTAAACCGTTCGTTATGAAAGAACTGGTTCAGAATGGTACTGCACATAATATCAAGAGTGCAAAGAAGATGGTAGAACGTCTGCAGACTGAGGTCTGGGATGTTCTTGAGGATGTGATCAAAGAGCATCCGGTTATGCTGAACCGTGCACCTACTCTGCACAGACTGGGTATTCAGGCATTTGAACCGATCCTGGTTGAAGGTAAAGCGATTAAACTGCATCCGCTCGTATGTACCGCATTTAACGCGGACTTTGACGGTGACCAGATGGCAGTACATTTACCGCTTTCTGTGGAGGCACAGTCCGAATGCCGTTTCCTGCTTCTGTCTCCGAACAACCTGCTGAAACCGTCTGATGGAGGTCCGGTAGCAGTTCCTTCACAGGATATGGTACTTGGTATTTATTATCTGACTCAGGAACGTCCGGGTGCAAAGGGCGAGGGAAAAGTATTTAAGAGTGTCAATGAGGCGATTCTCGCATATGAGAATGGTGTGATTACTCTGCACAGCAAGATTTCTGCCAGAGTGAATAAGACGATGCCGGACGGCACCGTGAAGACTGGAACGGTTACTTCCACATTGGGACGTTTTATCTTCAATGAGATCATTCCGCAGGATTTGGGATTTGTGGACAGAAGCATCCCGGATAATGAGCTGGTTCTGGAAGTCGATTTCCACGTTGGCAAGAAACAGCTGAAGCAGATCCTGGAGAAGGTTATCAACGTGCATGGTGCAACCCAGACTGCAGTAACCCTTGATGACATCAAGTCGATTGGTTACAAATATTCTACCAGAGCGGCTATGACCGTATCCATTTCTGATATGACCGTGCCGGCATCCAAACCGGCTCTGATCGCGGAGGCGCAGGCAACCGTAGACCATATCGCCAAGAACTTCCGCCGTGGTCTTATCACAGAGGAAGAACGTTACAAAGAAGTTATCGAAGTCTGGAAAGAGACGGATGATCAGCTGACTCATGACCTGCTGACCGGTCTGGATAAGTACAACAACATCTTTATGATGGCTGACTCTGGTGCGCGTGGTTCTGATAAGCAGATCAAACAGTTAGCTGGTATGCGTGGATTGATGGCAGATACCACCGGCCATACGATTGAACTTCCGATCAAGTCCAACTTCCGTGAGGGTCTTGACGTATTGGAGTATTTCATGTCTGCACATGGAGCTCGAAAAGGTATGTCCGATACCGCACTGCGTACCGCAGACTCTGGTTACCTGACCCGTCGTCTGGTAGATGTATCTCAGGATCTGATCGTGCGTGAAGTAGACTGCTGCGAAGGCGGCGAAATTCCGTACATGGAGATTAAGGCATTTACGGACGGCAAGGAGACCATTGAGAGTCTGCAGGAACGTATCACCGGTCGTTATATTGCAGAGGATATCGTTGATCCGGAGACCGGAGAAGTGGTTATGAAAGCAAACCATATGTGTACTCCGAAACGTGCAGCATCTGTAATGAAAGCGCTGAATAAGATGGGACGCAAGAGTGTCAAGATCCGTACTGTCTTAAGCTGTAAATCTCATATTGGTGTGTGTGCAAAATGTTATGGTGCAAACATGGCAACCGGTCAGCCTGTACAGGTTGGTGAGGCTGTTGGTATCATCGCGGCACAGTCCATCGGTGAGCCAGGTACTCAGCTGACCATGCGTACGTTCCATACCGGTGGTGTAGCAGGTGGAGATATCACGCAAGGTCTTCCGCGTGTCGAAGAGTTGTTCGAGGCACGTAAACCGAAGGGTCTTGCTATCATTTCCGAGTTTGGCGGTGTCGTAACACTGAAAGACACAAAGAAAAAGCGTGAGATCGTTGTAACAGATCCGGAGACCGGCAACACCAAGACTTATCTGATTCCGTATGGTTCCAGAATCAAGGTTATGGATGAGCAGGTGATCGAGGCAGGTGACGAACTGACAGAAGGTAGTGTAAACCCGCATGATATTCTGAAGATTAAGGGTGTCCGTGCTGTACAGGACTACATGATCCAGGAAGTACAGCGTGTATATCGTCTGCAGGGTGTAGAAATCAACGATAAGCACGTTGAGATGATCGTTCGTCAGATGCTGAAAAAGATTCGTGTGGAAGAGAGCGGCGACAGTGATGTGCTTCCAGGCGTATCTATGAATGTTCTGGATTTTAATGAGATGAATGAAAAGCTGATTGCAGAGGGCAAACAGCCGGCAGAAGGCAAACAGGTTATGCTTGGTATCACAAAAGCATCTCTTGCTACCGATTCCTTCTTGTCTGCGGCATCTTTCCAGGAAACCACCAAGGTTCTGACTGAGGCAGCAATCAATGGTAAGGTTGACCATCTGATCGGTCTGAAAGAGAACGTTCTGATCGGTAAGCTGATTCCGGCTGGTACTGGTATGAAACGTTATCGTTCTGTCAAACTGGATACGGATGTCGAGATGGAGGATGAGATTCTTCTGGCTGATGACGATATCCTGCTGAATGACAGTGACGAGATGGAGGAAGCTCCGGAAGTATTCGATATCGATGACAACGAGATGATAGATGATGAAGAATCATAAGATGCAGGTGATCTGCCGGCGGTGGCTTACCATGTATATTTAGAAATTTAAGAAAAGGCTATTGCAGGAGAACGGATATGCCCTCTGTCAGGCAGACAGAGGGCATATCAAACGGCAGTAGCCTTTTTTAGTTGCCCTGCATCCGGAGAAAGCTGCCAGTGGAAGGTTCTGCAGGTGAATATAAAAAGACTTAATGATAAAAGTATAACAAAAATGATAATAAAATAATCTAATAATAATAAAATATTATCAATGGATAAAAATTTGTTAATCTTAAAACATAAAAAATAAAAAGAATATAAACAAAATGTGAAAGATATATAAAGCCATCTGAAATACTTGTGCAGAACTGATAAAATAAAAAATGGAAAATTGTGGATTATGTCATAGAAGTTTTACGAGAAATATGATATATTACCCCTCGATGATAAAGTCAAATATTTAACAATTAAACGTTAAATAACAAACTTAAAGAAGGGGGATCCTATGAAAGAGGACGCTAAAAACACAAACGTAGTTCAGGACGACATTGTCGTTGCTGACAAGTTCCATATGTCTGATCTGCTCTGTAAAGAGGACTGGTTGGCTATCTGGGGCGCATTTATTATCATGGCAGTTGCAGCAGTGGGTGTCATTACCGGTGCTTACAAGTTTAAAGGTGTGAGCTTTGGAAAATGGGGCGGAGACAAAGGCTCCATTATGAAATTTTTTGATTTCGGCGAAACCTGTGTCACTACCTGGGGCGGTATCCTGGTAACTTTCCTTGCACTTGCAGTTATTTTTATTATTGCAAACAAACTGATGGGTAAAAATGCAGCGAAATATGCAAAAGCTTTTGTTGCAGTATTTGCATTGACTGCTTTGGTACGTTTGATTTCTTCTCAGGTTACATTCAGCAAATATCTGGAGTATGCATTCTGGGCACTTCTGATCGGTCTGCTGATTTCTAACGTACTGAAAGTTCCGGAATGGTTAAAACCGGCAATTCAGACAGAATTTTATATCAAGACGGGTCTGGTTCTGATGGGTGCATCGGTTCTGTTCTCCAATATTCAAAAATTTGGTCTGTATGGTCTGGGTATTGCATGGCTGGTAACACCGGTTGTTATCATTTTTATGTGGCTTCTGGGTACCAGAGGTCTGAAGATGGAAAACAAGAGAATGGTCATTACGATCGCAGCAGCGACGTCCGTATGCGGTACTTCCGCAGCAATCGCAACTGCAGCAGCATGTAAGGCTAAGAAAACAGACCTGACCTTTGCGGTCGGTATTTCTCTGATCTTTACTGTCCTGATGATGGTTTGTATGCCGCTGTTTTGTAAGGCAATCGCTATGGACCCGATGGTAGGCGGTGCATGGATCGGCGGTACGGTTGATTCCACCGGTGCCGTTGTTTTGGCGGGTAATGCGCTTGGCGAGTTAGCTGGTCAGGTGGCAGCTCTGGTTAAGATGATTCAGAACATTCTGATTGGATTTATTGCATTTGCTGTAGCAATCTTCTTTACCACGAAAGTAGACAAGACAGAAGGAACCACTGTTGGTGCATCTGAGATCTGGCACAGATTTCCGAAATTCATTCTGGGCTTCATCGGAGCGTCCCTGTTCTTCTCTTTTGTGTTCCAGGGAACCATCGGTGTAGATGCAACAGCAGATATCCTGTCCTGCCTGAAAGAATTCCAGACCTGGTGCTTTGCACTGGCATTTACCTGTATTGGTCTTGAGACAAACTTCAAAGAGATGTCCTCTCAGTTCCAGGGTGGTAAGCCGTTCGTTCTGTACATTGTAGGTCAGACCTTTAACCTGGTTTTGACTTTTGTAGTAGCTTGGCTCCTGCTGAGCGGAAGATTTTTCCCAGTTCCGAATATCATGGTCTAGGGAATAATGAGAATAATGAAAGAAGAACTGTTATGAAAGAACAAAAGAAAATCACTCCATTAAAGATGATCGGATGGATTGGCACCGTGTTATTTCTGGTTGCTTTTGTGACTGCAATGTATATGATGGTGAATGGAATGGGGCAGGTTCCGGGCATTGATTTTGGTCCGGGTCAGTATTATTACACAGACATTCCGGGCTGGCAGAAATATTTCGTGCCGAATCATTATGAGAATCATGTACCGCTGTGGGTGCTGATCACACTGTTCTTTGCATGGGGATATCTGATGTATCGTCTGTGGGCGTTTCTTGATAAGAAGCTGAATTAAGCCGATTTTAGATATGAACATTACATAATCGCTATTTTTAAGAAGAAAAACGGTTTTGAAGTTCCGAAAAACGGGGTTCAAAGCCGTTTTTTTGATTCCTTTTTGCTTGCGCATGGCAGTGACTTGTGATACAATATTTCAGAAATATATCAAAAATGCAGGAGGCGATACCATGAAGCACGTAAAAACTTTAAATAACAAAACCTTAAAAGAGTCCATGAAGAAGGGCGGATGCGGCGAGTGCCAGACTTCCTGTCAGTCCGCATGCAAGACTTCCTGTACTGTAGGCAACCAGAGCTGCGAGAACGCAAATAGATAATTCTGGCTGACAAAACGTACCAGAAAAGATGGAAGACATGAAACAACCCCTATGGTCGCGGATTGTAGGGGTTGTTCTTTGCTTAGAAGTAAGTTATGGGAATGTTCCCATTAGATAAGGAGAAATACAGTGATTCATCAGTATAAAAATAATGGCTATGACATTGTAATGGATATTGCCAGCGGATCGGTTCATGTGGTGGACGATGTGGTGTATGATGCCATTGCCATGTTAGAGCCAGTGATGGGCGAACTCATAAAGCCGGAGCCGATTCCGGCTGATGCGAAGGCGCGGACCGCGGCAGAGCTTGCAAAGACCTATCCGGCAGAGGATGTGGAGGAGGCCCTTCAGGAAGTACAGGAACTCATCGATGCAGAGGAACTGTACACCAAAGATATTTATAAAAATTATATTACCGATTTTAAGAAACGCGAGACGGTTGTCAAGGCATTGTGCCTGCATATTGCGCATGACTGTAATCTGGGCTGCAAATACTGTTTTGCGGAAGAGGGCGAGTATCATGGCAGACGCGCGCTGATGAGCTTTGAGGTAGGCAAAAAGGCGCTGGATTTTCTGATTGCCAATTCGGGCAAACGCCGCAATCTGGAAGTCGACTTTTTCGGCGGGGAACCGCTGATGAACTGGGAAGTGGTAAAGCAGTTGGTGGAATACGGCCGCTCTCAGGAAGAAGCACATGACAAGAAATTCCGCTTTACACTGACCACCAACGGCGTTTTGCTGAATGATGAGATCATGGAATTCTGCAACCGTGAGATGAGCAACGTGGTGATGAGTCTGGACGGCCGCAGAGAGATCAATGATTTTATGCGTCCGACCCGCAATGGACATGGAAGCAGCTATGATATCATTGTCCCGAAATTCCAGAAGTTTGCAAAAAGCCGTGCAGGGAAAGACTATTATGTGAGAGGTACTTTTACCCGTTACAATCTGGATTTCTCCGAGGATGTCAAACATTTTGCAGATCTTGGATTTGACCAGATGTCCATTGAGCCGGTAGTGGCAGCTCCGGAAGAACCATATGCGATTCGCGAGGAAGACCTGCCGAAGATTCTGGAAGAGTATGACAAATTGGCAGTGGAATATATCAAGCGCAAAAAAGAGGGAAGAGGCTTCAATTTCTTCCATTTTATGATAGATCTGAATCAGGGACCGTGTGTTGCAAAACGTTTATCCGGATGTGGTTCAGGTACTGAGTACTTAGCGGTTACCCCGTGGGGGGATTTCTATCCGTGTCACCAGTTCGTGGGACAGGAGAAATTCCTGATGGGCAACGTGGATACCGGCATTACCCGCACTGATATCCGCGATGAATTCAAACTTTGCAATGTCTATGCAAAGGAGAAATGCCGCGATTGTTTTGCAAGATTTTACTGCAGCGGAGGCTGTGCAGCAAACTCTTACAATTTCCATGGGAAAATCACGGACGCATATGATATCGGCTGCGAGATGCAGAAAAAACGGATTGAATGTGCGATCATGATAAAAGCGGCTTTGGCCGACAAAGAAGAGTAACTAAAGTTCAAATGTATGAAAAAATGAAAGGAAGTAACAGTATGAAAAACAGCAAGACAAAAAGTCTTCTGTGTCTGTTGGTTCTTCTTTTGGCAATCGGTCTGTTTGGATTTTTCGGCTATGACAGCGCGGACGATATCAAACTGGGCCTGGATCTGGAGGGTGGAGTCAGCATCACCTACCAGACCGTGAAGGAAGATCCGACGGCAGAGGAAATGTCGGACACCATTTACAAACTCCAGCAGCGTGTACAGAATTACAGTACCGAGGCTGAGGTATATCAGGAAGGAAACAACCGCATTAACATTGATATACCTGGCGTTTCGGATGCCAATGCAATCCTGGAAGAACTGGGCAAACCGGGATCTCTGGTATTTGTTGATGAGGCAGGTCAGGTAATCCTGACCGGTGACCAGGTATCTTCTGCGAAGGCAGGTATCATGGATAACAATGGTATGAAAGAGTACCTGGTAAGCCTGACTTTTACGGAGGAAGGCTCCAAAGATTTTGCAGAAGCAACCGCAAAAAATGTGGGTAAGCACATCGCAATCGTTTACGATGGCATGATCTACTCCAATCCGGTTGTTAAAACTGCGATTACAGGCGGTCAGTGCCAGATCGATGGCATGGAAGATTACGAAGAGGCAGAAAATCTGGCAGCTACCATCCGCATCGGTTCCCTTTCTCTGGAACTGGAAGAGCTGCGTTCCAATGTAGTTGGTGCGAAACTGGGTGAACAGGCAATTTCTACCAGCATCAAGGCTGGTGCCATCGGTTTTGCGCTTGTTGCTGTATTTATGATGGTCGTATACCTGATTCCGGGTGTTGCAGCAGTTCTGGCACTCTGCATGTATGTTGGCCTGATTCTGATCCTGCTGACGGCATTCGAAGTAACCCTGACTCTGCCGGGTATTGCAGGTATCATTCTTTCTGTTGGTATGGCGGTGGATGCGAATGTCATTATCTTTACCCGTATCAAAGAAGAAATCGGTGTTGGAAAGACGGTAAAATCTGCCATCAAGACTGGTTTCCAGAAGGCACTGTCTGCCATTGTAGACGGAAACATCACAACTCTGATTGCAGCAGCAGTATTGTATCTGCGCGGTTCTGGTACGGTGAAAGGATTTGCGACCACGCTTGCGCTTGGTATTGTGCTTTCCATGTTTACGGCACTGGTGATTACCAAGACCGCACTGAATACGTTGTATAACCTTGGATTTAAGGATCAGAAGTTTTACGGAGTCAGAAAAAATGGCAAGTGCTACAATTTCCTGGGAAAGAGAAACCTCTGCTTCATCATTTCAATTGTTATGATCGTTGCAGGCTGGGGCAGCATGGCACTGCATAACAGCCAGACCGGATACATGCTGAACTACGGCATGGATTTTACCGGCGGTACATCCACCAATGTTACATTCAACGAGGACATGACGCTGGATGAGATTTCCACGAAGGTTGTGCCGATTGTTTCTGAAATTACCGGTGATGCAGATGTTCAGACCCAGAAAGTAACCGGCACGACTGAGGTTATTATCAAGACCAAGACGCTGAACGCAGATCAGAGGCAGGAACTGGAAGATGCAATGGTTGAGAATTTTGGGGTGGAAGCAGAAAAAATCACAGCAGAAAGTATTTCCGGTGCAGTCAGCGCGGAGATGAAACAGGATGCAGTCGTTGCGGTAACGATTGCCACGATCCTGATGCTGTTATACATCTGGTTCCGATTCAAAGATATCAACTTTGCAGCCAGCGCCATCGCAGCTCTGGTACATGATGTACTGGTGGTTATTACCTTCTATTCTGTGGCAAAATGGTCCGTGGGTTCTACGTTCATCGCATGTATGCTGACCATTGTAGGTTATTCCATCAACGCGACCATCGTTATTTTTGACCGTATCCGTGAGAACCTGTCACTGAAGACAGCGAGTCAGACATTGGAAGATGTGGTAAATATGAGTATCACGCAGAGCTTTACGCGAAGCATCAATACTTCTCTGACCACGTTTGTCATGGTATTTGTGCTGTTCCTTTTAGGCGTTTCTTCTATTCGTGAATTTGCACTGCCTCTGATGGTAGGTATTGTATGCGGTACGTATTCTTCCGTATGCGTGACCGGCGGTCTGTGGTATGTTCTGACTCTGGCAAAACAGAAGAGAGCGGCAAAACGTAAAGCGTCTGAAAACGGAGAGAATTAAGAAATAGAACGGAGCAATTATGAGATATCAACTGATCACAACGGATGGACGTGCAAAACGGGCAAAAGTCGAGACTGTGCATGGCACCATCCAGACTCCGGTGTTTATGAATGTGGGTACGGTGGCAGCCATCAAAGGTGCGGTTTCCACCGATGACCTGCGTCAGATCGGAACGCAGGTACAGCTTTCCAACACCTACCATTTGCATGTGCGGACGGGGGATAAGCTGATCAAGCAGTTCGGCGGTCTTCACAAGTTCATGAACTGGGATAAGCCGATTTTGACGGATTCCGGTGGATTCCAGGTGTTTTCACTGGCCGGTCTGCGTAAGATCAAGGAAGAAGGCGTATATTTTAATTCTCACATTGATGGACGGAAAATTTTCATGGGACCGGAAGAGAGCATGCAGATACAGTCAAATCTGGCGTCTACGATTGCCATGGCATTCGATGAGTGTCCGCCAAGTCATGCGGAGTTCAAATATATTCAGAATTCTGTGGACCGGACTACCCGGTGGCTGGAACGGTGTCAGAAAGAAATGGCGAGACTGAACGCATTGCCGGATACGATTAATAAAGAGCAGCTTCTTTTTGGTATCAATCAGGGCGGTGTCATTGACGAGATTCGTATTCATCATGCGAAGACTATCGCAGATATGAATTTAGATGGTTATGCAGTCGGAGGTCTGGCGGTAGGCGAATCTCACGAGGAGATGTATCACATTCTGGATGTGACTGTGCCGCATCTTCCCCAGAACAAGCCAACTTACCTGATGGGAGTTGGTACTCCGGCTAATATTCTGGAAGCAGTAGACCGCGGTGTGGATTTCTTTGACTGTGTTTATCCGTCCAGAAACGGACGTCACAGCCATGTTTATACGAATGAAGGAAAACTGAATCTTCTGAATCAGAAATATGAGCTGGATCCGCGGCCGATCGAAGAAGGGTGTCAGTGTCCGGCTTGCCGTTCCTACAGCAGAGCCTATATCCGTCATTTGTTTAAGGCGAAGGAAATGCTGGGAATGAGATTATGTGTCTTGCATAATCTGTATTTTTATAATACAATGATGGAAGAGATTCGCGACGCAATCGAGGAGCATCGTTATGCATCCTACAAGGCTGAGAAGCTGGGCAGGATGGCAGAAGGCCCTCAGGATTAATTACAAAACAGGCAGACGTAAGGCGAGGCGCGTCCGTCTGACCGAAGGAGGACATTTATGGTATTAGCTTCAGGTGGCATGAGCCCAACATTTTTAATCGGTTACATTCTTTTCTTCGTAGCTTTGATGTATTTCATGGCTATTCGTCCGCAGAAGAAAGAGAAACAGAAACACGAGGCATTGATGGCAAGTATTGCGATCGGTGACTGTGTTCTGACTACCAGTGGTTTTTACGGTGTGATCATCGACATGACGGATGATACCGTGATCGTGGAGTTTGGCAACAATAAGAACTGCCGTATTCCGATGCAGAAAGCTGCAATCGTTCAGGTTGAGAAGCCGGAGGCATAAGGATACGGAATTGATAGGGACGTATCAGGGTCTGCAAAGCGGCGGATGAAATATCTGCCGTGCTGCAGGCCCTTTTTGTTGCTATGCATCAGGAGAAAGTTTCCAGTGGCATATTCTGTAGGTTTGCAGATTGCACAAAACTGTATAATTATTAAAAAAGTTTATGACAAAAATTGATTTATGATGTCACCGTATGCTATAATGTCTAAAGAATTTCTAAATTTTTTCAAAAAAAATTAGAAAGAGAGGGTTGACAATGGTCAAAAAAAAGATCGTACTTTTTTTTGTTTTGATCATGGTAGTTTGCAGTGGCTGTTCTTTGGTTGTGAGCATGAAAAAAGATCCGCTTCCGGAAGAGACGATCGAAGCATTTGAAGATGCTGTGAATGATATGGATGTGGATGCCATGATGGATTGTATGGATTCCAAGGCAGTAAAGGCAATGACCACAGGAATGGATGTTTTGATAAAAGTGGCAGGTGGTCTGACCGGCATCGATATTCCGGTGAGTGCAGAGGATTTGATCAATATGATGCCGCTGATGCAGGGAATTGGTCAGGCTTATGGTGAAATGGAGTATCCCAAGGTCGATTTTCAGGTGACGAAAACTTACATCAAGGGGAATAAGGCAACGGTTTACTTTACGGAGGCTAATTCCGGAGAGAATTCCGTGATCAATATGGAACTGCAGGATGGCAAATGGGTCATGACCATGGATATGAAAGTGATTCCGCCGGAGGATGCAGATCGGGTGATTCTTGCCGGACAGGATGCTGATGTGGATGCAGAAGATTCGGGTACACTGGAGATCGCAGGGACATTGAATCTGGCTGAGGCTGCCAACTCATTTTCTGTTTTGGATATTTTCAGTCAGGAAAAAATTGCAACACTGCTTCGGGCACTTTTGGGTCTGAAGTCGGAATAAGAAAAAAGGAGAGTATCAATATGAATTTAACAAAATGCAGCAATGGACATTTCTATGACAGCGATACTTATGCTGCTTGTCCGCATTGCAGTGGAGGAGCATCAGCAGCGTCCCAGAACAGTACGGTGGCATTTGACAGCAGTGCAAATCTGGCAGCTACGGTTGATTTGGACAGTTTTCAGCCGGAGCCTGCAGTGACGGTTCCGACGCCGATGGTTGGTATGAGCATGCCGCAGAGCAGTCTGGATGATTCCAGAACGATCAGCATTTATCAGAGCAGCAAGGTAGAAAGCCCACAGATTTCTCTGGTTGTAGGCTGGCTGGTATGCACCAAAGGAAAGATGTACGGACAGGATTTCCGCCTGAAGAGCGGACGTAACTTTATCGGAAGAGGCGCAGATATGGATGTGTGTCTGGCAGGGGAGAACACCGTGTCCCGTGACCGTCACGCGACGATCATCCATGAGCCGAGAAAAAACATCTTTATCGCTCAGCCGGGTGAGTCCAGAGAGTTATTCTATGTGAATGGCGAGGTGGTATTATCTCCGGTTCAGTTGAAGAAGAACGATGTTCTGCAGATCGGTGATGTGTGCCTGATGCTGATTCCTTGCTGTGATGAAGCATTTACCTGGGATAAAGAAGATTAATAAATGATACAGTTTGGAGGAAAATGGGTATGGGAGTTCTAGGATTTGATTATGAGGAAATGCTTTTGGATGTGGCAGGTGCAGTACAGAGTCTGAGTGTTCTGTTTTTTGTATTAGGTCTGGTATTTACACTGCTGCCGTATTTTGTACAGGGCTATGCGATCATGTGCACCGGGCGCAAGGCAAAGCTGAACAGTGATTTTATGCCGTTTATTCCGGTGGCACGTCAGATTTATCAGATGAAGATTGCAAAATGCCCGGTATGGTATATCTTTTTCTTTGGTACTACGACGATCACGGTTGCTTCTGTCGGTCTGATTTCCGTGCTGCTGTATAAGCTGACCGGAAAGCTGGCGATCGTTTCTGTACTTTGGATCATCTATATCATTGCAAATATGGTATTTACGTTCCTTTATTATCAGAAATTTTATGAGGCATTCGGATTTAATCCTAATACTGCATGGATGAATATTATTCCGACATTTGGTCTGGTTGCACTTGTGTTCTCTATGCTGATCGCATTCTCCAACTCCATCCGTTACGGCAAGTATGTGGAGACTCCGGTTTCTGACGGCGGCAGTAAAAAAGCAATGCCGACCAACAGCGGTGTGATCGTAGGTGTTGCAGGTGCATATCGGGATGCAACCTTTGACCTGGTAGATGGAGCAGAGCTGGTGTTTGGACGTTCTCCGCAGGAGGCAAATATCGTCTTTGACCAGTTAGCAACCGATGTCAGCAGAAAGCATTGTTCTGTTCGTTTTGACGGACGCAGCAATCAATATGTGGTAACAGATTATTCCAGCAATGGTACTTATCTGGAGAACGGAACCCGGTTGGAAAATGGTCAGCCGAAACAGTTGTCCCGCGGTACGGTGATCTATCTGGGAAGCAGCAGACAGAATGGCTTCCGTTTGAATTAAGTTAGATATCTGAATATGCAAGGCGGCAGACTGTCTGCATATTCGCGAATTGTACGTGAAGATCAGGCGCTTCATTTCTTTTGAGGCAGCCTGATTTCCGTATATAGATTGACGTCCGCGGCGACGGACATGAATGTTTGGAAAGGAAGTTAAGCGTATGGTATCTTATCACCTGCTCAGTAATCGCGGAGACAGAGAAAATAACGAAGATAATGTTGGAATGTATCAAGTGGAGCAGAATTTCTGTTTTGCTCTGGCAGACGGTCTTGGCGGACATGGAAAGGGAGAACGTGCGTCAGAAATCGCAGTGGAAGAAACCGTGATCGAGTTTGCAGAGCATGGTGTAGGGGAAGAAAGAATGGCCTCTGCATTTGAAAGAGCGCAGAGGGCAATCCTGACTGAGCAGAAGGAAGATGTGACGGCGATGGATATGAAAACCACACTGGTCCTTTTGCATGTGGAGGCAGACCAGATTCGATGGGGACATATCGGTGACAGTCGCCTGTATTATTTTCAGAATGGAAAGCTGATAAAACGGACGCTGGATCACAGTGTACCGCAGATGCTGGTGGCGGCAGGTCAGCTGAAAGAGAAAAACATCCGAAATCATCCGGACCGCAACCGTCTGCTGCGTGTGCTGGGGGTTGATTGGGATTCTCCCAAATATCAGATTGCGGAATCAGAGCCGCGTACCGGTCGTCAGGCATTTTTGCTTTGTACGGATGGTTTCTGGGAACTGATTGATGAAAAGAAAATGACCCATTGCCTGAAAAAAGCAAAGACACCGGAAGATTGGGTAGATCAAATGGAAGCAATTGTCCGAAAGAACGGACATGGTGTCAATATGGATAATTATTCTGCGATCGCAGTATGGGTGGACTAAGGAGGAACAGAGTATGGCAGTGATACGCTGTCCGCGGGGACATTATTATGATGGTGTCAGATTTTCATCCTGCCCGCATTGTGGAATTTCCATACAGGAAGATATGCCAGAGGATACCGGTAAGGAATCTTCTGCAAAACATCAAAAAGCAAGAAGTGGTCTGTTCGGCTGGCTGGACAGAGACAAGACGGTGGCACTGACTCCGGAAAAAAAGATGCCAGATGAGGATGACCGCACCATTGCGCTGGAAGCAATGGTGTCCGGTAGTGTGGATGACGATGTAAAAACGGTTGGAGTTTATTCTGGTGCAAAGGGAAATGATTTTGTGACGGGATGGCTGGTTTGTGTGGAAGGTCCGGAAAAAGGCAGAGATTATCGGCTGCATCACGGATTTAATCGGATTGGACGGGACTTTGGAATGGATATTCAGATTGCGGATGATCCGGCTATAACAAGGAAAAATCATTGCTCCATCGTTTACGATGACAGAGGAAATCAGTTTTCGCTGGTGCCGTCAACGGGAGCGCTTACATATTTTAAAGGAAGTCTTCTGACGAAGACGGAGAAACTGCAGATGGGAGATGTGATTACAATGGGCAGCAGCACCTTTGAATTTATTCCATTTTGCAGGAAGGGACGAGTATGGGAAAAAGAGGAAGAAAATTAGCGGTTTCATTACTTATGACAAGCCTTTGTGTGAATACAGCGTGGGCGCAGCAGCAAATTCAGACTGATGCACAGCAGCCAGACACGGCAGAGACGGTTTGTGCAGACCGTCGGATTGAACAAGTCAATGTAAATATGCCGGAACTGGTTATGTATGCAGCCGGGGTGACGGCGGATGAGGTGCGGGGTGCGGAATGTTATCTGGCACAGGAAAAATTGACATTGGTGGGAGAACCGGAAGTGTTTGCGGACAGCAGAGAAGGCATTTATTATTATGTCCTGCTGGATATATCCGGTTCGATTCCGGATTCTTATTTTTCGGCAATGAAAGACGGCGTAATGAAACTTCAGGAGCATTTGATGCCGGAAGATAAACTGGTTCTTTATACTTTTGGAGATGAAGTGCTTTTGGCAGCGGACGGCAGTCAAAATGCAGAGGAACTTTCGCGTGTGCTTTCCGGGCTGGATAATCACGATCAGGAAACCCTGCTTTTTGAAGCGATTCATCAGGTTGCCTCCGTATCTGAGCAGATGAAGGAAAATCAGATTACCAGACAGGTTCTGGTGGTTATGACGGACGGTGAAGACTTTGCCCTCGGCAAGAAGCAGTCTCAGGAGGCGCAGACGAATTTGCGGGATAAAGGGCTTCCGACTTACGCATTTGGCATTCGTGATACCAAGAAAGAATACATCAACAGTTTTGGTGAATTTGCAAGAACGTCCGGCGGAGATATTGTGGTGTTTACTCCGGATGAAGGAGCAGATATGCTGCTTGGACTGCAGGCATCTTTGCAGGATGATATCCGCGCAGAATATCGCGCGGCATCTAATCTGGTTACTTATCAGACCGAAAGCTTCAGTCTCAAATTTTCTGACAACACTGTTTTGAAAAAAGAAGTCATGAGTGATCACTGGATTCCGGACGAGGAAAATCCATATCTGGTGCAGGGAACCTGCATCGGAGCTCAGCAGATCCGTCTCGAATTCAGTGAGCCGTTAAAGGGACTGGATGGTTCTGCCAATTATCAGTTGACTTTTGAGGGGAAACCGGTAGCAGTAACCGGAATCTCTTATGATAAAGGAAATAGTTCTGTGGTAAATCTGTCGCTGGCAGAGCCGGTGAAAAACGGAACCTATGAATTGAATCTGGCTCATATCACGGATATTTCCATGGAGGAGAATCCGGTTGTGGGAAGCAGCAGTGTGGAAGGGACAGAGCAGACAGCAGGTCTGGTTTCTATTTCGGTAGACGATGCGCCTGTTGTGGAGGAACCGTATAAAAATACCAGATCATTTGATTATACAGGCGTATTGTTCTTGATTTTTGCTGCGGTTGTGGCATTGCTCATTGTGGTGATTGTTATGAGCCGCAAAAAGAAAGAGCCTGAGGAAAAGGAACCGGAATCTTCAGCGGCAGGTCATGGTCCAAAGCAGGTTTTGCTGAATCGTCAGGACTTCAGTCAGCATGTGGTCATGCCGGAAACGCAGATGAAGAATCTGCAGGTTTTGATTTCTAAAAACGGCATGAGACCACAGTCAGCGGTGTGGAAGCTGGGAAGCAGTCTGATCGTGGGACGCTCTTCCATTTGTGATATCTGTATCGAAGATGGGGAAATGTCACGTCAGCATTTTTGCCTGGAGCGGGACGGAGAGCAGATTTATATTATGGATCTTCAGTCTACCAATGGAACGGCGGTCAATGGAATTCGGATAGGCAGCAAGAGAAGGTTGGATTCCGGCAGTACCATAGAAGCCGGTTCTATCCGCATAACGATTAGGTGGTGACAATATGGATCTTTGTCCGAATTGTTTTGAACAGAGTTACCAAAATGCCAGCTGCAACCGATGTGGCTATCAACTGCAGTACGACAAACCCCGGAGTCAGAAGGCACTGCCGGTAGGGCTGGTTTTGAAGCAGCGATATTATCTGGGAAGACTTCTGGGAGAGGGCGGATTTGGAATTACATATAAGGCGTATGATCTGAAACGCAAGATCGTATGCTGCGTGAAGGAATATGCACCAAATGGAATGTGCAGACGCCGGGAAGACGATCTGAGGCTGGAACTGGTGTCCGGCGAATGTGAGCTGCCATATAAAGCAGGGCTTCGGCGTTTTCTGGAAGAAGCACAGATTTTAAGCAAATTGGAACAGATTCCCTCTGTGGTAGATATTACAGATACGTTTCAGGAATATAATACAGCTTATTTTGTTATGGAATTTTTGGACGGTGCAGATCTGCGGCAGATCGTCAAGGCGTCACCGGGACGGCTTCCGGTAGAGATGATCACGAATGTCATTTTGCAGGTTGCAGTGTCTATGGATGTCATTCACACAAAAACAAAGATCATCCATCGTGATATCAGCCCGGAGAATATTTATATTACACGGGATGAAAAAGTTAAAGTCATTGATTTTGGAAGTGCCAAGCAAACAGAGACAGGTGCAAAAGCGGGACTGTCTGTGGTTCTGAAACCGAAATTTGCTCCGCCGGAGCAGTTCTCTTCTCAGATGGTACAGGGAAGCTTTACAGATGTATATTCTCTGGCAGGAACCTATTATTATGCCCTGACCGGAAGAAATATTCCGTCGGCCATGGACCGGCTTTCCGGTCAGGAATATGTTCCGCTGAAACATTTGAATATCGGGGTCAATGACGCCTTGTCGGACGCGGTTGACCGGGCGTTGATCCTGAATGTGAATCAGAGAACCAGAACGATGCAGCAGTTTATTGCAGAGATTGCGGAGGCGACCAGTGTGGACAGGTCGGCACAGGCTAAGGAGCAGCAAAGGCGTCAGGAGCAGATGTGTCAGACACAGGAGCAGATGCGTCATGCACAGGAGCAGGCGCGTCGGGCACAGGAGCAGGCGCGTCGGGCACAAGAACAGCAGAGACTGGCAGAGCAGCAGATTCGATTGCAGCAACAGCAGCAGCGCCAACTCATTCAGCAGCAGCTAAAGCTTCAGAGAGAACAGATGCGTCAGGAACAAGAACAGAAAAGACAGCAGGAACAGATGCGCCAGGCTCAGCGTCGGAAAGTTGCGATTCCGTATGCAGCGGTCATTGAAGGTCAGGAAAAAGGGCGCAGTTGGATCTTACCGACGAATCAGACTTTGAAATTTGGCAGATCCGAAGCAGAGGCCAATCTGCGTGTGCGTTATCCGGAAAGCATCAGCCGGATTCATTGTATGATTACTTATCTGGAGGCATATGATCGTTTCTGTATTCGAGATGTTTCTGCCAATGGCGTTTATTATAAAGGCCAGCGATTGAAGAAAGGCATCGACTACAATGTGAAACCTCCGGCAAGATTTCTTATGTCCGGCAGCGCATGTGTGGTCGAGTTAGGAGTTAGATATGAATATCGTTGAAGAACGGCGGGAGGTGAACCCCAGGTTTGAAATCGGGGCAAGCAGCATCATAGGGACCAGAAACTATCAGCAGGATTACGGCTATATTTATACGGGATCGGATGATGTTCTGGCTATCGTTTGTGATGGGATGGGCGGTCTCGAAGGCGGAGAACGGGCAAGCCGCACTGCTGTAGAGCAGATGGTACAGGACTTTAAAAATACCAGAAATCTGGAGTATGTGCCGGACTTTTTTAAACGTACTGTACAGCATATGGATCAGGCAGTTTGTGCCTTGAATGGTCAGGACGGCAAACCGCTGCATGCAGGAACTACACTGGTGGCAGTCTATTGCAGCGGCAGTCAGATGTACTGGGTTTCCGTTGGTGACAGTAAGATTTATCTGATTCGCGGCGGTGAGATCGTGTCTGTCAATCGGGAGCACAATTACCGCCTGCAGCTTCAAATGCAGTTGGAAGCAGGGCTGATCGATCAGGCATTTTATAGAAAAGAAGAAAAAACGCCGAAAGCAGAGGCGCTGATCAGTTTCATCGGAATGAATCATGTTAAATACATCGATGTAAATGTGAATCCGATTGAACTGCAGGCCGGTGATATTATTATGATCTGCAGCGACGGCATTTACAAGAGTTTGAATGAAAGTCAGGTTTTCGCGATGGTGCGGGACAATGATCTGGATATGAATATTGCAGCGGATCGCATGACTGCTATGGCACTGCGCTACGGCATTCGCGGTCAGGATAACACAACAGCGATTTTGCTGAACTATCAGGGATAGTGGGAGGATACCAGAATATGCTTTGCTTAAACTGCATGAATACATTTGATGAAAAATACGGGGTATGTCCGCATTGTGGATTTATTCCGGGAACTCCTCCGAAAGAGGCTTATCACCTTTATCCCGGAACCGTTCTCAAAAATCGTTATGTCATCGGAACCACAGTTGGTTTCGGAGGCTTTGGTATTACCTACCGTGCATGGGATCAGGTTTTGGAAAAAAAGGTGGCGATCAAGGAGTTTTACCCGAATGGAATCGTAAATCGTGTGCCGGGTGAGAAGCATGTGATCATTTATTCAGGAAACCGCGCCAACGAGTTCCAGAACGGCAAAGTCCGCTTTCTGGCAGAGGCGAGAAATATGGCGCGGTTCAATACGCATCCGAATATCGTCAATGTATACGAATTTTTTGAGGAAAATAATACGGCCTATATTGCAATGGAATTTTTGGAAGGACTTTCCTATAAGCAGTATCTGGCGGCTGCAGGCGGCCGCGTATCGCCGCAGATTGCTGTATCCGTTGTGGTTTCTGTGCTGGATGCGCTGAAAGAAATTCATAAGGTAGGCATCATTCATCGAGATGTCAGCCCGGACAATATTTTTATGGTTCCGGTAGAACCGGGCTCCAATAATTTTAAAGTAAAACTGATTGACTTTGGTGCGGCCAGATTTTCTACCGGTGAGGAAGAGAAAACGTTGTCCATTATTTTAAAACCGGGTTATGCACCGCCGGAGCAGTACCGCAGCAAGAGTAAACAAGGTCCATGGACCGATATTTATGCGGTGGGAGCAGTTTTATATCGTTCAGTTACCGGTAAAATGCCGGATGAGTCAGTCAACCGTATGGTGGAAGATCATCTGGAACAGCCGATGGTTCTGGTGCCGGAGATACCGCAGTATCTGAATGACAGCATTATGCGTGCCATGGCGCTGAATCAGGAACTGCGTTTTCAAAATGTAGATCAGTTCCGGGAGGCGATTCAAAATAAGACGAAAGTGCTGAGTGTGGATTCTGAATTAAAACGCAGAAAGATGATCCGTGGATTTGGAATTGCAGGCATCTGCCTTGTGCTTGCAGGAGCGGGCGCAGGATGTTGGAGTGTCTATTCCAGCAAACAGGGAGCTTTGTATAATGTGGAAGCTCAGATTTCGGTGGAAATTCCGGATGTCAATGGAGTGCGGGAATTGGAGATTCAGGAAGCAGGTGCTCTGGGAAGTGATGAAAATGGTGCAAAGCATATGAGTTTGGTTTCTTCAGAAGAGATGATGGAAAGAATGCTGGATGAGTACTGCAGCAGATTTACCAGAGTCTCTGTGACCAATGAAATTGCAGGAACGCCGGAAGAATATAAGATCCAGTTGGCAAAAGATGCAGCGGCGGGAACCCTTCCTTCGGTGTTCGAGACAGGTCATGTGACAGCGTCGGATGAGGGTATCTGGTCTAAGTTAGGGGTGCTGGAAACGACTTATGAGACGTTAGATCCGGATGCATACTATTTTGTCGGAACGAAAGAATTCCAGGATTATTTTGCTGCGGAGAAAAAACAGATTCCATTATCATTCCGGGTACCTGTATTATACGTGAATACACATATGATTCCGGAGGATCAGATTCCGGAACATGTGACCAGTTTGGATCAGCTGACAGATGAAAATGGAGAAATCAGCTGCAGCGTCAGCATGGAAAATCTGGACATGTACCGTGAGGCATTTGGTGATGACGGAAAAGTGCTGAAAGAAACAGACGGCAAGGGTTACGAGCCATTCCTGCAGCGTCAGACGGCTTATTATCTTGGAAATACGGATGATTATGAGGCAGTTCGCGCGAGTCTGGGAGGGATTTACAAGATGATGGTGATGTCGGATCTTCAGAAATCGGGTAAGATTCGCGGGCAGTTTACCTATATGTGGAGTATCGATGGAGGACTGGAAGGTGACGCGAAGACTGCAGCAGACAGTATGGTCTATTATCTGATGGGAGAAAATGCACAGGATGTATTTAACCTGCAGAGCGGCAATGGTTTGTCGTTGAATAAGAACATGATGAAAACCTATGTAAAAAATAATGACGAGTTCAGCGATGTGGCAAAAATGCTCGACAGTCTGACCATGGAATATGGAGAGAAATAGATATGAGGCGCTGTCTGAATTGTATGAGTGAATATCTGGATCAATATGAAGACCGATGTCCTCATTGCGGATATCTGCATGGCATAACACAGGGAGGAACCATGGCTCTGCCGCCGGGAACTATTCTGCAGGGGCGCTATATTGTGGGGACCGTCATTCGTTCCAGAGATACAGATATTTTTTATAATGGATGGGACGCGTTGTTTGACCGCAGAATCATTGTTCAGGAATATTTTCCGAAATACTGCGCGGCTCGTTCGGCGAATCAGGAATTGAGTGTGTATGAATCGAAAGCAGATGTTTATCAGGAAGGATTGAATCTTTTTTATTTCCAGAGCCGGGAACTGATCCGTTTTTATAAAGAAGAGGATATTATTACCTATCACGCCTGCTTTGCGGAAAATAAAACAGCCTATGCGGTGATGGAGCACCGGAATTATCAAACGCTGCGGGAGTGGCTGGCGGGACGGGCGATTACCATCCGGGATGCAGTTGAGATTCTGAAAGAAGCAATTCGCATTACGGAAAAATGCCATCAGTCCGGTATGCTTCACGGCATGGAGGATCTGGATACCTTCTGGATGACTGGAGATGGCAGGCTGGTATTAAAAGATTTTGGCCCCTGGCGCTATATCAGCGGGGAACCGGGAGTTGTTCATTATCGAAATGCAAATGCTGCTGTCGATGTTTTCCGGCTTGCAGTGATGTTCTGCCAGATGATTACCGGAAAAGAGACGGAGGATGCGGAGAAACTGGAGCAGGAGCTGAATAAAAATCGTTTTCAGCTGAAAAATTGTGAACTGAAAGCATTGAATCATGCACTGTCTTATGACATCGAACATCTGCAGCGTTTTCTTTGCGAGCTGGAAGGTGAGGATGGAATGCCGACATATGGGGCAGCATCGCCTTCTTCCGTTTCTGCTTCTACGCCGATCGCAGTAAAACGGGCAAAACGCCGCGACGCGAAACATTCGCTTGCTCTGCCGAAATGGGCATGGGCAGCAGCAGGGATGATAGCACTGCTGGCTTTGGTGATTACCATCATTGGTGTGCGGAGAATCCGTCTGGAATCCGGATCAGGAGAACTGGCTCACGATGAAGTCCGCCTTCCGAATCTGGTCGGGCGGGATGTGGATGAGGTGGAATCTATACTCCGGTCTATGGGGCTGAACATGGAACAGGAGCAGATGGATTATTCGGATGAGATAGAGGCAAATAAAGTGTCTCTTCAGTTTCCACTGCAAAGCTCAGTTCTGAAAAAGGGAGACACTGTCGTAGTCCGCATCAGTAAGGGAAAGGAAAAGGCAGAAGTACCGCTGGTAAAAGGTCTGGATGAGGAAGAGGCAAAAAAGCAGCTTGCCGAGACCGGATTCAGTCACATCTCTATTGAAGAAGATCCGGACAGTCAGTTGAAATACGGTACAGTTTTATCTGTCACAGTCGAGGAAGAAGGGGCTGAGAAACCGAAAGAACTTGTCAGCGTGATTGACCAGCTGCTGGGCGGCAAATTAAGTGCAGCAGCTCAGAAAAAAGAAGATAACGTCGCTGCACTTGACGCAAAGATTGTACTGACCGTCAGCAGACGGGAATTACAGCCAGAGGAAATCGAGGTGACGATTCCTGAACTGACCGGAATCAATGTGGAGGTGGCAGAAGATTTGCTGAAACAGATTGAAGAAAAGCAGTTGGTTTTACAGCCGCATGAGGAATACAGTGACCGACCGGAGGGAGAGATCATCAGCCAGAATCCGGAAGCAGGATCCAGGACCACGGAAAGTTATGTGGAAGTGACTGTCAGCAAAGGAAAAGAACAAGTGGTTGTCACCAATGTAGAATTGATGGTCAGAGCGGATGCGGTGAATGCACTGGAGACTGTGGGACTGAAGGCAGGGGCGATCAGTGAAGAATACAGTGAGTCAATTGCTGCAGGCAAGGTTATTTCACAGAGTGTAAATGCAGGTCAGTTGGCGGAGAAAGGAACGGCAGTCAATCTTGTGATCAGTAAGGGTGCAAAGCCGGTGGAGAAAGCAGAAACTAAGGCGGAGCCTGCAAAAACGACAAAGCCGGCCATAACGAAGGCACAGACTGCGGAGGCAGCGAAGCAGACCACGGCAGCAGTGCCGACCGAAGTACCGACTGCAGAAGATAAAAGCGAAGCGTCAACAGAAGCGGGAACGACGGACAAGGAACCAGAAAGTTCTTCGGCAGCAGCAGAAAGTGTGACCATGATGCCGCCGGAAACGAAAAAAGCAGATGGAAAAGACGATGCCATTGAAGTAGGGACAAAGCCAACCAGTGGTTCGGCGGCAGCAACCCAGGTGCCAACGGCAGCATCCGGACCGGATATCAAACTTGACTCGAATGCTTCTCAGACAACAACGACGAATGGAGAAGAGACAGAGAAGAACTCCGGCGGTGCACAAATTGTCAGCGGACCTGGAGCGTAACGATAGAGGCAGAGAATACGATGAATCGATTATGCATGGGATGTATGAGGGAGTATGACGATCGCTTTGCGGTCTGCCCTCATTGTGGATATGTATTTAATACACCGGCAGGACAATCTTATCATATGGCACCGGGAACCGTTCTGAACAATCGTTATATCGCAGGAAAGGTTCTGGGATTCGGTGGGTTCGGCGTGACGTATATCGGTTGGGATTATGTGATGAGCCGCCGTGTAGCAATCAAAGAATATCTGCCAAGTGAGTTTGCAACTCGGATGCCGACCCAGACGCAGGTAACGGTGTATTCAGGAGATCGAGAGGAGCAATTTCGGGAAGGAATGAAGAAAATGCTGGATGAGGCAAAACGTCTGGCAAAGGTTGAAAATATTTCCGGAATCGTTCAAATTTATGATTGTTTTGAAGAAAACGGTACTTCCTATATTGTGATGGAATATCTGGAAGGAATTACATTAAAAGCTTATCTTGAGACACATGGTCCTATGGAGGTGGAACAGGCACTTCCAATTGTTGTACAAATTGCAGACGCGATGGATTCCGTTCATCTAAAAGGAATCCTGCATCGTGATATCGCACCGGACAACATCTATGTACTGAATCCGGAAAATCCGGATGCTTTACAAGTGAAACTTCTGGATTTTGGAGCAGCACGTTATGCAGCGTCAAAACAGAGCAAAAGTTTGTCGGTCATTATTAAGCCGGGATATGCGCCGGTGGAGCAATACCGAAGCCGAGGAGATCAGGGACCTTGGACGGATGTCTATGCACTGGCTGCGACCTTTTATAAAATGCTGACCGGAATTACCCCCGAAGATGCCATGGAACGCAGCACCAAAGACGAACTGAAAAAGCCGTCGAAATTGGGATGCCGGATTCCAAAATCTGTGGAGACAGCATTGATGAATGCACTCAATATCCGCATCGAGGATCGGACAGCATCTATGATGGAATTTATGGATGAGCTGATGGGTGATGAAGTAGAGGCCAATCATGTTACCAAAGAAAAGACAGATTTTGGGAAAGTACCGAAACCGGTTCTTGCAGCTGTCGGTGCCGGTATAGCGGCTGCAGTTATCACGGCGATTCTGATCGGAACAGGCATTTGGAAACCAGATTTGAAAACGGAAGACAGTCAGCTTGAAGCTAATGTAGTGCGTGTGCCGAATGTGGTCAATAAAGAAGCCGCAGAAGCAGAATGGACCTTGAAATTTGCAGGGTTGGAAATGGTTCGTGACCGGGCGATCTATTCGAATGAAATTCCGGAAGACCGGATTTGCTATCAGGCGGTCAAGGACAATGCGACTTTGGCAAAACATGCACCGCTTCTTGTATGGGTCAGCAAAGGTGCGGAAAAAGGAATGTTTCCGCCTGTAAAAGGACTGACGCAGGAAGAAGCACAAATATTGCTGGATGCAGCAGGTTTTTCTAATTATCGGATTGAGGAAAGTCAGGAGCCTGGCATGTATGGGACAGTACTTTCCGCGAATCAGGAGCCGGGGGAATCGGTCGCTCTGGCGGAAGAAGTAGTGCTGGTTGTTTGTGTCAATGAAGACAGTTTGTCTCAGGTTGGAACCAGGGTTCTGGAAGTCCCGGATGTCGTCGCTTTGACATCCGAAGAAGCACAGGAACGTTTGACAGAGCAGGGACTTCAAGTCATTGTGGCGGAAACGTTCAGTAAGGAACCGGAAGGTACGGTAGTCCGTCAGATTCCTATAGCTGGATTTGAGGCGAATGAATCGTCTTATGTGACGATTTATGTGAGCAAGGGACCGGAAAAAATTTATATGGAATATGTAAGAGATATGACAGAATATCAGGCGCGTACCAGGATTACAGAGTTGGGGCTGGAAGTTGGTTCTGTTGAACTTGCTTACAGCGATACGGTTCCGAAAGGAAATGTCATCTCGCAGAGTGTTGCACCGAATACGGAGGTCCATAAGAATGATATAGTTAATCTGGTGGTTAGTCGTGGTAAGGATCCGGAACAGGTAAGGGAAGAACGAGATGAGGCAGCAATTGCCCAGGAGCAGGAAAAGCAGCAGGCGTTGGCTGAGGAAGAAGCGAAGCGGAAGGCAGAAGAAGAGGCTGCAGCAGAAGCGGTCAGACGACAGGCGGAACAGGAACTTTTGGAGGCACAGCAAAGAGAGGCGGAAGAAGCCGCCGTCCGACAGGCAAAAGAAGCGGCAGAGGCAGAGGCGAAACAGCAGGAAGAATCTGACGCGCAGGAAACGATGCAGTACGCAGGTGTCGGTCAGGTGCAGAACTCGGCAGATGGTTCACAGATCGTTCTGGCATCCGGCAAGAAGACAACCGCGAAACAGGTAACGGTTCCGGATGTGTGCGGAATGTCGCGTTCTTCAGCAAAAGCGGCGATTGAGGCAGCAGATTTGAAAGTCGGTAAAATTTCCGAAGAGTACAGCGACAGCGTTTCGGAAGGCTATGTTATCAGTCAGAGTGAGGAACCGGGAGACGAGGTGTCAAAGGGGACGAAAATCAAACTGGTGATCAGTCTTGGCGCAGAATAAAGAAAATTTTAGAAATATATTCACAATGTTGTGCAGGTGACAATGCGCAGCGCGTGTGTTTATGTTATAATAAGAAAAAGCGAAAGGGAGGAGTTTTCTATGAATTTATTAAAATGCAATAAAGGACATTTTTATGATGGAGATAAATTTGCGTCTTGTCCGTTCTGTGCAGGCAGTTCACCGTCTCAGGATAGTGTGACCGTGTCACTTCCGTCCGGCGGCTCGAATGACGTGACCATGGCAATGTCGTCAGAAGCATCAGTTTCTTCAGAGCCGGTGACTGTTGCAAGCTACAGTGAACCGATGACGCAAAAGAGTGTGGTGCCGGAGCCGGTATCGTTTGCAGATGCCATGCAGCATGCGCAGAATTACAGTCTGGAACCGGAGGATGATAATCGTACAATCAGTTACTATAGCCAGAAGATTTCGCAGCCGGTTCTTCAGGAGCCGGTTGTAGGATGGCTGGTATGTACAAAGGGAAAATATTTTGGTCAGAGTTTCAATTTGAAGAGTGGGCGAAACTTCATAGGCCGCAGTTCCGCCATGGATGTATGCCTGGAAGGGGAAAATTCTGTATCCAGAGATCGTCATGCTGTGATCATTTACGAGCCGCGTGAGAGAATGTTCATCGCTCAGCCGGGCGATTCGAGAGAATTATTCTATATCAACGATGAGGTCGTGTTGGATAATGTAGTATTAAAACCATACGATGTGATTTCACTGGGAAAAGTGGATATGATGATCATTCCGTGCTGTACCAAAGAATTCGCATGGGAAGATCTGACAAAAGAAGAAAAGTAAGGCTGAACGAGGAATGCTATGAACAGATTGTGTATGGGATGTATGAAGGAATATGATGACCGTTTCGAAGTGTGCCCTCACTGCGGTTATGCTTTCGGCACACCGCCGAAACAGTCTTATCATATTCCTCCGGGTTCAGTGCTGCAGCAGAGATATATTGTAGGTGTGGCACTGGGATTTGGTGGTTTTGGTATCACTTACATAGGCTGGGACTACGTGATGTCGCGCAAAGTGGCGATCAAGGAGTATCTGCCGAGTGAATTTGCTACTCGAATGCCGACGCAGCTTCAGGTTACGGTTTATTCCGGAGAGAGAGAGGAACAGTACAAGGAAGGTCTGGTCAAGACGATGGAAGAGGCAAAACGCCTTGCAAAATTTGAATCCGTTCCGGGAATTGTCCAGATTTATGATTGTTTTGAGGAAAACGGAACTTCCTATATTGTAATGGAGTTTTTGGAAGGGATGTCTTTGAAACAGTACCTTACAGAGAAGGGAAAAATGACACCGGAGCAGGCATTGCCGGTGGTGCTGCAGATTGCTTCTGCGATGGAGGCGGTACATAAGACCGGAATTCTGCATCGTGATATTGCTCCGGATAATATTTATGTGCTGAATCCTGATGAACCAGATGCACTGCAGGTCAAACTGCTGGATTTTGGTGCGGCACGCTATGCGACTACTAAGCACAGCAAAAGCTTGTCTGTTATCATCAAACCCGGTTATGCACCGGAGGAACAGTATCGGAGCCGCGGAGACCAGGGAAGCTGGACAGATGTCTATGCGCTGGCAGCAACCTTTTATAAAATGCTGACTGGTGTTACCCCAGAAGATGCTATGGAACGAAGTGTCAAGGATGAGGTAAAACGTCCGTCCAAAATGGGAATCAAGTTGGCAAAACCGACGGAAACGGCATTGATGAATGCGCTGAATGTCAAGATTCAGGACCGCACGCAGACCATGGAAGAGTTTTCTCAGGAACTGATGGCGGCAGAGGTAAAGGAACGCGAGATTACGAAAGATAAAGAAGCAGTAAAATCGATTCCAAAATGGTTTTTGGCGTTGGCAGGTGTGGGAATTCTCGGCGTTGCGGCAGCCATTGTTCTGATGATGACCGGAGTGATCAAATTCCGGATCAATACATCATCCAGTCACCTGGAAAAGAATATGGTTCGAGTTCCGAATGTGATCAATCAGGATGCAGATACAGCAGAAACGGTTTTAGCAGAAGAAGAACTGGGAATGTCCAGAGATAAGATGGTATATTCCAATGAAATTCCGCTGAATATGATTTCTTATCAGGAAATTAAAGAAAATACGCCGGTTGAAAAGAACACTACCGTGGTGGTATGGATCAGTAAAGGTGAAGAAAAGGGAATGATTCCATCTGTCCGGGGTGTTCAGAGAGAGGAAGCAGAAGCGCTCTTAAAGGAAGCAGGGTTTACCAACATTATAATAGAAGAAAGTATGGAACCTGGTGTCTATAATTCGGTTTTGAACATCAGTGAAGAGCAGGGATCCAACATTGCTCTCAGCCAGGAAATCACCATCACTGTTTGTATGAATACGGAAAATCAGGATGGGGATGCCAGCGAACAAGTGGTCATGGCAGATCTGTCCGGTATGATGATGGCAGATTTGGAGGCAGCTTTGGAAGAGGCAGGATTGAAGCTTAACCTGGTGGAAGAGTTCAGCGACCAGCCGGAAGGTATGGTACTTAGCCAGGAGCCGGCACCGGATACCGAGGTCAATAAAGGATCGTATGTGACAGTCCATGTCAGCAAGGGTCCGGAACGTGTTTATATGAAGAACGTTGGTCTTATGACTTTGGATGAGGCAAGGGCAGAGATGGAAGGTCTTGGTCTGAAGATTGGAAATGTGACAGAGCAGTACAGCGATTCCGTACCGTCGGGAAAGATCATTTCCCAGAGTATCGCACAGGATGTGGAAGTCAAAAAAGGTGATTCTGTGGATATCGTGATCAGTAAGGGCAAAGACCCGGCAAAACAGCAGACAAAGGCACAGGAGACCAAACAGACGAAATCAGCAGAGGAAGAAGCGGCTGCTGCAGAACGGCGTGCAGCAGAGGCAGCGGCAGCAGCAGAAGCAGAGGCCAAACGCCAGGCAGAAGCAGCGGCAGCGGCAGAGGCGCAGCGTCAGGCGGAAGCGGCTGCGGAGGCACAACGCCAGGCAGAGGCAGCGGCAGCAGCGGCTGCGGCACAGCAGCAGCAGGAAGATCCGAACCGAAATTCTGCATTTGATATGCTGAATTAGATGCAGAGGAAGTTCGTTGTGCGTAAGCATGAAACGTTCGGGTTTCTGATAAACTTGAATGGCAGTTTAAATTAAGAAAGCAGCCCGATGCGGGCGGATAAGGAGAATGAGCGATATGAAAAAGAGAACGAAAGCAATGTTAGCAGCAGTGATCATGGCAGCAGTTATGGCAGTACCGGCATATGCGGGAACATGGGCACAGGATGAAACAGGATACTGGTATCAGAATGACAGCGGCAGCTATGCAAGAGATCAAATCATGAGCATTGACGGCGTGAATTATGGTTTCAACCAGCAGGCATACATGATAACCGGTTGGGCAAAGTTTGACGGAAGCTGGTATTATTTTGATCCGGCAACCGGTGCACAGACATCCGGATGGCAGTTTGTGGATAATGTATGGTACTACTTGAACCCGTCCAATGGCAATGCCATGCAGACAGGATTTGTTAAGATCGGCAACAATATTTTCTATCTGGATGAGAATGGTGCTATGAAGACAGGTACATTTTCTGCAGATGGATTCACCTATTTTGCAGAGACAAGTGGAGCCATTCGCCGCAATACCCTGGAGACCGAGGGAAGTATTACCATTCGTTATGATGAGGAAGGACGCCAGTGGTATAAGAATGATGAGAACCGTGTCAACAACCAGAGCGGCGGTGATCTGTGGCTTCCGCTTCTTGATGCAGCAGCTTTGCAGAAGCAGCGCGCTGCAGTTCAGGAGAACAATGCAGATTACATCATCGAGGTAAAAGATGAACTGTATGAGGATTATAAGGACGATGTGTTGTCCGTAACCTATAGTAAACGGGCTTCCAAGCTGGAAAAATGGGTCGCTAAGGTGAATCGCGAACTGAGTAAGCTTTATCTGGATCAGGATGAGATTGACAACTATATTTCTGCTGTAAAATCCGGCATCTATGGTGATGATGATTATTATGATGATGAAACCGGCGAATACAGTTATGAGTATTATTACATTGATGAGTATGATGATGACGATGACTGGGATTAAGAATCGGACAAATGAAAAAGGAAAGGGTTGGAGGTAAAAAGTAAATATGTGGACGAGAGCGGATCTGAAAAGCCGTGCAAAGGCAGGGCTGAAAAATTATATCTGGATGGCAGTTCTGACGGGAATTGTCAGCAGTCTGGTGGTCAGCTTCGGCACCGGTCTGATTGGACTGTTGGCGCTGATTCCGATCATCGGATGGATCGCGGCACCAATCATGGGATTGATTTTTGGAGCTGCAATCGGTACTGGTGTGTGCAGCTATTTTGTGAAAAGTACCAGGAATGGTGCGGATGCCGGACTGGGGGAAATCTTTTCCGGAATGCAGAAAATGGGTACGATTGCAGGAATTACGATTTTTTACTGGCTGTGGCAGTTGGTTCCGATTATGTGTATCATCAAACGATATGAACTTTATATGGTATATTATCTGGCATCGGAATTCCCGGAGAAGAGCCGGAAAGAAATTTTCCAGATGAGTAAGCGTATGATGGACGGCAATAAGATGAATACCTTTATTCTGGAACTGTCGTTTGTCGGATGGGCATTGTTGGGAATCATCACCTGTGGTATCGGTATGTTGTTTGTGACGCCATATATCAAGGCAACGATGGCAGAACTGTATTTATGGCTGAAGGAAGAACGCCTTGGCATTCCGCGTGAAGATACGCAGGCAGTTCCGTCTCCGGAAGGACTGGGAGATATCGGTAATTATCAGGCACCGATTGCTCAGAATGCCAGTGCAGGCATGATTGCTATGGAATCGAAGAAAGGATATTTGGTTGGAATTCAGGGTGAATTTACCGGTGCGAATATTCCGATTGAACGTGGCGAAGTCCTGAAAATAGGCCGTGATCCGGCACAATGCAATGTTGTTGTGAAAGGCACACAGACCTCTCGTCTGCATTTGATCGTGGAGTTTGATGGAAATGCATTCCGTGTAACGGATCAGTCCAGTTTGGGTACCTTTAACCTGCAGGGAGGTCAGCTCCCGAAAGGACAGGCAGTACTTCTGCAGTCAGGAACGTATTTGCAGCTTGGCAATGGCGGCGATATATTTATGCTGGAGTGTAAATAGAAATATAAAAAGCGGCAGTCACACGAGGAAATTCGTGCGGCTGCCGTTTTTCTTAATCGTCAAAATCCCAATCCGGTTCTTCCGGGCTTGAATATGTGTTGCCATCGACTTCTTCCCCATCTTCAAGAAGAAGAATTCCGTTGGCATTTGTCTTGTATTTTACGTCATCACTGTCTTTGACGGTGGTGTTCTTTGCAATCTTGCCGGAAGTATTCACAACATAATTCTTGCAGCTGTTGCCGCTCCAGATGGTAAATACTTCGTATTTGCTTCCGGAAGCTGCCTTCTGCAGTTTACCCATATAATACAGATAATTGTCATAGACACCGGTATAGCCGCGGCCGGTAGAAGTGAAATAGTAAGGGCGGGTTTCATTTCCGTCTTCCAATGTGTATTTGCCCTTCATCATGCAGCTCTGGCTGCGTGTGCCGAAATAGTATGCAGTGTATTCACCGTCATCTTCATTGGTATAAACCTTTTGGATGCCATATACCGGAACACCATTCTCATCAAACAGATAAGTGTTGCCGTTGATGCGCTTGAGATCCTTAGTGGTAGCAGAACCTTTTGCCGGACCAACCTGAGGAACTCCTTTTGTATTAAAATAGAACCATTCTACGTCGTGGTCATATTTGGTCATCAGCTCTTCCGGCGGTTCAGCGGAGTACCATCCGGTGCGAACCTGACCGTTGGAATCAACAAAGCGGTAATCTTCGATATTGTCGGAATCATCACCGGTTATACAGGTCCATCCGGTCTGCATTGCGCCGTCTTCACGCAGACAGTAGTAAACTCCATTGATCTTTTTCTGTTTGATATTGTCACCGTCATCATCCGGGACTACTTTTTTGCCGCTGCTGTTGAAATAATACCAGTACATGCCGTCTTCACTTGACTCGTATGGTCCGGAGTAATCGTCATCATCTTGATAATCTTCCGGAGGAAGCAGTTTCTGCCATCCGGTCAGCATGACGCCGTCGGCACCGCAGTAATACATATCATCGTCGACCCATCCGGTCTGCATGGTTCCGTCGCTTTCAAAGAAATACCAGTTGTTATTGATTTTTTCCCATTTATCCTTTACCGCTTTACCGATGGAATTAAAATAGTAGTAGGAAATATTGCCGCTGCCGTCCGTGGTCTGCAGCCAGGTACTTGCAGCCAT
Source organism: Brotaphodocola sp. (assembly GCA_051877535.1). GTDB lineage: Bacteria > Bacillota > Clostridia > Lachnospirales > Lachnospiraceae > Brotaphodocola. Next base: position 34,434 of record JBJEIZ010000019.1, read on the forward strand.
GATTCCGCTTTGATCCACATAGTAGTCTTCGTTGTCGACCCATTTATTAACAGCCATATAGCCATTGCTGTCAACATATCTCCAGTAACCGTCAGCACCTTTACGCCATTCATTGTAAACACGGCTGCCGGAAGCATTATAATATGCCCAGCCATTTGCTTCCTGAACCCACCCCTCTGCAGCCATTGCGGTGATACCTGCGGTACCGAGAGTCATGACCGCTGCAAGTCCAAGAATGGCAAAGTTTTTCTTTCTCATACAGCTTCTCCTTTTTCAGTCCTGAGTATAACTAAGTTCCATTTTAACAAGAGATGGATAATTATTCAATAAAAAAAGACGAATAAATTATTACAATTTTTGAAAAACTTGACGAGTCTGGAGAAGGTTCTGTATAATAAACGTGATTGCGGGAATGCGTAAGTACGGAGCAATCGACTTCACATGATGGTGGTGTCCGCTGTGGCGGACATGAAAGTTTATAGAAGAAAAGGGCATATCCGAATCAAAATGTGAGACGCCCGGAAAGGCTGGAGATTGTATGTGGTTAGCAGATGGCTGGAAAGATTATCAGGTCATTGATTGTTCGAAAGGAGAAAAATTGGAGCGTTGGGGAGAGTATCTCCTGGTTCGCCCGGACCCTCAGGTAATCTGGGATACTCCGAAAAATCACGGAGGATGGCGTTATATGAACGGTCATTATCATCGCAGCGCAAAAGGCGGCGGTGAGTGGGAATTTTTTGATCTGCCGGAACAGTGGACGATCGGTTATAAAGGACTTACCTTTAATTTGAAACCATTCAGTTTCAAGCACACGGGACTGTTCCCGGAGCAGGCGACAAACTGGGATTGGTTCGGGGATAAGATCCGTGATGCGGGTCGACCGGTGAAGGTGCTGAATTTATTTGCTTATACCGGAGGAGCAACGTTAGCGGCGGCACAGGCAGGGGCAAATGTGACTCATGTGGATGCGTCGAAAGGTATGGTGGCATGGGCAAAGGAAAATGCAGCGTCTTCTGGTCTTAGTGGGGCGCCGATTCGCTGGCTGGTAGATGACTGTGTAAAATTTGTGGAGCGGGAGATTCGCCGCGGCAATCATTACGATGCCATTATTATGGATCCTCCATCCTATGGACGCGGACCAAAAGGAGAGATTTGGAAAATTGAAGAAGCCATTCATCCTCTTGTAAAACTGTGCGTACAGCTTTTATCGGACGACCCGCTGTTTTTCCTGATCAATTCTTACACTACAGGCTTGCAGCCTGCAGTCCTTTCCTATATGATGTCTACGGAAATCGTCCCTAAATTTGGCGGTCGTGTGGATGCGCAGGAAATCGGACTTCCGGTAAAAGAGACCGGTCTGGTGCTTCCGTGCGGTGCATCTGGAAGGTGGGAAAAGTGATGTTGGGAACGATAGTGAATACCTGTACGATTCTGACAGGCAGTGTGATCGGAAGTGTCTTTAAAAAAGGAATCAAGGAAGAGCATCAGACAGCGCTCTTCAACGCTATGGGACTGGCTGCAACAGGGCTTGGCATCAATGCAGTAGTTCAGAATATGCCAAAGAGCCATTATCCGGTACTATTTATTGTTAGTCTGGCACTGGGAAGCCTGATCGGGACGATGATTGATCTGGATGGCAAATTTAAAACATTGACAGACCGGCTTTCTGTCGGCAATTTGAGTAAAGGACTTTCGACCGGCATTTTGCTCTTTTGTATCGGAACTTTGTCCATTCTGGGACCGATTCAGAGTGCTTTAAATGGCGATAACACGTATTTGTTCACGAATGCCACACTGGACCTTGTGACATCAATGGTACTGGCGTCTACTTATGGTATTGGTATTGCGCTGTGCGCGCTGGTGCTGTTCTGTTGGCAGGGTTCCATTTATGCGCTGGCGCTTTTGCTTGGCAATTTTATGAGTACAGATATGATGACAGAGCTTTCTGTAGTGGGAGGTTTTCTGATCGCCAGTTCCGGACTTTCTATATTAAATATCAAAGACTGCAAAACGATGAATATGCTGCCGTCTCTGGTGATTCCGGTGGTGTTCTGCTGGATTGCGGGGGTAATAAATATATTATAGAAGAAATGCCGCAGCTTTTGCAAACCTGATCACAACCTTTGCAATCGATTTCAAAAAGAATTGTATTAAAACAAAAACAAGGGCAAAAACTTAAAAATATTAGAATAAAGTGCTTGCAATTTTAAAAAGTCTGTGATAGTATACAAGAGCTGTGACATGATAGCAATGAAGCGCGAGGTTGCCGTCAGGATATGACGGGTTTTCCGTGGAGCGAATGTCAAGTTAGGAAACTGACGACAAGTCACTGTACCAATTGAACAGCTGTAGTAAAAGTTATACAGTAACGCAGTGTGGGTCTCGCGACACACACGGAGAAGTGTACAGTCACCGCTTGTCGTACTTAGAATGAAAAGTGCGAAAAGGAGGCGACTTTTTTTATGGCAAGTCAAGTAATGAGAATCACTTTAAAAGCTTATGATCATCAGTTGGTTGATCAGTCTGCTGGAAAAATTATCGAAACCGTAAAGAAAACCGGTGCTCAGGTGAGTGGTCCGGTACCGTTACCAACCAAGAAAGAGGTTGTAACAATTTTGAGAGCGGTTCACAAATACAAAGATTCCAGAGAGCAGTTCGAGCAGAGAACTCATAAGAGACTTATCGATATCATCACCCCAAGCCAGAAGACCGTAGATGCTTTGAGCAAACTGGAGATGCCGGCTGGTGTTTATATCGACATCAAAATGAAACAGAAATAAGCTTTAGTATGATTGCCGCAAAGGTAATCCGCTGTAAGGAGGAAAAGAAATGAAGAAAGCTATCTTAGCTACCAAAGTCGGAATGACCCAGATCTTCAATGAAGATGGCGTTTTAGTTCCGGTAACTGTTCTTCAGGCTGGCCCGTGCGTAGTAACCCAGGTTAAGACCGAAGAAAACGACGGCTATAAAGCTGTACAGGTTGGTTTTGTTGACAAGAGAGAAAAACTGGTCAGCAAACCATTAAAAGGACACTTCGACAAAGCAGGTGTTTCTTACAAGAGATTCGTTAGAGAATTCCGTTTCGACAATGCAGAAGAGTATTCTGTAAAGGACGAAATCAAAGCTGATATCTTCGCAGCAGGCGACAAGATTGATGCAACCGCTGTTTCCAAAGGTAAAGGTTTCCAGGGCGCGATCAAGAGACATGGTCAGCACAGAGGACCTATGGCTCACGGTTCCAAATTCCATCGTCATCAGGGTTCCAATGGTGCATGTTCTGATCCGAGCAAGGTATTCAAAGGAAAAGGCATGCCGGGACACATGGGCAGCAAGCAGGTAACCATTCAGAATCTGGAAGTTGTCAAAGTTGATGTTGAGAACAATCTGATTCTTGTTAAGGGCGCTGTTCCAGGACCGAAGAAATCTTTAGTGACAATCAAAGAAACAGTGAAAGCTTGCTAATAGGCTTTGACGAGAAAGGAGGAACACACAGATGGCAAACGTATCTGTTTACAATATGGAAGGTAAAGAAGTAGGCAAGATCGACCTGAATGACGCAGTATTCGGCGTTGAGGTTAACGAGCACCTGGTACACATGGCAGTAGTTGCTCAGCTTGCTAACAATCGTCAGGGTACTCAGAAGGCAAAAACCCGCTCTGAGGTATCCGGTGGTGGTAAGAAACCGTGGAGACAGAAAGGTACCGGTCATGCAAGACAGGGTTCAACCAGAGCTCCGCAGTGGACTGGCGGCGGCGTAGTATTTGCTCCGGTTCCAAGAGATTATACCATTAAACTGAACAAGAAAGAAAAGAGAGCAGCTCTGAAGTCCGCTCTGACCAGCAGAGTTCTGGAGAACAAGTTCATTGTTCTTGACGAGCTGAAACTGGATGAGATCAAGACCAAGAAGTTCCAGGCAGTTATGAACAACCTGAACGTAAACAAAGCTCTGGTAGTGATCGGTGAGGACAGCGACAACGTAGTGAAGTCCGCAAAGAACATCCCGACGATTAAGACCGCTTATGTCAATACCATTAACGTATATGACATTCTGAAATACAACACCGTAGTAGTTACTAAGACTGCTGTAGCAAATATCGAGGAGGTGTATGCATAATGGCAAACATTAAGTATTATGACGTTATCCTCAAACCGGTTATCACCGAGAAGAGCATGAACGCAATGGCTGATAAAAAATACACTTTCCTGGTTCATACCGAGGCAAATAAATCTATGATCAAAGAAGCAGTAGAGAAAATGTTCCCGGGAACCAAAGTTAAGAGTGTTAATACTATGAACGCTGACGGCAAGACCAAGAGAAGAGGTATGACCTTCGGCAAGACTGCTGCTACCAAGAAAGCTATCGTTCAGTTAACTGAAGACAGCAAAGAGATCGAGGTATTTGCAGGTTTATAGGCATTGAACACTTAATGAAGCTGAGTCGATAGACGAAAGCTGAATTTAGTGAGAAAGCCGTTCTTCGACCAGAGGAAGAAGAACTTCCTCAAGGGAAGATACCATGATAATTATACGGCAGACAGTGACATCCTATACTGTGCCGTGATAAAATGATACACGCGAAGGCGTTGCAAAACGCCGCGCTGTGTGAGAATCGAAAGGAGTTATAAAAATGGGAATTAAAACTTACACCCCATATACACCTTCCAGAAGACATATGACTGGTTCTGATTTCAATGAAATCACCAAGACCACTCCAGAGAAGTCTTTAGTTCATTCTTTAAAGAAGAACGCTGGACGTAACAACCAGGGTAAAATTACTGTGAGACACCATGGCGGCGGCTCCAGAAGAAAATATAGAATCATCGATTTCAAGAGAAACAGCAAAGATGGTATCGCAGCAACTGTAATCGGTATCGAGTACGATCCGAACAGAACTGCAAACATCGCTCTGATCTGCTATGCAGATGGTACCAAGTCCTACATTCTGGCTCCGGCTGGTCTGACTGATGGTATGACAGTTATGAGCGGTGATACTGCTGAGGCAAAAGTTGGTAACTGCTTACCGCTGGCAAACATTCCGGTTGGTACTCAGATCCACAATATCGAGCTGTATCCGGGCAAGGGTGGTCAGTTGGTTCGTTCCGCTGGTAACGCTGCTCAGTTAATGGCTAAAGAAGGCAAATATGCAACCTTAAGACTTCCTTCCGGCGAGATGAGAATGGTTCCGATCAACTGCCGCGCTACGATCGGTGTAGTAGGCAATGGCGATCATAACCTGATCAATATCGGTAAAGCCGGCAGAAAACGTCACATGGGTATCCGTCCTACTGTTCGTGGTTCCGTAATGAACCCGAATGACCATCCACACGGTGGTGGTGAAGGCAAAACTGGTATCGGTCGTCCGGGTCCGTCTACTCCGTGGGGCAAGCCTGCTCTGGGACTTAAGACCCGTAAGAAAAACAAACAGTCTAATAAGCTGATTGTAAGAAGACGCGACGGCAAGACCATTAAATAATTGAAGGAGGATTTAAACCTATGGCACGTTCATTAAAAAAAGGACCATTTGCAGATGCGCATCTCCTGAAAAAGGTTGATGCTATGAACGCAGCAGGACAGCATCAGGTAATCAAAACCTGGTCCCGCCGTTCCACAATCTTCCCGCAGATGGTTGGACATACAATTGCAGTTCATGATGGCAGAAAGCATGTTCCGGTATATGTAACCGAGGATATGGTTGGCCACAAACTGGGTGAGTTCGTAGCTACCAGAACTTACAGAGGACATGGAAAAGACGAGAAGAAATCCCGTCGATAATCGAAGGGGTCGAAAGGAGGTTATTAGCAATGGCTAAAGGACATAGAAGTCAGATTAAGAGAGAAAGAAATGCCCAGAAAGATACCAGACCGTCAGCTAAATTATCTTACGCTCGTGTATCTGTTCAGAAAGCATGTTTCGTATTAGATGCCATCAGAGGCAAAGATGTGCAGACCGCACTTGGTATTGTAACTTACAATCCTAGATATGCTTCTTCTTTAATTAAAAAATTACTGGAATCAGCAATCGCTAATGCTGAGAACAACAACGGAATGGATCCGGCAAAACTGTACGTAGAGGAATGCTACGCAAACAAAGGACCGACCATGAAGAGAGTAAAACCGAGAGCACAGGGAAGAGCTTACAGAATCGAGAAGAGAATGAGCCACATCACTGTAGTTCTGAACGAGAGATAGGAGGCAAATATGGGACAGAAAGTTAATCCACATGGCATTAGAGTGGGTGTTATCAAAGACTGGGATTCCAAATGGTATGCAGAAGGCAACTTTGCAGATTGCCTGGTTGAGGACTACAACATCCGTACTTTTCTGAAAAAGAAACTCTATAGTGCTGGAGTTTCCAAAATTGAGATTGAAAGAGCTTCTGACAGAGTAAAAGTTATCATCCATACCGCAAAACCGGGCGTTGTTATCGGTAAAGGCGGCGCTGAGATCGAGAAACTGAAAGCTGAAGTTCAGAAGATGACTGATAAAAAGCTGTTTATCGACATCAAAGAAGTTAAGAGACCTGACCGTGATGCTCAGCTGGTAGCTGAAAATATCGCACAGCAGCTGGAGAACCGTGTTTCCTTCCGTCGTGCAATGAAATCCACCATGGGTCGTTCCATGAAGGCTGGAGTAAAAGGTATTAAGACTGCAGTTGGCGGACGTCTTGGCGGTGCTGATATTGCACGTACCGAGTTCTACAGCGAGGGAACTATTCCGTTACAGACATTAAGAGCAGATATTGACTATGGTTTCGCTGAGGCAGATACTACTTACGGCAAACTGGGCGTAAAAGTATGGATCTACAAAGGCGAGGTTCTTCCTACTAAAGGAAACAAGGAAGGGAGCGATAAATAATGTTAATGCCTAAGAGAGTAAAGCGCCGCAAACAGTTCCGTGGAACTATGGCTGGTAAAGCTTTAAGAGGAAATACAATTTGTTACGGTGAGTACGGTCTGGTAGCAACTGAGCCGTGCTGGATCAAATCCAATCAGATTGAGGCAGCCCGTGTTGCTATGACCCGTTACATCAAACGTGGTGGTAAAGTTTGGATCAAAATTTTCCCAGATAAACCTGTAACTGCTAAACCGGCAGAAACTCGTATGGGTTCCGGTAAAGGTGCTCTGGAGTACTGGGTAGCAGTTGTAAAACCAGGCAGAGTAATGTTTGAGATCGCAGGCGTTCCGGAAGAGACCGCTCGCGAAGCATTACGTCTTGCTATGCACAAGTTACCATGCAAATGTAAGATTGCTGCTAAAGCAGATTTAGAAGGCGGTGATAACAGTGAAAACTAATAAGTATGTAGAAGGTTTAAAGGCAAAATCAGCTGCAGAGTTGAATGAAGAATTAGTAGCTGCAAAGAAAGAACTTTTCAACTTAAGATTCCAGAATGCAACCAACCAGTTAGATAATACCAGCAGAATCAAAGAAGTTCGCAAGAATATCGCTAGAATTCAGACTGTTATTACAGAGAAATCTAAACTGGCTTAAGGTTTGAAAGGAGAATAAGATCGTGGAGAGAAATTTAAGAAAAACCCGCGTAGGTAAAGTCGTAAGCGACAAGATGGATAAAACCATCGTAGTTGCAATTGAAGACCATATCAAACATCCTTTATACGGCAAGATCGTAAAGAAGACCGTTAAGTTAAAAGCTCATGACGAGAACAACGAGTGCGGCAAGGGCGATACCGTTAAAGTTATGGAGACCAGACCGCTGTCTAAGGACAAGAGATGGAGACTGGTTGAGATTATCGAGAAAGCGAAATAAGGAAAATTGCAAGGCGAATTTCGCCGCGTAAATGAAATGAAGTGCTTTTCAATCTTACGCTGTGAAATGAGATGAGCAGAGTTAGAGCAGGAAGGAGTATCAGGCATGATTCAGCAGGAGACCAGACTGAAGGTAGCTGATAACACCGGAGCAAAAGAATTACTTTGCATTCGTGTTATGGGCGGATCTACCAGAAGATATGCGAATATTGGAGATATTATCGTCGCTTCCGTTAAAGATGCAACACCAGGTGGCGTTGTAAAGAAAGGCGATGTTGTGAAAGCCGTTGTTGTACGTTCCGTAAAGGGCGCACGTCGTAAAGACGGTTCTTATATCAAGTTCGATGAGAACGCAGCAGTTATTATCAAAGATGACAAGACCCCAAGAGGAACTCGTATCTTTGGACCGGTAGCAAGAGAATTACGTGAGAAACAGTTCATGAAGATCGTATCTCTGGCTCCGGAAGTACTGTAAGGAGGTGCCGACTGTGCATAAGATCAAAAAAGACGACCTGGTAAAGGTTATCGCAGGTAAAGATAAAGATAAAACCGGCAAGGTTCTTCAGGTTAAAGACGGTAAAGTTACCGTTGAAGGCTGCAATATGGTTACCAAACACACCAAACCAAGCGCTGGCAACCCACAGGGCGGCATCATCAATCAGGAAGCAGCAATGGATATTTCCAATGTTATGCTGGTTGTTGATGGAAAAGCTACCAGAGTTGGCTTTGAAGTAAAAGATGGTAAGAAAGTACGTGTTGCAAAAGCAACCGGTAAGGTAATCGACTAATTGCAGAGAGGAGGAACGAAAGTTGGCTAGATTAAAAGAGCAGTATCAGAGCGAAATGATTGACGCACTGATCAAAAAATTTGGTTATAAAAACATCATGGAAGTCCCGAAGTTAGATAAGATTGTTATCAACATGGGCGTTGGTGAAGCAAAAGATAACGCTAAGGTTCTGGATTCTGCAGTTAGAGACCTTGAACTGATCACTGGTCAGAAAGCAGTTACCACCAAGGCAAAGAAGTCCGTTGCAAACTTCAAAATCAGAGAAGGTATGCCGATCGGATGTAAAGTTACCCTGCGCGGTGAGAAGATGTATGAGTTCGCTGATCGTCTGATCAACCTGGCTCTTCCGCGTGTACGTGACTTCCGTGGCGTAAACCCGAACGCATTTGATGGCAGAGGTAACTATGCTCTGGGTATCAAAGAGCAGTTGATCTTCCCGGAGATTGAGTACGATAAAGTTGACAAGGTAAGAGGTATGGATATCATCTTCGTTACCACTGCTAAGACCGACGAGGAAGCACGTGAACTTTTGAAATTATTCAACATGCCGTTTGCGAAATAATAGGAGGAAAGATCCATGGCAAAGACTTCAATGAAGATTAAGCAGCAGCGTCCGGCAAAATTCTCCACCAGAGAATACAATCGTTGCAGAATCTGCGGACGTCCGCATGCATATTTAAGAAAATATGGCATCTGCCGTATTTGCTTTAGAGAATTAGCTTACAAGGGCCAGATTCCGGGCGTTAAGAAAGCAAGCTGGTAGGCATTGAGCACTCATGAGTGCAAAAGCCCGACACACAACCGGTGAATTCGAAGCTTTAAGCGCGAAACACCCGGTTGAGTGGACGAGGTCCAGATTAGGAAACCAACCAACATTTAAGGAGGAATTATCATCATGACTATGAGCGATCCGATTGCAGATATGCTTACAAGAATCCGTAACGCAAACACTGCTAAACATGATACTGTAGATGTACCGTCTTCCAAGATGAAATTAGCAATTGCTGATATCCTGGTTAACGAAGGTTACATCGCTAAATATGATATCGTAGAAGATGGCAACTTCAAGACTATCCGCATTACCCTGAAATACGGTGCAGATAAGAATGAGAAGATCATCAGCGGTATCAAGAGAATTTCCAAGCCGGGTCTGCGTGTATACGCTGGCAAAGAGAATATGCCGAAAGTACTTGGCGGTCTGGGAACTGCTATTATTTCTACAAACCAGGGCGTAATTACCGATAAGGAAGCACGTCGTTTAGGTGTAGGCGGAGAAGTTCTGGCATTCGTTTGGTAGGAATTGAGCGGACAGCATAAATTAACCCCGAATGCCGGCTTTTATAAATGCGCATAAGCGCGACAGCAACAAAAGAAACTGAAAACAGAAAGGACATCGGATCCTTTCCGAAAATTTAAGTAGGAGGTAGAAGGCATGTCACGTATCGGAAGAATGCCAATTGCGATTCCGGCAGGTGTAACTGTAGAAATCGCAGAGAATAATAAAGTGACTGTTAAAGGTCCAAAAGGTACTCTGGTAAGAGAGTTACCGGTAGAGATGGATATCAAAAATGAAGATGGACACGTTGTAGTAACCAGACCAAACGATCTGAAGAGAATGAAATCTCTGCACGGTCTGACCAGAACTCTGATCAATAACATGGTTGTTGGTGTGAGCAATGGTTATGAGAAAGTTCTGGAAATCAACGGTGTTGGTTACAGAGCATCCAAACAGGGCAAGACATTAACCCTTAACCTTGGTTATTCTCACCCAGTATTAATGGAAGATCCGGAAGGAATTGAAACCGTTCTGGAGGGTCAGAATAAGATCACTGTTAAAGGTATCGATAAAGAAAAAGTTGGCCAGTACGCTGCTGAAATCAGAGATAAGAGAAGACCTGAGCCGTACAAAGGTAAAGGTATTAAGTATGCTGATGAAACTATCAGACGTAAAGTTGGTAAGACTGGTAAGAAATAATTAAGGAGGGTACGAAGATGGTTAGCAAGAAATCTAGAAGCGAAATTCGCGTTAAAAAGCACAACAGATTACGCAACCGCTTTGCAGGCACTGCAGAGAGACCGCGTCTGGCTGTGTTCAGAAGCAATAATCATATGTATGCTCAGATTATTGACGATACAGTCGGCAATACTCTGGTAGCAGCATCTACTGTAGAAAAAGAAGCAAAAGCTGAGCTGGAGCACACCAATGATACTGCAGCAGCAGCTTATGTTGGAACTCTGATCGCTAAGAGAGCACTTGAAAAAGGTATTGAGGAAGTTGTATTCGATAGAGGCGGCTTCATTTACCAGGGTAAAGTTCAGGCACTTGCAGATGCAGCTCGTGAAGCTGGTCTGAAATTCTAGTAGAGAGGAGAACGGCATGAAGCGTACAATTATTGACCCAAGTCAGTTTGAATTAAACGACAACGTAGTAGCAATCAAGCGTGTATCTAAAACCGTAAAAGGTGGACGTACCATGAGATTCTCTGCTCTGGTAGTAGTAGGCGATGGAAATGGTCACGTAGGTGCAGGTCTTGGTAAGGCTGGTGAAGTTCCGGAAGCAATCCGCAAAGGAAAAGAGGCAGCTATGAAGAATCTGGTAGAGATTCCGATTGATGAAAACAAGAGCATCCCGCATGATTACATTGCAAAATTCGGCAGCTCCTCTGTACTGCTGAAGAGAGCACCGGAAGGTACTGGTATCATCGCTGGTGGTCCGGCTCGTTCCGTACTGGAGCTGGCTGGTATTAAAAATATCCGTACCAAGTCTTTAGGCTCTAACAACAAGACCAACGTGGTTCTCGCAGTAATCAATGGTCTGACTCAGCTTAAGACTCCGGAAGAGTATGCAAGACTTCGCGGCAAATCTGTTGAAGAGATTTTAGGCTAAGGAGGACATAAAAATGGCAGAGAAGTTAAGAGTAACACTGGTAAAATCCCCGATCGGCGCTATTCCGAAACACAGAGCAACTTGTGAAGCTCTGGGTTTAAAGAAGCTGAACAAGACTGTTGAGCTTCCGGATAACGAATCCGTAAGAGGAATGATCTGGCATGTAAAACATTTAGTTAAGGTTGAAGAAATCTAATAATTGAGTAAGGAGGTGCAGTTCCATGAATTTATCTAATTTAAAGCCAGCTGCTGGTTCTACACACAGTGATAATTTCAGAAGAGGACGCGGACACGGTTCAGGCAACGGTAAAACTGCTGGTAAGGGCCATAAAGGTCAGAAAGCACGTTCCGGCGCTCCGAGACCAGGTTTTGAAGGCGGTCAGATGCCGTTATACAGACGTCTTCCGAAGAGAGGATTTAAAAATCGCAACACGAAGGTTATCGTTGGTATTAATGTAAGTGCTCTGGAACGTTTCGAGAATGATACGGTTGTAACCGTTGAGACTCTGCTGGAGACCGGCATTGTTAAAAATCCGAGAGATGGCGTTAAGATCCTGGGCAATGGCGAGTTAACCAAAAAGCTGAACGTGAAAGCTGATGCATTCAGCGAAGGTGCGAAAGCGAAAATTGAAGCTTTAGGTGGAACCTGCGAGGTGATCTAATATGTTAATGACACTCCGTAATGCATGGAAGATTGAGGAGATCAGAAAAAAACTGATCTTCACATTCTTAATGCTGGTGGTGATCCGTTTTGGATCCGAGCTGCCGATTCCAGGAGTTAACACTTCCTATTTTGCGGATTTCTTCGCAAGACAGAGTGGTGATGCATTTAACTTTTTCAATGCGATGACAGGTGGTTCTTTTACCTCTATGTCTGTCTTCGCATTGAGTATCACACCATACATTACATCTTCCATTATCATCCAGCTTCTGACAATTGCGATTCCGAAACTGGAAGAAATGCAGCGTGAAGGGGAAGATGGAAGAAAGAAATTAGCAGAATATACCCGTTATCTGACTGTAGCACTGGCTCTGATCGAGTCCACTGCAATGGCAGTTGGATTTGGCGGACAGGGTCTGTTGATCGAGTATAATGTATGGAGTGTAATGATTGCAGTCGCAACGATGACTGCAGGCAGCGCATTTCTTATGTGGATTGGTGAGAGAATTACAGAAAATGGCGTAGGCAATGGTATTTCCATTGTCCTGCTGTTCAACATTATTTCCTCCCTTCCGCAGGATATCAATACGCTGTACACCAAGTTTATGACCGGAGGTAATATTGGTGTCAGAGTAACAACTCTGATCGTTATGCTGGCAGTCATCATCGGAATGGTTATTTTCGTAGTTATTCTGAATGATGGTGAACGCCGTATTCCGGTACAGTATTCAAAAAAGATGGTTGGAAGAAAGTTAGTGGGAGGTCAGTCTTCTCACATTCCGTTAAAGGTTAATACCGCAGGTGTTATTCCGGTAATTTTTGCTTCCTCTATCATGTCTTTTCCGGTTGTTATTGCTCAGTTTTTCAATCCGGATTACACCACCATCGGCGGTAAGATCCTGATGATGCTGAACTCATCTTCCTGGTTTAAACCAGAGATGCCATGGTATTCCGTGGGTATGGTGATTTATATGGTACTGATTGTGCTTTTTGCATATTTTTATACCTCTATTACCTTTAACCCGTTGGAAGTGGCTAACAATATGAAGAAAGCTGGCGGATTTATCCCTGGTATTCGCCCGGGTAAGCCAACTTCCGATTACCTGAATAGAATTCTGGATTACCTGGTATTCATTGGTGCTGTAGCGCTGATTATCATCGCTGCAATCCCGATTATCATTTCCGGACTCTTCAATATCGGACGGCTGTCCTTTATGGGTACGTCCCTGATCATTATTGTAAGTGTTGTTCTGGAAACAATTAAATCCATCGAATCCCAGATGATCGTTCGGAATTATAAAGGCTTCTTGAATGATTAAAATTTCGTGATAAGAGCTGCTGCACATGATACTGGGCAGCAGCTCTTTCGCATATGATAAAAGGAGGATGTATCATGAAGATTATTATGCTGGGCGCGCCTGGTGCAGGAAAAGGCACTCAGGCAAAAAAAATTGCTGAAAAATATGGAATTCCGCACATTTCCACAGGAGATATCTTCCGTGCAAATATCAAGGACGGTACGGAACTTGGTGTGAAAGCGAAATCCTATATGGATCAGGGGCAGTTGGTACCGGATGAAGTTACCATTGGTATGCTTTTAGATCGTATCAGTGAGCCGGACTGTGCAAATGGTTATGTACTGGATGGTTTCCCAAGAACGATTCCGCAGGCAGAGAGCCTGACTGTTGCACTGAATCAGCGCGGCGAAAAGATCGACTATGCAATCAACGTAGATGTTCCGGATGAGAACATCGTAACCCGTATGTCCGGAAGAAGAGCATGCCTGTCATGTGGCGCTACTTACCATATTGTATATAATGCACCGAAAACGGAAGGTATTTGTGATACCTGTGGTGAGAAACTGGTGCTGCGTGATGACGATAAACCGGAAACCGTACAAAAACGTTTATCTGTATATCATGAGCAGACTCAGCCGCTGATTGATTATTATCAGGATGCTGAAGTTTTGGTTACAGTAGACGGAACGAAGGATTTAAATGAAGTATTTGCGGACATTACCGCTATTCTGGGAGAATAAACTATGGCAGTATCCATTAAATCTGCAAGAGAGATTGAATTAATGCGTGAAGCAGGCAGAATCCTTGCCGCTGTACATGATGAGCTGGGAAAGGCTTTGAAACCGGGAATGTCCACAATGGACATCGATCGTCTGGGAGAAAAGCTGATCCGCAGTTATGGCTGTATTCCGTCTTTTAAAAATTACAATGGCTATCCGGCATCTATCTGCGTATCTGTCAATGACGAGGTAGTACATGGAATTCCGACAAAGCACCGTATCATTCGAGAGGGTGATATTGTCAGCCTGGATGCAGGTGTGATTTATCATGGTTATCATTCAGATGCGGCTCGCACCCATGCAATCGGCACTGTGACACCGGAAGCTGAGAAATTGATTAAAGTTACACGTGAAAGTTTCTTTGAAGGGATTAAATATGCAAAAGCAGGAAATCATCTGAATGATATTTCTTCTGCGATTCAGGCATATGCAGAAAGCTTCGGTTATGGAGTGGTGAGAGATCTGGTTGGTCATGGAATCGGTCAGCATCTGCATGAAGACCCGGAGGTTCCGAATTTCTCACAGAAACGCCGGGGAATTAAATTGGTGCCTGGAATGACACTGGCAGTTGAGCCAATGATCAACGCAGGACGTCCTGACGTTGCCTGGATGGATGATGACTGGACCGTAGTAACGGATGATGGATCTTTATCTGCTCACTATGAGAATACGATTCTCATTACTGAAGGCGAGCCGGAGATTTTGTCTCTGTAAGGCAGGTGTCGTATGAAGAGTCCTGAGATTCGGAAAGGTTCTGATGACATTTCTCTTTTGGGGTGCCCGGCAAGATCCCTTGCAGGACACGATAAAGGTGAGTATTTTATCATACTGTCTGATGAAGGAGGCTTTGCAGCACTGGCGGACGGCAGACTACGTACGGTGGCAAAGCCCAAATGGAAGAGAAAGAAGCATATACAGATTGGAAAGCAGCAGCTGATTGCTGATTTTCCAGTGACAGACGAAATCATTCGAAGAGAGTTAAAAAACTACGTGAAAAGCCATTGTGGTAATTAGGAGGTAAAACGCATGTCTAAAGCAGATGTAATTGAAATTGAGGGAACTGTAGTAGAGAAACTGCCGAATGCTATGTTCCAGGTTGAACTTGAGAACGGTCATCAGGTACTGGCTCATATCAGCGGCAAGCTGCGTATGAACTATATCCGTATCCTGCCGGGAGATAAAGTAACCATTGAACTGTCCCCGTATGATTTAAGCAAAGGCAGAATCATCTGGAGAGATAAATAAACAGCAGCTTCACCGGATCGTTGTGAAGTCTGTGTTGTCTAAAAGAAGTTCCCGTAACGGCTGCTTTCGTTTCAGAAATGAGACGCGCCGGTGCAGGAACTTTTTTATTGTCCAAATATACCGCAAAGCCACCGTCGGTGAGCATTTTGGTTGAAAAATCTTTAGAAAACTACTGGATTCCGTGGATAAAATATGTTATGCTATATTAGTTTGGGGACAAAAACAACTTTTCAGCGAAAGAAAAAGTAGTCGAAAAGCAGTTCCATGACATTCCTGAATAAAATTAAAAAAGTGCTTGCATTATTTGAAAATCAATGCTATAATGCTATAGCGACTTTGTTGAGATACCAGGAATGATTTGTAAACAGGTCTGACCTGGTTGTACCAATATATCTAGTCAATATGGATATATGCAAGTATGGAAAGGAGAATTGCCGTGAAGGTGAGATCATCAGTAAAACCGATTTGCGAAAAATGCAAAATCATCAAACGCAAAGGCAGTATCAGAGTAATCTGTGAAAATCCTAAGCACAAACAGAGACAAGGTTAATTACAAATAGTATAGGAGGTGTACGAAGCAAATGGCTCGTATTTCAGGTGTTGATTTACCAAGAGAAAAACGTGTTGAAATCGGTCTGACTTATATCTACGGTATTGGTAGAACAAGTGCAAACCGTATTCTTGCTGAGGCTGGCGTTAATCCGGATACTCGCGTTAAGGATTTAACCGATGATGAAGTTAAGAAACTGGCAGCAATCATTGCTGACACTCAGGTTGTTGAGGGTGATCTGCGTAGAGAGATCGCTATGAACATCAAGAGACTGCAGGAAATCGGATGCTACCGTGGTATTCGTCACAGAAAAGGCCTGCCGGTTCGTGGTCAGAAGACCAAAACCAATGCAAGAACTCGTAAGGGTCCTCGTAAGACCGTTGCAAACAAGAAGAAATAAGGCATAGAACACATAAAGAGTGCACTGCACGAATTTAGTGAGAATGCCGTTCTTTGACCGAGAGGAAAAAGAACTTCCATAAAAGAGACACTGTAGTAAGAATCACGTTGCATGTTTTAAAAACAGGAAACAAGATTCAAGTAACAAGAAAGTAGGTTAGTTTAAAATGGCTAAAAAGATGTCCACTACTAAAAAAGTGACAAAAAAGCGTGTAAAGAAAAACGTTGAACGCGGACAGGCACACATCCAGTCTTCTTTTAACAATACCATCGTTACCTTAACCGACGCACAGGGTAACGCATTGTCTTGGGCAAGTGCCGGTGGTCTGGGATTTAGAGGTTCAAGGAAATCTACTCCATATGCAGCTCAGATGGCTGCAGAGACTGCTGCCAAAGCAGCTTTAGTACATGGTTTAAAATCTGTAGACGTTATGGTAAAAGGACCTGGTTCAGGTCGTGAAGCAGCGATTCGTGCGCTTTCTGCATGCGGTATTGAAGTAACTAGCATTAAGGATGTAACTCCGGTTCCACATAACGGATGTCGTCCGCCAAAACGTAGAAGAGTCTAATTAGGAGGTACTAAAAGTGGCAGTAGATAGAGTTCCTGTTCTTAAAAGATGCAGATCCCTTGGTTTAGATCCGATCTATTTAGGAATTGATAAAAAATCAAACAGAGAATTAAAAAGAGCTAACAGAAAAGTAAGCGAGTATGGTCTCCAGTTACGTGAGAAACAGAAAGCAAAATTCATCTATGGCGTATTAGAGAAACCTTTCCGTAACTATTATACAAAAGCAGAGAAGATGGAAGGTCAGACCGGTGAAAACCTGATGATCCTTCTGGAAAGAAGACTTGATAACGTGATCTTCCGTATGGGCTTTGGTCGCACCAGACGTGAGACCAGACAGATTGTTGACCATAAGCACGTTTTGGTAAACGGCAAGTGTGTAAACATTCCGTCTTACCTGGTTAAGGCTGGAGATGTTATCGAGATCAAAGAAAAAGCAAAATCTTCTCAGAGATATAAAGATGTCCTGGAAGTAACTGCCGGTCGTCTTGTTCCGGCTTGGATTGATGTCGATCAGGAAAACTTAAAGGGCGTTGTAAAAGAACTGCCGACCAGAGATGAGATTGATGTTCCAGTAAACGAAATGCTTATCGTCGAGTTGTACTCCAAATAATAAAGAGTATAAGATTCCCTCGATAAAGAAACCCAGAAGGAGGGGCTATAAGTCGTGTTCGATTTTGAAAAACCAAACATTGAGATTGTTGAGATTTCAGATGATAAGAAATATGGCAAGTTTGTAGTGGAACCGCTTGAGAGAGGCTACGGCACCACATTGGGCAACTCCCTGAGAAGAATCATGCTTTCTTCTTTACCGGGTGCGGCAGTAAGCCAGGTAAAAATCGACGGCGTTTTGCATGAGTTCAGTTCCATTCCTGGAGTGAAGGAAGATGTTACTGAAATCATCATGAACATCAAGAGCTTATCTATTAAGAATAACAGTGACAGCAATGAGATAAAAACCGCTTACATTGAATTTGAAGGTGAAGGCGTAATTACCGCAGCTGATATTCAGGCTGATCCGGACATCGAGATTTTGAATCCGGATCAGGTCATCGCTACTTTAAGCGGTGGTGCAGACAGTAAGTTCTATATGGAACTTACCATTACCAAAGGCCGTGGATATGTAAGCGCTGACAAAAACAAGAGTGACGATTTGCCGATTGGTGTAATTGCAGTTGATTCCATTTACACCCCGGTAGAACGTGTCAATATGACAATTCAGAACACCCGTGTCGGTCAGGTTACCGATTATGATAAACTGACTTTGGATGTTTATACCAATGGTACACTTGCTCCGGATGAGGCAGTAAGCCTTGCAGCAAAAGTGTTGAGTGAGCATTTGAACCTGTTCATCGATCTTTCTGAAAATGCAAAGACCGCTGAGATCATGGTAGAAAAAGAGGACAATGAGAAAGAGAAGGTTCTTGAGATGAACATCGATGAACTGGAACTGTCCGTTCGTTCTTACAATTGTCTGAAGAGAGCCGGCATCAATACGGTTGAGGAACTGTGCAACAGAACCCCAGAGGACATGATGAAGGTTCGTAATCTGGGCAGAAAGTCCCTTGAGGAAGTTCTGGCCAAGTTAAAAGAGTTAGGTCTGCAGCTGAATCCGAGTGAGGAGTAATCGGAAACGAGGAGTTGCGCTGACCGGTATCATGTAGCAAGACAGCTGGTTCTCGTAAGACCAAAGAGCAGAGAACCGGTATGATAAAAATCCTGGATTGTGGTCCAGTAAGACCGACAGGCATGGGACCGCTCTCCACATATATGGAGGAAAATAAAATGGCAGGTTATAGAAAACTGGGAAGAACTTCCAGCCAGAGAAAAGCAATGATCCGCAGCCAGGTTACCGCATTGCTGGCAAACGGCAAAATCGTAACTACTGAGGCAAGAGCAAAAGAAGTTCGCAAAGTAGCTGAAGGTTTGATTGCTCTGGCAGTGAAAGAGAAAGACAACTTTGAGACTGTTACTGTTACCGCTAAGGTTGCTCGTAAAGACGAGAATGGTAAGAGAGTAAAAGAAGTTGTAAACGGCAAGAAAGTTACCGTTTATGATGAAGTTCAGAAAGAGATCAAGAAGGACAAACCGTCCAGACTTCATGCTCGTCGTCAGATGCTGAAAGTTCTGTATGATGTAACCGAAGTTCCGGCTGCAGCTGCAGGAAAGAAGAAAAATACAAAGGCTATTGATCTTCCGGCAAAATTGTTCGATGAGATCGCTCCGAAATACGTTTCCCGTAACGGCGGTTATACCCGTATCGTTAAGATTGGAATGCGTAAGGGCGATGGCGCTATGGAAGTGCTGTTAGAGTTAGTTTAATATAAAACGGTAAGGGTTGGCATTTATGCTGGCCCTTTTTATTTTGCATTGTCTTTTTCTTACTTTCATAGGAAATTTGGTATAAATTCAGTAAGAATATCGTAAGTTGACCCCGATGTTTCCTACGCTTATAATGAAATCAGAAAGTGACAGATAATCGTGATCCTATATAAGCGTGAGAAAGAGGTGTTTTTATGAAAAAGACAGATAAATGGTTGAAAACAGCGATTTTTGCATTGAGCATCAGCGTAGCAGCAATCGTACCGGCATTTGCTGCCGACAAGACGATTTCCAGTGTGACAATTCGTGTGGATTCCGAACTGGAGCCGGGAGATACGCTTCCGAATATTTCCTACCTGAATGGAACAAGCAGTACGGACGTGGACGATGGAGACATTTGCATCTTAAATTCCAATAATAAGTATTCTATTGTTGATGCGGAGTGGGTGACTTCCACGACGAAAGAAATGTCAGTAGGTGATAAGCCGACGATGAAGGTTCGTTTGTCTCCAAATACAGTAGGAAGTGATGATTATTATTTTAAAGGAACTTACCGCTCCAGTAATGTCAATATAAAAGATGGAGATTTTATGAGTGCCAGCAAAGATGATGGTGACCTTGTCATCAAACTGCGCGTTGAGCCGATTGAGGGAGATTTTCCAGAACCGGAAGATGCTTACTGGAAGGACAATGCAAAAGGCACGGCTAAGTGGAAAGCACCGGATGAAGGCGGTACAGGACGTTATGAAGTTGTTTTAAGACGTGGCAGTACGAAGGTAACCACTGTCGAGACTACCGGGACTTCTTACAATTTCTATCCCTATATGACGAAGGAAGGGACTTATACATTCCGGGTTCGTACCATTGCCAAGAGCAGTTCTGAAGAAAAATATGGCAAAAGCAGTGAATGGGTAGAGTCTGATGAAATTTATCTGGCAAAGGAAGATGTATCGGACGGAACAGGTCAACAGGGCAGTGTGGTCGGCGATACGGCGGGCACCCCTGGCGTTGTGATGAATGTAGGTTGGCGTCGATATGACAATGGATGGTATTATTATTATCCGGATGGTTCCTACCAGAGAGATTCCTGGAAGAAGATCAATGACAAGTGGTATCTCTTTCAGTCTGATGGAAGGATGCTGACCGGCTGGCAAAATCGGGGCGGTCAGACGTATTATCTGACGGATAACGGCGATATGCTGACGGGATGGATTCTGGCAGGAAATCGCTGGTATTACCTGAACCCGACCACGGACGATTACGAAGGATGTCTCCTTCGAAATACCTGGCAGGTGATCGATGGAAAAACATACTGTTTTGGTGCTGATGGTGCAATGCTGGAAGGCTGGAATCAGGTAGATGGCAGTTGGTATTACTTTTATCCGGGTGCGGGCAATAAGGCTGTAAATACACATATCGATGGATTCTATGTGAATAATGATGGTGTTTGGGTGAGATAACTTCAAACTTTGACAGGAAAAAGGCGCTGCCTTAAAGATGAGACAGAATGATCATCTTTTGGGCAGCGCTTGCTGTATCTGTAAACGGATGGCTGTTCAGATAACATACTCGTTTCCGGAATCTTCTGACCACATTAGATCAGCCAGTGTAATACCGTCAAAAAATTCGTTGATCAATTTATCCAGTTTCTTCCACATCGGCAGTGTCCGACACTCCGCCATACGCGGACAGTCTGCAGGATTCAGATCAAGACAGGCCACTGGTGCAAGCGTGCCCTCTGTAAGTTGAAGGATACTGCTGATGGTATATTCTTCCGGGGCTTTTGTGAGCCGATAGCCTCCGCCTTTTCCCCGCAGCCCTGTCAACATTCGATTCTGCACCAGAGATTTTAAAATACTTTCCAGATACTTTTCTGAAATCTCCTGTCTTTGAGCAATCTCTTTTAATGGAATATATTCGCCGGTCTGGTGTTCTGCCAGATCGATCATAACACGCAGTGCATAACGTCCTTTCGTAGAAACGATCATATAATATCCCCCTTTTCAACATAAACCTATTATACTATAGGAAATATAGGAAATCAATAAATAAATTTCCTATAAACCTATTGACAAAGTAGGAATATATTGGTAAAATCCTATCAACCTATTAGAAAAGTAGGAAATAAAAATGCAGGAGAATATCTGAAATGTGCACACAGATACCTGCGTGAATAAGATAAGAGAGATGGGAAGAGAGGTATTGCCATGAAAAATAAACCATATAGATTTGAGACCCTTCAGCTTCATGTAGGACAGGAAAACCCGGATCCGGCAACGGATTCCCGTGCAGTTCCGATTTATCAGACAACTTCTTATGTATTTAAAAATTCTGCCCATGCAGCGGCAAGGTTCGGCCTGGCAGATGCAGGAAATATATATGGACGTCTGACGAATTCTACTCAGGATGTGTTTGAAAAACGAATTGCAGCTCTGGAAGGCGGCGTGGCGGCGTTGGCGGTAGCTTCCGGCGCGGCGGCAATTACTTATACGATTCAGAATCTTGCTCACAAAGGTGAGCATATTGTGGCACAGAAAACGATCTATGGAGGCAGTTATAATCTGCTGGCGCATACGCTGCCGGAGTATGGTATCACGGCTACATTTGTAGATGCACATAATCTGGAGGAAATTGAAGCGGCGATTCAGGAGAATACGAAAGCGGTTTATCTGGAAACACTTGGCAACCCGAACAGTGATATTCCGGATATTGATGCAATTGCTGAAATCGCGCATCGCCACCGTATTCCGCTGGTAATTGACAATACATTTGGAACTCCTTATCTGATCCGTCCGATCGAGCATGGAGCAGACATTGTGGTGCACTCTGCTACGAAGTTCATTGGAGGACATGGAACGACGCTGGGCGGCGTAATCGTGGACAGCGGTAAATTTGACTGGAGAGCAAGCGGTAAATTTCCGTCTATTACCGAGCCGAATCCCAGCTATCACGGTGTATCTTTTGTCGATGCAGCAGGTCCGGCAGCATTTGTGACGAAAATCCGTGCAATCCTGCTTCGGGATACCGGTGCATGCATCTCCCCGTTTAACGCATTTTTGCTGCTGCAAGGAGTTGAAACCTTGTCTTTGCGAATGGATCGTCATGCCGAGAATACAAAAAAAGTTGTTGAATATTTATCGAGACATCCGAAAGTAGAGCATGTGAATCATCCGTCGCTGCCAGATCATCCGGATCATGCATTGTATGAGAAATATTTCCCGGATGGCGGTGCATCTATCTTCACATTTGAAATCAAAGGCGGAGTGAAAGAGGCTCATAAATTTATTGACAGTTTGGAAATTTTCTCTTTGCTTGCTAATGTGGCAGATGTGAAGAGTCTGGTGATTCACCCGGCAACAACCACTCATTCTCAGCTGACGGAAGCAGAACTGGAGGATCAGGGAATTAAGCAAAATACCATTCGTTTATCCATTGGTACAGAACATATTGATGATATTCTGGAAGATATGGAGCAGGCCTTTGCACAGGTATAAAACAGATGGGAGGAATCGGAAATGGCAAAGATCTATAAAGGAACATTGGGACTGATTGGCGGTACTCCGCTGGTGGAAACAGTAAATATCGAAAAGGAACTGGGACTGGAAGCTACCATTCTGGTAAAGCTTGAGTATTTTAATCCGGCAGGAAGTGTAAAGGACCGGATTGCAAAAGCAATGATCGAGGCAGCGGAGCAGAAAGGGCTTCTAAAAGAGGGTTCGGTTATCATCGAACCGACTTCTGGTAATACAGGCATTGGACTGGCATCCATTGCAGCAGCAAAGGGGTATCGTATTATTTTGACTATGCCGGAAACCATGAGCGTGGAGCGCAGAAATATTTTGAAAGCGTATGGTGCAGAACTGGTTCTGACAGAAGGCGCAAAAGGAATGAAAGGTGCAATTGCGAAGGCGGAAGAATTGGCAAAAGAGATTCCTGGAAGCTTCATTCCCGGACAGTTTTCCAATCCGGCTAATCCGGCGATTCATCGTGCGACAACCGGACCGGAAATATGGAAGGATACCGATGGAAAGGTGGATATCTTTGTGGCTGGAGTAGGAACAGGAGGAACCCTGACCGGAACAGGAGAATATTTGAAAGAGCAGAATCCGGAAATTAAAATTGCAGCAGTGGAGCCGGCGGGATCTCCGGTTCTGTCAGAAGGAAGAAGCGGCGCGCACAAGATTCAGGGAATCGGTGCCGGTTTTGTACCAGATGTGCTGAATACTAAGATTTATGATGAAATTATTCCGATTGAAAACGAGGATGCCTTTGCAGGAGCAAAATGGATGGCAAAATACGAAGGAGTGCTTGTGGGAATTTCTTCCGGGGCAGCGCTTCAGGCAGCAATCCAGCTGGCAAAAAGACCGGAGAATAAAGGAAAAACGATTGTTGCGCTTTTACCGGATCATGGTGACCGGTATTATTCAACACCATTATTTACAGAAGCATAAGGAAATGGATGATAACTCCAGGCATGAGGAAATACATCGTGCCTGGAGTTATGTACCTTTTGGAATAAAATGAACAGCCCACTTGACGATACCTTTAATATCGCTTAAAATTGTCGATGCAAGCATAATAACAGAATCATATGAGGAAAGGAAATCCACCATGGGGATTATCAAAGCTTCTAAATTAATATACGAGTATATTCGCCGTGATGAAGATGAGCATGTGGAAGAGGTGAACCGCGCGATCAACAATCTGGATCTGGACATTCATGAAGGTGATTTTGTGGCGATTCTTGGTCATAACGGTTCTGGTAAATCCACATTTGCCAAGCAAATCAACGGCATTTTGCTTCCTACAGAGGGAACTGTATGGATTTCAGGCATGAACACTTCGGATGACAGTCATATCTGGGACATTCGAAAGACAGCCGGCATGGTATTTCAGAACCCAGACAACCAGATCATTGGCAATATTGTAGAAGAAGATGTAGGATTTGGTCCGGAAAATATGGGCGTGGAGACAGACGAAATCTGGAAACGCGTGGATGCAAGTCTGGAAGCAGTTGGAATGACTGCTTACCGTATGAAGTCACCGAATAAATTGTCAGGCGGACAAAAGCAGCGTGTGGCTATTGCGGGTGTCATGGCGATGCGCCCGAAGTGTATCATTCTGGATGAACCGACAGCGATGCTGGATCCGAACGGGCGAAAAGAAGTGATTGCAACCCTTCATGAGCTGAATAAAAAAGAGGGAATTACGGTACTTCTCATTACCCATTATATGGAAGAAGTCATTGACGCAGACCGCGTCATTGTTATGGACGATGGAAAGCTGGTGATGGACGGAACGCCGAGAGAGATTTTTTCACGGGTGAGGGAATTAAAGTCCTATCGATTGGATGTGCCGCAGGTAACGGAGCTGGCATATGAACTTAAGCAGGAAGGCATACCGCTTCCGAACGGCATTTTAACCATCGATGAGCTGATGGAACAGTTGCTTCCGATCATGCGAAGCAATCCGTAAAGTACAGGGGAACATGTTTGCCCGCAACATCATATAACGCCGGGACCGTCATGAAGACGGCACGGACGTTACAGGAGGATAATAAAGGAATGTCAATTAAGGCAGAAAATATCAGTTTTATTTATGGTGCTGGCACCGCATTTGAGCAGTATGCGTTAAAAAATGTCAGCTTTGAGATTGAGGACGGACAGTTTATCGGATTGATCGGGCATACAGGTTCCGGAAAGTCTACATTGATCCAACATCTGAATGGTCTTATCCGTGCGACCAGCGGGACGATCTATTATAATGGAGAAAATATTTATCAGGACGGCTATGACATGAAAGGACTCCGCAGCAAGGTGGGGCTAGTGTTCCAGTATCCGGAACATCAGCTTTTTGAAGTGGATGTATTTTCGGATGTTTGTTTTGGACCCAAAAATCAGGGATTGCCGAAGGAGGAGATCGAGGAGCGTGCGCGAGAAGCACTGCATCAGGTTGGATTAGAAGAAAAATTCTGGAATCAGTCTCCGTTTGAACTGTCCGGCGGACAGAAACGCCGTGTGGCAATAGCAGGTGTATTGGCGATGCGCCCGGAAGTACTGATTTTGGACGAGCCGACTGCAGGTCTGGATCCGAAAGGCAGGGATGAAATCCTGGATGAGATTTCTTCGCTGCACAGGGACAAGAGGATGACCATCATTCTGGTATCTCACAGTATGGAAGATATTGCCCAGTATGCGGACAGGATCATGGTGATGAATCACGGAGAAAAGATGTTTGATGCGCCGCCTAAAGAAGTATTTCGTCATTACAAAGAACTGGAAGCAATCGGTTTAGCTGCGCCGCAGATTACTTACATTGTTCACAGATTGAAAGAGAACGGCGTTTCGATTGCAGATGATATCACGACGGTAGCAGAGGCGAAGGAGGCAATTCTGAAGCTGTTTGGGAAAGGGGGAGACCGGGGATGATTCGAGATATTACGATCGGACAATATTATCCGGTGGATTCGGTTGTGCATCGGTTCGACCCGAGAACCAAATTGTTTGGTACCATGGTGTTTATTATTTCGCTGTTTATGGCAAATAATATTTTAACTTATGTGGTGGCAACCGTATTTTTGGCAGCAGCAATCCGCCTTTCTAATGTTCCGTTCAAATTTATTGTCCGAGGTCTGAAGGCAATCGTGTTCTTGCTGTTGATCAGTGTCAGCTTTAATTTGTTTTTGACGCCGGGAACGGTGGTTTTTCAGATTGGTTTTTTGAAAATGACCTGGGAAGGTCTGGAGACAGCAGGATTTATGGCTCTGCGTCTGATTTATCTGGTCATTGGTTCCTCCGTAATGACGTTGACCACGACGCCAAATGAACTGACGGACGGATTGGAAAAAAGTCTTGGATTTTTGAACAAAGTCGGAGTGCCGGTGCATGAGATTTCAATGATGATGTCGATCGCACTGCGGTTTATCCCGATTCTGATAGAAGAAACAGATAAGATTATGAAAGCACAGATGGCAAGAGGTGCTGATTTTGAAAGCGGCAATCTGATTCAGAAAGCCAAGAGCATGGTTCCGCTTCTTGTGCCGTTATTTATTTCTGCCTTTCGGAGGGCGACGGATCTGGCTATGGCGATGGAAGCGCGCTGTTATCATGGCGGAGAAGGTCGAACCAAGATGAAACCGCTGCATTATGAAAACCGGGATCACATGGCGTATTTTGTGTATCTGCTGTATCTGGCAGTTGTTTTTGCAGTACGAAAATAAAAAAAGGGAGGCGTCTGATGGAGTGAGGATTTCGTCAGACGCCTGTTTTCGATTCGCAGGAGGAACATATGAAACGAGTGAAGTTAACCGTTGCTTATGATGGCACGAATTACCGGGGGTGGCAGCTTCAGCCAAACGGAGTGACCATTGAGGAAGTATTAAATAAATATTTGTCAGAACTTTTAAGGGAACCGATCCTGGTCATCGGTGCCAGCCGAACCGATTCCGGGGTTCATGCCAGAGGAAATGTTGCTGTATTTGACACAGAGAACCGTATGCCTGCAGAAAAAATCTGTTTTGCTTTGAACCAGAGGCTGCCGGAGGATATTCGAATTCAGAAATCGGAAGAAGTTCCGCTTACCTGGCATCCGCGAAAGGCAAATTGTACAAAGACTTACGAATATAAAATTTTAAACCGTAAAATTCCTATGCCGTTGGAGCGGCTGTATTCTCATTTTTGTTACCATGAGCTGGATGTGGAGAAAATGCGCCAGGCAGCACAGTACATCATCGGAGAGCATGATTTTAAAAGTTTTTGTACAGTGCGTACTCAGGCAGAGGAAACGGTGCGCACCATTTACAGTCTGGATGTGGACAAGTCAGATGATATGATCACGATTCGCATCAGCGGGAATGGTTTCCTTTATAATATGGTTCGAATCATTGCAGGTACACTGATGAAAGTCGGCATGGGGGTATATCCGCCGGAGCATGTGGAAGAAATCATCGATGCCAGAGACCGGCAGCAGGCCGGACAGACTGCGCTGGCACGGGGGCTGACACTGGTGAGCCTGGATTATGAAGAAGAACTTCCGAAGTGGCATCATCGGGAAAATAAGGAATGGAAGTACGATGTGCTGCAATCCCATATAAAGGAGAGCCAAACGGCCTTTCTGGCTGTCAGCCGATGCCTGGACCAGGAATGGGATGGTGTAATCCGGAGAAATGTGCATCATGCATTTCAAAATGGTGCGAAGCGCGTATTTGTTTTGGATATGGAAAAAAATCGTCTGCGTGTAGGAGATATTTATGGATATTATCGCGTAGAATGCGTCGTGGATGTGTGGAATACAGCGAAAGAATATTTAACCGCAGATGAACAGGCGGCATTTAAGCGTATGTGTCAGGCAGCCGGTCATCAAAACAGAGCGTATCCGGTATGGTATCTGATGGCAGATGATAAAAGGGGAGAAGTATAACGGGGAACATGTCGACCAGAGGATATCAATGCCATCTGGATTTCGGTCATGGCGCACCGTCTGGTGCAAAAGGTAATTTTACAAGGAAAAATTAAGAAAAAGTGTTGACACACGAGGATGCGTGGGATATAATACAGAAATGTGTGACGTCAAATGCGACCAAGCGCGTCACAGACGCGTTCAGTCCATTCTAGCGAATGAAAATGCCGAAGCCAAAGCCCCGGAATAAGCATTTTTCAATAGATGTTAAAGAGACGGCGGTAACGCTAATAATTGTAAACAGTTAATTTAACAGGAGGTTAACCAATGAAGAGTTTTATGGCTAGTCCAGCTACGATTGAGAGAAAATGGTATGTAGTAGATGCTACCGGATATACATTAGGACGTTTGGCTTCAGAAGTAGCAAAAGTTTTAAGAGGTAAGAACAAACCGATCTACACCCCGCACATCGACTGCGGCGACTATGTAATCGTTGTTAATGCAGATAAAGTAAAAGTAACCGGTAAGAAACTGGATCAGAAGATTTATTACAATCACTCTGATTATGTAGGTGGTATGAAAGAAACCACTCTGCGCGAG
The DNA here is from genome assembly GCA_051877535.1 of Brotaphodocola sp. GTDB lineage: Bacteria > Bacillota > Clostridia > Lachnospirales > Lachnospiraceae > Brotaphodocola. The sequence continues at coordinate 62,689 of JBJEIZ010000019.1, forward strand.
ATGATGGCTAAGAAGCCGGAGCGCGTAATCGAACTTGCAGTTAAGGGTATGCTTCCAAAAGGACCTTTAGGAAGAAGCATGTATACCAAGCTTCATGTATATGCAGGACCGGAGCATGAGCAGGCTGCTCAGAAACCGGAAGTTCTGAAATTTTAATGTAAGGTACTGAAAGGAGGAAGTTATCATGGCAAACAAATATTATGGAACAGGTAGAAGAAAAAAATCTATCGCAAGAGTATATCTGGTACCGGGTACCGGTAAAATCACCATCAACAAGAGAGACATCGACGAGTACTTCGGTCTGGAGACCCTGAAAGTGGTTGTTCGTCAGCCGCTGGTTGCTACCGAGACTTTAGATAAATTTGATGTTCTGGTTAATGTACACGGTGGCGGTTTCACCGGTCAGGCTGGTGCAGTTCGTCACGGTATCTCCAGAGCTCTGCTGCAGGCTGATGCTGATTACAGACCGGTTCTGAAGAAAGCAGGCTTCCTGACCAGAGATCCGCGTATGAAAGAGAGAAAGAAATACGGTCTCAAAGCAGCTCGTAGAGCTCCGCAGTTCTCAAAGAGATAATCGTTTGGGACGAGAAAATGCATACAAAACCTCAGAAACCTTGTGTTTCTGGGGTTTTTCTTTACCCTCGAATCTTTATGGGATGTCCAGAAACGTGGTGGAAATTTGTGGATATGTAGCAAGTATGCAGCACGTATGCAGCAAAAATCACAGCAACTATGTGGTTAGATTTAAAGTGAATAGATAAAGATAAGAAAAGCAGATATGAGTAATAATTGTTGCATTATCAGTATCTGCTTTTTTCTGTTTATTTTTCTTCCTTTCCATTCTCTCTTTCTCCCACAATTTTGTTTATGGCATCGATCAGAACCCGGACATCAAGATGTGTGTAGACACGTTCTGTAAGCGTCATAGCTCCAGAATGTCCAACAATCTTCTTGATGGTAGTTTCATCAATGCTGTGTTCTTTCATCATGGAGATTGTAGTGTGGCGTGTACAGTGTGGCGACCACTTAATTCCAATCTGTTCCATGATTGTGGTGTAATAACTGTCTTTGTAGTTTCGATAAAGGAAGTGTTTCCCGTCAGGTGTGCTTAAGAGATATTCGCATTCCGGATGACGGTCATACCATTCTTGATAGAAAGGTAAAAGTTTATCAGGAATTGGAACTTTTTGAAGTCCGTTTTTGGTTTTGCTGGCGATGACATCGAAATACTGTTCTTCCAGATGGACGTTTTCTTTCTTAAGATTCCAGAGGTAGTGTAAATAAATTTGTGCCTTTGGTAAGAAATGGCTTCTTTTTGGTAAGAATTACGATATGTAAATTTTTATC
>JBJEIZ010000020.1:0-3226 GCA_051877535.1 Brotaphodocola sp.
TTATAATCAAAGATTGGGATTTTTTCACATTGTTTTTTCAATATATCCAATTGTATTTTTTTCAGAAATAAGCAAAAATCCTTTTTTTGTCATTTCCGACAGAATGTCCTATGAATCGGCCATTGATTCATAGGACATTCAAGATTAATCGCGGTCTGTATAGGTTTGTTAAAATTTTCTGCAATGAAACACAACCGCCTCATACGGTCGCAGGTGCACGTTCTCTCCATCCATTATTACATCGTCATAGTTGCCGGTCAGTTTCTCAAAGTCACGGAAGTCCATGCCGCTCTTCCAGTCGATCTCTTCTTTATAAAAATTACATACAACTACCATGTGCTCGTCGCCATAGCTTCGTTCGTAGGCAAATACAGAAGTATGATTTTCATCCAGCGGCTGAATATCGCCATATGCAATGATATCCAGAGTTTTTCTCAGATGAACCAGATTCTTGTAATAACTGAAGATAGAATCCGGGTCACCCACCTGACTTTCTGCATTGATCCGGCAATAATTTTTATTTGCCTGAATCCAAGGGGTTCCCGCAGTAAAGCCTCCGTGTTCCCTGCTGTTCCAAAGCATCGGCGTTCTGCCATTATCTCTGGAATGTACCTGCAGGATACGGTATGCATCCGCCTCAGTCATACCCTTTTTCTGCAGAATCTCAAAGTGATTCAGACTTTCTACATCGCGGTACTGTTCAATCCTGGTAAAGCCATGATTGGTCATACCGATTTCTTCTCCCTGGTAAATGTAAGGAGTTCCGCGCATCAGATGAATCATGGTTGCCAGCATCTTTGCCGACTCTTTCCAATATTGTCCCTCGTCGCCAAAACGGGAGACGATCCTCGGCTGGTCGTGATTGCACCAGAACAAGGCATTCCAGGCATCATGCTCCGCCATACCGCGCTGCCAGTCAAACAAAATCTTTTTCAGTTTCATAAAATCATTCGGCACCAAAACCCATTTTTCATTCCCTGCAAAATCCGTCTTCAGGTGATGAAAACTGAATACCATGGACAGTTCTTTGCCGTCCCCGGACGCGTAATGAAAACAATTGTCCATAGAAGTACTAGACATCTCTCCTACGGTGATGATTTCTGCATCCTGACCGAAGGACTCCCGGTTCAGTTCCTGCAGATACTCATGAATTTTCGGACCATCGGTGTAAAACCTTCTTCCATCACCCTCATAATCATTTTTAAATCCACTCTTGCTGATCAAATTGATCACATCGAACCGAAATCCCTTGACACCTTTTTTCATCCAGAATTTAATGATATTCTGTACTTCTTTTCGCACTTGAGGATTATCCCAGTTCAGATCCGGCTGACTTACATCAAACAGATGCAGGTAATATTCGTCAAGCTGCGGAACATATTCCCAGGTACTTCCGCCGAATTTACTCTCCCAGTTGGTCGGCAGACTGCCATCTTCTTTGCCCTTTTTAAAGATGTAATAATTCTTATATTTCTCATCGCCTGAAAGTGCTTTCTGAAACCATTCATGTCTGCTGGAGGTGTGATTAAATACCATATCCAGCATTATCCGAATGCCTCTTTTATCTGTTTCTGCAGCCAGTTCTTCAAAGTCCTCCATGGTACCGTAGCGCGGATCGATGTTGAAATAATCCTCAACATCATATCCGTTATCTTTCTGCGGTGACACAAAAAACGGAGTTATCCAGATATAATTCACACCCAATTCCTTGATATAATCCAGTTTCTCTATTACTCCCCTCAGATCGCCCAGACCATCGCCGTCGCTGTCATAAAAAGACTTCGGATATATCTGATAAACCGTGCTCTTCTTAAAATCTGTCATCGCTTTCTCTCCTTTTTTATTCTGACGAAATCTAATTCAGTTCAGCAACCTTTGTGCTGTTTGCAGCGGCTTTCATGCCGGTGATAAATTCTGCATGTTCAAAGCTTCCCCTGGATGTAACAATGCAGATCACAGTGTCCGGATGACCTGCTGCTTTGATCTTTCCTCTGTTAAATTTGATCAGAGCCGTCCCTGCCTTTACCGTCTGACCGGCTTTTACCAAATACTCAAATCCGTCACCATTCATGGTTACAGTGTCAATGCCTACATGAAGCAGAACCTCGACTCCATTCGCCAGTTTCATGCCGCAGGCATGGCGGGAATCTTCCATCAGAACCGCAATCTCGCCGTCAGCCGGTGCATAAACCACATCGCTGTCCGGAACGATCGCAAACCCTTCTCCCACCATACCGGTGGAGAATACGCCATCATTTACTTCTGCCAGCTCGATCACCTGACCAGAAACAAATGCGTTCAGTTCAACACCTGCTTTGTCCTCCGTCTTAGCTGTAACTTTCTTTACAACAACCTCTTTCTCTGCTTCTGCAGAACCGTACTGTTCTGCCGGCTGCAATTTTTTCTTACCAACAATGACAGTCAGCACAAACGAAACTGCAACTGCTATCAGCATGCTTAGCGCAAAACTTCCCATGTACCGCGGCTGAATGGACAGAATTCCCGGAAGTCCGCCGACGCCAATCGCATTTGCAGTAGTACCGGTACTTACGCAAAGGACTGCTGCACATGCAGAACCAACCATCGCGCAGACAAACGGGAACGTATGCTTTAAGTTTACGCCAAAGATTGCCGGCTCTGTTACCCCCAGATAACAGGAGATTGCTGCCGGAATATTCACTTCCTGTGCCTCTGCATTTTTCTTCTGAAGGTACATCATCCCAATGACTGCAGACCCCTGTGCAATATTGGACAGCGCGATCATCGGCCACAGCATCGTGCCACCGTAGTCAGCGATCAGCTGCATATCGATTGCATTGGACATGTGATGAAGTCCGGTGATAACAAGCGGCGCATATACAAAACCAAAGATTGCGGCAAAAACAGTTTTGAAGGAACCGGTAATTCCTGCATAAACGATAGAAGAAATTGCAGAGCCAATCTTCCATCCGATCGGACCAAGTACAAAATGGGCTGCAATCACGGAAAGCAGTAAGCTGCAGAACGGAACCACCACCATGGAAATCACTGCCGGAGTGATCTTGCGGAAAAACTTTTCCAAGTAAACCAGCGTAAATGCTGCCATGATTGCCGGAATGATCTGTGCCTGATAACCAATCATTTTTACCTGAAAGGAACCAAAATCCCATACCGGAATGTCAGCAGCTGCAGTACCTGCCACAGCAGTAAAATCGTTATAAAAATCAGAAACCGTATTGCCGATGAT
>JBJEIZ010000021.1:0-3203 GCA_051877535.1 Brotaphodocola sp.
CCTGTGTTCCGGTTCCGGAAGCGGTAAAGGAAGAAACAGGTCTTTACCAGCAGATGAATTTTCAGAAAACGGATTTGTCAGACAAGAAGTTTTCTTCACTGGAACAAGTAAGACAGGAAGCAGAAGAAATGGAAGGTATGACCTATAATCAGTTCCAGCTGCCGGAAACAATCCGCCTGCCGGAACAGGATATGTACCTGCTCTATATGGGAAATCTCAATGATTATTATGAACAGGCAGAAAAGGTGCGGGATCAGTTGATACCGGACTATGATGAAATACCGGCCTCACAAAAGAAAGAGGAAAGGGACGAAATCAAGGAATATGATTTGAAGGATTATCAATGCAGCGTATGGGATGATACGGTAGAGAATAAAGAACTGGAAGACTACGAACGTTATATCACACTGGATAACAAGGGATTTATTTCCTATGGAAAAGAAGAGGATATGCCGGATTTTGAGATGTCCAGCAGCCATAAAGTACTATCTGTCAACGTACAGCAGGAGCCCGTGCCGGATGTATCCTATGAACTGGTAAACGGGGAAACCGAATCCCTGAAGGATGCCATTGCCTTTGCTGAGAGGAAAGTCAATGCGGAGATGCACCGGCTGAATGGAGATATTTACCAGTATCAGGTGCAGTGGATATATGTAATCCAGGCAGAAAGTGGAAGAAGCTATTACCGGCTGGTACTGGAAAAAGTTTATAAAGGAGCCTTTTTTGATTCCTCCGGCTATTATCTGCTTGAAAAGGAAGAACTGGCAGCAGAACAGAAATATCTGTATTCCGGTCATCAGGTGCTGCTGGATATTTACTGTCCGGAAATGGTTGGATTTTATCGCGAGATGTATTCTTCCGTTCCGGAAGAAACGGAGCAGGTGGATTCCTATCTGTCTTTACAATCTGCAATGGATATCATATCGGAAACTTTTGCAAGAAAAAGCATTTTCCAGCTGGATGAGGTGAAACTGTGCTATACATTGCGGCAGGAAAACCTGCTAAATCTGGAAACAGGAAAACGGAAATATCCATGGGATGGCATCATGCAGGAGTGGATTGATGATACCTGCGAGGCAAGACCGACCTGGGTATTCGAGATTGATCAGAAGACATATCCCAATGGAGCGGAAAATGCTAATAACAGTGAAAACAGCTACGAGCTGGTTGTTTTAGTGGATGCGGTAGATGGAACCTGCCAGTATTATACCGGTATGTGGGGAAAGTGAGGAGATAAGCTTGAGAAAGGAAAGTAAGCATAAAAAGAGACTGGCAGGAATTACCAGATACTTGTTTCATAAAGGCGTGTATCTGTCAGCGGTATTGATTGGGATTTTTTTATGTCTCAAAATTTCATGGATTACAGCGGATCCGGTCAAGAAAAGCCTGCTTTATGATATTGCTGTGACCGGAAAGGAAAACTGGACGAAAACATTTGAAACAACCGCTATTTATCAGATGTGGGATGTAAACAGCATTGATTCCTGGCTGCTGATGTTTCTTCCCTTTTTTTCTGCCTATCCATTTGTTACTGTCTTCTGTGATGATTTCCAGTCGGGATTTGTACGGAGTGCGGGAATCCGGAAAGGAAGCCGCCGATATATGAGGCAGATTTACCTGTATGGAATTGCTGCAATCTGGCTGTCGGGCATACTGGCACTTTGTGTGTTCAGTCTGATTTGTATAAAATGCTGTTATTCCATTTCTGACGTAGGAAGAGAGGAGGGGGTTCTTCTCTACCGGATACTCTGTGATGAGTATTACAAAGGATATAGCCCGCCTTCTGGAAAGGTATATGTGATTCCTGTCCTGTCACGGTATTTGAGGATACTGTCTGCCATGAATATAGCGGGAATCATTTCCTACCTTTTGGCAGCTGTTACCAAAAACAAGTATTTTTCGCTGTGTGTGCCGTGCCTGCTGTATTATTTTCTGATCAAGGTATCGGATGCTCTGGTGGCACACGGGATTGGCTGGGGAGCATATATTACACCATACATAACGATAAATATGCCGATGAAATCTCCGTTGCTGGTGCTGGCGGCACTGGTCTGCATAATCCTGCTGGCACAGGAACTGTTTGTACATCTGATTGGAAGGGAGGCAGATTATCTTGAGTGTTAGCAACCATCCACTAAAACGTGCCGGTAATATCCTACGGCTGAACTGGGTTGAATTATGGAACAGTCCTAAAAAATATCTGGTGGTTTTTTCCTATATCTGTATTGTGGAACGGGATTTTCTTCCCATGATGAAACTGTCAGAACAGACCGGAGAATATATGAATATTTTGGAGCCGTTTATTAACTTCTGTAATACAGGGATTGATTCTATTCTGATTCCGTTTGTACTGCTGGTGCTGCTCTGTGATTATCCAAAAGCAAACTCCCACTATACATTTACGATATTCCGAAGCGGGCGGTATAGCTGGATGCTCGGAAATATTCTTTTTGCGGCAACGGTGTCAGGTGCATATGTGATAATCCTGTTCCTGCTTTCCGTACTGGTATGCCAGGAAAGATGCTTTTTATATAACGGCTGGAGCCTTTATACAAGAAAAATGAAAATATATTACAATGAGAATCTGCGGATATATGGGGAGGATAAAACCATTGATGCAGGACTCTATATGCATTACAGACCATATACGGCTTTTCTTCTGAGCCTGTTGCTGGTGGTGCTGCTGGGGATGACCATTGCGGCGGGACTTCTGCTGTTTCAAGTATTGTATATGAAAAATGTAGGCGTGGTATGCAGTGTATTATTGCTGCTGGGAGGCTGGATGACATATCTGTTTCAGGCAGACGGGATGTGGTATCTGCCATATGCCAACAGTAAACTGGGATGGCACAATAAATATATACTGTCAGAGACGGTAATGCCGGATTGGTATTCATTTGCATATTTCGCCATCCTGCTGTCAGCGCTCATCCTGTGCATTGTAAAATGTGTAAAAAAATATCAGATTTACATGTCTGATACAGTCTGACGAAGACGGAATGAATTGACTGACCGGAACAGGGAAAACAGGCTGAATGGGCGGAAAGGTGGTTTCGTTATGAAAGAAAAGGCATATGCAGTAGAAATAAAAAATCTGAATTTAAAGATAAAAAAAGAACATCTGTTAAAGGATATCAATGTCAGTTTTGAATACGGAAAGATATATGGAATCATTGGAAGAAATGGATCCGGAAAGACGCTGT
>JBJEIZ010000022.1:0-3155 GCA_051877535.1 Brotaphodocola sp.
TACGATTTTGAACTGACGGAAGATTATACAGAAGCAGATTTTGCTCTGTTATTTGTTCGACCGTCTTCTGGCGAGACGTTCAATGCGACACCTGGATATCTGGAATTGGATATCTGTACAGGAAAAGAAGTTCATGATGTAGATGATGACGGAAGACCAATTGCATCGACTCATCTGGAATCGACGATTGAAAATGCTGATCAGATTAAGACGATTTCAGAGGCGGTTCATGCAAACCATGGTCAGGTTATTTCGAATGTGAACTTTAGCCTTGCATGGCTTGTTGGAAATGTAGAGAAGTATTCGGATGCTTTGCTGGCCGGTTTTGAGACCTTTACAGAGGCAACGATGGATGTGATCCTGGGCGAATATAATCCAACTGGACGTATGCCGATTACCTTGCCGAAAGACGACAGTGTGATTGAGGTAGACGAAAATGGAATTTGTGTATCCCATAATGATATTCCTGGTTATGATAAGGATCTGTATATGCCGGATGACATGAAGGATGACAATGGTCATGCGTATGCATACCGAGATCGCGCAGGCAATTATTATGAACTTGGGTTCGGTCTGAGTTACAACGAAGAACCAGAAATGCCAGAGAAACCGGATACTCCGGAAGAACCGCAGATGCCAGAGAAGCCGGATACTCCGGAAGAACCGCAGATGCCAGAGAAACCGGGTTCTAATTCTAACGGACATCACAGCGGCGGAAGCGGTGGAAACGGAAACAAAGGCGGAAGCAGCAGTGATGGCTATGAATCTGGAAAATGGGTTCAAAGCGAGTCTGGCTGGTGGTTCGAATTTACGGATGGCGGATGGCCGCAAGCACGGTGGATGAGACAGCCGTGGGCAGGAAAAGAAACATGGTATTATTTCAGTGACGCGGGATATATGCAGACAGGATGGATTGATTATGAAGGTAATCGTTATTATCTGCATCCGCTTTCAGATGGTAATCAGGGCGCTATGTATACCGGATGGCATCAGATTGATGGTGTATGGTACTATTTCAATGAGATATCAGATGGAACCAGGGGATGTCTTTTGAAAAACACCGTGACACCAGATGGTTATCAGGTAGGAGCAGACGGAGCCTGGATTCCGTAAAGACAAAGACATATAAGTATATAAGACGGGCTGTCGTTTGGCAGCTCGTTTTGTATGTGTTCCTAGCGATGCACGTTTCTAACAGGCGCAAATCGTATGTTCTGCAAGCTGTCAGCAACTTGCCAGTGAAAATCTGGTTAGAGTAATTGTGACAAGAGTTTCGCAATTAAACTGAATGCCAATCATTTTTCTCAATATGGAGCACTCCGCAAACAAGAAGATTTTATCTTGTAATCGCATATAAATGTGATATCCTACTAATAGATGCAGAAACGGAAATGATCTGTCATTTAAATAATACAAAGGAGAAATATGGTAAATGGAGTTGGCAGTGATAATCTTAAAACAGGTGATTATTTTATTTTTCTTGATTTTTTCCGGTGCACTCTGCTACCGGCTTGGTGCATGGAAACCAGAGGCAAAAAAGGCGTTTTCTGATTTGCTTTTGTATCTGGTCGTTCCGGTCATGGTGGTCAATTCTTATCTGGTCGAGTTTGACCCTTCAACGACCAGAAAACTGCTGCATTCGTTTTTGTGGAGCGGAGCCGCACTGCTTCTTGGTCTGGCGGTCACATATGCGCTGACCTGGAAACAGCAGCATAACAATCTTCCGATTCAGCGTTTTGCCTGCATTTTTTCCAATGCAGCATATATGGGATTTCCGCTGATTCAGGCATTGTTTGGGACAGAGGGATTGCTTTACGCCAGTGCCTTTGTTACTATGTTTAACATTCTGCTGTGGACGGTGGGATGTGCGATGCTCAGCGGAAACATACAGGGAAAAGCTATTGCAGCCAGTATTTTGAAAACACCGGTCATTTACGCAGTCATTCTTGGTATGTGCCTGTATTTTTTGCAGGTTCCGGTTCCGGAACTGATCAAAAAGCCCTGTGAGCTGATCAGCAATATGAACACGCCGCTTTCCATGATTATTACTGGAATGCTGATGGCGGCAAGTAATATAGGAAGAATTTTGAAAAGCGGCAGACTGTGGCAGGCAGTTATAATGAAAATGCTGGTAATCCCGGCGGTCTGTGTTGCAGTATTTTCATTGCTTGGATGGAATGGCATTGTGGCGGAAGTTGTGCTAGTCTTAGAGGCATGTCCGAGCGCAGCAATTACCTCGGTGTTCGCTGTACAATATCATCATGATGAAGAATTTGCAGCAGGACTTGTTGTTGTGACTACCCTTATCAGTATTGTGACGCTTCCGCTTTGCGCGCTGCTTTTGACAACAATCATGTAAAAGAAAACAAAAACATTTGATTGATCATATTTACAAAATTCTGACATCTTACGAAGAACATGCCAGGTTATTATTTTTCTGAAATCATATACTAACACCGTAACAAAAAAACAAACCGGTCGTGAGGCGGCGTGAACATAAACACCTGTCTCAGGACAGGTGGATTTCAGAAAGGAGTTAAGCGATATGGCAAGCAGATCTTCTAACAGAGCAGAAGTACCAGAGGCGAAAGAGGCACTGAACCGCTTTAAAATGGAAGTAGCGAACGAACTGGGAGTTCCGTTATCTGAAGGATATAACGGTAACCTGACTTCCGCGCAGAACGGTTCTGTAGGCGGGCACATGGTTAATATCATGTTCCCCGAACGACACACTACTTTTTACCGGGAACTGCGCAGTTTTGACCAGCATTCCATGCCGATTGACTATACTTATACCTTACAGATTTAGTACCAATTGTATCAGGGAGTAGAATCAGTTACAACCAAAAAGCAGCCCTTTCGAGCAGCCTTTTGGTTTTCCTTATAAATTTTTCAATCGAATTTTTTGTACGCAGAATTTACATATGAGGTCTTAAAAAACGAGTGGCAGTGCCCAAATTGCGGATGGGATTCCCTTACTGCGGATCCAAATAAGGAGGATAAGAAATTTTTTTTGCTTTTAACGAGAAAAGCAGAAATCGGAGCAGCAGACCGTGGTGGACGAGGCAGGCCGAAAGGCAGTAGCCCGGAGCCGCATTTTTCCCTTGCAAATATGAAAGAAAATGAATATACTAAACGTAATTATACTGCGGCAG
>JBJEIZ010000023.1:0-3153 GCA_051877535.1 Brotaphodocola sp.
TTGTTTGATATATGGATTTTCCGGGTCCAGATTTCCAATATATTCTTTCAGTTGTTCTTCGGTTGCCGGAATCCTGCTGTGCCCGGCAATAAAGTCTGCTGTAGGCTGAGCGTCATGGGGGTATTTCGAATAGGCTTTCTGCATAAAATGTTCATATTTATCAGCATTCATACAGATATCGCGGTACGGCAGCAATAACGCCAATTCAGCCATCCGGTACATGTGCCAGATCAGGCCGCCCCGCAGGTTATGGTGAAGTGACTTGGCACCGCTCCATATGAGCAGCTGTTCTTTATATTTGCGCTCACTGTAAATGCAGGAGAGCAGTTTTTTTGACATTGCGTGCTGCTCGTTCATAGCCGAAATGATGTCCAGGCATTTTTGATAAATATCCTCCGGATCCACCGGCGGCAGAATGAGAAAATCATGAATATCATACTCTTCTTCATGAAGCAGTCCATACCCGTTGCAGGCTGAATAAGTCAGAGTATCTTTGTATGTTTTACAATTGACCGGTACATTCATGACACAGCCCACAGGGAACCTCTCGTCAAAAAAGCTTTTATCAATCCCCCAGAATTTAATCTGGGCCACACTGTCCCCATCTGTCATTTCAGCAATTACGTAGGGGCTTTGTTTTACAGTCTGCTTTTCCTCCGATGATTTTACCATCAGTTTCAGATCTTCTGTCATTCCATCAGATAATTCTTTCAGTTTCATCTTCTTTCCTCCTTGGTGTATGTGTGTTTTCCTTATCAATATGAAAAAAACAGGAGTATTATTGATCGGTTCTAAGACAGATCCCGGAAAATTACACTTTAAGAGAAAATATATTCCCGATGCTGATGCCATAAGATTCGGAAATGGCCAATCTGATTGAATGAGAAAGAGAAAAGGTTTATTTTTCAGCAATAACCATATCCCAGATTCCGGACTCCGGATGGTAGAGCAGTATAAATTCTGATGCTATTTGATCCACGACAGCGCGGCAGACATATTTTCTGCTCAGGACTCCTGCATAATACTTCTGTTCCGATTTCAGAACCTGAATCGGGTGCAGGGTGTGAAGGATTCCGTCGGTTTCTTCGTATTTTACGATTTGGGGTATGGATCTGCCGGATGCGGTAAACCAGCATCCGACAGCAACTTTATGATAATGTCCTCTGACTGCTTTTTCCTGCATTTTCTCGTTTTGCTGTTCCAGTGAAAATCCCATATTTATCCTTCCTTTATTCTCTGTCTGTTTTCAGATATTCAACGGTTCTTTTTCAGGAAAAGAAACGCAGAATTCACATGAAATATCATCTTTGCAAACTTACGTTCACCTGTATGCGTTTATTATACTGAACAAATGTTCCTGAGACAATGGTAATATTATGAAGGATTGATTTTCTGATGCGTTTCTGCAGATAATAGCTGTGGAGGTGAGCAAAATGGCAGTAGCACATAAAGGGAGCATTTCCATGTCGCTGGTTCTGATCCCGGTGGGACTTCATAAAACGACAGTAGATAACGACATTCATTTCAACCAGCTGGATAAGGAAAGCGGTGCAAGGATTAAATATAAAAAATACTGTTCCCATTGCGGGAAAGAGGTTACTCCGCAGGATATCGTGAAGGGATATGAGTACGAAAAGGGAAAATATGTTACCATGACGGAGGAGGAGCTGGACCGGCTGAAAACCAACAAAGATCGGACCATCCATATCGTACAGTGTTCCAAAATGAGCGAGATCGACATGATTTATTATGAAAAGGATTACTATGCGGTGCCGGATAAAGGGGCAGAGAAAGCCTTTGAGTTATTGAGACAGACGCTGCTTTCCCTGAAAATGGTGGGAATTGCGAAAACCGTGATCGGACAGACGGAAAAAACGATTGTTCTTTATCCGCTGAAGGACGGTCTCATTGCAAAAACTCTGTATTATTACGATGAGATTGCTGAGATTCCCAGAAAAGTTCCGAAAATGCAGCTGGATAAGAAGGAACTGGATATGGCAAAGCTGCTGGTTCAGAGCATGGCAAAGCCTTTTGTGGCTGCTGATTTCCATGACGAATACCAGGAGCGGCTCCGGGAAGCGATCATGCAGAAAATAAAAGGAAAAGATGTGCTTCAGGTGGACCAGGGGGCAGGCAACAATGTGATCGATCTGATGGAGGCGCTGCAGGGAAGTCTGGAATTGATCAACCAGCCCGCTTCCAGGAAGCAGACAGGACATGTGTCATGAATCTGTCGGATTTGTTTGAGGACCGGAAAGCAGAGCCCATGCTGATCAAACAGCAGCAGGAGGCATTTGATGATCCGGACTGGATCTACGAACTGAAGCTGGACGGTTTCCGGTGCCTGGCTTATCTGGAGGGAGAAACGGCTCTGACCGATCTGCGAAACAAGAGGAATGTAAGGATGTTGGGCAAATTTCCGGAATTGCAGGGACTTGGATATTATGTTTCCCAGCGTTGTATTCTGGATGGGGAAATCGTGGTCATGAAAAACGGGGTGCCGGATTTTTATGAACTGCAGAGGCGCACCCTGTTGACGGATCCCTTTAAAATCCGTCTGGCAGCAGAGCGGTTCCCGGCAGCTTTTGTTGCGTATGACTGTCTGTATTGTAACTCAGAAGAATTACTGGATGTCCCGCTTATGTCACGGAAAGAGCAGCTGGCAGCGCTGATCCGGCAGGAAATGCCGTTTTTTGCCGTGTCCAGATATATTGACGGGAGAGGACGTGCTCTGTATCAGCTGTGTGAGGAGCAGAAGCTGGAAGGTGTGGTAGCCAAAAGGAAAGGCAGCCTGTACCGCATGGGGAAACGGACCAAAGACTGGATCAAGTTTAAGCGGATGGCGGATGAGGAGTATATCGTGGCAGGATATATCCAAAAAGGGGAAGGGTATTACAGCCTCATACTGGCAAAATACCGGAATGAAACCCTGATTTATAAAGGACATTTATCCAGCGGTGTGTCCGGAGATATTATTTCGTATCTGAGACCGTCAGATGAGGTTTTTCTTCCTCTGATTCCGGCAGAAGAAAAGGGGGATGTGGTCTGGGTTAAGCCGGAAAAGGTATGCCGGGTGGAATATATGCCCAACACCAGAAATGCTTTGCGGCAGCCGGTTTTCCGTGGGTTCCGGGATGATATGATGCCGTGGGA
>JBJEIZ010000024.1:0-3141 GCA_051877535.1 Brotaphodocola sp.
AAGTCCTTGATAATAAAGGGCTAAACATATCAGTTCTTGACAGGGATTAACAGAAACACCGAGCTCTCCTAAGCGAAGGGTCGGAGGTTCAAATCCTCTTGTCGACGGTGGGCATCGGAATGATTAGCAGAAATTGCGAAATCATTCCGATTTGTCTTTGTAACGGTGTAAAATCATTCCGTTTTACCCTCGGAATTGCAAACGAAATAGGGACCCGGGCAATGAAATTTTCCCAACAAAAAAGTACCTATTTCCAAAACATGAAAATGAATTCTTCTAAGGAATTATGGCGACGATGCTGTTTTCGCCAGTATGGTTAGCGTTAAGTATTGTTAAAATCAGTACTTTCTTAGCAAAAATTCATTGAATGACAACTCTATATAAGTTATCGAATGACAATGCTCATTCACAGATCTGTAAATGGTCTCGTGAATGGGCATTTTTCTTTGCATTTAAATAGCCAAAAAAGGAGGGAATTCTAATGAATTGCAAAAAGAATGCGAACAGCAATCCGGGCGAAGAAAGGCAACTGTTTCATCCCGATAGTGAAAAAGTCGTAGAAATCGCACTGGAGAGATTAAGGCCATTTAAAAATCATCCATTCAAAGTCAAAGAAGATGAGGCCATGGCACAGCTCATGGAAAGTATTGAGCGATATGGAATTATGAATCCGCTGATCGTGATGCCGACGAGAGAAGGTGTCTATCAGATCGTCTCCGGACATCGAAGAAAGTATTGTGCCGAGAAACTTGGATATACCCAGGTGCCGGTGATCATCCGATACATGAAAGAAGATGATTCAATTATCTCCATGGTGTATTCCAATCTGCATCGGGATAAGATCCTGTTCAGTGAGAAGGCCTTTGCTGTCATTCGGCAAATTATTTGGAGGCGTTTTCGTCAGTTTGTTTGGAGACAAATTCAGGTTCTAATAGTGTGATGGGCATATTAAATTGCTGTTGTCCGGCAAAATAATTGAGCCACACACATAGACCTGTGTATGGCTCTGTAGGGGTGTTATCCCAGTTGATTATCTTCAACTGCTTTTCTTACAGTATCGGCATCAATGATGTCCTGGTTCTGGCTGGCACCGATCATCAGGCTGCGGCTGCAGATCTTGTTGATCATACGGGGAGTCCCGTTGGCCGCATTCAGGACAGCTTCCACTGCATTAGAGTCAAATACTGTCTGACGGCTTCCGGCTCCCTCCAGTTTTCGGGTGATATACCTGCGTCCTTCTTCTTTGGTAATGCCTCCCATGTGGTAATTCATAACGATCCTCTG
Source organism: Brotaphodocola sp. (assembly GCA_051877535.1). Classification (GTDB taxonomy): domain Bacteria; phylum Bacillota; class Clostridia; order Lachnospirales; family Lachnospiraceae; genus Brotaphodocola. The sequence continues at coordinate 1,285 of JBJEIZ010000024.1, forward strand.
GCGCAGGGATTCATGGGTGCTTTGGTTAAGGGTGGTGTTCAGCCGTGGCTGTCCCACCAGCAGTATCACCGCAAGATCCCTGGAATCCATTTCAAAGTTGAACATGATCTGAAGATCAGACAATACTTTATGGCTGAGCATGTCTGCCTCATCGACCACGATCACGGGAGTGACACGCTTTTCCAGGGCATACCGTTTGACCTCACGCTGTATGTCATCAAAAAGTTCATTTTTCCGGAAACGGGGTTCAGCCCCCAGCCCGGATGCGATCTGGCGGTAGAAATCCATGACTGTCAGGGAAGAGAGGCTGCTGTAGAAAACTTTGAACAGGGACGGGTTCAGTGAGGCTGCCCAGGTCCTTGCGGCGGTAGTCTTTCCTCTTCCGGGCTCCCCGGTCAGTACGCCAAACCCTCGTGTATCCCTGAGGTAGGACAGACGGGTCCTTACTTCCGATGACTCTGCTGTTTCCAATAAGATATCTTTGGAGTTTTTTATAAATGGATTGAATTCCATTCCGTATCTGGCAGTATAGTCGGGCATTATTCTTCACCTCCATCACTCAGGCGGACGCGTTCGCGCTTTATAACGGCATTGTCCTGTTTGTTCAGGAGACGGATGGGCGTCAGTTCCCCGGACGGCTCCACGACAAAGACTTTTTCCATATCTGGTGAATAGCGCAGGCGGATCCGCTGCTTTGCGTAACGGTAATGGACTTCATACTCGGTCTTGTTTATGACAATGACATTATCAGCAGAAACCCGGCGTTCTGTTTCCAGAAGGAAATCTTTTTCGATCTGGTCCTCAGGGAGCCTGCGGAACCGCTCCGGTTCTGAAAAATAGCGTTCCTGCGGGGTCTTCCCGCCCAGGGATGAGTGGGGCGTCTGGTTGTAGCGGGAAACATATCCGGCAAAATCCCTGCGCAGATCTTCCAGGGAATGGAAGTTCCTCATATCCAGGGAGGCAAGATACTGGAGCCGTACCGTAAGGAACCATCTCTCGATCTTTGATTTCCCGGTAGGGGTAAAGGGTTCACAATAATGGACAGAAGAACCGATGCGGGCAGCAAGGAGCTCCATCTGTTTATTCCGGTAGCTGGATCCGTTGTCGAACGTAAAAAGTCCTGGACGGCCAAACTTTGATACGGCTGACCGGATAACTGTCATGAGATTCTCAAAACTGTCATTAAAAAACAGGTCTGCAGCAACGATAAAACGGCTGGCATCGTCAATGAGTGCGATAAAATAGACACGTTTTTTGCCTTCCCTGTCCGTAAGCCAGGGGCCGTACATGGTATCCCCGTACCAGACCTCATTGATATGTGCCCGTTCATAGCGCCGCATATCTTTGCTGACGGAACTGCCTTCCCGGCTTCTGACCAGACGGACAAACCGTTCCACTGTGGACGTGGAGACCTGGTTGATATGGATGTCCCCGCTGCACAGTAGTGTGCGGTGGATCTCAGCAGCAGTAATGCGGGGATGTTCTTCCATCAGGAAACGGATCCTGGACTGCAGGTCCTGGTCCAGTTTCCGGCTGATCCCTTCGTCTTTCCTGCTCTGTGGAAAAAGGGCGTCAAATCCTCCCTTTTTATAAGCGTGGTGCCATTTTTCAATCGTAGAGGCACCAATGGTCACTGTTTTTCCATCTGGGTCCGTATAGGTCCTTTCAGCAGCACGGCGGAAGAATTCCTTGTTGCTTATGGACGGGTCGCTGGTCCTGGTCTCCAGTGGTGCGATCACACTGTAACGGAAAAGGGCGGTCTTCTGCTTCTGGTCAAAGGTCATGGCATGGTACCTCCCTTTCTCTTATGGTGAGCCCTGCAAGAGGGATGCCTGGATATCCCCAGAGGAAGTAATC
>JBJEIZ010000025.1:0-3138 GCA_051877535.1 Brotaphodocola sp.
CACAGTAATGTTGCCAAAGAAATAACGGACTGCCCTGGATAAATCCGTGCTGTTGGACAGCGGATGGAATGTGCCTCCGGTGGTGTAGATTTTAAAAGAGAATAAAATCACACTGAAAATCAGCCAGCGGAATACATTGACGATCTGTTTGGGCAGCAGCTGGGCAAAGGTGTCAAATGCCATGAAACGGTGGCGGATGGTGCGCCACAGATAGTTGTACCAATGGTCGCCTTCTTTCCATCTGGTGTTTTTATCCCGGAAAATATTGCAGAATAATCCCCAGCCGCTTTCAGCAAATGCCTGCAGATGACCTTTTGCCCAGCGAAGACGCTGGCGGAGGGCAACCCGGAGGCTGGTGGGCTGTTCATCGTAGAAAACGGCCTCATTATTATAGGAGATTTCATAGCCCTGTACGACGCAGTCGGCTGTCAGGGCACGGTCTTCTGTCAGGGAAGTGTATTTCCAGCCATCCCGTACAATTTCATTGCTGAACAGGAATCCGGTTCCCTGAATGTTGGTTGCCAGATGCAGGAAGGAACGGGGACGGTGGCGGAAGCGGATGGAACGGAGCCAGTGAATGGCATACAGGGAAGCAATCCAGCCTTCGTTCAGGTTTTTTGTGCTTCGATAAGAGGTAATGATCTTTTCCCCGGCATCGAAGGATTCGTTCATTCTGGTAATATAATCCTTTTTCAGCAGATTATCGGCATCGAAGATAAAATAGCCTTCAAATGCAGTAATTCCATAATCTTTCTGAATCTGCTCAAACAGGTATTTTAAGGCAAATCCTTTGGTACGCTCCTGATCGTTGAAATGCTCGTAGCAGATGGCACCGTTCTCCCGGGCGATTTCTGCCGTCCGGTCCGTGCAGTTGTCTGCACAGACAAAGATGGTCAGCAGTTCCTGGGGGTAATCCTGTTGCTTAATACTGTGGATCAGGTTTCCGATGACAGCTTCTTCATTCCGGCCGGGAATCAGAATGGCGTATTTGTGCTGCTTTTTTGCCGGCTGAAATTTCCGGGTGAAAAACAGCCCGATGATCCGGTAAGGCCAGTCGTGAATACTCAGCACCTTCATAAACGTGGCAATTGCAGATGCCAGAATCAGGCCGGGTGCATAGAGGCTTCCCATAAATGTGGCAAATTGATCAAGTAAAGTATGTAGCATGATGAGATCCTTCCTTCAATGATCCGCAAAATAATTGTATTTCAGTGTCAGATCGTTTTTCTGAATCAGATTCTGAATGGTTTCCGGCATTTCATTTTCCACATAATTTGTTCCGTCGTACCAGGAGAAATCTGCAAAAAAGGCCAGGCCGGTGTAATCCGGAGCCAGGGCATCCGTCATCAGATAATCCGATGGAGTATAAGGGATTCCAAACAGATTCAGAACCGTGGGAAGAATGTTCATCTGCATGGTGGTGCTGGTGATTTTTTCCGGTGTCAGATCACTGCTCCAGATAAAAAACGGCGTCTGGTTGATCCGATTATCATCGGTGTTTTTGTACCGGTCCAGAACGGTTTTGTCATTCAGGGTGTAGAGATAGTGGTCAGTGAAAGCTATAATGACGGTGTTGTCATACAGGTTGTTGTCTTTCAGGGCCTGAATCAGCAGACCAACCATGTAATCGGTTTCTCCGGCTTCCATCCGGGCCACTTCTTCCTCTGACAGATCCGGGATGGAATCGGGTCCATATTTCTCCTCAGCCAGCATTTTCCCAACTCCTTTGTCGGTGGTAAAGGGTGTGTGGGGGGTATACGTGATCAGATAGTGGACAAAGGGTTCCTTCCGGCAGAACATTTCCTGATAAAAAGTGGGATTGAGAATCAGTTCCCGGTCCAGATCATAGGAACTGTCACTGTAATCGCCGCTGTCCATGAGGCTGAAATAGTTGTCATATCCCCAGTTCCGGTAATTGATTCCCCGGTTGTAAAATTCCCCGCTGTTCATATGGAAGGCATTGACTGCATATCCCTGCTCTTTGAATTTTTTGGGCAGAGAATGGGGAAACTGGTTGTTATTGAGCATATAAACGTTCTGTTCGTATGTAATCGGTGTGGTAAATCCGGTGTTGACTGCAAATTCAGAGTTGAACGTGGAGCCTCCGCCGGTGTAGATGGAGTAATGATCCGTAAAATCAATGGAATGTTCTTTTAAGTTCCAGAGATTTGGCGTATCCGTTTCATTCAGCATCCAGGTATCGATCCCCTCCATTTGCAGGAAAATCACATTTTTCCCCTGAAACAGACCGGTATGGGAATTGGAGTCAGCCGGAGTCCGGTCAGCATAGGCCTCTTCCAGAAAGGAAGCTTCCTGTTCTGACATTTTTTCAGATGGTTTCAGAAAGGTAATATAAAAGTTGCGGATTTCAAATTCATACAGACCGGAAACCATCATGCTTTTATTTACATCATTGAAGCTGTTGTATACATTGCGTCCGTTTTTGAAGCTTTTCCATTCCAGGCCATCGCTGGCTTTTCCCAGAGAAAAAGGGATGAGGGTATGCAGCAGCAGAAACAGGAAAAAGGAGGAGAGAATCCATTTTCCGCGGGATAAGAAGATAGATGACAGGAAGCATTTGCTGCGGAGCAGAGGGGGGGATAAGGCCCCTGTTTTCATGGAAACCACCACTGCAATTCCCCAGATCAGGACCGCGGCCATGATTGCGTACAGATAAATCGGAGTTCCTGTGATGACATCCATGACATAGGAACTGCCTTCATCTGCCATTTTCAGCAGAGAAAAGCTGAAGTAAAATCCAGTCAGTCGATAGTAGATCAGATTGGCAGCAAACGCAATATAGGATAAACCAAAGAAAAGACCGTAGAGGATTCTGCGTCCGTTTCCTTTGGCTGAAAATGTAATGCCCAGGAAAAAAGCAATCCAGAGCAGGGTAAACAGATTGGGAGTCGGGGAATAAACCGGCGAAAAAACAGAGGAGGAATTTCCTACCTCGATAATGATTGGTTTACTGCTCAGCCGCACAATCCAGTCCATAGCCAGAAAGGGAAGGGCAGCTGACAGAATCTGCCATGCAGAAAAATGATTTCGTTTTAATGATTTCATGGTATTTATCTTGTTTTAATTGATTCAGCAGAACCCGATTTCCAAAAGAAATTGTGAATGTCTGCTGAATCG
>JBJEIZ010000026.1:0-177795 GCA_051877535.1 Brotaphodocola sp.
ATACACAACTGCAGGCAACGAAATGGTTCGGCTCCACTTCACGAAGCTGCGGATTTGTTGTAAAATTACTGGTTAGCAGTTATCATTGTAGCACAATAAATGTCAAAAATCTACTATATATACAAAATAATTTTGTCATTTTGTCACAATAAAAGTCGCTTTTTGCGGTTAAAATAAACCCTGTCCGCATAAAAAAACACCGAAAAGCTGATCTGCTTTCCAGTGTTTTTCTCATCATGCAAGATTCGTATATCCCATTAAACTCCGGTCTACTTCTTTCGCTACTTCTCTTCCCTCATGAATCGCCCACACAACAAGAGATTGACCTCTATGCATATCTCCTGTTACAAAGACCTTTTCCACATTGGTTGCATAGCTTCCCGGCTCAGTGGCTACGTTCGTTCTGGCATTCAATTCCACGCCAAACGCATCTGCCACATAACTTTGTGCACCCAGGAATCCAGCTGCTATCAGTACCAGATCTGCCGGCACCTCTCGTTCGCTGCCTTCTACCGGAACCATCTTCATGCGGCCGCTCTCCGGGTCTTTCTGAGAAGAAAGACTGACAAGAACAGCTTTGCAGACTTTACCGGATTCATCCTTGATGAATTCCTTCACCGTCGTCTGATAAATACGCGGGTCATGCCCAAAGACTGCTATGGCTTCTTCCTGACCGTAATCCGTCTTACAAATACGCGGCCACTCCGGCCAGGTGTTGTTCTCTGCACGTTTGTCCGGCAGTTTCGGCATCATTTCCAGCTGAGTCACCGAAGCACAGCCATGGCGGATGGATGTTCCCACACAGTCGTTGCCTGTATCACCGCCGCCAATCACGATCACATGCTTATCTTTGGCCGAAATATAATTTCCATCTTCCAGATTAGAATTCAGCAAACTCTTTGTCGTGGACTTTAAGAAATCTACAGCAAAATAAATTCCCTGCGCATCACGGCCCGGAACCTGAATATCTCTCGGATTTGAAGCACCGCAGGCAAGAATGATGCGATCAAACTCACGTTTCAGTTTTCCCACTTTATAACCATTCCCTATATCTGCGCCGGTGACAAAGGTCACGCCCTCCGCTTTCATAACGTTAATCTTTCTGTCAATGATGTGTTTTTCCAATTTCATATTCGGGATGCCGTACATCAAAAGTCCGCCGATGCGGTCTTCTCGTTCAAATACGGTTACATTGTGACCCCGTTTATTCAGTTGATCCGCTGCTGCCAGACCGGATGGACCTGAGCCGATGACTGCAATCTTTTTATCAGTACGCAGTTTCGGCGGGCGGGCACTCGCTTTTCCGGTCTCATAAGCTTTTTCGATGATTGCGCGCTCATTTTCTTTGATGCTGACCGGATCACCATTCAATCCGCATGTGCATGCCGCCTCACATGGAGACGGACATACACGGCTGGTAAATTCCGGAAAGCTGTTAGTTTTCTTCAGGCGGTTATATGCCTGTGCCCAGTTTCCGTTATACACAAGGTCATTCCACTCTGGAATCAGGTTATTCAGCGGACATCCGGAAACCATACCGTTCAGCACCATGCCCGACTGACAGAACGGAACACCGCACTCCATACAGCGAGCACCCTGTCTGCGCTGGTCTTCTTCGCTCAGAGGAGTATGGAATTCATTAAAATTTTTGATTCTCTCCAACGGACTTACCGCCTCGCTGGTCATTCTGTCATATTCTAAAAATCCTGTTGGCTTTCCCATCTTCTCTCCCCCTTACTTTCTCTGATTGACATAAAATGCCTCAATCTGTGCCTGTTCACTGCTGAGTCCTTTTTCTTCCATCTGCACAATGGTATTCATCATGCGGCGATAATCATGCGGCATAACTTTCTTGAATTTCGGCAGATACTCTCCAAAATGGTCCAAAATATATTTGCCCTTTTCTGAATTTGTATAAGCCACATGTTCCTGAATCATTTCTTTTAATTCCAGAACATCGTATTTATTAGTCACTTCTTCCAAAGATACCAAAGACTTATTCAGTCTCTTATACAAATCTCTCTTTTCATCCAGTACATAAGCGATGCCGCCGCTCATACCGGCTGCAAAGTTTTTGCCCGTAGGTCCCAAAACGACCACACGACCTCCTGTCATATACTCACATCCGTGATCACCAACGCCTTCCACAACTGCGGTTGCACCAGAGTTACGGACACAGAAACGCTCACCGGCTACGCCGTTGATAAATGCCTTGCCGCTGGTTGCACCGTAAAGAGCAACGTTACCGATGATGATATTCTCTTCCGCTTTAAACTGCACGGCTTTTGGCGGATAAACAATCAGCTTGCCGCCGGACAGACCCTTTCCGAAATAGTCGTTGCTGTCGCCTACCAGTTCCAGAGTCAATCCCTTCGGGATAAATGCACCAAAACTCTGTCCGCCGCTTCCATTACACTGAATGGTAAACGTATCATCTGCCAGCCCATCCGGATACATGCGGGTGATTTCTGAACCAAAAATGGTTCCCAGGGTGCGGTCTACATTAGAAACATCTATCTGCAGACTTCTCTTCTGTTTATTATTAAGAGCAGATTTCATTTTCTTTAAGATCACACTTTCATCCATGGTCTTTTCCAACTCAAAATCATACTCCTGTTTATCGCGATAACCGCGGAACTTCATACCTTCGTATGGATTTCCGAGGATATTGGACAAATCTACTTTTGCTGCACGCTCATTCGGAATATCATCCTTTTTCTTCAGCAGATCAGTACGGCCAACCAGCTCATCAATCGTGCGAATACCCAATTTCGCCATATATTCTCTCAGTTCCTGCGCCACGAACTGCATAAAGTTTACAACATATTCCGGCTTGCCCCGGAAGCGTTTTCTCAATTCCGGATTCTGCGTCGCAATACCAACCGGACAGGTATCCAGATTGCAGACACGCATCATTACACATCCCATCGTTACAAGAGGAGCCGTTGCAAAACCAAATTCTTCTGCACCCAGCATACATGCGATCGCTACATCACGGCCAGTCATCAGCTTACCGTCCGTTTCCAGGATTACCTTGTCACGCAGGCCGTTCATAATCAAGGTCTGATGCGCCTCGGCAACACCCAGTTCCCACGGAAGACCCGCATTATAGATGGAGTTTCTCGGAGCTGCACCGGTACCGCCATCAAAAGAGGATACCAGAATAACCTGTGCACCTGCCTTTGCAACACCTGCAGCAACCGTTCCCACACCTGCCTCAGATACCAGTTTGACAGAAATACGCGCCCTGGTATTGGAATTTTTCAAGTCATAGATTAACTGTGCCAGGTCCTCAATGGAATAAATATCATGGTGCGGAGGCGGAGAAATCAGGCCGACGCCCGTCGTTGAATGACGGGTTTTGGCAATCCACGGATAAACTTTTCCGCCCGGCAGCTGACCGCCTTCACCTGGTTTTGCACCCTGAGCCATCTTAATCTGGATTTCCTGAGCACTTACCAGATAACGGGAAGTAACGCCAAAACGCCCGGATGCTACCTGTTTGATTGCAGAGCATCGGTTCTGATTCTTAGGTCCCGGAACAAGACGTTCCAGACTTTCACCGCCCTCACCGGTATTGGACTTGCCGCCCAGACGGTTCATAGCGATCGCCAGTGTTTCATGTGCTTCCTGTGAAATGGAACCATATGACATTGCACCGGTCTTAAAACGTTTTACAATGGAATCTACACTCTCGACTTCCTCAATCGGAATACCGCCATTTTCATCAAATTTAAAATCAATCAGGCTGCGCAGATTGATCGTCTGTCCCTCTTCATTTAACGCATGACTATATTCTTTAAACAAATTATAATTGCCTGTTCTGGTTGACTCCTGCAGCAGATGAATCGTACGCGGATTGTAAAGATGTTCTTCCTGTCCTGCCCGTTCCTTATGACTTCCGACGCTCTCCAGTGTCAGATCTACATCCAGACCAAGCGGGTCAAATGCGGTAGAATGCAGTACATCCACATCATTTGCAATATCTTCCAGAGTAATACCGCCCACACGGCTGACTGTATTGGTAAAATACTTATCAATGACTTCTTTGGAAATACCAATTGCCTCAAAAATCTGTGCACCCTGGTAAGACTGGATGGTGGAAATACCCATCTTGGAAGCAATTTTTACAATACCATGCAGTACTGCGGAATTATAATCATCTACTGCTGCGTAATAATCCTTATCCAGCATCTTGGATTCAATCAAATAGCGAATGGATTCCTGTGCCAGATATGGATTGATCGCGCATGCACCATAACCTAGCAAAGTTGCAAAGTGATGTACTTCTCGTGGCTCACCGCTTTCCAGGATCAGTGCCATGGAAGTACGCTTTTTGGTCTTAACCAGATGCTGCTGCAGTGCAGATACCGCCAGCAGAGATGGGATCGGCACATGATTTTCATCAATATCACGGTCAGACAGGATGATAATATTCACACCATCCCGATGTGCACGATCTACTTCCAGGAACAAACGGTCAATTGCCTTTTCCAAAGAAGTATTTTTATAATATGTGATCGGAATTACCTCAACTTTAAATCCCGGCTTCTTCATGTATTTGATCCGCATCAGGTCGGTACAGGTCAGGATTGGATTATCTACCTTCAGGATTTTACAGTTTTCCGGTTTTTCTTCCAGAACATTGCCTTCCTCTCCCACATAAACGGTGGTGGAAGTTACGATTTCTTCCCGGATCGCATCAATCGGAGGATTCGTTACCTGTGCAAACAGCTGTTTGAAATAATTAAACAGAGGCTGATGCTTTTTAGAAAGGACAGCCAGAGGACTGTCGGCACCCATTGCAGAAACAGCCTCAGCACCATTCAGCGCCATTGGCAGAATCATAGTCTTATACTGTTCATAAGTATAGCCATAGGTTTTCTGCAGCTTGGAACGTTCTTCCTTACTCATAGCAGGAACGCCCTTGTTCGGAATCGGCAGCTCTTTTAAGTCTACCAGATTAGCATCCAACCATTCTCCATACGGTTTGCGTGCTGCATAGCGCTGTTTCAGATCATCATCGCCTATCACCTCACCCTTTACCGTATCAACCAAAAGCATGCGGCCCGGTCTCAAACGTTCTTTTTTCACAACGTGAGACTGTTCAATATCAATAGCACCAACCTCAGATGCCAAAATCACCTGATCATCGTCGGTAATATAATAACGGGACGGGCGCAGACCGTTACGGTCCAGAACCGCACCTAAAAGGTCACCATCACTGAATACGATGGAAGCAGGACCATCCCACGGCTCCATCATCGTTGCATAATAACGATAAAAATCTCTTACTTCCTGCGGCATGGATTTATCATGCGCCCAGGGAGCCGGAATCATGATCATGACTGCCAGAGGAAGTTCCATTCCACTCATCATCATGAACTCCAGAGCATTGTCTAGCATGGCAGAATCGGAACCTTCCTGATTGATGATCGGCAAAACCTTGTGAAGCTGAGACTTAAAGTACACAGACTCCATGATTTCCTCACGCGCCATCATTTTATCTACATTTCCGCGAATCGTATTAATCTCACCATTATGAACAATAATGCGGTTCGGATGTGCACGCATCCAGCTCGGATTGGTATTGGTACTGAATCGAGAATGCACAGTCGCAATTGCTGATTCATAATCCGGATCCTGCAGATCATCAAAAAACTGACGCAGTTCTTTCACCAAAAACATACCTTTATAAACAATTGTACGGCTGCTCATGGAAACCACATAGGTGTTGTCATTACTCTGCTCAAATACGCGGCGAGCCACATACAATCTACGATCAAAATCCAGACCCTTTGCCACATTCTTCGGCTTGCCGATAAAGCCCTGCACGATGTACGGCATTTTTTCCACTGCCTTATCACCGATTTTCTCTGGATGAATCGGAAGATCTCTCCAGCCAAGGAACTGAAGACCCTCTTTCTTCACGATGATCTCCAGCATCTTTTTCGCCTGGTTTCTGGCAAGTTCATCCTGCGGGAAGAAAAACATACCAACGCCATATTCACGTTCTCCGCCTAATTTAATGCCCAGCGGCGCGGTTACCTTTTTAAAAAATTTGTGGGAAATCTGAAGCATAATACCAACGCCGTCACCGGTCTTGCCCTCCGCATCTTTACCTGCGCGGTGTTCCAGATTTTCTACAATATGAAGTGCCTGTTCAACGGTCTTGTGCGTCTTGATACCTTTGATATTGGCAACTGCACCGATACCACAGTTATCATGTTCAAATCTCGGATCATATAATCCAGGAGTTTTTACGGTTCTCTGATCGCTATCCATACTCTTTTCCTTCCTTTGCTAATTCTATGCAGTCGGTGCTGGAACAGATGGGGGATCTGAAGGAACAATCCGAACTGCAATTTTCTAACATAATACTACGTCGGAAGAAATCTGTAAATGAAAATAATCAGTTAATTTGAATATTGTTATTTTTAAAAGTTATTGTCTGAAATTTCGCTTTTACAAATAGGGTGGTACTTTATTTTCGAATGTTGGAAGGCATGGATTTTAGAATAAAAGCAATTTTATTTTTTGATTCTTTTGTTTATGAAGTAGATGCGGAGATATTTTACTTTTATGATCTGCTGTAAAAATAAATTTACTTTTTTGTGTATAAACTGGTGCATAAGGGAGATAATGAGAGTAGTACCAAAGAAAAAAGAAATACTTATCCTCCCCTTTTTGATACCTCGTCTGTGATAGTAAATTGCAGGCGGGGTATTTTTTGAATTTGCTAATTCCTATCAATCATCCTTTTGATTGTATTTGCATTTGCATTTGTACAATGATATAGTATATTTGTGAGTTTTAATTAACAATCTTTTATCATTCTGAAACGCCAAAAAGAGGAAGATTCCGCTCTGCACGGTTCCTTCCTCTTCTTTTCACTTTAATATATGGCATATCCATGCGGCAGACCAAAAGATCAATAGAGAACTTCCTTCTCCGCCATCTTCTTTGCCGCGCAGCTTAGTACCAGCATTCCCACACATGGAACAATGTTGCATATCATTCCTGCCTTGATTCCAGCATGCTCTGCCACAATACCGATCACCCACGGCATCAAAATCGCACCGCTGCTGGCTGCAGGAAGCATCACACCCATGCTGGTCACGCTTGTCATACGTCCCGCACATGCCACTGCCGTCGGATTCATGCCAGCCATGGATGCAGCAAAAGCAAATAACAGCACGATTGCCGTCCACGGTCCGTTTGCCTGCATCAGCAGAAAATAGAATACTGCACAGCCGATTCCCATTTTAATCATTGCCGTTTCTGCCCGCTTGATCGGGAATACAAACGCGTACATCATGCGCAAAATCAGAGTTGCCATCCACATGACTGTTACTGTATAAGTACTTAGAATACCTGTCAGAATTCCGCTTCCTTTAAAATAAGTCACCATCCAACCGGTTACGCTGACCTCTACTGCATTCTGACAAAACACCAAAGCCGTCAATAACCAGAACTTTTTACTCGTTAAGAAACTCCAATCCGTACTTGCATTTGCCTCTTTCTTCTTGCTTCCCATAGCGGTCATAGCAAAGGTCAGCCATAACGTTCCGCCGATCAGTCCCAGCACAAGCATCGGAAATTTCTCGCTGACCATACCTGCCGCAGAAATGATAAAGGGACAAAAAAGTGCCCCCAAAGCATAACACGCATGCATCAGATTCATACCCTGGGTACGGTTCCTGGAATTGTCACCGATCAGAATCGTACAAGTATTGATGGTACTTCCTTTCGCCATACCGACCATAAAAAATGCAGCCATCAAAAGCACCAGCCATCCGGACCATGCCATCGCTCCATATCCGATCAGGTAACCGACCGTCAAAATTCCAACTGTCTTTTTCATGCCAATCTTCCCCGGCAAAATTCCGGTTGCAAAGCCAGCTATCAGATTTCCGATATTCATCAAAGAAAGCAGCGTTCCTGTAATTCCATAATCAAATCCGTATTGCTCTTGCAAAAGACTGACCACGATTCCGCTGCTGATTGCGCAGATCCCGCTTACAAAAAAGCAGTAAAACCCGGCATTTCTCTGCTTTCGGTCATATGGTTTCATTGTTTCCTCGTTCATCATCTTATCTCCCATTTTTTCCAATTGTAGTGATCTATCTCATCTCCGATACAGTCACACCATCATAAAAAAACTTCAAAATATCCGTATAATTCATGCCGGACTTTGCCATACCCTGTGCACCATTCTGGCTCATCCCGGCACCATGGCCGAAACCTCCGCCGTATATCTTAAACTGCTGCACACCGTTTTCAGTCTTTCCGACCGCCTCGACAGCAATAAAACCGCTTGGAAGGGAATTCCATCCAGTCACCGTATTGCCATCTTTACAGCGAATGACCAGGCTTTCATCTCCCAGTGCAGACCGAATCGCATTCTGCCCGGAAATTGTCTTATTTCCATCACTTCCCGTAATGTTCATGGTCTTTGCCACACCGCCAGGTCCGCGTTCCGTAATCTCCAGATTCTGAACCGTACCGACGCCGCCGATGCTGCGCGTCAAAATTTCTGCATCTGTCACAACACTCCAGCGGAAAAACGGATAATCCGCATCATAGGAATGAAACTCCTGATTTTTGATAAATGCCGCAAAATCTGTATTGGATGTGATGTCCAGCGTGCGTCGTCCCGGCTGCAGTGTTACTGCTTTTAAATATGGCGTACTGGTTCCATCGCCGCCCCATACACTTCCATCGGTCGTCGTTCCGCAGGAAGTAGAGTAATAATAAGCGGCCACCGGACTACCGTCATAAAGAAGCATTTTCCCATAGGTTTCCTGCACAGCTTCTGTGGTGCGTGTACTGGTTTCAATGTTATTATAAACCTGAAAATTCGTGCTGTCATCCACATGTGCCCCGTATTCACTGTATGTATTGCTCTGAAGCTGCATATAAGCATAGGTCCTCGCACAAACTGCCTGCGCTTTCAGCGCCTCCTTCTCGTAACTGGAAGGCATCTCACTGGGCACAACCTTCTTCAGATAATCTTCCAGATAAAGTTCATTGATCAGGATCAGACCATTGTCCGTGTCGATCAGTTCTAAACGCCCGCCATACGCCGGATATCCCTGAGAACGTTTCATAGAACGCACTGTGATCTCTTCTCCCTGCTGAGGCACCAGAATGACACGCCCATCTGCAAAACAAGAATCCCCATGCGTATAATCCAGCACCTCGCCTGCTGAAATCTCACTTTCATATTCTCCCTGGACAAGTGTCATCGGTGCCGGACACTGCAAGCTGACATTTGCATGATACAGTTCCTTAAAATTCTCATTCATTAACAGCACGCGAATGGTGTCTGCAGAGAAAGAGCGTACTGTAAGAACCGCACAAATCTTCCCTTTGGCTACCACGAATTCCTGCATATCATAGCCCACCAGAATATCGTCTAAAGTCTGCCTCTGCAGTTCTCCATAAGTCTTTAAAATCTGAAATTCATCATCCATGGGAAGCAGTCCATAGCCTTCAATCTCTACACCATCCTCCTGTACAGACAGCACTTTTCCTGTGATGCGTTCTTTTTTCACTGACACTTTGACAATCTTACCGTCTTTTAATTGAATGTCCGCAAGATTTCCCAGAAGCGATTCAACCTTTTTCATTTTTTTCTTAAATGGAATCCGTCTGGTAATATCGCCCACATAAACTTCCAAGGCTTCCGTTTCTCCATCTGCCAGCCATACATTCCGATATTCCACTTCCGTCCCCAGATCCTGGCAAATATGAAGGATCTCCTCATCACGCACATAAACTTCTGCCTGATGGTCAATCAGATAATCCATTGATATCCCCGTAAATTTCATTTTTCCAAGATTGGTATATGCCGTCCACGCTTCGGTTCCCGGTATATTTTCCGGTGTTCCATAAACCAGAATCGACCGCTTCTGCACAACATTTTCCAGATCCGCTTTTTTTAAAAAAGAATCGTAAAGAAGCCACCAGGACTCTTCCGGATACGGTTTATCCTGATTTTTTTTCGTAACCATAACCATCTTTTTTAATTCCGGGTCTATGTTCTCTGCAATCCGGGCTGCCTCTTGATAAGTCAGTTTTCCTTCCGCAGAACTCTCATTGGGAGGTGTTTCTTCCTGCATCAGAAATCCATTTTCATACAGATAATCCATGTAGGAAATATACCACTCACTTTGTGCATCCGCCTGAAAAAAAGAGGACTGCTGCTCCTGTCTCCATGTCGACAATTCTTCCGGCGACTGAAACAGAAGAGCGACTGACTTTGCAGCCATCGCTCTGTTCATTCCTTCTTTTTCCGGTTCCTGTAGTACAATGATTGTGATCAGAACTGCCACGAGAAGCGGGATACCGACCACCCATCGGATCATTCTTTTTCTGCCCATAAATGCCCCTTATTTTTTGATAAACGTTTTCTTTTCCCCGTCGATGTAATCCAGATTCTCATAATTGCTGATATCCGCGGATAACTCCCGCTTTTCCAACATGTAAGTCACAAATTCGCGAACCATTCTGTACAATACTGCAAATGTCGGAACACCAATGATCATGCCCATAAATCCAAACATACCGCCAAACAGCAAGATAGAAAACAATACCCAGAAACTATCCAGTCCCGTGGAATTTCCCAAAATCTTAGGCCCCAGAATATTGCCGTCAAACTGCTGCAGAATCAAAATAAAAATGACGAAATACAGACATTTGATCGGGTCTGTCAAAAGAACCAGAATTGCACACGGTACAGCCCCGATAAACGGACCAAAAAACGGAATAACATTGGTCACGCCGATGATCACGCTGAGCAGAAGCACATATGGCATATTCATCAGATTCAGCAGAACAAAACACATGATGCCGATGATCAGAGAATCCAACAATTTTCCTATAATGAATCCTCCAAAAACTTCATGCACATATCTGCATTCTTCAATAACCTTGTTCGCCATCTTTACAGGCAGCACACTGTAAAGGATCATCTTGCACTGACTCTGAAACTGTGTTTTTTTATTCAAAAGATAAACGGTCACGATCACACCGATGATCACATTAAAAATCTCATCTACAACCGTCAAAAGACCGCTGGAAACTCCTGTCACAATCTTGCGCAGATTTGGAGCCACATCCGTTTTTATCCAATTCTGTCCATATTCAATCAATTTTGTGTAGGACTGAGTTACATATGCTTCCACCTCCGGATTGTCCGCAAACACCTGCTCCAGCCACAGACCAAGATTGCGGATATTGGTAGGCAATGCCTCCACGATTCCTGTGATGATCGTAATGAGCTGCGGAATCACAAGCCATACCAGACCACATATGACAACTGCCACCACCAGAAGACTGGCAACAATCCCTATAAAACTGCCGAGTTTGCGGCATCCGTCTTCACCAAATCCATGTTTTTTCAATAATTGGATCGTCCGTGCATTCGCCCGATTATAGACTGGTGTAAGAAGATATGCAAACACCATGCCATAAATAACAGGAGCAAGGATTCCCTGCAGTTTATCCAGCGCGCTGTAAACCCAACTCCATTTAATGACTACAAAAACAAGACCAATAAGGAGTGCCACTACTACCAGACCGGTCACTCCCCAGTTGATATATCTTCGATATTTTTCACTATTCATAAAACACCCTTTCTGTATACATTCTTACCGCAGTCTCAACCAAATAATCATCCGAACCGTAAACTGCAAACTGTTATGTGACGGGATATGATATATTTATAGATTACCACAGAATGGAAAAACAAGAAAGAAAATTTCTATTAAAAATGACTCTCTCTTGAAACATTTTTACTTGATCTGAAGCGTCATTTCCTGCTTAATGCAAAAAATAAAGCAGCGATCGCTCGCTGCTCTTTTCTTTCGTAATCCCAAAATGCCGTTCTTACTTATTGACGCCTAGCTATCGCCAGGTGGGTGACCTCACGTAAGCTTCTGCCTTCCACGCGGTATGTCGGAGGCATGACATCTACTCACAAATATTGGAATCCCTTAGTCAGTAATGTAGGTTCAAAATTGGTAAGGTTGTCGAACATTCCAGGAATTACTTTTCCTTTTTGTATGAGTAGATTATACAACAGTAAGGTTCCTTTTTCAAGTTCCTTTTCCTGTCAAATTCAAAAAAAGAAGAAAACACGATTTTCATCGTATTTTGCCTAAGCAAAAATCTCTCCATCCATTCCTATATAGCCATGAAATCCATGATCATGCAAAGCTTTCATGGTCATATCCTTATCCCAAAAAGCTCTGTCAGACAAAGGATACTGCTTTTCATCTCTTTCTCCTGCATTGATCCCGCTGTGCAGATGTACAAAATGAATCCTTCCCATCTGTGCATATTTTGCAGCCAGTTTTGCCAAATCCTCTTCATCCAGGCAACCGTAGGTATCTGTACAGAATGTCAGACCATGATGCGGATCATCCATCATCTGCAGAACCCGATCCAGATTTTCCTCACTGGCAAGGAACCGAACAATGTCATAATTTTCTTGTTCCTGTATATCTGCGCGAATTGCCATATTCACGTTACATTCTGCTGCTACAGGAATAATTCGTTTCAAAAAATACTGAAGATTTTTCCAGATCGTTTCTTCCTGTACCAAACGATACACAGACATTGCTCTTTTTCGTTCATCAACCTCATGAAAATCCGGAATAAATTCATATCCGATGCATTTAACACCGCAAGCCGCCACACGTCGAATGTTCTCACAGTAATTTTCGATATACCGATCTCTTTCCGGTCTTCCCATCTTAATATCTTCATGGACCGGGATGTCCTCGATCACATCAAATTCCAGACCAGATTTTTCAATCTGCTCTTTTAAACGCCATATATTTGCAATTTCCCACACCTCGCCGACCGGGGCATCGTACAAAGCAGCGGCAGATGCCCGCACACCGGAAATTTGCCGAATAGATTTCCAATTTTCTGCGTCATCCTCTCCGCGCCATCTGAATGATAACTGCATGGTGGCATCCTCCTTTGGTTCGCAACTGATCTTTTGCTTATTATAATCCAAACTCCGCCAAAACTTCCATTCCGCCAATTGTTATGAATATTGCAAAAGTTGTTATTTCCAAACATTTATGGTACACTAAAAGTACGGACAAAGTGATGATTCAGCAGGTCTGTGTATTTTCACGCCAGACATAAGAACGGAGGTTTAAACGAACGATGACAGTAAAGAACAATGCTTCTGGCAAATCTCTTTCTAATCGCAGCGAACAGATCGCCAAGCGACCTGTAAAAAAAGAACTGACCACTGGTTTTACCGATAATCAGCTTATGAGCAAGGGAAATTTTGAAATCTATTATTACAATGAAGTGAAGGCAGAACCCGTTTCCTGGCATCAGCATGATCACTATGAATTCTACTTTTTTCTGGAGGGTGACGTAGATTACCAGATTGAAGACCAGATATACCCTCTTGAATACGGTGACTATCTGCTGATTCCGCCACACGTGAAACACCACCCGATTTTCCATAGTACCGAGACACCCTATCGCCGTTTTGTGCTCTGGATCAGTGAGGAATACTATCATTTTTTATGCCAATTATCCAACGAATATTCCTATACGTTTGACATCGTCCGCCAACAAAAATCCTATCATTCCCGCCCGGACTATATCCAAATTCAGGAACTGCAGGCCCGTCTGACCGAAATGATCGAGGAAAACCGCAGCAGCCGTCCTTTCTCTGAACTCAATATGCGGCTGATGTTTTCCCAATTTCTCATATACGTCAACCGCCTGACCTATGACCGACTTCACGAATTCACAGCCCCCAACTCGAACATGCTGTACCTGAATGTATGTGCTTACATCAACGACCATCTGAATGAAGATTTAAGCCTGGACAGACTGGCCGATTACTTTTTTGCAAGCAAGTATCATATATCCCATATTTTTAAAGACAATATGGGAATATCCCTGCACCAGTACATCCTGAAAAAACGTCTGCACGCATGTAAAAATGCCATTTTATCCGGTCTTCCGTTAAACACGCTGTTTCAGCAGTACGGTTTCAGCGATTATTCCAGTTTTTACCGTGCTTTCCGAAAAGAATACGGGGTTTCCCCAACCGATTTTCGGGAACAGCATCGTCTTCCTGAATAATCATTTTGCAGCATCAGTTAGGAGAAACCATGAATACTTTTATCGATGAACAAATCAGCAATTGCCACCTTTGCCCTCGCAGATGCGGTATTGACCGCCGAAGTACACCAGGATTCTGCGGCGCAACTTCTGCACTGACCGCGGCCCGTGCCGCGCTCCACCATTGGGAGGAACCCTGTATCAGCGGCATAAACGGAAGCGGTACTGTATTTTTCAGCGGCTGTACACTGCGCTGCTGCTTTTGCCAGAATTATCAAATCAGTCAGGAGCTATATGGAAAATCAATCACTTCCAGACAACTGGCAGATATCTTTCTGAATCTGCAAGAGCAGGGCGCACACAATATCAATCTGGTAACCGCTACCCATTATCTTCCATGGATCCTGCCTGCGCTGGATCTGGTCAAGGACCGTTTACACATTCCGGTCGTATACAACTGCGGCGGTTATGAACGCACAGAAACAGTTGCAGCACTAAAAAATTATGTAGATATCTGGCTTCCGGATCTCAAATATTTCAGTTCTGAACTCTCCGCCAGGTATTCACGTGCTGCAGATTACTTCACTGTCGCATCAAAAGCAATCCGGCAAATGATTCGCCAGACCGGTACGCCGGAATTTCAAATTTTTGAAGCAGACAAAACTCCTATCATGAAACGCGGTGTCATCATCCGACATATGGTACTTCCGGGACACAAGGACGACTCCATACAACTCCTTCACTGGATTGCCGACTCTCTGCCGAAGGGGCAATATTACATCAGTCTGATGAGCCAATATACACCTTTTTTTAAAAGCCATGAATATAAGGAATTAAATCGAAGAATTACCAGTTATGAATACCAGAAAGTGATAGATGCTGCCCTGGATTTAGGACTTGAACAGGGCTATATGCAAGAAAAAAGCAGTGCAAAAGAAGAATATACACCTCCCTTTCATCTGGAAGGCATAGAATAAAATCAGGTTATATCATCTACAAAACCTGCCACCGGAAGATTTCTCCGGATGCAGAGCAACGTAATTGGACGGATATCACTGAACTTTCTTACTAATCAAGAATCTTCTCTCTGATATCCGTCCTTAATGAACTTCATCCATTGGACTTTACCTCATATTTACTTTTTTGTATTTCTCATGTTCTCTATATTAAATTTTTCCTCTGTAACTGTTACTCTGCCATCCTGATCATTCACTTATTTTTTGATATTTGATATCGCGTTATCTATGCTGAAATCTTTCTAATTATACTTTCTCGTCATATAACTAAACCGATTCTTCTCACTGACTCATAACTATTCAATATGGATTTCTTTAACATTTGTCTGGTTTTCACATTACAGATTCGTTTTCCTATGTTCCCTTCTATTTTTTATAATATAGAGGAAACTAAATTTAATTTTTCGGCGGTCCGTACCTCCTTTGCTTAGATTTTTTGAAATTCCCTTCCCGTTGAGAAATTTCTTTTTGAAAATCTTCTTTTTGATTTTCTTTTTCATCTCTCTCGTTTTGTTGTCTTTATAATATCAGGATTCTTTTATTTTGTCAACATTTTTTTGAAATTATTTTTAGTTTTTTATCATTTTGTTAATTGTACATATTTTTTCAAATATTAAAAATTATTTATTCATTATTAACAGAAAATATAAAAATGCGATGTAACACGTCGCCGACGCATCACACCGCATCCCTGGAGATTCTAAACTTTCATGCCCGCTGTCGCGGGCATCTCCATATAAAAAGTCGGATGATTATTTACCGTCCAGTTTGTCCAACATATCCCATACACCAAGCATGTACATAATACCCAGAGCACGATCATACAGACCATAACCCGGACGTACATTACCCGGACCTTCATCCCACAGATGACGTCCATGGTCAGGACGAATGTAACCCTCAAAGCCACAATCATGGTAAGCTTTCAGGATATCAAGAATACCGGTATCACCATCACAGTCACGATGGCTCGCTTCAGAGAAGTCACCGTTTTCAAAATGTTTAACGTTGCGGATGTGAGCAAATGCGATACGATCGCAGTGCTTACGAACAATATCAGCAACATTATTGTTCGGATCAGCATTTAAGCTGCCGGAGCAAAGGGTCAGACAGTTGTATGGATCATCAACCATCTTCAGGAATTTATCAATGTTTTCACCGCTGGTCAGAAGACGCGGCAAACCAAAGATATCCCATGGCGGATCGTCCATATGAATAGCCATCTTGATATCACACTCGTGACAGGTCGGCATAATTGCTTCCAGGAAATATTTCAGATTTTCCCAAAGAACTTCTTTGGTAACCGGTGCATAAGCTGCAAACAGCTCGTCCAACTTAGCCATACGTTCCGGCTCCCAACCTGGGAAAGTCATACCATTCAGGTTATTCAGAATGTAATCTGCCATCTCCTTCGGATCATCATGGATGCGTGATGCCTCATAGTATAAAGCGGTAGAACCATCGCCAACCGGATGGAACAGGTCAGTACGGGTCCAGTCGAATACCGGCATGAAGTTGTAGCAGATCACCTTAACACCAAACTTGGAAAGGTTACGGATACACTGCTTGTAGTTCTCAATGTACATATCACGGGTCGGAAGACCAATCTTAATGTCATCATGAACATTCACAGATTCTACTACATCCATATCAAAACCATATGGCTCAAGCTGCTTCTGAACTTCTGCGATCTCTTCTACTTCCCAAACTTCACCTGGCAGTTTGTGGTGCAAAGACCAAACAATGCTGGTAACGCCTGGAATCTGTCTGATATAGTTCAGGCTGATCTTGTCATTGTCTGCACCATACCAACGGAAACCCATTTTCATCGGCATAAGAATTCCCTCCTTATATAGATTTTTGATGCTAGATTGTATTATAACACAAAAGTTTTCATCTGGCAATGGACGGAATGAATTCTTTCGTACTATTTGCACAAAAAATGGACGTTTGTATCCGTCAAACGCAGTCACTTCGCAACAAAAAACGACGTTTTTACAGTTCGTGTCTATTTTTATTCACTGGCCTTTTTTGCTATCCAGCAGACAAGCAGAGTCCCCAATAATGTAATACTTTCCGCAAGAACCAAAGAACCATGATTCGCCACTACGATAACGGAAAAATTAATACCGGCATGCAGAAGGATCGCTGCCGGATACAGCCACCTGTTCTGTTTTTCTTTCACTGAATGATATACCAGCACGGAGAGCGCTACATGTATAACCATCGCCATGATTCGCTCAATCCCACCCATAAAAAACTGCCATGCCGGAAGCGTCCAGAGCGGAGAAAGACGGGTCAGGATTGCATCCACATCACTGCCTTCGGCAAGTGACGAAACAAGTCGTCCAGAATTGATCATGATCGTGCTGATCAAATTATTAAAGGACGCCATTCCAAGAATCAAAACAGCCTCCATTCCACCATGACCGGCTCCGTACATCAGTGCATTTTCATGAGTTAAGGACTTTTTCATGACATATTTCATAGAAAGGAAACGTCCTGTTTCCTCAAAAACACCTGCTGCCAGTCCGCCATAAAGCGCATATAGAATCAGATTATCCTGCAGCATCTGACTGATACTTCCAAGATTACGAAGCACCAGCATATGCATCAGTTGTTCCAACAGCATGGCAAAAATAAAAAAACTGGCACAACCTACAAAAAACGGAAAAATATCTGCCCGTTTCTTTTTATAAAAATATACAGCGAGTGCTGTTGGCACTCCCCAGGATACTGCCAGAGAAAACAGGATCCCGATCAAATTCCCCGCAGGTACCTGATATTCTGTCATTCCTCCATCGCCTCTCTTTCCTTTTGATATTTATGAACCATCTGAACAATCTGGGCACGGGTATACGGCTTTTCAATAAATCCATATGCCATAATCTTCCATGCTTCCAGAGAAAAGCCCGAAATACTGGACATGAGAACTACGGCTGGCGGATTCGGCAGTTTGTGCAGTTCTGTAGCCAGACTGATTCCACTGATATCCGGCATAACGATATCTGTAAATACCATATCCACCGGATTCTTTTTGACATACTCTACAACTGCTACCGCTTCCTCAAAACAATACAGCAGTTCCACATCATCCATGCCGCGGAAAATCCCTTTTAACTTATCCAGAAGTTCCGGTGCATTGTCTACAATTACCACTTTAATACTCATGTTCTACCCCATTCTTATCGGTTCCGTACTTTTTATCCATCTCTCATTGTACCAAATTCAGGCAATAAATCAAGCATAGGTTCCTGCCGTCACAATAAGCATCTGTTTCAGACCAAACTGCATATCCTCCTGAAAATGCTGTTCCAGAAGTTCCAGATTTGCATCAGAATTTTCCACCTCGCGCGCATAACGATATGCCGCAGCGACCAAAGTACTTCTGTCGGCAACTCCTGTTTTTTCATAGCAAAACAGACACCATTGCCGAATGACCACAACACTAAATACGGCCAGTTTGACTTTGCTGTACACATCCTCATCATAACAGGCACCTGCCAGATATGTGTGGATAAAATATAAAAACAGATTCTCCCATTCCTTTTCACAATCTGCAGTCAGATGTTCAAACTCCTGTTCTAATTTTTCGTATGCTTGCGTCGAAAGGCTGTGGTAAAGCTTTGTACAGATAATTCCCTGTTTCATCTCCCAATGTTCCAGCACCGGCTCCAACGTCTCCATCACACGCATCCAGGACGCGATGCGGATGCAGCGTTCACATGACCGCCCGCGAAACGGATCCAGTTTTTTTGTAAAGCGCAGAGCTGCCTGAGGCTGCAGATATCGTTGGCTTATTTCTTCCACACTTTGCGCCCGCCATACATTTTCATCCACATTCTTTGCCTCACTGGTTTCATCATAGATCATATCAAAGTGACGCTGCAAGTCATGAGCATAAGAAAGTGCCATAGCAAAGCGGTCATACAAGTTCATTTCCTTACTCTTGATGATAGAAACGATGTCCTTCCGCATCTTCTGAATGCAGGAAAGCAGTTCGGTATTCGGATCCATCCTCCGTTCTTTTTCCGACCGCTTTACCGTTTTTTTCTTCACCTTCCAGACACTTTTCGACTCATCTCCAAGAATAATTCTGGCTGCTTCCGGACAAGTCAGAGAAAGCATGATTTCTCTCGTTTCCCCATAATCTTCCATATGGCGCGGGTAGGTACGGCAGGTTTCGCAGAGACTGTCTTTGCCCAACTCGCTGTAAATATCACAGAGTCCTTTCTCATTAAGGAAAGCGCAGTTTCTCCCCTTTAAATGAAATACTCTCTTTTTTGCATCCATTTCCCGACGAAGGCGATTACCAAATTGTCCCGAAACATTCCGGTATTTTTCAAAACTTTTGTCATCGATTTGAATCTGCCAGCCGCCGCAGCAAGTATCCTC
This sequence comes from Brotaphodocola sp., assembly GCA_051877535.1. Taxonomy (GTDB): domain Bacteria; phylum Bacillota; class Clostridia; order Lachnospirales; family Lachnospiraceae; genus Brotaphodocola. The sequence goes on from JBJEIZ010000026.1 coordinate 19,518, forward strand.
GCAGGCTGCTCCGATACAAGAAAAATCTGTATAATAAACCGGCATACGATATTTCATTTGCATCTACCTCCCATTTGTAAATACAGGGTTCTCTGCAATCTCGCATTCTTCAAATATTGCAGCGACCGCCGCCTCATAATCTCGCATTTTTTCTGCTTTTCGAATTTTCTTTACATGTTTTTTGCTTTCTTTGAACGCATTTCCCATATAAAACCAAAGCTCTTTCATCTTAAAAAGTACATTCCGGTCTCCGGAAAGTACGCGGGAGTATTCTGATAATAAGGTGTCATGGAAAGACCGCAGTTTGCTCTTTTCCAGCACCGCCATCGCTCCATCATCCACCATAGCAGGCAATGCCGGATTCGTCAAAAGGCCTCGTCCCATCATCAGCATGTCTACCTGTGGGAATCGTTGGCAAAATATTTTTACATCCTCCGCGCAGAACAAATCTCCGTTATAACAGACTGGATTTTTACTATTCTCGATCGCCATCTGAACGATGTCCAGATTGGGATGATTGTTATAATAATCCGTCTGTACCCGCGGATGAATAATCAGTTTCTTCAGAGGATACTGATTGTAAATATCCAGCAATCCCTCAAATTCATCCGAAGATTCCTTTCCGATTCTTGTTTTTATGGAAAGTGTCATATCCATCTGCTCCATGCCTTTGCAGATTTGATTCAAAAACAAATCCAATGCTCTGGTTTCTGACAAAAATCCTGACCCCCGCATCTTGGACACCACAGTTTTAGACGGACATCCCAGGTTCAGATTCACTTCATGATATCCCATCTGCTTCATATTCTCTGCCGCCCACAAAAAATCATCTGCCTGGTTGCTCAAAATCTGCGGCACTACCTGCATCCCGTGATTGTGGGCAGGCAGTATGTCATTCAACTCTCTGCTGGTCATTTTTCTCGTCTGGGTAGGTGTAATGAATGGAGTATAGTATTCATCGATATGACCAAAGTATTGATGAAACGCATTCCGGTAAATATAGCCGGTTATCCCTTCCATCGGTGCAAAAAAATAGTTCATGTTTTTATAACCTTTCTGATATCATGCATGGATCAGTACGCTATCCATGCCCTTTTACCCAGGTACCATCATATCATAACATATCTTGATATGTCATTAAAAATTATGTATACTGTTAAGAAAAAAGGAGGAATTACTCATATGAACACAATCATGGAAAATATTCTGACACGAAGAAGTACTCGTGCATTTGAAGAAAAAGAAATCCCGGCAGATGAACTGAAACAGATTCTTCAAGCGGCTATTTACGCACCAAGCGGCATGAACCGCCAGACCTGGCAGTTCACCGCAGTCTGCACCAGAGCAAAGATTCAGGAGCTGGCCTCTATCATCGGAAAAGAACTGGGACGCGACGGTTACGATATGTACGATCCGCAAGTTATCATCCTTGCATCCAATGAAAAGGACAGTCCATGGAGCAAAGATGACAATGCCTGCGCCATGGAGAATATCTTCCTTGCTGCCCATTCCTTCGGCATCGGCTCTGTATGGATCAATCAGCTGCGCGACATCTGCGACCGCCCATCCGTCCGCAAGCTCTTAACCTCATGGGGGGTTCCGGAAAATCATACGGTAACCGGCATCGCTGCACTGGGATATGCTGCACCGGCTCCTAAAAAGGACATTCAGAAAACCGGAAAAATTGTGATCTTGGAATAGAAAACACCCAAGACCCCATTCACTGTCAGCTTTCTCCGGATGCATGGAAGCTTAAAAAAGGGACTGTTCTTCACAGTCCCTTAAAATTCTGACTTTCAAATGAATTACATCTCACCCAGTCCGCTCTCAATTGCTGCAGTGATGGTATCCATAGCAGCCTGCTCATCTTCACCATCACAAATAAGATTGACCTCTGCACCGCTCTTGATACCAGCTGCCATAACGTTCAAAACGCTTTTCGCAATGATTCTCTTGCCTGCATGCTCGATCATAACGTCACATTTGAATTTCATAGCGGTCTGAGCCAAAACACCTGCTGGTCTTAAGTGTAAACCTGACGGATTGACAATCGTTAAAGTTTTTGTAATCATAAATACATTCTCCTTTTTAATTAATTTATATTCCCTCTTAATCAGTGTAAAATATACACCAATCGCTTAATAAAAGTTTATTACAAAACCCGATGTGTGTCAAGTCCAATCCAGAACCCATGTCTACTTTTGTATCCTTTCAGACGAGTTTTCTCTCACCTGCTGCTCTGCTTTTGAAAACACGCAGCCACAATAATTCTGGCGATAAAGACCGTATTCTGCAGACAATTCCACCGACCGTTTATATCCGTTTTTCTTTTTAAAATCCGACGGTAAATGTGTCACATGATAAATCTGTGACAGTTCCTCCCCTATTTCATTCAGCTTTCCTGCGTTTTTCAGTGGACTGATCGTCAGCGTCGTAGTAAAACAATCATAACCACCCTCCGAAGCCAGTTTTGCTGCTTCTTCCAGCCTTAAACGAAAGCATCCAAAGCACCGTTCTCCGCCTTCCGGAATTTTTTCCAGTCCTTTTGCCATATCATAAAATCGCTCAGGCTCATAAGGACCTACTTCCAGATGGATCGGATGTTTCACCGGAAGCGCATCGATCAGTTTCTTCTGTTCCTGTGCCCGGGTCCGATATTCTTCTTCCGGAAAAATATTCGGATTGTAATAAAATACCGTAATCTCAAAATACTGGGACAAATACTCCAGAACATAACTGCTGCAGGGAGCACAGCAACTATGCAATAAGAGCCGGGGGACCCGACTCTCATCACAATTTTTCATAATAAATTTTTCCAGTTCTTTCTGGTAATTTCTCTGATTCATAACGATTCCTAACCACTATCCTTACAGAAAATCACGAATTCGTTTACTGCGAACCGGATTGCGCAGCTTGCGAAGTGCTTTCGCCTCAATCTGACGGATACGTTCTCTGGTTACATTGAATTCCTTGCCAACTTCTTCCAAGGTACGTGGATGTCCGTCTTCCAGACCAAAACGAAGCACAATTACCTGACGTTCCCGTTCTTTCAGATCGCCCAGAAGAGCGTCGATGTGCTCTCTCAGCATAACGGATTCAACATTGCCCTCCGGAGTCAGTACATTATTGTCTGCCACGAAATCGCCCAGGTTGGAATCATCTTCCTCACCAATCGGAGTTTCCAAAGATGCTGGTTCTCTGGCAATCTGCATGATTTCCATAACCTTATCCTCAGACATCTCCAATGCTTCCGCCAACTCGGAAACAGACGGTTCATATCCCAGCTCCAAAGTCAGTTTTCTCTGCATCTTGGACAGTTTATTAATCGTTTCTACCATATGCACCGGAACCCGGATGGTTCGTGCCTGGTCAGCGAGTGCCCTGGTCACGGACTGCCTGATCCACCAAGTAGCATATGTACTCAGTTTATAACCTTTTGTATAATCAAACTTCTCAACGCCTTTGATCAGCCCCAGGTTGCCTTCCTGTACCAGATCAAGAAAACTCATGCCACGCCCGGTGTAGCGTTTTGCAATGCTGACTACCAGACGCAGGTTTGCTTCAATCAGGCGCTCCTTCGCATGCTCGTCACCTTCTGCCTTGCGTTTTGCAAGAATCAGCTCTTCGTCTGCGCTGAGCAGCGGTACGGTGCCAATTTCTTTTAGATACATACGGACCGGATCTTCCGTTCCGATACCTTCGAGAAGATCTACGGCATCGAGATCGATCTCGTCTGCCTCTTTCAGAAAACTGTCATCTGCCTCGATGTCATCGTCGTCCAAAATAAGCGGTTCTTCCGCCAGAATGTTATCATCAATGACAGGTATTACATCGATGCGGCGCTCTTCCAGATAAGAGTAGATCTTTTCCATCTGCTCTGGACTCAAATTATCTCCTGCGAAGAAATCACTGATTTCTCCTACATCCAGTGCATTATGCTTTGATTTGGCAACTTCTACCAGCTTTTTCAGCTTTTCTAAAAAATTGTCTTTTTCCACAAGTAACGTCCTTTCACCCAAAGGTTTAGTAAAAAGTCTACATCAGCTTATTATATAACAGAATCCATCATATTTCAACATTTTTCTTTCCCAATATCACTTGTTTTTTTCGGATACGCCTTGATTTTTCTGGTATCTGAGCCGCAGCTCTGCGGATTGTCAGCCGTCTGCACAGATTTCTGATTTCTACATCCGTTCTGCTTCCTCCAAATTCACCATCCAGAACCCAGTCGACCGGTTCTTCTGAAAAAATCCGGATATGCGAAGTCTTAAATTTTAAAATCAGATTATTTTCCTCTTTTAAGATCAGTTCCGATACCATACTTCCAAGCTCTGCAGGATTTTTCGGACTGCGGATCAAAAGCACTTCAAACAAGCCGTCATTCAACGCTACATCCTGGTTCACCAGACCCTTAAACCCCGCCACACTGATAGTATTCGTGACCATTCCGAAAATAAAATCGCCTTCCACTTCCCAGTCATCACACTGAACACGCAGACGGTAAGACTTGATTGACATCAGACTTTTTACGCTTTCCAAAACATATGCCTGATGTCCCAGAAGATTTTTCTTATCCTGTGGAGTCAAATAAGAAACTTCTGTAAAAGCTCCGAACCCTGCCACATAGACAAAGGACTCCGTCCCGCAGAATTCACCGATGTCAATCGGATAATCCTCTCCGGAAACTGCAATTTGAGCTGCTTTTTCAAGCTGAACAGGCAGCTTGAGATTTGACGCAAAATCATTGGTAGAACCAGCAGGGATATATCCCAAGACCGGCTGATGTTTCAGCCTTAGCATACCCGAAATCACTTCATTTAAGGTGCCGTCTCCGCCGCTGCATACGATTAGATCTTTTTGTCCGCCATCACGAATTACTTCATTTCTGGCATCCAGAGCACACTGTGTCACATGAATCTGAATCTGATATCCTGCCTGCGAAAAAATATTGACAATTTCAAGAAGCCGACCTTTCATTTTCTCTTTTCCAGACTTTGGATTTACAATAAAAAGCATCTTTTTTCTTCTTGCCATATGCAGACTTCACCCCTTTTCCATTATCCGTAACTGTTCAGCATCCTCACGGTTACATGCGCAGACCTGCTTATAGTTACCATTATCCTCACTTTATCAGTTTCGTATACCTGCCAAATGCATTTGGCAAGGCATAAGTCGTCTTGATCTTCTCTTTTTGTACCGCAATGCAAGACTTAGGTATCCCATGTTTCAGCAAAACCCGATAACCGATCATCCGCCATTCTACATGCGAAAAAATATGTTTTGCCTCCGGAAGCGGCTGAATTTCTATAATATTTTCCATCTTTAAATCAAAATTTTCTGCCAGCTGCTCAGGTTTTAAATGTCCCTCCGTGTTAGGCAATTCGTAAAGAGATGCCAAAAGTCCGGTATCTTCTCTTTTGCGGATTCCGACCTGATCTTCACACTCTAAAATACAAACCGTCCGCTCCTCGATTCGACGTTTTTTCGGCGGCGTTTTTACCGGAAGTTCTGAAATCCTGTTTTCCTTATACGCCAGACAAATGGACTGCAGCGGACAGATCATACATTTGGGCTCCCCATTTGGCACGCAGACAATCGCTCCGATTTCAATCAATCCCTGGTTAAAGTGACTGGTTCGTTCTCTTGGCATCGTATTCCTCAAATGCTCTTCCATCCAACGCTTCGTGGATTGTTTTAAAATATCCGCATAACTGGCAGTAACGCGGGAAATCACGCGCAGTACATTCCCATCTACTGCAGGCACCGGAAGTCCAAACGCGATCGATGCAATCGCACCTGCCGTATAACTTCCAATACCTGGAAGCTTCAAAAGTTCCTCATAATCAGACGGCATCTGACCGCCGTGTTCGATTACGATAATCTGTGCCGCTTTTTTCAGATTTCTTGCCCGATTATAATAGCCGAGTCCCTCCCACAGCTTCATCAGACGGTCATCTTCCACCTTCGCCAGGGCTTCTACGCCAGGAAGTTCCTCCATAAAGCGTTCAAAGTAGGGCTTAACCGCCTCTACACGCGTCTGCTGCAGCATAATCTCCGAAATCCATACACGATAGGGTTCCGGATTCTCCCTCCAAGGCAGAACCCGTGCATGTTCCTCATACCAGGACAGAAGCGGCCGGTTCATGGCGCGCAGCCGCTCTTCCAGTTCCAGAGGATGTTCTTCTCGTTCTAAAACCTGAAGACGATCATAAAGTTTTCTCGTCTCATCTGCCATATTCGTATTTTTAGACATATCCATAAATTCCTCGTACTGATACTTCTCCGGACATGACTTCCCGAACTTCTCCGTCCGACATCTGTACCAGTAATTCTCCGGTATCGTTGATTCCCCGTGAAATTCCGGTATATTCTCCTTTTGGAGCAAGTACACGAACCTCTCTTCCGGTATTCACCAGACGTTTATTATAGTCTTCTTTCAATGCAGAAAAATCCAGAGTCTTTAAAAAAATCTCATAATATTTTTCCCACGACCACATCACTTCTGCCACCAGTTCAGCACGGTTGATCTCTTTGCCGCCTGCAATCTTTAAAGAAGTAGCCGTACCACAGATCTCTTCTGGAAACTCCGCCATATTCGCATTAATTCCGATGCCTACCACAACATACTGAATACTTTCCACATCAGTACTCATTTCTGTCAGAATCCCACATACCTTGCGGCCATTGATCACAATATCATTCGGCCACTTAATACCGGTTTCCAGACCGGTCAAAGTCCGAATCGCCTCTTCTACTGCCATGGCCGCAACCAGAGTCAGCATAGACGCATGATACGGTTCAAACTCCGGTCGGAGCAGCAAACTCATCCAGATTCCGCTTCCTTTTGGCGATTCCCAACTGCGTCCTCTTCGGCCCTTTCCTGCAGTCTGTCGTTCTGCAGCTACCAAAGTTCCCTGCGGTGCCCCCTGTTCCGCCTGTCTCTTTGCTTCGTTATTGGTAGAATCGATTTCGTCCAGAAAGACCAGGGTGCGTCCCGCCCACCTGGTCTTTAACAAACTTTTTATCTCAGATTCTGTATATACCGTATAGCTTTCTTCCAACCGATACCCGCGGTTGCGCACAGCCTCAATCCGATATCCGTCTTCTTCCAGCTGATGAATCACTTTCCATACTGCTGTACGCGAAACACCAAGCTTTTCACATAATTCCTGACCGGAGACATAATCCCCGGCTTCTTTTAGGTATTTTATGATCTTATCTTTCAAATTTACCTCCAGATGCTAATCGCACTGACTGCACCAATCACAGCCAGAACTGCCGCTGCCGTCAGACGGCAAACAGCTTCTGCCTTTTTCTTCTTGTCACGACCGCATTCCCCAAGCTGATACCAGCCACTGGCACCATTTAAAAATGCTGCCATCCAGAAAATTACCGGAAACAGAAACTGATTATTGTCCGGATCAAGAAAAGCCAGCACCGCGCAGAGCACGATCAGGATTCCTGCTGCAATGTGCATGATATCCAAATACATGGCAATGCTGCGCGGATTCTTCTTCTTTTCATGAATCATTTCCATCATTCTCCTAACGTTGCAACCATAACTGCTTTGATGGTATGCATACGGTTCTCAGCTTCATCAAATACTTTTGACTGAGCAGATTCAAACACTTCATCGGTCACTTCCATATCCGTAATGCCGAAACGCTCACCCATCGTTTTTCCAATACCCGTCTTTAAATCATGGAATGCCGGCAGACAATGCAAGAAGATTGCCTGTTCGCCTGCATTTTTCATCACTGCAGATGTAACTTTATACGGAGACAGTTCGCGGATTCGTTCTTCCCATACTTCATCCGGCTCACCCATAGATACCCATACATCCGTATAAATAACATCAGCATCCTTGGTGCCTTGATCAACATCTTCTGTCAGCATGATCGTTGCTCCAGATTCTTTTGCCCATGCCTCACACTGAGCAACCAGTTCCGGTGCCGGGAAATATTTTTTCGGCGCACATGCCACAAAATGCAGTCCTAATTTTGCACACACTACCATCAAAGAATTGCCCATATTATAACGGGCATCGCCCATGTATACCAATTTTACACCTTTCAAACGCCCCAGATGCTCACGAATGGTCAGCATATCTGCCAACATCTGCGTCGGGTGAAATTCATTGGTCAGACCATTCCAAACCGGAACGCCTGCATACTTTGCTAATTCTTCAACGATATCCTGCCCAAATCCGCGATATTCAATACCATCAAAAATTCTTCCCAAAACACGCGCGGTATCTGCAGTACTCTCCTTTTTGCCGATCTGTGAACTGCTCGGATCCAAATAGGTTGTTCCCATTCCAAGGTCATGTGCAGCAACTTCAAAAGAGCATCTGGTACGCGTACTGGTTTTTTCAAAAATCAAAGCCACGTTCTTGCCGCGGAACATATCCACCGGAATTCCTTCTTTTTTCTTTTTCTTTAATTCAGCAGAAAGATCCAGCAGATACAGGATTTCTTCTGCTGTATAATCTTTCAATGTCAGAAAATTTCTCCCTTTTAAATTCATAATTTTTCTCCTCCACACTTAAAAATGAATATATATAACTTACTATAATCGTGGGAAACTGTCAAGTTTTCTCATATGAATCTGTACTTTTTGCAGAATGTCATCCGGTGTATAAATATGCATTCTTGACAATTTTAGTTTTTTTGCCCACTCTTCCAGAATCGCCAGATAAAGTGTTTTATAGTCCCAGTCTTCCTTCAAACCAAGCTGTACTGCCATCTCCGGAAAAATATGTTCTGTAAATGCCCGGTAACCAGATAAACTTCTCTGCTCTTTTTCTTCCAGAAACGGCATGATCTGCAGCTTGACCAATTCCAGCTCTGACATCATCTTATCAAAATAATATGCTTCTGACTGCGGTGCATCAAAATAATAATTCCTGCCCTCCAGACCATATAACATCCGTTTCGCATCCATATATCCCAGATTCATATTGCGTACGGCGCGCTTCGAATCAAAATCCAGCATACCGCCCAGATTCTGACGAGGCGCGATCCGATGAACCGTCACGTCATCCGGGATATCAACCAACCGTTCCGTATCCATGCCCATACCGTAAATTCGGATCACAATAATATCCTGATATCCTTTTTCTATCAGCACGTTCAGAGGAACATTATTAAACATGCCGCCATCCATATACCGCTTGCCGCCTAGTTTTTCATTTTTAAATGCAAAAAAGTAAGCGCTTGCCAGCAATGCATGTTCAATCTCATCTTCCGGAAGACTTTTCACATCCAAGACCATCTGTTTTCTCTCATCCACTGAAAATGTGGTAACAAACAGCTCCCGATCTGACTCACGGATTTTCTTTTCATCCACGTTTTCTGCTATCAATTTTCGAAGCGGCGCAATGTCGATCCCGCCATCTTTTAAAATATTTACAACACTGGTCAGCACCTCTTTTAACTCCAGGCTTCTCCAGTCAGAAAGCAGTTCTACCGGAATTTCTTCTACATCCATGACCTGCGAATATGTAATATTCTGCCACAAATTTTCCGCGTGTTCCAGATCGTTCATGCACATAAAAGCACCATTTAACGCACCAACTGACGAACCGGCAATTCCTTTGATCTGAACTCCTGCCTCGCGAAGCGCTTTCCATGCACCGATCTGATAGGCACCTTTTGCTCCTCCGCCCTCCAGCACAATGCCGTATGGTCTGTTGATGTCAAGCTGAAGCCGCATATTCCTAACCTCCATATTCATGATGGTATCACCTCCGGATACATGGCAACCTACAGAAGCTGCCACTGGCAGCTCCCTCCAGATACATGGTAACAAAGAGAGCGATCGCTCGCTCTCCTGAATTTTTGAATATTTACGTTTCTGGTCCATCCTTGGCAACTTCTGCTGCAGATTTTACCAATCCGGCAATTCCCTGAATTTCAGATGGAATGATGATCTTCGTAGCTTTGCCGTTGGCTGCCGCAGCAAATGCTTCCAGACTTTTCAGTCTGAGAACCGCCTCATCTGCCCCTGCTTCTTTCAGAAAACGCAGACCATCTGCATTTGCTTTCTGGACTTTCAGAATTGCTTCCGCCTCACCTTCTGCTTCCTTGATGCGGCGCTCTTTCTCAGCCTCTGCATGAAGAATTGCTGCCTCTTTATCTGCCTCTGCGTCCAGAATAGCAGACTGTTTCTTACCTTCTGCAACCAGAATTGTGGACTTTTTCTCACCTTCCGCTTTCAAGATCGCTTCCCGGCGTTCTCTCTCTGCCTTCATCTGTTTCTCCATGGCATCCTGAATCGCTGCCGGAGGAATGATGTTCTTCAATTCCACGCGATTGACTTTGATTCCCCACGGGTCAGTCGCCACATCCAGAGAAGAACGCATCTTCGTGTTAATCGTTTCTCTGGAAGTCAGAGTCTGATCCAGTTCCAGATCACCGATAATGTTTCGCAGTGTCGTCGCAGTCAGGTTTTCAATCGCCATGATCGGATTTTCTACGCCATAAGCAAAAAGTTTCGGATCCGTGATCTGAAAAAATACAACCGTATCAATCCGCATCGTAACGTTGTCTTTTGTGATAACCGGCTGCGGTGCAAAATCCACAACCTGTTCTTTTAAGACCACTCGCTTTGCCACACGGTCAATAAACGGAATCAGAAAGTGAATTCCCACGGACCATGTATCCAGATACGCACCAAGACGTTCTATAACCAGTGCATTCGCCTGCGGAACGATCTTAATACAAGAAACCAGAACCAGTAAAATCACGAAAAATAAAATTACAATTACCATTAAACTGATAATACCACCCATAAGATGCCTCCTTCTATATGCTTCGTAACCATATGTTTACTTTTCTTTTTTTACGATTAATTTCACGCCGCTGATCTGTTTCACTTCCACCATTGTTCCTGCCGGAATTACTTCACCTGGTTCCAGCGATCTTGCCATCCACTCCTGGCCGTCGATCACTGCGTTTCCCTGTCCCAGTTCGTTATTTATATCTGCGGTAACCCTCGCCCTGCGACCAATCAGACTTTCCACATTTGTTTTTATGGTATTGCCATTGACATACTTGATCGCCAATGGTCTGGTAAGAAACAGGAGCACAAAGGATACGATCAAAAAAGCGGCCAGTTGAATCTCAATCCGTGCGCCAACCAGCGAAATAAGGAATGCCGCAAATGCACCGCCTGCAAACCATATCGTTGTCAACGCCATCGTAACAATCTCAATCCCGATCAGAATCACAAATGCTATCAGCCAGTAGACAGGCACCATATCCGGCACCTCCTTTTTTCTTTTCAATTACCATCATTATAGCGTATTTTCAGACTTTTTACAACATTTGAGAAGCATTATCGCCGCTGTCTTGCCGTTTCAAACATCAAAACCGATGCCGCAACAGCTGCGTTCAACGACTCCACCTGTCCTTTCATAGGAATACGAATATAAGTGTCTGCCATATCCGCGATCTCATTGCTCAGACCGTTTCCTTCGTTGCCGATCAAAAAACCGATATCGCCTTTGTAATCTTCCTTATCATATGAATTTTTGCCCTTTAAATGCGCCGCATAAAGATGAATTTTTTTTGCTTTCAATGCCTCCAAAGCACCTTTTAGATCGTCCGTATATACAAAAGGAACCCTGAGAACAGAACCCATAGTTGAACGGATCACCTTCGGATTATAGATATCTGCAGTATCTTTATCCATCAAAATACCAGTCACTCCGGCACCTTCTCCCGAACGGATGATCGTCCCAAGATTTCCCGGATCCTGAAGGCGTTCCAGGATCATCAGGTGAGCCGGAACACCACTATCAAGAGCCGTTTTAGCCACTTCATCCAAAGTATAATGATACTGCCTGACCAGTGCCAATATTCCCTGCGGCGTCTGTGTATCCGACAGTGCCTTAAACACCTCATCTGTCACAAGTTCCACATGACGAACACCGTTTATGATCTTCTCACATTCCGGATTCTTTCGGAAACTTTCAGAAATATACATGGTGAAGATCCGATTCTTTGGAATCTCCTGACACATACGAAGTCCCTCTGCCACAAAAAGGTCTTCCTCACGGCGGGTTTTCGCTTTTTTCACCAGTGAATTTACATATTTTACCTGTTTGTTTGTTGTGCTGCTTATCACGTAATTCGTAGCCTTTCTTCGTTATACTTAAAATCAGTCCACCGCTGTAATCATTATAGTTTTTCCAGATCATCCATCCAGATCCGTCTTGCCGCATCGCTTGGCATACGGAGATCGCCGCGCGGAGAAACTGCAACTGAACCGACCTTCGGACCGTCTGGCAGACAGGAACGTTTAAACTGTTGAGCAAAGAAACGACGATAAAATACATTCAGCCATTTTTTAATCGTCTCCTTATCATATTCTCCCTCAAATGCGCGTACTGCCATCCGGTAAATCTTGGAAGGCATGTAACCAAAACGCAAAATATAATACATAAAGAAATCATGCAGTTCGTAAGGACCAACCAGATCCTCGGTCTTCTGCGCAATTTTTCCATCCTCCGGCGGCAAAAGTTCTGGACTTACCGGGGTATCTAACACATCCAGCAGAACTGCTTTCAATTCTTCCTCGCCACAGGTATCTGCGTAATAGCGTACCAGATGACGAACCAGCGTCTTCGGAATGGATGCATTCACGCCGTACATGGACATATGATCGCCATTATACGTTGCCCATCCAAGTGCCAGTTCCGACATGTCTCCGGTTCCGACTACCATACCATTCAGCATATTTGCTTTGTCCATCAGAATCTGTGTGCGTTCACGTGCCTGGCTGTTTTCATAAGTAACATCATGCACAGAACTGTCCTGTCCAATGTCCTCAAAATGCTGATTTACCACTTTCTTGATATCCACTTCCGTCAGGGTCGCACCTAATTTTTTTGTCATAGTACAGGCATTCGTATAAGTGCGGTCTGTCGTACCAAAGCATGGCATGGTGATCGCATGGATCTGATGCCGCGGAATGCCCAGCATATCACATGCGCGTGCCGAAACCAGAAGCGCCAGAGTAGAATCCAAACCGCCGGAAATACCAATCACCAGCGTCTTGGCTCCCGTATGCTCTAATCGCTTTTTAAGGCCCAACGCCTGAATCGTAAAGATTTCTTCGCATCGTCTTTCACGCTCAGCTGCATTGTGCGGAATAAACGGACGATTGTCGATGTAACGAAGCAATTTTTCATCCTGCATTCTGGTCATTTTGTCATCACATAATGAGAATTCCACGGTGTAATATTCTCCGTCTTCCTGAGCCGGATAAGTCGTCGTACGTCTTCGCTCACTGACAATACGTTCCAGATCCATATCTGCAACGATCAGATCCGGCTGGAATCGAGGCGACTCTTTTAAGATCGTACCGTTCTCTGCAATAATATCATGACCTCCAAATACCAGATCCTGAGTCGACTCGCCATCGCCTGCATTGGCGTACACATAGCCGCAGATCAAACGTGCCGACTGACCGGAAATCAGGTTCTTTCTATATGTTTCTTTTCCTACACTCTCATCACTGGCGGAACAGTTGGCTATCACAGTCGCCCCCGCCATTGCGTGCCCTATACTCGGCGGACACGGAACCCACACATCCTCACAGATTTCTGCCGCTGCAACCAATTCCGGAATCTCTTTGCAGGCAAAAAGCAGATGAGTACCCATCGGAATTTTCTCACCGTACCAGTCTGTTTCCACCGGAAGTTCCACACCTGGTGTGAAGTGTCGAAGTTCATAAAATTCGGAATAGTTCGGCAGGTTGGTCTTTGGAACAATGCCTAACAGTTCTCCATTGCAGATCACTGCTGCCACATTATATAATTTGCCTGCATGCTCCCACGGAAGACCGATAAAAATCAGCATCTGTCTGCCTTTTGTGAACCCCACGATGTTTTTTAATTCCGCCTTTGCACTGCGGATCAGAGGAAATTGAGAAAACAAATCACTGCAGGTATAAGCAGTCAGGCATAATTCCGGAAATACCAGAAGTCCTACGCCGGCTTCATCCGCTTTCTCTATCATTTTGCAGATTTCCTCTCTATTAAAAATCGTATCTGCTACTTTTATTTTTGGTGTGGCTGCCGCAACACGTAAAAATCCATCTTTCATAAACTGGGTTCCTCCTGAGAATGTTCTAACAATATCTAAATCTTTCCTGAATATTTTACCACGCCCAGTAAAAAAAATAAAGTAAACGCATCTTCTTTTCTTCAGACAACTCTGATTTTTGATTTACTTTTTTCTAATTGTCTTGTAAAATGGAAACATATCCTACCAAAACCGTAGGAATTGTGGAAGGTGATTTATCTATGAAAATATCAACTAAAGGAAGATATGCTCTGCGCATGATGATTGAAATTGGTATGAATCCGGAACACTGCACAAAAATCAGTCAGATAGCGGCACGTCAGGGGATTTCTGACAAATATCTGGAACAGATTGCGACTCTGTTGGTGCGTGCAGGATTTATTCGCAGCATCCGGGGTGCTCAAGGCGGTTATATCCTGACCAAAAAGCCGGAACAATACACCGTTGGCATGATCCTTCGCCAGACAGAAGGCAGTCTTTCTCCGGTCACTTGCCTTGATGAAGAAATCAACTCCTGCGAGCGGGCATCCAAGTGCGCCTGCCTGACCTTGTGGACACAGTTGAAAAATGCCATCGACCAGGTAGTTGACCAGGTTACTCTTGCTGATCTAATTACAGAGCAAAAACAAAAACCAGATATGAATCTATTATAAAAAGGAGTTTATCATGCAGGAATTTTCCAGAACAGAACGGCTGATCGGCACAACCAATCAGCAGAAATTATATGACAGTACCGTAATCGTTTTTGGCATCGGCGGTGTCGGTTCTCACTGCACAGAAGCACTTGCCAGAGGCGGAATCGGACATCTCATATTAGTGGATAATGATGTAGTTTCCATTACCAACATCAATCGACAGAGCATCGCATTTCATAGTACGATCGGTAAATATAAAACCAAGATTATGAAAGAGCGGATTCTTGATATCAACCCGCAGGCAGCTGTAGAAACGATAGAAACATTTATATTGCCGGAAAATCTCAAGTCGATTCTGGACAACATCAAAACGATTGATTATATTGTGGATGCCATTGATACAGTTACAGCGAAACTGGCCCTGGCAGAATACGCCGCTGAACACAAGATTCCACTCATTTCTTCTATGGGTACCGGCAACAAACTGCATGGGGAATTGTTTGAAATAACAGATATTTTCAAAACCTCTGTATGCCCTTTATGCCGTGTTATGCGCAAGGAATTGAAAGCCAGAGGAATCCACCATTTAAAGGTGCTGTATTCTAAAGAACAGCCGTTAACACCGCTTCTTCCAAACGAGGAATCCTCTTCCAAACGCGCAGTTCCGGGCAGTGTTTCTTTTGTTCCGCCTGTAGCCGGACTTTTAATAGCCGGAGAAGTGATCCGGGAATTAACCGGTGTAAAGTAATCGGTTTTGATACAGGCGAACTGCCAAAGCCAGCTCGCCTGTATTTTCAACATTCAATGGAACTCAACCCATCGCATTTACCGTTGCTCCTTCAATCGTTCAATCACAAATTCCGGTACTTTTCCTCGTGGAAAATTCACGCTTTCCAAACAAATTTCATCTTCTCTTACATAAGAAATCTGTCCGTAAATATTATCTGTCTCAAAGACGTTATTATAGTAACTTCTTCGTCCCAGAATCATGATTTTTTTCAGTTCTTCTATTTCCCTTTTATCCTTCATCTTCACGGATATCGTATCACCTTTATCCTCAAGATAACAAGAAACCGTCATCTGCTCAATCTCCATATCCTGGATATATTTTCCAATCTCCAAGCCCTGCTCTTTTAAAATTGCCAGCGTTTTTGTAAATGACGGATAAACAGGATAAAAATCATAGTTTTCAAAATTGGAATTCCAGTAATGTGGATAATCATTCCAGGAATGTGTCAGATTGACTGTTTTCTCCCAGTCAATCGCCTGTTCATCGATTGCTGTTGTGAAGCGAATCAACCCTACCGGGTACTCGTCTTTCATCTTCTCTATAGTCAGAGAAGCAAACTCCCGGCGATACACATCCAGCAATTCTTTTTTCTGTTCTTCCGTCAGTTCTCTCAGCAAGATATCCTCATCCTGTTCACGGAAACGAACCGTCGCAATGTCATTTGCATCACGATTCATCAAAGGAAATGCGCCTTTGAGATACTGCTCATCCTGAATCATACGGTCAATCTGCCCCAACACAGTTTCCAGACTGCAATAATAACACCGATAGACTTTTCGTCCGGAATTCAAAGTATAACAAATGATGAAATAGCTTGCAAATTCCCGTTCCGGAGTTACCAACTCATCATCCCCACCTGGCATGAAATCAAATCTTGATGCCTCTGCCTCCATCCGTTTTCTCGGATTCATCTGTATTTCCCGATTCTTCTGCTCCTCTTCCACACCGGCAGAAGCGATTGCAAGCAGAGTTTCAATATCCAGATATTCCATATGGTCGCGAGCCCAGCCCATGCCATCCGCATAATTCCACGCATAAGAGCCATCCGGCTTTTTCTCGGTTGACCCGCAGGAAACCCAACCATTGAGCTCGTTTATTGAAATCGCAGCACATCGCACATCCGACTCCTTTGGAAGATAACTGTCATATCCAAGCAGGTCATAACGAAATGAGAGAAGAATCACCATTGCCACCGCAATGCATCCGACTAGCTGAAGTTTGCACGAGAACAAACTTCTGAAATCAAAATGATAGATAACTTCAATCACACAATGAGAAATCATTGCACCAAAAAACAATCCGAAAATCGCCCAGCCGATATTGCTTCTCATTCCCCAGAAAAACAATCCCAGGCCAATCGCAGATACAATCACGATCGGAATGCGGACTAACGGTCTGCTCACTGCAAATGCCATTGCTTTTCCTGCCGCCTCCGACGGACGTCTGCGATAAAGGAAACATCCGATCCCTGTAAAAATCAGAGCAATCACCAACGCTCCCAGTGCTGCTTTCCAAACAGACATTCCACTATAATAGCGGGAATACTGATAGCTATATTCCAACACCGGAGAAATTCGATATAGCTGTTCAAACCATGAGTTTTCCTGCTGATAATAAGTACTGAAAAATGTACTGAAATATCCCTGGAACAACGCAACCGTGAGCGGAATCAGAAAAGAAAATACCATCGTTCCCAGAAAACCGATCACGATATTTCCGGTCAGCATTGCAGCAATCACAACTACGGAATAGTGGAGCAGATAGTAAATCATATTCAGCACATATCCGGTAATGACAAGCGGCCAAAGCTCCGCTCCGCTTACACCATTCATCACTACAATAATCGCTGCGACCAGAAGCGAAATTCCATAAGGGATCGCCCAGATCAGAATACCGTTGAGATAATTTGCCAGGAAAAATTTTTCTCGTTTTACCGGTATACTGTGATAAAAATCCACCTTACTTCGTGAGTTCAGATACGAAAAACTGCTCAATCCACAGATGACCGCGGTGATCATCATAATAAACGATGTTCCCATATTTTTAAAGGAAAGCCACATCAACATTTCCTGTCGATAATATCGCAGTCCCTGTTCATAAATCTCATATTCTTCGATACTTCCTACCAAGAATGCAGCCACAACCGGATACATGAAAAAGCATCCAAGGCTGATCAGGGCGACTGCCCATAACCGGTTTTTGATATCTTCTTTCATCAATTTAAAATATAAGTTTCTTGATGTCATAACCGACTACCTCCGTTTCACTGATAAAAATCTCTTCCAAAGACAAGGGAATGGTTTCATAAAAAATCGGAGAAGCTTTCTGCATGATAAATTCCACACGGCTTAAATCACCACGAACTGTCAATGTATAAAGTTTGCCACGCTGTTCTGTTTTCAGGATTTCCACACCCGTTCGACGTACTGCATCTTCCGGCGTTTCTTCTGGTAAAGGAAAGATTAAATCACAAGGTTTCATTCCTTCTCTGAGTACACACTGCACCTTATGAATATTCATTTTCATCTCATCCAGATCCCGGCTGAGCAGAATTCCTCCCTTATGCAGCAGTCCTACATGATCGCAGATGTCCTCCAGTTCCCGCAGGTTATGCGATGCAATGATCGGAGTCAAATTTCGTTCCTCCATATCATTGGCAAAAATACTTTTTACCGCCTGACGCATCACCGGATCCAGACCGTCAAACGTCTCATCACAAAACAGATACTCCGTCCCGGCACACACACCGCAAATCACAGAAACCTGTTTTTTCATGCCTTTGGAAAACGTATGGATCTTTCGTTTTTCGTTTAGATCAAAACTCTTCATCAGCTTATGGAAACGATCTTCATCAAATTCCGGATAAACGATCTTATAATATCGCATCATATCTTCCGGTGCTGCATTTGCGGGAAAATACTGATCATCAGAAATATAAAAGAACTTTTTCTTTGCTCCTTCATTTTCAAAAACGTACATTCCATCAATTTTAATACTTCCCTCATCAGGCTTTAATACGCCTGCTGCCATACGCAAAAATGTGCTTTTCCCCGCTCCATTGGTACCGATCAGACCGAATACATTGCCTTCCCGGATCGTGGCATTGATATGATCTACCGCCAGGATATCGTCAAAGCGTTTCGTCAAATTGATCGCTTCTATCATACGTCCAATCCTCCTTTATCCCCCTGTTTTTCTGAATCTTCATGTCTGCTGCCGCGACTGCCGATCTCATTTCTCGAAAATTCTTGTGCTGCAAGATCTGTAAATTCGGAAATATTCATGCCAAGACCGATCGCTTCATTTGCCAGTTCACTCATTTTCTCTGCCAGTTGTTCCCGCTTTGCTTCTTTTAATCTGCGGATACTTCCCACAAAACTTCCTCTTCCTTTAATGGTATAAAGGCAGCCTCTGCGCTCCAGTTCTCCATAGGCACGCTGAATGGTATTCGGGTTAATTGACAGTTCTGTGGCAAGGCTGCGAACCGATGGCATTTGACTGTCTTCCTCCAGAACTCCAAGAATCATCAATTCCTGCAGTTTCTCCACCACCTGTTCATAAATCGGCCGGCTGTCCTTATAATCCAGCAGAATCATCGATATGCTCCTTCCTTGATAAACGATACACGTTTTCCTTTTTTGCACGAAGTGTACTAAGATTATTAATACACTTATACCATAATAAACCAGGGATGTAAATCATTTCTTTCTTACAATTTTATGAATGCAATCATCTTATGAAATGCAATCATCATCCTCTATCTTGCTGCATATACTACCAGCAACCAATCCGATGAAGGGTTCGCCATGCAGCCATATTCTTTAAAGTCCAGGGAGCGCGTTTACGCTGCTTCAACAGAAAACATCTCTCGTGGTTTTTTACAGGTTAATGTCGTCAATCTACTCAATAATTTTCCTATTCAAGATGCCACCATCACCATTTCTTCTGCTGAAAAACCAGACAACACGCTGGAAGAATTTCACACCAACAGTTCCGGCCAAACAGAGCAAATAGAACTGCCTGCTCCACCGTTGGAGTACAGCCTGAACCCAGGCAGCCGTCAGCCTTATTCTGAATATCAGCTTATGATTCAGGCACCCGGATTTAAGCCTGCAACGATTTCCGGTACGGAAATCCTTCCAGATGCAACCGCAATCCAACCGGTCCGTCTGGAACCGGAGGCAGACCCGGAAGTTGTGAAAAATCCGATTGTCATCCCGGAGCATACGCTGTACGGGAACTATCCGCCAAAAATTGCAGAGTCAGAAATCCAGCCTGTTAATGAAAGCGGTGAAATTGTTTTAAGCCGCGTTGTTGTTCCGCAGACAATCATTGTCCACGATGGTGTACCGACGGATGCCTCTGCACCTGACTATTATGTTCCTTATCGGGATTATATTAAAAATGTGGCATCCAGTGAGATCTACGCCACCTGGCCTCAATCTTCCATCACCGCAAATGTACTCGCCATCATGAGTTTTACGCTCAATCGCGTCTATACAGAACATTATAGAAACCGCGGCTATGATTTTACAATCACATCATCCACCGCTTTTGACCACAAATGGATTTATGGACGCAATATTTTTGAGAGCATTTCTGTAATCGTGGACGAAATTTTTGACAATTATCTGTCCCGTCCAGAAGTCAAACAGCCGATCCTGACACAATACTGTGACGGCAGACAGGTACAGTGCCTTCACCGGGGATGGATGACCCAGTGGGGTTCCTGCTCCCTTGGAGAGCGGGGATACAGTCCGATTGAGATTCTGCGTCATTTTTACGGGGACTCGATTTACATTAATACTGCTGAAGAGATTTCCGGAATTCCTGCTTCCTGGCCCAGACACGACCTGACCATTGGATCTACCGGTCAGAAAGTCACTCAGATTCAGGAACAATTAGATGCCATTGCAACGGTCTACACCGCCATTCCACACATCACTCCGGATGGCATTTTCGGTGAAGCAACCGCTCAGGCTGTACGGGAATTTCAAAGCATTTTCGGACTCCCCGTGACCGGAATTATCGATTTTGCGACCTGGTATCGGATTTCTCATATCTATGTAGCAGTTTCCGGAATCGGAGAACTGTACGGATGAATCAGAAAAAAGAGGTGCCGCAGCATTCGCTGTGACGCCTCTTTTTTCTGATTCATCCATATATACTTGTAAACAGTTCCGCAGGTACATAAGCTTTGACCTGGATTCCCTCTGCAAGATATTCCTCAGACAGCAATTCACCATACTTTCGGATGGTTTGAATCTTACCTGCCTCTGCATAGGAAAAAATCTTTTCCAGATAAACTTTCTGGTTTCTTAAAATTTTTTCCAATGTGTCCAGAAGATTTTGTATTCCATCTCCATGCTTAGCAGAAATCTGCACTTGATAATCCGAACGCAGATCACGTGGCAGCTCCTCATCCGTCTTTTGATCGATCTTGTTAAACACCGTCACAATGATCTTGTCGCCTACCTCCAATTCCCGCAGCGTTTCATAAACCACATGCATCTGCATATCCATCTGCGGGTTGGAACAGTCTACTACATGTAAAATGATATCGCTGTATTTCGCTTCTTCCAGGGTACTCTTAAATGCTTCTATCAGATGATGAGGCAGTTTGCGGATAAATCCAACCGTATCGGTAAGCAAAATCTGCTGCCCGCTTTCCAATGTCAGATTGCGGGTAGTCGGATCCAACGTTGCAAACAGTTTATCCTCCGCCAGAATTCCCGCATCTGTTAATTGATTTAACAGCGTGGACTTTCCTGCATTGGTATAACCTACAATTGCCGCCACCGGAGTATGGGTCTTTTCCCTCTGCTTTCGTATCACATCACGGTGACGTTTCACCTCTTCCAGTTCGCTTTTTAACTGGCTGATCCGTTCATGAATGAGCCGACGGTCCATTTCCAGCTTTTTTTCACCCGGTCCTCGGGTTCCGATGCCGCCGCCCAATCGTGACAGCGAACTGCGCAGACCGACCAGCCTTGCCGCACGGTACTTTAACTGAGCCAGTTCCACCTGAATTTTACCTTCACTGGTGGACGCACGGGAAGCAAAAATATCCAGAATGACCATCGTGCGATCCATAACTTTGATTTGCAGTGCGTCCTCCAGATTACGCAGCTGTGCCGGAGACAATTCATCATCACAGACAACACCGGTCGCTCCCAGTTGTGCCGCTCGCTCCTTCACTTCTTCAATCTTTCCTTTGCCAAGATACGTTCCGGGATGAATCCGCTCCCGATTCTGAATGATCTTATCAACGGTCACAGCACCTGCAGTCCGAACCAGCTCTTCCAATTCGTCCACAGATGCTCGGGTATCATCCTCATCCTCCACACTGACCGCGATCAAAATCACGCGTTCCTCTACATCTTTTACATCGTATAATTCTGCCATGTTCTTTTCCTTTTAATAGTTTCCCTGACGTGTCTTCAGAAACGTAATCTCACGCTCTGCATTTGCATCCGGACCATAATCACTGATATACGCCTCAAACAGTTCCAGTGCTTTCTGATAATCACTCTTATATTCATAAGCAACCGCCTGATTAAAAGACAGATCCTTTTTCAGCATCTGTATCTCTTCCTGTGTATAAGACTGCACCTCTGATGACGCAAAATCCAATTCGGAGATCCCCTGCCCGATCGTCACCAGTGCCTCATCGTACTGTCCAGACTCGATCTGCTCTTTTGCCATACGATTATATACATAGGCATCGATCACATGCATCTCTAAAGCACCTTCCAGGTCTCCGGTCTCTAAAAGAGCCAAAGCCACACCTTTTTGATAAATGAACTTGTGTTTATCCTTTTTCAAAAGAATCTGATATGTGTGAAGCGCTGCCGAATAGTCCTGCAACCGATACTCTGCCTCCGCACGGTAAAGAAGAGTTTCTTCTTCCAAAGCACCTACATGACCTCCCGCTGCCTCCAATTCTTTTTCAAAGTTCACAATCGCCTCTTCATAATTTTCCTGTTTCATACATGCAATTCCTGTTTCCAGAAATTCCATCTTCTGCCTGCTTTTCCATCCATTGGAAATCCCAAACAGGATACCTCCAATCAGACAAACAAGCACCAGGAAACCTGCTGCAAATAAAATCCGACGACGCAGGATTCGTTTTCTTCTCCGTTCCATCGCCCGCATCCGTGCAGAACCGTAGGAAACCCGCTCCCCCACGCCGCGGTCTGAACCTCTTCTTCTACTTGTACTCAAAATTTTTTATCACTTTCTGCCGGTGCTTCCATGTCCGCCCCGGTCTTCATGCTCCAGATTCGTAACCTCTTCAAAACAAATCGCCGGCTGATGCTCCATAATGCGAAACTGACAAATACGGTCATTCAAGTGGATCTTGGTATCTCTCAGAGCATATGCCGGAAAAAACCACTGGTCATTGTCTCCGCAATAAGTTTCGTCTATCACACCCATATGGTTTACCTGAATGATTCCAAAATTTTTAAATGTGCTGCTTCTCGGTACAATATGTGCCTCATATCCCTTTGGCAATTCCATGGCAACGCCAAGCGGGATCAGACGAAACTCACCGGCCTTTAATACCACATCTTCTGCCGCACGCAGATCGATCCAGTCTGATTTACCGCCGATATAGGCCAGTCGCTCCATTTTATCTGTAAAGTATTTAATCCTGATATCCGGCATGTTTATTCTCTCCTTCTCCATCTTAAGAAATACACTGTCTTATCATTCTGTCTCCTGAACGGTATCTTCCTGTTCTTGAGAATCATTTTCCTGCTCCTGGAAACGTACCTGCATCTCCTCTTCCACTTCCTGAACGATCTCTGCCTCCTGTTCTGGATTCATGGTCGGAAGATCCGTGGTAGAACCTACTCCAAAACGACGCAGAAATTCTTCTGTCGTACCGAACAGAACCGGACGTCCCGGGGCATCCAGGCGTCCCACTTCATAAACCAGTCCATATTCTACAAGTCGATTCACTGCATGATCAGAAGAAACACCTCTGATTTTGGAAATTTCCATTTTTGTCACCGGCTGTTTATAAGCAATGATCGACAACGTTTCCAAGACGACATCCGTCAGCACATGTTTTTTCGGATTCGCTGCAACGCGAATCAGATTATCATAAAACTTTGCTTTTGTTGCCATCTGATAAGAATCTTCCAACTCAATGATCTGCATTCCGCGGTTTTCCTGCTGGTAGCGTTTCTTCAGATTCTCCACCACACGTTTTGCAACGTTCTCGTTCTGGTCAATGGCTATTGCCAGCTGACGAAGTTCCACAGAATTCCCCATGGTAAACAACACTGCCTCCACGATCGCCTCCCAGTCATCTTCTGAGTAAGCGCCGTCCCTGGCTCCCTCCGCCTGCATTTCCATGCCCGGAATCACCATCTGCACAGCTTCTTTTCCTGCTTCCATCGCATCCAGAACAGACTCCGCCGCTTGATGCTGTGCTTCTATCTCTGACAGATCAAATCCGTCATCTTCCTCATCAAACATACTTCCCATGTTATTTTCCTATTCGCTAAAAACCAGTCAGCCATCAAGTCCCTCAATGCCTTCCAGTTCCAGCTCCGATTCTTCTCCTTCCGCTTCCAATGTTTCGATATACATGTCATCAAACGTGCTTTCCTGCGTCACATGAATCTTACCGATCTTCATCAGCTCCAGGATTGCCAGAAACGTCACGACCAGTTCCAATCGGTCCCCCTGACGTTCCAACATTTGACGGAAACTGAAATTCCGGTGCTTTCTCGCATACCCCATCACATCCAGAATCCGCGTCTCCAAACTGACCGGTTCCTTCTTGATCGTTCCGAAATTGCTTCGAATCGGGTCCAGTTTTTCTTTCTGACGCTTCATGACAGAATCAAAAATTCGCTGCAGCTTCGCCAAAGTCAAGCCGTCCAAAAGCTGATCCAAATCTATCGGCGGCTCGTACTTCTCCACCTCTTTCGGAACCGTTGGTTTCTTGAACAACATTCCCTGTGCATCTTCCTCCAGGTCAAGAAGTTCCTGTGCCATCAGTTTATAACGTTTGTACTCCAACAGACGTGCCACAAGCTCTGCTCTCGGATCTTCTTCTTCCCCTTCCTCATTCACTTCCACCGGAAGCAGCATGCGGGACTTGATATCCAGAAGCGTCGCAGCCATGACCAGAAAATCACTGACAATGTTCAAATCTTCTTTTTCCATCTGATTGACATAATCCAGATACTGATTTGTGATTTCCACGATTGGGATATCGTAAATATCAACTTTGTTCTTCTCGATCAGATGAAGCAAAAGGTCCAAAGGTCCTTCAAACTTCTCAAGCTTATAGGAAATTGCCATATTCTGCCTGCCTTATCTTCAAATCTCTCTTGATCTATCTTTTAAAACGGTATCCGCATAGGTTTTAAGTATAACAAAAAACCCCGATTCTGTAAATAAGAAACCGGGGTACATCTTTGCTGGAAATCAGCGTGGAACCCAGCAGAACTTTTATAAAAAAAACTCCATCCAGGTGCCTCTCATCCATCTGCGCCACGGAGCAAAATATGTAAAAACCGAGAGAACCACAGTAACCAGACATCCACAGACCACATCCACCACGGAATGCTGCTTTAAAAACATGGTTGACAGACAGATCAGCACGCAAATGAGACAGGTACCCCATTTTAACACCGGTCTGCTTTTTAAAACTTCTGATCGGAGAGCCACAACCAGGATCGCCGTTGATGAAGAAACATGAATCGACGGACAAACATTCCCCGGAGTATCCACCGCATGCAGAAGACGAACCAGTTTTCCGCATAGATTATCCGGAATATAAGATGGTCTTAATTCCAATCCGTTTGGAAAAATCCAGTAAAGCATAACGCTTAAAGTCATTCCTCCAAACATGATCATGCACAAATCCTGAAAATCTTTTTTACTGGTAATCATCGTAAACAGCCACGATATACCAAGCATCGGAAACCAGGTGCAATACGGAATGACGTATCTCTCATCGAAGGGAATCCAGTCATCCAACGGACAGGAAATGATATATCTCGGCACCAAAACCCGTTCCGACAGAAAAAAAGCTGCCAGATAAAAAATCATATATCCGACAGCATAACAATATCGATGTTCTTTGATCCAGCTTTTCATAAGTAATTCCTTTCTGTTATCTATACTGTCATGAGCAGACACCCTTTATCATCCCGCCGGTTCCAGGTGCACCACCACCAACTGCGGTCTGTTGCACAAACGAATATTGATGGAATGCGTTCCAAGCCCCCGGCTGACGATCATATAATGCCCCTGCTTTTCGAATGTTCCCGCACAACACGGAAGGAAGAATTGAAACTGAGGGGTCATAACTCCACCCAGAATCGGCAGACGGATCGTTCCGCCATGAAAATGTCCACACAGAGCTAAATCTGCTCCCCATTCCGCATATGCGCTGTGAAACAAGGGAGAATGTGCCAGCAAAATCTGATATTTTTTCGGTTCCGGATGTCCCAGATGGGCATAAACATAGACCGGCTTCATCTTTGCAGGAATCACATCCCGATAATAACATGCATCGATATTCAAGCCACTGATACAAATATCATCACCCAGCATCACAGAAGAGTCAGACAGATAGTGTACACCTTCTTCCTTTAAGATCTGCAGAAATTCATCATAAAGAGTTCCGTAGTTTTCCCGATCGGCATTCAGCCTTTGTTCATGATTTCCATTGCCGTAATAAACCGGGCATCTGCCCTTTCCTTCACTACTTCGAATGTTGGAAAGCCCATGAATCAAACGTCTGGTTATCTTCAGATCTGCCTTTCCTTCTTTCGCAACCATAGTATCTCCTCCAAGCAGAATCGCATCTGGTTTTACGGCACCAATGGAAGCCAAAAGTTCTGTTCCGTCCACGCCGAATTCTTTATCATGTATATCCGAGAGAAACACCAAGGTGTGACGCTTCTTAATCTTCGATGAAGTTAAGGTTGTCTCTTCCGTCACAAAATGATTTTTCTCATATTCGGATTGTTTCAGGCACAACATCGTTGCTGCTGCAGCTGCCGCAGCAGCAGCAGTCAGAGCTTTTCCAACATTCCATATCATATCTTATTCTCCATAAATTCTATATCACAATCTCCCATCATTTCCTGTTATTTGCGGTTCTGGAACGGCGGATCAGCCGGGTACCCCCCAACCAGTTTCTGCATTGTTCGCTGAACTGCATCTTTGGAATTTTTCCATTCTGCATCCTTATTTTTATAGTCAAATTTTTCAATCAGCCAATCAATATCTTCCTGAATCCGATCCAGATTTTTCTCCATCATATGACTCAATTTTGGTATCCAGATTTCCTTTTCCTGAGGTTTTAATTTTTCCTCACATACTCGAAGCACATCTGCAAAATGATGGATACATATTCCTTTGGATTTAAGCAGCTTCTCACCAAAGGCCGGATCGTTGCGCAGCATATAAACAAACGTATCCAGCATACGTTCATAAATAACCGCCATGCGCTCACAAATGTAGCAATGACATTCTTCTGATCGAATCCAACGCTCTGCCTGGCTGGTTTCAGATGATAATTTACTGTCACTTCCGCTTTTTGGTGAGGATTTTTTCAGCCATCCCCGCATACCGCCGCCGGATCTGACCGGTGCGTAGGACGTCATTTCCGACTTGAATTTTTTTCGCATCAATTCCATGCGAGATTTTAAAATCCATGCGTTTCCCAGCGTGTTGCCATAATCAAACATCATTTTTGTATGATAACGACAAAATCCTTTTTCACTGGTCTGTTCCCGAATATCACTTTCCATATAGGAACATCCCAGAACAAATTCCAGGTTTTCCTGTTCCAGCTTTCGTTCCAGCCAGCAAAAAATACACTCATCATCCGCGTTCAGTGCATCATTCATTTCAATAGTATATAATTTTTCCTTCATGGCAGCCTTCTCCTTTTGGTCATGCAAGTTTAAGGATAAATCAAGCGGAGAAGATCACTCCTCCGCTTTTTGTATTCTTCTGATCGATGTGCATTTACGTCAGCACGTTTGCACCATTCTCCAATACTACGCCAAGTTTTACCTGAAGCGCTGCCTTGATCATCTCAATACATTTGCGTTCTCCAAGGCGCGCACTGTTCAAAACAAGATCGTAGTTGGTCGGATTATTCCATTCTTTGCCGCCGGTATAATATTTATAATATTCCGCACGATATTTATCTGTTTTATTGATCAGATGATCTGCCTCTGACGAGGAAACCCCCATACGTTCCATAACGCGGGAACGGCAGTACTCGCGCGGTGCTTCAACATATACACTAAGAACATTGTCATAATCCTTTAAGATATGATCGGCACATTTGCCAACAATAATACAGCTTTCTTCCTCAACGATCTTCTTAATGATATCACTTTGGATCTCAAACAGCTTGTCATCTGATGTAAAAAGTTCCAGCTGCGGAATCGGCGCCAAATGCTTCTGCAGTTCTCTCAGCCTGCTGCCGATGTAGCCGCCGCGCAGTCGTTCATTTACCTCAACGAACTCCTTTTCCTCATAACCGCTGTACTGAGCAGCCAGTGTCAAAATGCGATTCTCATAACTGTGAATTCCCAGCTCTTCCGCCAGTTTGAATGAAAGCGTCCGTCCGCCGGATCCAAATCCACGCGCAATCGTAATTGCATATTTCTTCATAAGTTACCCCCTTGCATCTGTCCATGAGTTGTAAAAAATCCGAAAGACATATTGCTAATTCCATCTTATAAACTTTCAGACTTTCTGTCAATCATTTCCTGATATAATTCACCGGCTTTTGGCAGATGACTATCCGCATCGTTTCCTTTATGGAATCCAGACGCCATTTGCATCTACCCGGTATCCGTCCGGTGTTGTCGTATTGGCAAGCATCACACCATCATCGCCAAGATAATACCACGCACCGCTGTCTTCTATCCAGCGGCCGCGCGCCATCGTTCCATTTTGCGGACGAAAATAATACCATACGCCGCCGTCAAACTGGCGCCAGCCGGTTGCCATATATTCATTGCTGTCGAACCAATAATCATAACCGTCCAGAGTCATCCATTCCTGCTTTGCACGAGAACCATCCGACTTGACATAATACCATCCGACAGAATCTTGGATCCATCCGGTCTGTGTAACCGCCGGAACGATGCTGGCAACAGGATTGGATACACCTGGACCGCCGTTCTGTGATAAACTGGATTCTGCAGTACTCGTGGCAGAAACCTGCTGAGGAACAGAAACCGTGGAACTCATGCTCACATTTTGCTGCCGGCAATATGCAAATCCATAATCCAACATGGCTTTTGTATCGACATAATGAGTACCTTGAGACTTCATAATGACCGCAATCAGGCGCACACCATTGTTTTCCACACCCGTCACCAACGTATTGCCTGCTTTTGATGTGTAACCCGTCTTACCGCCAATGATTCCTTCATAATAGCGAGAATCCGAAGGGTACATCATTTTATGACCCATAGTTATGGTCCGGGTTCCTGCATTCTTTGTCGCCGGAAACTGATACGAAGTTGTGGTATCAATCTTTCGGAATGTCTCATTCTGTAGTGCCGCACGCATAATCAGCGCCATATCATACGGAGTGGTCTTATGCTCTGTGTTATTCAGTCCGTGGGGATTCACAAAATGCGTATTTTTACAGCCAAGTGCACGCGCCTTTTCATTCATCATATCTGCAAATGCGCTGACACTTCCTGCCACATGTTCTGCCAGACCATTGCCAATCTCATTGGCCGATTTTAGCAAAAGTCCATACAGACACTGTTCTACGGTCAGCTGATCGCCTTCCACAATGCCGAGCGCTACTGCTCCGGATTCCAGATTGGTCGTTGCAGATGCAGAAAATGTAACGATATCATTCAAATTGCAATGCTCCAGTACCAACAGTGCAGTCATAACTTTGGTAATACTTGCCGGATAAAATTGCTGATCTTCATTCTTTCCAAACAGTACCTGACCTGTAGCTGCGTCCAGAAGGACAGCCCCTTCCGAAGAAACGGTCGGTTTCGCGATCTCTGACTGTACGGTCTGGGGCTGACTGTCCGAAACCGATGTGGAAGTTTCTTCTGCAGCCGGAGTTGTCGCCTGGGTCGGCACCGGCGTTTGCTGCGCCGCTGTCACACCACTTCCGGCAACCAGTACATTTCCCTTTCCAAAGCCGGATGTAGAGGCATCCGGAACCGGCAGTGCAGAAACAGCACTTGCACTCTCCGTGCTGTTTCCAATCGAAAGAGGTTCTCCGATCATTGTTACATTCGCATATGTAGTCTGACTAAATATCAGGGAAATCCCCATCCCTAAAGCCAGAATCTGTTTCCAATTCCTGTATTTCATAATCTGCTCCTATCCTATATGATGTTGGGGTCAAACTGACCATAGATGACATGTTGATGGAAAGAGTATACCATAAAATTCGTGTTTAAATTATGACATATTTCTTAAACTTGCTGTCATTCATAATTCACGCTCATGGCTCATATACTGATAACAATATCAAACTACACGGAGTTCCTCATGCAGCACAAACTTCTCCCCAACCGCATTTACTTTGCCCGGATTCTGGCGGTCGGCCTGCTGTTCTGTCTCTCTTTCCTGTGCGGACGATGGCTGGGATATACCACAAAAAAGGACGCAGCTGCAGCTTCTGCTGACGGCAACTGGGGTCTGAGCTTTCAACAGGAAGGGCAGCCTCCGGTTGCCAACGCTACTGCCGACTACCTGAAATCCTTTGACGCGCACTACATAGGCGATTCATCCAAAAAAATCATCTATCTGACCTTCGATGCCGGGTACGAAAATGGAAATACTCCAGCCATTCTCGATGCTCTGAAAAAGCATCAGGTACCTGCCGCATTCTTCCTGGTCGGCAACTACTTAAAAACACAGCCGGAACTGGTAAAACGAATGGTTTCAGAAGGTCATATGGTCGGGAATCACACCTTTACTCATCCGGACATGTCAAAGATTTCCACGAAAGAATCCTTTGCCCATGAGCTTCAGTCGCTCGAAACGCTTTATCAGGAAATCATCGGAGAACCAATGCATAAAATCTATCGTCCGCCTCAGGGAAAATACAGCGAAAGCAATCTTAAAATGGCAAAAGAACTGGGATATCATACCTTTTTCTGGAGTCTGGCTTATGTAGACTGGTACGATGACAAACAGCCAACACACGAAGAAGCGTTTAAAAAACTGTTAGGACGGATTCATCCAGGCGCCATTGTTCTTCTGCACAGCACCTCCAGAACCAATGGAGAAATACTGGATGAACTGCTGACCAAATGGGAGGAAATGGGATACGAATTTCATTCACTGAAAGAACTGATTGAAACCGATTAATTCCAGATGTATTTCTGATCGAATTGTTTAAAATAAGAATGAAACTGGAAATAGAACCCTGCTTATGTTACAATGTAAAAGAAACAATCATCGATATCCTTACAGATGTCGCAGCATCATAGCTCATTTTTACACAGGAGGATTTCTCATGCATGCATTTACTTACCACAGTCCTACAGAAGTAGTTTTTGGAAAAGATTCTGAATTAAAAACAGCGCAACAGATCCGTAAATATGGGGGCAGCCGTGTACTGATCGTCTACGGCGGCGGCAGCGTGATCCGCAGCGGACTTCTGGACCGTGTCTGCAAGAATTTAAAAGATGAACACTTGCAATATGAACTTTTTGGCGGTGCAAAAGCGAATCCAACTGTGGAGCACGCGAGAGACGGCGTGCGTCTGGCAGCTGCATGGAATGCAGATTTTATTCTTGGAATCGGCGGCGGTTCTGCGATTGATACCGCTAAATCCATTGCCATCGGTGCGGTCACCCCGGATATCGATATCTGGGACTACTGGTCCAGAGCCAAAACTCCGATAACCGCCCTCCCCCACGGTGCGATTCTGACCATCCCGGCTGCCGGAAGCGAAACCAGTGATTCTGCGGTTCTCACCAATACAGAAACCGGCGTCAAACGTGGTTTGGGTACGCAGCTGAACCGACCGAAATTTGCCATCATGAATCCTGAGCTTTGCTGCACACTTCCTGTCTATCAGGTAGCATGCGGCGTGGTCGATATCATGATGCATACGCTGGATCGCTATTTTAATCCGCTTGACAACGAGATGACAGACTCCATCGCCGAAGCTCTGCTTCGCACCACAATCGCCAAAGGTCCCATCGCCGTTCAGAATCCCCACGATTACGATTCCATGAGTGAACTGGCATGGGCAGGTTCTCTCTCCCACAATGGTTTGACCGGTCTTGGCGGCAAACCGGATTTTGCAGTTCACCAGCTTGGACACGAGTTGTCTGCCATGTTTGATACCGCACATGGCGCATCCCTCTCCACCGTCTGGGGTGCCTGGGCACTGACTGTTTATCAGGCGAAACCTGCACGCTTTGCGCGTTATGCACGTAATGTCTGGGGACTGGATGATCCCGATGAAAATGCTCTGGCATTAAAGGGAATCCAGGCAACCGTAGACTTTTTCTGCTCTCTTGACATGCCGACCGGCTTTGGAGAAAATAAAGATATCGGCGTTCAGGATGATGCCGTTCTTCGTGATCTGGCATACCGCTGCACATATCAAAGAAGCCGAACCATTGGTACATTTCAGGTGCTTGGAGAAGAAGATATTTACAAAATTTATAAGAAAGCAAACTCATAAAAGGGGCGGTATCGCCCCTTTCGCTTTCGTCCCTCACCTATTTACACAGGTGACTTTCACTTCCCAAACACTGCTCCTCTGCCAATCGGCAAATTTTCTTCCATTTTTTTGTCCCAAAATAACAGGACATCATGACCAATGCAAATCCAAAGCTGATCGGCACTGCTATCATTACCCAGGTTCCGTATCCCATCTTCGCAATGAAATTTCCAATCGGGATTCTCACAGCCAAAAGCATCAAAATATTAACCACAAATGGATAGCGGATTTCTCCGATTCCATTGACATAGCACACCATTCCATTGAATGTCACAAAAAGACTGGTAAATGGAAGTACTACCCAGACATACCGAATCGCCAGCCGGATGACTTCTAAATCATCCGTAAACGCACCGATCAGCGGTTCACACACGATAGAAAGTATCACGCCAATGAGCAGTGCTACAGCCCCGTTAAACAGCGGTATCCGACGTGCCCCGGTGCGCAGTCGTCCATAGTTTTCAGCACCCAGATTCTGTCCGGAAAATGTAGTTGCCGCAGCCGCCAATGAATTCGCCAGCATATTTGGCACACTGGTAATCTTCGTTCCGACTGCCACCGCTGCAATAAATGCAGAGCCCTGTGCATTGATGAGCGTCTGCATCAAAAGATGACCGATGGAGTACAGCGAACTATTAAAACCCAAAGGCAGTCCCACTGACACAATTTCTTTCAAAACAGAGCCTTCTATTTTCCTCGGCAGTGCCTTAAAATTCAGTTCCGGATGCTTTCTTTTTATATAAGAAATGCTGAAAAACCAAGAACAGAACATAGCGATGCTGGTCGCTAAAGCTGCACCAGATACATTCATTTGAACCCCCGCAACAAAGACCAGATCCAGCACGATATTGACCACGCAGGAGATGAAAAGAAAAATCAAAGAAGCTCTGCTGTCTCCCATCCCTCGCAGAATTCCGGCATTCAGATTGTATCCCAGATTGCCCAGAGTTCCCCAGAAAATGATATTCAAATATGCTGCTGCGTAGTCAAATGTGTCCGCCGGAACCTTCATCCATGTAAGAATTGCCGGTCCCAAAACCGTCCCTAAAATGGATACAGGAATCGCACAGCAATACAAAAATGCGGTCGCCGTATCGGTCACTTTTTTCACCTGTTCCATATCTTTTCGTCCCGTATGCTGTGCTACCAGGATGGAAACTCCGGTTCCCAATCCCAAAAACACACATAACAGCAATTCTACCGGCTGCGCCGACGTTCCCACTGCAGCCAGAGAAATGGGACCGCAGAAATTACCAACGATCAGCGTATCCACCGTATTATATAATTGCTGCAATATATTGCCGATGCACATGGGAAGTGCAAATAATACGATGAGTTTCAGGATTGGTCCCTGTGTCATATCAATCTTTTGTTCCGTTTTCATAAGCAAAATCTGACCTTCCATCAAGATAGTGATACCATACACTTACAAATATGCAAAATTTCACTGCTTCTACCACTGCTCATAGTGCACACGGTCCGCTTCCCATACATCCCGTTCTTTTATTTCTGCTTCAGCCGGATATCCAAATGCAATAATGGAATGTGGCACCTGATTCTCTGGAAGCCCAAACAGATCGGCCTGTTTCCGCACACGATCCATCTGCGGCCAGGTTCCCAGCCACACACTTCCGATTCCCAGAGACTGTGCCGCCAGAATCATATTCTGTGCAGCAATAGAACCATCAACCACCCAGTAGTCTTTTGCCGGAGGAAAAGCTCTGGAAAGATCTCCACAAATCAAAATACCGAGCCTGGCACCTCGAAGCGGAGCTGCCGGACTTCCATTGGCATCCGCCATTTTATTCAATGTATCTGGATTTTTTACTACGATAAAAGACCAGTCTCTCGCATTCACGCAGGAAGGCCCACTCATTCCTGCTTCCAAAATCGTATGGATATCCGCATCACAGATATCCTGATTCGAGAACTTTCGCACGCTTCTTCGGTTCATGATTGATTCTAACGTATTCATAATTTTCTCCTCGTTTCCTTATTTCTTGCTCTATTATTTAACTTTGTTTGATCATTATGATTATAACATCTTTTCTATTCTAATTCCATTCGCATAATCATCGAAATATTGTCATAAATTCCTGTTTTCCTGACCACCAACAAGTATACGAAACTCAGGAAATCAAAAATATGAACAATAAGGAGATGCACATTGTCTTTTTCTTTGGTCTGGATGGAGAACTCATTGAACTTTTGCAGCATATATAAAAGATTTTTAATGACAGTTTTCGTCAAATATCTTATAATAGAGCACATATGATTTCCCTCTATTCCAATTTGAAAGGATTTATACCTATGATTTGTGATAATATTACTGTCCAGAACGGCATTCTTCACTTTGCAGGACAGGACACTACCAAACTTGCTGCAAAATATGGCACTCCACTCTATCTGATGGACGAAGATAAAATCCGTGAAAAATGCAGAACTTATAAACATGCTTTTGAAAAATATTTTGGACCGGCTGCACAGCCATTATATGCTTCTAAAGCAAACTGTTTCAAACGGATTTATGAAATTATGAAGGAAGAACGCATGGGGATCGATGTCGTTTCTTCCGGTGAGATCTACATTGCACAGAAAGCCGGGTTTGATCTCTCCCACGCTTATTTTCACAGCAACAACAAAACGGATGACGATATTCGCTACGCGATTGAAAACGGTATAGGCTATTTTGTCGCTGACAACGCAGAGGAGGTCAAAGCCGTTGAAGCGGAAGCTGCTCGTCAGGGCATCCGTCAGAAACTGCTCCTGCGTCTGACTCCCGGTATTGACCCTCACACCTATGAGGCAGTTGCCACCGGTCAGGTGGACTCCAAATTTGGTTCCGCAATCGAAACCGGACAGGCAGATGAAATTGTTGCATTTACACTGGCACAACCACACATAGAACTGGTTGGCTTCCATTGCCATGTCGGTTCTCAGGTATTTGGCGAAGATATTTTTGAACGTGCTGCTGTTGTTATGCTGGAATTCATGGCTGAAATAAAAGAAAAATACGGATTTACTGCACCGATGCTGGATCTGGGCGGTGGTTATGGAGTTCGCTACATCGAGAGCGATCCATATCTGGATATTGAGACCAAAGTCGGACAGGTAGCTGCTGTAATCCAGGAAACTTGTACACGACTTCATATGGATGTTCCTGAGATTCATATGGAACCAGGCAGGAGTATCGTTGCTGATGCAGGCATGACCTTATACACAGCCGGTACTGTAAAGAAGATTCCAGGCTATAAAAACTACGTCTCGATTGACGGCGGCATGACTGACAACCCACGTTTTGCCCTGTATGGCTCCGATTACACCTGTCTTCTTGCCAATAAGATGAACGAAGACTGTGACTTCGAATGTTCCGTTGTAGGCCGCTGCTGTGAATCCGGCGATATCATCCAGGAACATGTGATGCTGCCTTCCAGTGTCGGCAGAGGCGATATCATCGCTGTCTGCACCACCGGTGCTTACAACTACTCCATGTCTTCCAACTATAATAAACTGCGCAGACCACCGATTGTAATGCTGACCGAAGGCGAGAATTATGTAGCTGTGAAAAGAGAAAGTTTTGAAGATCTCTGCAGAAATGACGTGTAAAGGGGCTTGTTTGCCCCTTTATTTATGGTGATGTCTCCGTCAGGCGACATGTCCGTTTAACTAATCTTTCCACACGAATTTATAATTAATTGACTCGCCGCCATCTACCAAAATATTCTGTCCCGTACAGAAGGTATTTACCACCGTCAGAAAATATGCCCACTGGGCTATCTCTTCCGGCGTCGCCCATTTTTTGAGTGGTGTTTCATTCATAATCTGCTGCCACAACTCCGGATCATTGATGACACACGCATTCAGCTCCGTCAGCACCCCGCCCGGGTCCAAACTATTGCAGGTTGCACCAAAGGCTGCAACCCGCATTGCTACATTTTTGGTATACGCTAAGACACCGCCTTTGCTTGCACAGTATTCTGGAAATTCTGAACCTGTATGACCACTGGCTGAGCCAATATTCAAGATGGAATGAATATCCTTTTGAATTCCATATTTTTCCGTAATATGAATCAGTGCCTTCAAATTGATGTTGATATCATCCTCATTTTGTGTCCCGGCATTATTAATCAGAATTTGAACACCCCTGATATCAGGCAGCTTGTCATAATCACGAACATCGCAGACATAATGTGTATAACACTCATGAACGATACTCGTTCCATGCCTGTCGATTCCAATAACCTGGTGGGCATTTTTCAGGAACAATTCTGCAATGGCTTTTCCGATTCCCTGAGCAGTTCCAGTAATCAAAACTTTCATGTTATTTTCTTCCTTTCCCAACATAGTCCAGATATTCTTTTCCCACCGATTGCTCTTTCCATCTGGTCACGATCCGGTATCCGATTGGAGAAAATATAATTTCCATCATAAGCTCTGCCACTGCCCCAGTCAGCGCGCATGTTGTACACTGTAATACACTCCAATGGAATCCATCCCAAAACCGTGGAGCAAACACAACAAACACAATCACTGAAAAAATAAAATTATCCCAAAACTGTCCGATAAAAGTAGAAATATAGGTCTGCATACGATACACAAATTTGTCATTCGAACTGTGGGCAAACATTTTTCCGATGATCCAATTCAATCGATTATTCAACACTGCAGAAGATAAAAAAGCAACGGTACTTCCAAGCAGAATAAACCATGTTCCGCCAAAAATACTGTTAAATGCACTGTAATCATTTGCATTAGACGGAATGATGCTCACCACAAAAAAGATGAAGCATGTAAGTAAATTGATGGCTGCAGCAAGCACAGAAATCTGATTGGACGCTTTAGGTCCAAAATGTTTGGTAATGATATCCATACACATAAAAGACAGCCAGGATATTAAAATCCCGCCGTCCAACGCTATCCACTCAAGCTGCAGCAGCGTTTTATTCGCAAGCAAGTTCATGCAGATAACACTTACAACAAATAATGTCACAACCATCACCGGAAGTGATTGTAATAAAATCGCAGCTTCTTCTTTTTCTCGTTTCATCCATGTTGTCCATTTGTTCATTTTTAATAATATTCCATTCCTTCTTTGTAGTTATTCCCCCTAGTTATAATGCAGGAACCCCAACTGTTCCATGCTTTCACAGCACCTTGTTAAAATCCATGAAAATATCTGCTGTGGTTGGCTTTTGCATCCAACTTTATCTTTTCATTTCAAATCGTCAAAAAAGATTCTCTTCCTTCCACTTCCAACATCCATTTCCGGAATCTTTTCGCCTGAAATCCCATCATAAGATACCATTAACGGAATCTTTTTTTACAAATAAATCATGCAGATTCCTTAACCAGAAATGACAAGAAGCAAAGAACCTACAGAACCTGCCACTGGCAGCTTTCTCCTGATACATGGCACACGTAAAAATCCCCCGGCACCACTGCCGGGGGACAACTAACTCGATATCATGAATCAATTACATTTCTGCAATCGCCGCCTGTTTAAAGTGCATTATTCATCACCAGCTTATTAAAATCCTCCAGTTTTTCCAAAACCGTTAAATACAGTTCTTCATATTCTGTCTTCAAATCACCAATCTGCCTCACCAGCGAAGCCTGATGTACTACCGTTTGCTTATGAGTTTTGATATAGGATGTGCGATTTAAATTTAATTTAGGATATTCAGCAGGCTCCACTTTAACATCATAATCAGGGTCAATATGCTCTTTATGAGTAATTGTCGATACCGGAAGAACTGTATAGTCATTATTTCTAGGACCACTGATAATCAGTGCCAGACGGCATTTAAACGAATTCATCCCCTTTGCACTTGTCATTGCGCTTGAGCGGTGTCAGGAAAACTCGGAGAGCAAAGCCATTAGTTTATCCTCCCCGAGTCGTTTGTCCTCATTTTTCAAATACTCACGAATGTTCAGTACAATAAAATTATTTGTTGGCTGCATCCGCTTTCTTCCTTCTCTCCATGAATTTTAATATCTCCTCTGTTCCCTGCAAATAGGTAACATTGATTGGAACACGAGGTGTTCTATCGTTGGCAGATGCTTCTATCGCATCGGCAAACTTTTCCACCTGTTTCTGTCCGGAAATAACAAAATTCTTTGTGATACTTGAAGTTGCCATATAAACACCTCCTTACATAGTATGTTTCATTTTCTTTTATTCAAACTTTCCTATCTATATTTTATGATGTCAGTCCGATTTTTGCAATATATATTTTTTGAAGGATGACCGCAAGGAATCCCCTATCCAAAATACAAGACATTTTCATATCCCAGCAAATGATATCTCGTCAAAAAAAGACTCCCCTGCCGAAATAAGGGAGCCTTTTTTTACTATATTTTTTCCTGATAACGAATAACTGCTATCTTAGAGATTACTAGTTTTCGTTGATCGCCGCCTGTGCTGCTGCCAGTCTTGCAATCGGCACACGGAACGGACTGCAGGAAACATAGTCCAAACCAATCTTATGGCAGAACTCTACAGATGACGGATCTCCGCCGTGTTCACCGCAGATACCTACATGCAAAGTCGGACGAACCGGCTTACCTAACTGAATAGCCATCTCCATCAGCTTACCGACGCCAGACTGATCCAGTTTTGCAAACGGGTCATTCTCAAATACTTTTTTATCATAGTAAGCATCCAGAAACTTGCCTGCATCATCACGTGAGAAACCGAAAGTCATCTGGGTCAGGTCGTTGGTACCAAAGCAGAAGAACTCAGCTTCTTTTGCGATCTCGTCAGCAGTCAGACATGCTCTCGGGATCTCCATCATCGTACCTACTTCATACTTCAGATCTACACCTGCTGCTGCAATTTCAGCATCAGCGGTAGCTACAACAATCTTCTTTACATAAGCCAGCTCTTTCACATCACAGGAAAGCGGAATCATAATCTCTGGTTTTACATTCCAGTCTGCGTGCTTCTTCTGAACATTGATTGCTGCACGGATAACTGCTTTCGTCTGCATGGTTGCGATTTCCGGATAGGTAACAGCCAGACGCAGGCCACGATGACCCATCATCGGGTTGAATTCATGCAGGCTGCTGATGATTGCTTTGATATCTTCTACAGATTTACCCTGAGCTAAAGCCAGCTTCTCAATGTCATCTTCCTCGGTCGGAACGAACTCATGTAACGGCGGATCCAGGAAACGAATGGTAACCGGGTTACCTTCCAGAGCTTCAAACAGACCTTCAAAGTCACTCTGCTGATACGGAAGGATCTTCTCAAGAGCTGCTTCTCTCTCTTCTACAGTGTCAGCACAAATCATCTCACGGAATGCAGCAATTCTGTCTTCCTCGAAGAACATGTGCTCGGTACGGCACAGACCGATACCTTCCGCACCCAGTTCACGAGCTTTTCTTGCGTCAGCCGGAGTATCTGCGTTGGTTCTTACTTTCAGTCTTCTGTATTTGTCAGCCCAAGCCATAATTCTTCCGAATTCACCGGCAATAGTAGCGTCAACAGTCGGAATAATGCCATCGTAAATATTACCGGTAGTACCATCAATAGAAATCGGGTCTCCCTCATGGAACTCTTTGCCAGCCAAAGTGAACTTCTTGTTCTCTTCATCCATGTTGATATCGCCGCAGCCGGATACACAGCAGGTACCCATACCACGTGCAACTACTGCTGCATGAGAAGTCATACCGCCTCGTACAGTCAGAATACCCTGAGCAGCTTTCATACCGGTAATATCTTCTGGAGAAGTTTCCAGACGAACCAGAACGACTTTCTCACCTCTTGCAGCCCAGCTTTCTGCATCTTCTGCACTAAATACGATCTTACCGCAGGCAGCGCCCGGAGAAGCACCCAGACCTCTTCCCATCGGGGCAGCAGCTTTCAGAGCTGCCGCATCAAACTGAGGATGAAGCAGGGTGTCCAGATTACGAGGCTCGATCATGGCAACTGCTTCTTTCTCCGTTCTCATGCCTTCATCAACCAGATCACAGGCAATCTTTAAAGCTGCCTGAGCGGTTCTCTTGCCATTACGGGTCTGCAGCATGAACAGCTTCCGATCCTGAATGGTAAACTCCATATCCTGCATATCTCTGTAGTGATTTTCAAGCGTCTCACAAACTTTCGTAAACTGATCGTAAACTTCCGGCATAACCTTCTGAAGTTCAGCGATCGGCTGCGGAGTACGAACACCTGCTACAACGTCCTCGCCCTGTGCATTGATCAGGAACTCACCCATCAGCTTCTTCTCACCGGTTGCCGGATCACGGGTAAATGCTACACCGGTACCAGACTGATCAGACCAGTTACCAAAAGCCATCTCCTGAACGTTTACTGCAGTACCCCAGGAATACGGGATATCATTGTCACGACGATAAACATTCGCACGCGGATTATCCCAGGAACGGAATACAGCTTTCACAGCACCCATCAGCTGCTCCTTCGGATCAGATGGAAAATCCACACCGATTTTTGCTTTGTATTCAGCCTTAAACTGGTCAGCCAGTTCTTTCAGATCATCGGCAGTCAGATCGATATCCTGAGTCACGCCTCTCTCCGCTTTCATTTTATCAATCAATTCTTCGAAGTACTTTTTACCAACTTCCATTACTACATCGGAATACATCTGAATGAATCTTCTGTAGCAATCACGAGCCCAACGCTCATTGCCAGTCTTTTTCGCTACAACTTCCACAACTTCTTCATTCAGACCAAGGTTCAAGATCGTATCCATCATCCCCGGCATGGATGCTCTTGCACCAGAACGAACAGAAACTAATAACGGATTCTCCAGATCACCGAACTTTTTGCCGGTAATCTCTTCCATTTTAATGATTGCCTCATTAATCTGTGCCTGAATCTCGTCGTTGATCTGACGACCGTCCTCATAGTACTGCGTACAAGCTTCCGTCGTAATCGTAAAACCCTGCGGTACCGGAAGACCCAGGTTCGTCATCTCTGCCAGGTTTGCACCTTTACCACCCAAAAGGTTTCTCATGCTGGCATCGCCTTCTGTGAATAAGTAAACCCACTTATTAGCCATTTGCTTTCCTCCTCAATGTGCTATATATACAGCAAAGTATATAGTCCGTCAAATTTTTAGCAATTTTCATGCCACAAAAATTTTATTTTTGCAGCATAAAAAAGCCCCCTGTAACGGTCTAACATAAGTATACAATTATTTTCTTCACGAGTAAAGCGGTTTTTTTGCATTTTTTGCTACAATTACATTTAAATTTTGTAAATTATATTGAAAGCGCTTTCATTTTCTGCAAATTTCGGATATTCGTTTGTTATTCGTATATAGGAACATTGTATTCACTATGCAGTAGACGGATTATGAATACTGAATACTCTTCTTAGTGTTTTCAGAAGTTTCCTCATCTTTCAGAAGTTTTACCAGTTCCAGACCAAGATCAATCGCAAATCCCAAACCTCTTGCAGTCGTAACATTTCCATCTGTCACAACTCCCTGCATCGTGTAGGCTGCCCCTTTAAACTCCTTCTCAAATCCCGGATAACAAGTTGCGGTCTTTCCTTCCAGGAATCCATGACGACCGAGCACAACACCCGGTGCAGCACAGATTGCGGCTACTCTTCTGCCATCTTCCAGAGCCTGTCTGATTGCGCAAATCAGCGGTTCACATTCGGACAGATATTCAGAACCCGGAAGTCCTCCCGGCAGGAAGATCACATCTGCATCACTGAAATCTACATCTGCAATCTTAGCATCTGCCTGAATTTTTACCTTATGAGCACTCAAAACATCACAAGTATCCTTGATAGATACCAAAACTGTCTCAATCCCGCTTCTTTGCAGGATATCTACCACTGCGAGGCACTCCACCTCTTCTGTTCCGTCTGCGATCATCGCATATACCTTAGCCATATTTTTTGACCTCTCTTTCTATTTTATCGCACTATATAGAAAAAAACAAATCACCCGACAGCCTTGCGTACTGCAATCCCTGCCGGATGATTTTATTATAACACAATGATGAAATTCAATAAATATCAAAAGCTACATAAGACAAACTTTCAGCCCTTCCTGAGCCCCACCGAACAAGACCGCGAGCTGTATAAACCAGATTACAATCCCTTCCGATTACGGTTATAGTTGATCAGACATCCGGCTTTTACAATTGCCTTTTCCTCATTCGTCATATCCGCAATATGCAGATCAATTTCTTTTACTGTATCACCACAGATCACATACGCCGGAATATGTTCCATCGTACCGTCCAATGCTGTACGAATATTCGGAATATAAATGTAATCATCCACTTCAAACTGCGGTTCTTCATCCATCAAAAACGGAACCATTCCCCAGTTCATGACATTGGAACGATAACGTTTGGTCGCATACTCTTTTGCAATGTTGGCAAGACCTCCCAAAACTCTCTGACAGCTTGCAGCCTGTTCACGTGCAGAGCCATCGCCTGGTTTTACTGCATAGATCATGCTTCCGATCTCGGTTTCCTCTGCTTTCACCGATTCCTGTCCCGGAATAGTACGGATCAAATCAAATACCCTGTTCCAGGAAAGATCTGTCACACCCTCACCAGCCACACGCTGTTTTTCGATCTCATTAACCAGTTTCGCCTTACCTACGTATGCCGGATCTCTTCTGGACAAGGTAAACTCAGCCAGACCAAGCGGATTGGAACGATAGGAAGATGTCTCGCCGGACGGAATCAGTTCGTCGGTAGTTGTAACATCATCCATGATCTTGGAACATACTTTTAATAAGATATTATCAGACAGCGCACTCATAGCCGGCCAGTCTTTAATGTTTGGTCCGTAAATGACATCTTCTTCTGCCTTTGCTTTGCCAAATCCCTGGTATACACGATGATTATAAACGGTGCTGTCAAATTCATATGCCGGAACGGTGTAGTCATCGACAATCGCCGTTGCCGGAGTCAGCTTGCCGCCGTTTGCCGCCGTTGCCGCAATGGAACGTGCATCCATAAGTGCCACCGCAGACATCTGTCCGCTGCCCGGTTTGGAACCTTCACGGTTCGGGAAGTTCCTGGTGGTATGACGAATACTCAATGCGTTATTAGCCGGAGTATCTCCTGCGCCGAAACACGGTCCGCAGAACGCAGTCTTCACAGCAGCTCCTGCTGCCATCAGATCAGCCACAGCTCCCTTTCTTACCAGATCGATAAATACCGGCTGTGAAGACGGATATACCGATAATGAGAAAAGATCACTGCCGCAGCTCTTGCCTTTCAGAATATGAGCAGCCTCCATCACACTGCTGTAATTGCCTCCTGCACATCCTGCAATTACACCCTGATCTACCCAAAGTGCACCATCACGAACCTTATCTGTCAACTTAATACTGTCTGCCTTGCCGCTGAGCTTGGCTGCTTCCACCTCAACGGTGCGAAGGATATCAGCCAGATTTTCATTCAGTTCATCAATCGTGTAAGTATTGCTCGGATGGAACGGCAGAGCAATCATCGGCTTTACTTCACTTAAATTCACTTTTACAACGCCGTCATAATAAGCAACATCTGACGGTTTCAATTCTTTATATTCATCAGCTCTTCCATGCAGGGTCAAAAATGCTTTGGTGTCCTCATCGGTCTGCCAGATAGAAGAAAGGCATGTCGTTTCTGTAGTCATAACATCCACACCATTACGATAATCTG
Source organism: Brotaphodocola sp. (assembly GCA_051877535.1). Classification (GTDB taxonomy): domain Bacteria; phylum Bacillota; class Clostridia; order Lachnospirales; family Lachnospiraceae; genus Brotaphodocola. Next base: position 63,393 of record JBJEIZ010000026.1, read on the forward strand.
TATCCATGGATGCAACACCCGGTCCTACAAATTCCATTACTTTATTCTTTACATAACCGTTTTTAAATACAGCGCCGACGATTGCCAGCGCAATGTCATGAGGACCTACGCCCGGTGCCGGTTTTCCTTCCAGATAAATCGCAACAACACCTGGATACGCCACATCATAAGTATCGCAAAGCAGCTGTTTTACCAACTCGCCGCCGCCCTCGCCGATTGCCATAGTACCCAGTGCACCGTAACGGGTATGGCTGTCAGAGCCCAGAATCATCTTACCGCAGCCTGCCATCATTTCTCTCATATACTGATGAATAACGGCAATATGAGGCGGAACGAAGATACCGCCATAATGCTTTGCTGCAGTCAGACCAAATACATGGTCATCCTCGTTGATCGTGCCTCCTACTGCACAAAGAGAGTTATGACAGTTGGTCAGCACATACGGAATCGGGAATTCTTTCATACCAGATGCTTTCGCAGTCTGGATAATTCCGACAAACGTGATATCATGAGAAGCCATACAGTCAAATTTCAGTCTCAGCTTATCCATATTGTCAGCGGTATTGTGTGCCTTCAAAATAGAATATGCGATCGTACCTTTTTTTGCCGTATCCTTATCCACAGCTTTTCCAGTCAGTGCTGCCAGTTTTCCTTCTGCAGCTTCATCCTCTGTCACCAGCGTACTGCCATTTACCAGATAAGCGCCTCCATTTAATAATTCAATCATTTGTGCTCTCCTCCCCACTCACTTTCCTAAATATGATGTTGGGGTCAAAAGGTCTTTTGACCCCTCTGATACCGAATTCAACTCAGTTACAGATGTGCAATGATCGCATTTTTGTAACTTTCCGTGGTTCCGGTTCCGCCAAGATCCGGAGTGATCTCCTTGCCTTCTGCCAGAACTTCATCTACCGCCTTGCGGATTGCTGCAGCCACTTCATTCTGTCCCATATACTCCAGCATCATGCAGGCAGACCATAACAATGCGGTCGGATTGGCGATACCTTTTCCTGCAATATCCGGAGCACTTCCGTGAACCGCCTCAAACATCGCATAATCCTTACCCAGATTGCTGGACGGCAAAAGTCCCAGACCTCCGATCAAACCGCTGGTCAAATCAGAAACAATATCACCATACAGATTCGGCATAACCATAATATCAAACTGCTGTGGTCTCATAACCAGATTCATGCAGACTGCATCTACAATCTTGTCATTTGCCTCAATCGTCGGATACTGTTCTTTGATTTTGTTGAAAATATCCAGGAACAGTCCATCAGACTGCTTCAAGATGTTGGCTTTATGTACACAGGTTACTTTCTTTCTGCCATTTTTCACTGCATATTCAAAGGCTTCCCGGATAATGCGCTCACTGGCCTGACGGGTGATGAGCTTATCTGCGATAACGGTATCCTCGTCTACCCAACGTTCTCTTCCAATATACAGGTCCTCTGTATTTTCACGGAACGTAACAATATCCACATTCGGGAACGGAGTCTTAACTGCCGCATTGGATTTCGCCGGACGAATATTTGCATACAGATTATATTTCTCACGCATGGTTACATTCAGGGAACGAAATCCTTTGCCGATCGGGGTTGTAATCGGAGATTTTAACAGCACTTTGTTCTTCTCAAAAGATGCAAATGCTGCATCCGGGATCAAAGCGCCATTCTCCAGATACTCGTCATTGCCCACGCGGAAAATCTCATATTCCAGATCTGCACCTGCTGCATTCAAGATTTCCAAAACTGCGTCTGTAATCTCCGGTCCAATACCGTCACCTTTAAATACTGTAATCTTGCTCATCTTAGCGATCCTCCATTTTCACGTATTCTTCAATCTGACCAACATACTTCGTTGCCGGACGCATGATTCTTCCATCATAAAGCTTGTTCTCAATATTGTGAGCAACCCAGCCGACACAGCGGCTCACTGCAAATAGCGGAATAACCATATCTCTCGGAATGCCCAGAAGATTGTAAATAAATCCGCTGTAGAAGTCTACATTGGTCGCCATCTCCTTACCCGTCTTCTCATAAATCATTTCTTTTGCAATGTTCTCAAAACGAACCATAAAATCAAACTGCTGTGATTTGCCTTTTTCTTCAGCCAGTTCTTTTGCATACTTTCTTAAAATTTCCGCACGCGGATCACTGATGGTATATACCGCATGACCGATACCATAAACCAGACCGGCATTATCGTAATAATCTTTTGCCAGAATACGTCTGATGACTTCCCGAATTTTCTCTTCTTCTGCATCGAATCCAATTTCTTTGGTGATGGTCTCCATCATCTCGACACTTCTTAAATTGGCACCGCCATGTCTCGGTCCTTTTAAGGAGCCAAGAGAGCCGACAATGGCGGAATAAATATCCGTATTGGTAGAGGAAATCACAACGCTGGTAAAGGTGGAGTTATTACCGCCGCCGTGATCTGCGTGAAGCATCAGCAGGATATCCAACATATTTGCCTCGCGTTCTGTAAACTTCCTGTCTTCTCGCAGCATATACAGAATATTCTCAGCAATCGAGAAATCTTTTCTCGGATAATGGATGAACAAACTGTCTTTATAATGAAAATGCATCTTGCTCTGATAAGAATAACAAAGGATCGCCGGCAGTTTTGCCATGATATTCATGCCCTTCAAAAGAACCAGGTAGGGATCGGTCTCGTCCGGATTACGGTCATAATCATATAAACTGAGAACCGACTGCTGCAGCGCGTTCATCAGATTCTTGGACGGCTGTCTTAAAATATGCATCTCCAAAAATTCAGGCGGCAGATCATACATCTGCGCCATAATATCAGAAAAACGCTTTAATTCCTCTCTGGCAGGAAGATATCCGAACAACAGAAGAAAACAAGTCTCTTCGTAACCATTGTGGGCATTTCCTTTTCCCGCTACCAGATCAGCCACCTCATATCCCCGGTAATATAACTTACCCGGAGTCGCTACTTTCTTTCCATCGATTTCTTCATAACCAACTACGTCTGCAATGCGGGTAAGACCAATGCGAACACCGGTACCATTCTCATTACGAAGACCTTTTTTTACATTGTACTCTTTATAAAGCTTTGCAGGAATGTCAGTATAATTTCTGGATCGTCCATAAGACTGTGCAACAAAACTATTCGTAATAAACTTATTATCCATTGATATCTCCTCCTTCAACGAATATGTCAGTCAGTTTTCCATTTACAGGTATGTTTCCTGTAATTTCAAGCGATTTTAATGGGTGTAGTGTATCACACTATCACATTAAAGTCAAGCAGTTGTGACGGGTACAACTAAAATATTGTGGTTCATAGACTTTCATGCCATTTCGTATTTTTCTGTTCCCTTTTCCGTTTTTATGTTAAAATATCGGTAATGACTCTAAGTCATTACTTACACACGGAGGTCTCAATTTTGAAGAAAATCACAATTATCGACGGTCAAGGCGGCCGTATGGGAAAAACCATCATCGAACAATTAAAAAACAAATTTCCGCAGCAGGAACTGCTTGCCATCGGAACCAACAGCATTGCTACTGCTGCCATGCTGAAAGCCGGTGCAGATCATGGTGCCACCGGAGAAAATCCAGTCATCGTTGCCGCACGGGATTCTGATATTATCATCGGTCCCATCGGAATCGTTATTGCCGATGCGCTATATGGAGAAATCACCGAAGCCATGGCCTCAGCCGTGGGACGAAGCCGTGCCCAGAAAATCCTGATGCCGGTCAACCGCTGCAATCATCATGTAGTCGGCTGCGAAGATCTGTCCATGAACGAGATTGCTTCTCTGACTGTCAGGCAAGTGGAAAAAGTCATATAAAACGTCCTGCCAAAGGCGGCTCTTCCATATGCCTGATAATAACAAAATGCGATAAAGCTGCATTCTATGCACGCTTCATCGCATTGTATTCTTCCAATCTTTTCCGTTATTAGAAACGGAACTTATCTTCAAAATAATTCTTCAGTTCAGCAATCGGAACGCGTACCTGCTCCATCGTATCACGGTCGCGCACAGTTACTGCATGATCCTGCTCAGATTCAAAATCATAAGTGATGCAGAACGGAGTACCGATCTCATCCTGTCTTCTGTAGCGTTTACCGATATTTCCTCTGTCATCAAACTCACAATTGTAGTATTTACTCATCTCAGCATAAATCTTCTCAGCACCTTCATTCAGTTTTTTAGACAACGGCAGAATACCGATCTTAACCGGTGCCAGTGCCGGATGGAAGTGCAGAACGGTACGCACATCGCCCTCGCCAATTTCTTCCTCATCATATGCTGCACACAGGAATGCCAAAGTTACACGATCTGCACCCAGAGACGGCTCAACAACATACGGAATATATTTTTCTTTTGCCTCATCATCAAAGTACAGCATATCCTCACCGGATACAGTCTGATGCTGAGTCAGGTCATAATCGGTACGATCTGCGATACCCCAAAGCTCGCCCCAACCGAACGGGAACAGGAACTCGATATCCGTAGTACCCTTACTATAAAAGCACAATTCCTCCGGAGAATGATCGCGAAGTCGGATTTCATCCTCTTTCAGACCCAGGGATAAGAGCCAGTCACGGCAGAAAGCTCTCCAATACTGGAACCACTCTAAATCAGTCCCCGGCTTACAGAAGAATTCCAGCTCCATCTGCTCGAACTCACGAGTACGGAAAGTGAAGTTGCCAGGAGTAATCTCATTACGGAATGATTTACCGATCTGACCGATACCAAACGGAACTTTCTTTCTGGAAGTACGCTGTACGTTCTTAAAATTTACAAAAATACCTTGTGCAGTTTCCGGTCTCAAATATACGATATTTTTTGCATCCTCGGTTACTCCCTGGAAGGTCTTGAACATCAGATTGAACTGACGGATGCCGGTAAAATCATGTTTTCCGCAGCTCGGACAGCAAATATGCTTCTCTTCTACGAATTTTTCCATCTCTTCATTGGACCAGGAATCGACAGAGCCTTCGATCGTAATACCGTTCTCAGCCATATAGTCTTCAATCAACTTATCCGCACGGAAACGCTCTTTGCATGCTTTACAATCCATCAGCGGATCAGAGAAGCCGCCAAGATGACCGGAAGCAACCCAGGTCTGCGGATTCATCAGGATAGCACAGTCCACACCAACGTTGTATGGGCTTTCTTGAACAAATTTCTGCCACCACGCTTTTTTGACATTGTTCTTCAGTTCAACACCCAGATTGCCGTAATCCCAGGTATTTGCAAGACCACCATAAATCTCAGAACCAGGATATACAAATCCTCTGCTCTTTGCAAGTGCTACAATTTTTTCCATAGTCTTTTCCATAACAGATAACCTCTCTTGTGTTTATTTAAATATAATACAATGCTTTCCCTCACCGGTTACAGCGGTAAAATCGTCTCTCAGCGTCACATTGTCATCTGCCGATATGTAGACAATCTTTCCTTCTGTGCAGACCGTTCCGGAACCTTCAAATACAACCGCAACGTAATCCTCATGTTTCGTCACGTCCGAAACCTCTGCTGCTTTTCCGTTCGCTTTCACTACTCCGGTCTCAACAAGCACTTCTGCCGCCTTTTCATCCGATGCATTTACCACCATCAGATTGCGGATATCATTGGTATTATCACCGGTTAATTCTGCAAATTTACCATAATGATCCGCAGATGCGTAGTGAAAGACCAGCGTTCCGGTCTTTCCATCCAGCTTGCAGGAGACCAGGGATACCGGCGGATTCTTTTGCAGTTCCTCATTCAAAACAGTAATTTCTCCATTGCCTGCCAGATCAGATAGTCCTTCTTCAATCGCCTGTTCTGCAAATGCTGCCAATTCTTTCTCATCGTATAACTCATTATCCCGTTCCGATGTATAAACCAGTGCACTCTGAACCTGACGAGCACGATCTACATAGATACTGTTCTCATTGGCTTTCCATTCTCTGGTCTGCTGTCCGCACCCGGACACCATCATTCCGGCAAGTATTCCCAAAACTGCCAGCACAGCCTGTTTTTTTTTCATAAATGTCCTCCTCGCCCGTGCGCCGCAGGCGCATAGCTAATTGGGATTATACACGACCCTGCCATTCTTTTCAAGATAAACTTTATCCAATCATCAGTTTCAAAATCTCCAGTGAATGAAACTCCCGGTCCACAAACCGCTTTTTATTGATATTTACACACATCTGCAGTTCCTTCAGCACCTCATCTTTCAAAACAAAAGTGTAAAGAGACTCGATCGGTGCAGCGATGATATACTCCCAGGCATATTCGGCAGAATCACTTACTGTCCGCGGTGCATGCTCTGTATACTCACCATTGACCGCCATGATGCGCAGTTCAAACACTGCCTGCACCAGAGGATTGGGAAGCGCCGGCTTCAGCAGTGCCCGCAATGACTGATAAAGCAGCAGGATCATCTCACTGCCGTCCATATTTTCCCTGCTGTAGTAATCAGCAAACTCCAGAAAATAGGAACCGTAGCAGGTTGTCTCCACATCTCCTGCGATTTCATTAAAATAATTGCTGATATCAGCGGACTGCAAAGTATAAGAATCCCTCCCTTCATACAGGCGGAATTCTCCAAATACAAACGGTCTGCTGACCGCCATCAGATGATTGCCCGGCCGTTTAGCCCCGCGGGCAAATGCTGTGATCTTCCCTCGATCTCTTGTCAAGATCACCAGTCTTCGGTCATACTCTCCCACCGGTGTAGTTTTTAGTACCATGCCGGTCAGATCTACTGTTTCCCTCAACGCCTACTCCTTCGGGTTGTATCCGTAATTCTTCATCAGCGTTTCGCTGTCACGCCATTCTCTGCGTACCTTAACCCAAATCTGCAGATTCACTTTTGTTTCCAGTTCTTCTTCCAGTTCTCTTCTTGCAGCGGAACCGATTCGTTTTAACATGGATCCACCCTTGCCGATAATGATTCCCTTGTGGGACTCCCGCTCACAGACAATGGTTGCCTCAATATCAATGATACCATTCGGACGCTCAGTCATTTTTTCAATCGTAACGGCGATGCCGTGCGGAATCTCATCATCCAAAAGGCGAAGTGCCTTTTCACGGATCAATTCTGCGGCGATCTGACGCATCGGCTGGTCGGTAACGGTATCTTCATCGTAAAACATCGGACCATACGGAAGATAATTATAAATAACATCTAAAAGACGGTCCGTATTCTGTTTCTTCAAAGCAGATACCGGCACAATCTCTGCAAACGGACAAATATTTTTGTATGTGTTGATAAACGTTAAAATATCTTCCTTATTTTTTAGAGTATCTACTTTATTAATCACCAGAATGACCGGAGTTTTTACTTTATTCAGTTGTTCAGCAATATGGCGTTCACCAGCTCCGATAAAGGTCGTGGGTTCTACCAGCCACAGCACTACATCGACTTCTTTTAATGTGTGCTCCGCCACATTGACCATATATTCACCCAGTTTATTTTTTGCCTTATGAATACCCGGTGTATCCAAAAATACAATCTGTCCCCGTTCATCCGTGTAGACCGTCTGAATCCGGTTGCGGGTAGTCTGCGGTTTATCCGATGTGATTGCAATCTTCTGACCGATCAGATGGTTCATCAGAGTTGATTTTCCTACATTCGGACGACCTACCAGGGTCACAAAACCCGATTTTTTCTCATTTGCCATGATAATTCCTCCTATGCATGACCATTTGCTCCTGGTGTCATCAGGTTCTCAACCTTGCCAAACATCTCGCGGCTGCTTTCAATTTTTTCTTCATTTCCCACGACACAAAAGCTTCCGGTATCCAAGACCGCACGCACCAGTGGAGCCAGCGCACGAATATCTTCCTGCGTCGCATTCAGTACCTGGTCACGCTCTTTCTGCATCATTTCTTCAGTCACTTTCGACAGATATGCAGACAGACCACGGCTTCCGCGAATGGACGGAGTCAGCGGGGCATCCAGATTGCTGATGGTTCCGATGACATATTTGGTCATTTCACGGTCATCCGCATCAAACTGCTCCAGATATGCCGGAATACCTTCATAAACCGCATTGGTCTCTTTCAGATTCGGGTCTCTATAAGAAACCAGATAGCCTTCTCCGGAACGACCGAATCCGCTCATACAGCCATAAGCACCGCCTTTTACACGAATGTTCAGCCACAGATAGTCATAACTTAAAATAACCTGTAAAATTTTCAGAGCACCGGTATATTCATAACCAGCCTGACGGAAGCTTCCGCAGCGCGCCACATAATCCACCTGTGCCGAAGTCTTCAAACCTTCATTCACATTTTTTACCGGATGGGTAAATGCGAATTTCTCCCCGCTTCCCTGCGGCAGGCGGTCAGTCAGGATTTTTAAGGTTTCCGGAAGTCTGGCATATCCCGCATCATCAGCCGTATAGCTTACCAGCATATTGGCACGGGTAAAGAGTTTTTCTGCCGTCTTCTGCAGCTTCGCGATAATATTATGCTTTTCTTCTTCATAATTCTTTGCAATAGTTTCCAGGAAATGATAATATGCAACGCCGCCGGTCATCTCATTGTAATAAGCGCTTGCAGAAAAATACGAGGTCGCACGGGATACTGCAGTGCTGTGTCCTGCATTTTCCAGTTTCATGCGGGCACGGGAACGAGTCTCCTGAATCACATCATACAAACGTTTTTCATCCGTAAACACCGAGCGAGTCAGGATTTCCTCCAGGATTGCAAATCCAAAATCCAAATGATCATATAAAACGCGGGCACTTGCCACAAATGCTCCTGTAAACTGTTCCGGCTCTTTCAGATTTGCATAAGAAGTGACCGAAAAATCCACACCGCCGCTGTTCAAATAAATTTCACTGGTCAGATCCGAATAGCTGTAATGCTCGGTATCCACACTGCCCAGGACGGATTTTAAAAGTCCTACATAATACAGATCCTCCTGAGGAACTGCATGGGTATCAAACAACACTTTCAAATAGCCAATTCCGGAAGTAAAGAAATTATGATGCAGCACCGGAATGCCGTCCTCTTTCTTTTCTATCCAGTAAAGTTTCTCTGCCTTCCGATCGATATCGCTGCGCTCCAGAAGCGGGATCATCGCCATCTGTTCCGGTGTAGAAGGTGTGTCCTGATACTCTTTCAGTGCTTTTGTCTCATTTACGATCGCATCCACTTGCTCGGAAGTGAGGGAAGCTTTATATTCTGCAAGCTTTTTCGCCAGCTTTTCTTCTTCCTGAGCGGTCAGATTCTTCTTCGGACGTAAAACAATCACCGCTTCAAATGGGTTATCCAACAGATAATCTCGGATCAGCTGTTCAAAATACCCCTCTTCTGCTGCCTTTTTCAGATAGTCAAAGGTCTCCTGATATTCCAGATGCATCATCGGATCCCCATCATAAAGCCAGCTGTCCAGGCACTGCAGTCCGTACATCAGTCCTTTCGGTGCGGAACCATAGTCCGCTTCACGATATTTAAATTCAAAGTAATTCATCCCAGCCAGCAAGCTTTTGTGGTTAATGCCTTCATCCGCAAGTTTTCGCAGAGTTCCTTTTACCACTGCCAAAAACTCACCTTTCTGACTGAGACTGGCATCTTTTGCAATGACCGTAAAATATGGCTGCAAAATACCACTTTCATATCCTCCCAGAATATCTTTACCGATGCCTGCGTCAATCAATGCCTGTTTGAGCGGTGCTCCCGGAGCATCCAGCAGCGTGTATTCCAGAATCTGGAAAGCGACATAAAGTTTTGGATCCAAGTCGGTGCCGACTACAGTGCTGACCGACAGGTAAGCCGCACCTTCTTCCGACTCCCCATCCGTAATGGAATAAAAAATCTCTTTTTCCACCGGTTCATCAAACGGTTTCTGTTCCGGTATGCGAGAATCCACCGGATGTTCATTATATTTGCTTAAATATTCTTTATCCAGCCAATCCAATTTCTCCGACATATCCATATCGCCATAAAGATAGATATAGCTGTTCGTCGGATGATAATAGGTTCTGTGAAAATCCAGAAATTTTTCATAAGTCAGTTCCGGAATACTCACCGGATCTCCACCGGAATCCTTGCCATAGCAGTTATCCGGGTACAAGGTACTTTGTGTATAACGGTCCAGCATACCCTCAGGCGAGGAATAAGCACCTTTCATTTCATTGTATACAACGCCGTTGTAAATCAGCGGACTGTCAACATCTTCCAGCTCATAATGCCAGCCCTCCTGGCGAAAAATTTTCTCTTCTTTGTAAATATTGGGATGCAGAACTGCGTCCATATAGACATCCATCAAGTTCTGAAAATCTTTTTCATTGCAGCTGGCAACCGGATAAACCGTCTTATCCGGGTAAGTCATTGCGTTGAGAAAGGTATTGAGCGATCCTTTTACCAGCTCTACAAATGGGTCTTTCAGAGGAAATTTTTCAGAACCGCATAATACACTATGTTCCAAAATATGCGGAAGACCGGTATTGTCATTCGGCGGAGTGCGGAAACCGATGCAGAATACTTTATTCTCATCATCATTCGACAAAAGGAATAATTTCGCCTTTGTTTTTTTATGTTCCAATACAAATCCCTCGGACTGCATCTCTTTTATCGTTCTCTGCTCCACAATCCGGTAAGCAGAAAGTTTTTCTAATCTTTCCAACTGATTCATAAATTTCTCCTCTATTTCTTTGCTTGAAAAATTCCGTAACCGTTTCCTGTCATGATCGGTACACGATCAACATTTACAGGTTACCCGCGATTCGGTCTTTTAATAACGCCAGTGCGTCCCGAATACTAAAATGGAAAAATAACAGACGATCCGACTCAGAAGCAATGCCCCAAATCCGTTCCATCCCCTGCTTTTTAGCGATCATCTGTGCCCGGTACAAATGAAAATTGCTCGTCAGGATGCCGATGCGGGCAGTTGTGCTCCGCTCTCCCATCAGTTCCTTACAAAATGCCAGATTTTCCGCTGTGCTGGTGGAACGCTCTTCCAGAAGAAGCTGATCTTCCGGAATCCCTTTTTCCATCAAATATTGTTTCATGACCTGAGCCTCTGTCTCCGTTTCCTTTTTTTTCTTTTGTTTTCCTCCGGAAAGGATCAGATACGTATCCGGGTTTTCTCTTGCATACTCAGCTGCCTTATCCAGACGAATTTTTAATACCTTTCCCGGTTCCTTGTTATGAAGTTGAGAACCCAGAACAATGACATAGTCAAGTTTTGGCTCGGCGATCGTCGGAATCCGGCTGAACATAAGGATCTGCACGATGAGAAGAATCACCGTTCCGGCAGCACACAACGTTACCAGAGATACCGGAATCCAAAGTGCGATTCGCTCCGGTCTTCGTTCATAAATTTTCATACTTACAGCCGCCATACTAAACCCGCCTGAAAACAGCAGCCAGATGATCGCATAGGATGTTCCCGGTCCGGAATAGAATAAAATGGCGACAAAATAGCCCAGGCAGATCACGGCTCCTCCTGACAGAACCCATACCAGCATCCCGATACCTCCTTTCTAAAAAAGGGAACCACCTCTATAGCAGTTCCCCTGTATCATTCGCTGCGCTTACGCTTCCCTCCGGCGCAGAATATCATACTGCTCAAGCTCTTCATCCAGCTTCACAAATAAAACCTGCTGCGGATGCGGTGCGCTTTCCATCGGCTGTCCGTCCTGATCGGTGATCGCCTTTACTTCCGCTTCGATATTGCGTCCATCCGGTTTCATGATTTCAATCATCTCACCGACAGAAAATTTATTTTTCTGTTCAATACGGCAGCATCCATCCCCTCGAACTTCTTCCACGGTGCCAAGATAAGTATAATTTTTCACATAAGTGTTACTATCGTAAATCTGTGCGGATGTATCCGGCTTTCCAAAATAAAAACCTGTGGTAAATTCCCGATAGGTGCATTTTCCGATTTCTTCCCGATACCAGTCCATATTCGCCTCATAGAGCGCCGGATCTTTCAGATAATCATCAATCGCTTTGCGATAGGTACGCGCAACGGTTGCCACATACAGGGCAGTTTTCATACGCCCTTCAATCTTGAAGCTGTCAATCCCAGCCTCCATAAGCTCCGGAATATGTTCAATCATACACAGATCTTTGGAATTAAAAATATAAGTGCCTCGCTCATTTTCAAATACCGGCATATATTCCCCAGGTCTGGTTTCCTCTACAATAGAATATTTCCAGCGGCACGGATGGGTACAGGCACCTTGATTGGCATCCCTTCCCACCAGAAAATTGCTGAGCAGGCAGCGTCCGGAATAAGAAATACACATTGCTCCATGAATGAAGCTTTCAATCTCCATATCTTCCGGAATCCGTTCACGAATTTCTTTGATTTCTTTCAAAGACAGTTCTCTCGCTGATACCACGCGTTTTGCACCCAACTGATGCCAGAACAGATATGTTCCATAATTGGTATTATTCGCCTGGGTACTGATATGAATCTCCATATCCGGAAGCACTCGCTTTGCAATGGCAAATACACCCGGATCAGAAATGATCAGTGCATCCGGCCGGATATCTTTTAACTCTTCAAAATACGCTTCTACTCCTGACAGGTCATCATTGTGAGCAAGAATATTTGCCGTAATATATACTTTCACGCCGCGTGCATGAGCAAATGCAATCCCCTCGCGGATCTCATCATTGGTAAAATTCTTTGCCTTTGCGCGCAGTCCAAATGCTTCTCCGCCCAGATACACTGCATCGGCACCATATATAACTGCCGTTTTCAGCACATCCAGACTTCCGGCAGGAATCAATAATTCAGTCTTTCTCATGTTCGTACACTTTCTTTCTGACATTCTTATTTCTTTACACTGAACTGTCCAGTGCTTTCTCCGTCACCTTTACACTGATCGTTACACCATCGCCGATTGGGATGATGCTGGTCTGAAGCGATCCGGAATGTGTCAGTGTATATAAATATTCCCGCATCCGGCTATGAATGGTGCGGTTGCGCCGCTCTACAGCAAACCGGGATTCGATGATATCTCCCTCCTGCAGCACATTGTCCGAAAACAGCACAGCCCCTTCCTTCATCAATTCCAGAATACGCGGCAGCCAATGGATATACTGTCCCTTCGCCGCATCCATAAAAATGAAATCGAACGGACCTGTGATTTTCTGCAAAATTTCTTCTGCATCTCCTTCCAACAATGTGATCTTCTGTTCCATATCTGCCTGATGAAAATGCTCTCTTGCCAGCAAGATCCGTGGTTCATATTTCTCAATGGTAGTAATATGCGCACCTATCGGCATAACCTGCGCCATCAAAAGTGCAGAGTACCCGACCGCTGTTCCTACCTCAAGAATCTGTATCGGTTTCGTCGCTGCAATTACCGTCTGCAGGAGCTTTGCCGTCTCCCGCCGGATAATCGGAACAAATGCCGCTCTTGCTTCCCGTGCGATCCGGTCACAGAGTTCGCCATGTCCCTGATCCAGGGAATTGATGTAATCTGTGATTCGATTCTGGTCCGTCATGATTCCTCCTCCGGCTTCTCATTAAGCACCTGCAGAATTTCCTTCGGTGTCATGGACGTGTTCAGTGTATAGGTTCCGGGATATATCTTATATTCATAAAATTTCAACTGAACTCTGACAGCCAGTTCATTGCCGATCAGTCCCATATCATGCAGGAGACCGATGATTTCGTTTGGCTCTTTATCTTCCCCAATGGTTACCACGATATCACGGCCAGGTTCTGCTTCCATTGCCGTTGAATGAAACACCTCATGGCCAAACGCATAACCTTTACTCATTCCCTCTACCAGAAGCAGGATCACCAGCGCGTACAGAATCAGCTTCCCCGAAATGCCGATAATGGTTCCGGTAATTCTATTAATCTCTTTTGTAACCTTGCTCATAATCTTTTCGTCCCGCCTTTCTGTTAAATTCTAACCGTTCCGGTGATGATTTTCTGGTAATCCGCTACTCGACCTCCATAATGATCGGAAGAATCATTGGGTTTCGTTTCATCCGTTTCCACAGGAAATCACCGAGGCTGTCACGAATGATATTCTTGATCTTACCCCAGTCATTCACGCGGCGGTCCAGACAATCATTGACTGCCTCATCCACCACACACCTTGCCTCATCCAGAAGGTCTTCCGATTCTCTTACATATACAAAGCCGCGCGTCACGATATCAGGTCCCGCAAGCAGCTGATTTGTGTATTTTTCCAAAGTCAGCACAACGATGATGATACCATTCTGTGCCAGATTCTGGCGGTCACGCAGTACAATATTTCCAACATCGCCCACACCAAGTCCATCTACCAGGATTCCGCCGTGCTGCACGCGATCTACGACCTCGCAGGAATCTTCTCCAATCTCTACCACATCACCTGATGCCATGATCAGAGTATTTTCTTTCGGAACACCCATGGCGATCGCGATAGAACGATTTGCAACCAGATGACGGTACTCTCCATGAACCGGAAGCGCATAACGCGGATGCAGCAGAGAATACAACAGCTTCAACTCTTCCTGACATGCGTGGCCAGATACATGTGTATCTTGTGTAATAACTTCTGCACCCTTCATAAACAGTTCGTTGATTACCTTGGAAACCGCTTTTTCATTACCTGGGATCGGGGAGGAACTCAAGATTACCACATCATTCGGTTTGATGGAAACCTTTCTGTGAAGACCGGATGCCATTCTGGACAGTGCTGCCATAGACTCACCCTGGCTGCCTGTCGTGATCAGAACCGTCTGTTCATCCGGATAATTTTTCAGCTGATCAATTTCAATCAGCGTTCCGTCCGGGATATCAATATAACCAAGTTCGCTTGCTGTACCAATGACATTGACCATGCTGCGTCCCTCTACAACCACTTTTCTTCCATACTTATATGCGGAAGAAATGATCTGCTGAACACGATCGACATTGGAAGCAAACGTTGCAACAATGATGCGATTGCTTTTATGATCGGCAAAAATTGCATCAAACGTCTTGCCCACAGTGCTTTCCGACGGAGTGTAGCCGGTACGGATCGCATTGGTACTGTCGCTTAAAAGTGCCAGAACCCCTTTTTTCCCCAGTTCTGCGAAACGCTGCAGGTCAAAGGCATCTCCAAATACCGGAGTATAATCAATCTTAAAGTCACCGGTATGCACGATCACACCTGCCGGTGTAAAAATTGCCAGTGCTGCAGAATCTGCAATGCTGTGATTTGTCTTAATAAACTCGATACGAAAACATCCAAGATTGATAGACTGACCATGTTTAATCACCTTTCTCTTGGTGTTCTTCATCAGATTGTGTTCTTTTAACTTATTCTCAATCAGTCCCATGGTCAGCTTCGTCGCATACACCGGAACATTGATCTTCTGTAAAATATACGGAAGTGCTCCGATATGATCTTCGTGACCGTGGGTAATGACAAATCCCTTGACTTTATCTATATTCTGTTCCAGATAAGTCACATCCGGGATGACCAGGTCAATACCCAGCATATCATCCGTCGGAAATGCAAGACCACAGTCCACAATGATGATCGTGTCTTCATATTCAAAAGCTGTGATATTCATACCAATCTGTTCCAGACCGCCCAGAGGGATAATCTTTACTTTTGGTTTGCTGACCAGTTCTGGTTCCTCCATTCGTACTACAGGTTTCGTGATGTTGTTGTTTTTCTGTTTTCCTGTTTTCAATTGTTTTCCTCCATATCTATTCTGTTCACGTCTCTTCTCCGGATTCTGCATATAAAACAGCCAAATTCCTGTCTTTCAGAGTTACTTCTGAATCTCCACTTCCACGTCTTCGAGAAGTTCCGTAAAGATCCGATAGAGATAGTCCAGCTCGTCATCATTCTCTACAAATTCATAAATCGCATCACAATCCTCATCCTTGGATACATCTTTCAAAATATAGCACTCACCATCTTCTTCATCATCCTCGGCATCTGTCACCATCAGATAATTCATTCCATTGATGCGAGTTTCCTCCAGTACATAAAAATCCACCCGTTCTCCGGTGTCTGTCTGCAAAGTAATCTTCTCTTCCTGTGTCACGTTCATCTCTCCTGCAAGGAATTCAGGTAAGACTGCAAGATCAGCATCGCTGCAATCTTGTCGATGACTTTCTTGCGGTCTTCTCTTCGAACTCCACTTTCTATTAATATCTCATTTGCCTCAATAGTTGTCAGACGCTCATCCCACAGCACAACCGGCAGACCAGTTCTGCGAATCAGCATATCCCGGAATTCTTCCGTCTTCTGTGCACGTTCTCCGATGGAATCATCCATATTTTTAGGATACCCCAAAACAATCGTTTCAACCTGATATTCTTCTACCAGAGCTGCAATCCGTGCAAGGGTTTTCCGCAGTTTGTTCTCATCTTTTCTGGTAATGGTCTCCACTCCCTGCGCCGTGTACCCCAATGGATCACATACCGCAACACCGACTGTTTTGGAACCATAATCCAATGCCAAAATTCTCATATATTTTCTCCATTAATTCATACCGCCTATCCGGCGTCGGAACGTTCACAATCAAAAATGGTCCACTGGACCATTTATTGATATGCTTGGCAACTAAAACTGCCAGCCGTAAAAAAATCATATGGCTGGCAGTCATTTTGTCTTCCGTTCCTGCTAATTTGTTACAGTCCACATACACCTCGTAAGACCATAACACTTATTTGAACTTCGTATCAATATATACAGACATCAGCTCCTCCAGAATCTCATCACGTTCCACTTTCATGATCAGACTTCTGGCGCTCTTATGGCTGGTAATATACGTCGGATCCCCTGACATCACATATCCGACAATCTGGTTGACCGGATTATATCCCTTCTCTGTCAGAGCGATATAAACCTGTTCCAAAACCTGGCTTACATCCATTTTGTTCTCCTGTACTGCCTTAAAAAATTGTGTATTATGAATTTCGCCCATGTTACTCACGTCCTTTTACTATTCTACTCTATTCTATACTACTTTCTGCATTTCGGCAAGGGAAATATTTTTATCAAATTAAATTTCCAATTCCAGAATCTCATCATTCAGCATACAGGTAAGCACACCCTCTGCCATCGTATTTTTCAAATGTTCCTGATATGGAATCACGGCCTTCACATATTCTTTCGTGTGACCGACCATATATTCCCTGCCGTCAATCTCGATTTTTTCTTCCAGAAGTACGGTTTTCCTGCGTCCAAGAAAGCGCTCGCGATATTCTTTGGACATCTTTTGTTCCAATGCAAGAAGCACATCACTTCGGATGTTTTTCACCTGTTCCGGAACCTGATCCGGCATCACAGCCGCGCGAGTGCCGGCACGTCTGGAATATTTAAAAATATGCATCTCATAAAAATGAATCCGTTCCAAAAATTTTCTGGTTTCCTCAAACTCTTCTTCTGTCTCGCCCGGAAATCCCACAATGACATCCGTGGTGATCGCGGGATTATCAAACGCCTCTCTTAAAATGTCACATCTCTGTGCATATTCTTCCGCAGTATAATGGCGGTTCATTCTTTTTAAAGTTGCATCACACCCGCTCTGCAAAGACAGGTGAAAATGCGGACAGATTTTTTCCATTGCTGCCAGTTTGCTGGCAAACTCACGGGTCACGATGCGTGGTTCCAGCGACCCCAGGCGAATGCGCTTGACACCTTCCAACTTATGAATCCTTTGAATCAGCTTCAGAAGATTTTCATCCTCATCTTGAAAATCCACACCGTAAGAACTCAAATGAATACCGGTCAAAACCACTTCCTGATAACCGTTTGCTGTCAAAGTGCGCACTTCCTGTTCCACATCCTCCGGTCTGCGGCTGCGCACACGACCTCGCGTATACGGAATGATGCAATAACTGCAGAACTGGTTGCATCCGTCCTGTACCTTGATAAATGCACGTGTATGGTCCGCTATTCGTCGGATGGAAAGTTCCTCATATTCATGTGTCTCTCCTATCTCTATGACAGGTTCTACATGTACACCTGCTGCCTGATCTTGCTCTGAACGTTCTGTATTGGCAAAATATTCATCCAGAATCGGAACCAAATCTTTCTTCCTGTTATTTCCAATAATCACATCAACTGCCAGATCTTCTTTCAATTCCTCTGCCGCTGCCTGCACATAACAGCCTGCCGCAACAACCACCGCCTGTGGATTTTTCTTTTTTGCACGGTGAAGCATCTGCCTGGATTTTTTATCCGCTACATTTGTCACCGAACATGTATTAATAATATAAACATCTGCCTGTTCTGAAAACGGTACGATTTCATATCCCGCTTCTTCCAGAAGCTGCTGCATGGCTTCTGTCTCATAAGCATTCACTTTACAGCCCAGGTTATGTAATGCTGCCTTTCTCATGTTCCAATCTCCTGACTCATTTATTAACAGCAGTTCATTCGATACTTCGAAATGACCGTTGTCATTCAAAAAAATGTACCATCTGAACTGTCACGATTATTCACATTTCATGAAAACTTCCTATTGACTTTTCTTCCATATCTGGTTAGTATAACAGTTGAGCGGTTTTTAAACCAAAAAAATTATGAACACAACAAGTAACCATAAGGAGGTTTATTTTATATGAAAACAGTTCGTATTTCTTTAAATTCCATCGATAAAGTAAAGTCTTTTGTGAATGATCTTACCAAGTTTGATGTAGATTTTGATCTGGTATCCGGAAGATACGTCATCGATGCAAAATCAATCATGGGTATTTTCAGCCTGGACCTGTCCAAGCCGATTGATTTAAATATTCATGCTGAATCTGAAGTAGATGAGATTCTTGAGACCCTGTCTCCATACATCATTCAGTAAAACGAATTTTTTAAAAGATGCTTCCGCTTTCGTGGAAGCATCTTTTTTCTTGCTAAACATACCGAAAACCGCCGGCAGCGGATCTACTGGTTATTTACACCATACCACTTCTGCAGTATCGATCGCGGTCTTTACCATCTCATCAATCTTTTCCTGCAGACTCAACTCTGACTTACGGATGATGTTCAAATTCGGCTTGATCACCGGATGTTTCGCCACAAAAATCGTACAGCAGTCTTCATACGGCTGAATGGACGTCTCAAATGTATCGATCTTCTGAGAAATATCAATAATTTCCTGTTTATCAAATCCGATCAGCGGACGGAACACCGGCATCGTGCATACTTCATTGGTAGAGGCTAAAGACTGAACGGTCTGAGAAGCCACCTGGCCGATGCTCTCACCGGTAATCAATGCCAGACATTCATTTTTCTTCGCGATTTCTTCCGCAATACGCATCATATAGCGGCGCATGATGATCGTCAGTTCCTCATGCGGACACTGATCATAAATGTAAAGCTGGATGTCGGTAAAGTTTACAATATGCAGCGGAATCGGTCCGGAATACTTAGAAACCAGCTTCGCCAGATCGATCACCTTCTGTTTTGCACGATCGCTCGTATATGGCGGAGCATGGAAGTAAACCGCATCAATTTTCACACCGCGTTTTGCGATCATATAACCGGCAACCGGACTGTCAATACCTCCGGAAAGCAAAAGCATTGCCTTGCCGTTGGTTCCCACCGGCATGCCTCCGGCACCCGGGATCATCAGGGAGTAAATATTTACATACTTACGCACTTCTACATGAAGAAGAACATCTGGTTTGTGAACATTGACACGGGTCTCTGGGAATGTATTCAGGATCACTTCACCCAGATCGCGATTCATATCTTCAGAATGAATCGGATAATTCTTATCCGCACGACGAGAATCCACCTTAAAGGTAAAGTTCTTGTCCGGATATACCTGATCGATGTAATCCACAACTACTTTTTTCAGATTTTCAAAATCCTTATCTTCAATCTGCAGCATCGGACAAATCCAGGCAATACCAAATACATGCTGCAGTGCTTCAATCACTTCATCATAATCATATTCAGACTGTGCCTGAACATAAATACGACCAGACTCCTTGAACTCGATAAAAGAACCATCTACATGCTTCAATGCGTTTTTGATCTGCTTAATCAAAGCATCCTCAAACAGATAACGGTTCTTGCCCTTGGTGCCGATTTCAGCATATTTAATTAAAAATGACTGATATACCATTTCTTATCCTCTCTTAAAAATTAACCTCTCTGATATCTGCGCAGTATCGGAAGTAATTCTTTCAATACATCTATGCAGTAATCAATTTCTTCTTTTTTGTTGAACAGACCAAAGCTGAATCGGATCGTAGCATCCAGAAGATTCTGAGCAACGCCGATGCCTACCAGCGTACCGCTGACTCCTGGATGGTGGGATGAACAGGCAGAACCGGAAGAAACATAGATTCCTTTGTCTTCCAATGCGTGAAGCAGCACTTCACTCCGCACACCGGAAAAGCTTGCACTCACAATCTGTGGTGCACTTTCCGTTCCTTTCTTGCTGTTGATTACAACTCCTTCCAACTCACTCAGGCGGTCTGTCATGTAATCCTTCAATTCCATCAGATAGCGGACTTTTGCCTCATGGTCCGTATACATTTCCCTGGCTGCCACACCTAACCCTGCCACACCCGGAACATTTTCCGTTCCGGAACGCAGATTATTCTGCTGTCCGCCTCCATAAATCAGCGGCTTTATCTTGACACCGCTGCCAATATATAAAAATCCAACACCTTTCGGACCGTGAATTTTGTGTCCGCTGACACTCAAAAGATCGATGCCCTGCTTCTTCGGGCGAATCCGGAATTTGCCGTATGCCTGAATTGCATCTACATGAAACAGTGTTTTTGGATTTTTCTTTTTCATGACGCGTGAAATTTCTTCTATCGGCTCTATCGAGCCCACTTCGTTATTCACATACATTACGGATACCAAAATCGTATCCGGACGAATGGAGGTTTCCAGTTCTTTCAAGCTGATATGTCCATCATGATCCACCGGCAAAAACGTAATTTCAAATCCCAATTCTTCCAGATATTCCAGCGGGTTATAGACCGACGGATGCTCAATTGCCGTACTGATGATATGCTTACCGGCTCTCTGATTCGCCAACGCAGCACCGATCAATGCCATATTGTTAGACTCAGAGCCTCCTGACGTAAACAAAATTTCCTTATCTGCGACTTTCAAGGTCTTTGCTATCTGAGTTCTTGCTTCCTTTATATACTGTTCCGCCTCCATACCTTTTCGATGTTTGGATGCCGCATTGCCAAAATCTTCTGTCATGGTCTTCACCACAATATCCCGTACGCTGTCCAAGACACGGGTGGTTGCGGAATTGTCAAAATATGCTTCCATGGTTTTTACTATTCTCCTTTGTTTCGGTAACCTGCACGTTTTCCGATTCGATTCCAAAACCTCGCTACTGTTCCAGTTGGAACATAAGAATGGAAAGTACCGTCATGCCTGCCGTCTCGGTTCGAAGAATTCTTCTTCCCAGAGTAATCGGATGAATCTGAGCCGCAATTGCCTGTTCTACTTCTTCCACATCAAAACCGCCTTCCGGTCCGATGAAAATGCCGACCTGCATGCCAGGACAAATCCGGCTGACTGTTTTCTTTGTTTCTTCCATTCCTTCTGCAAGCTCATACGGAATGAGATTCATATCAAAGTCGGCTGCATATCGATAAGCTTCATTCAAGGTCATGACCCCGGTCACCTCCGGGATTACCATGCGGCCGGACTGTTTCGCCGCACTTTCTGCAATAGCATTCCAACGTTTTTTCTTGGCTTCTTCTTTCTTTTTATCTAATTTGACCACAGCTCTGCGAGTCGCAACCGGAATGATCTGATATACACCAAGTTCCACCGCCTTTTGAATGATCAGTTCCATTTTGTCGCCCTTTGGAAGTCCCTGAAACAGGTAGAGACGCGCCGCTAGCTCACTGGAATCCAAATCTTCCGACAAGATTTTTGCCCGTATTTGCTCTGCTTCGATCTGCTCCAGTTCACAGACATAATTGCGGGAAATTCCATCTCGAATGCCCACCTGTTCCCCTGTTTTCATACGAAGCACATTACGGATATGATTTACATCCCGACCGGTGATCACAGCATAACCGTCAACAATTTGATCCGGTGTCACAAAAAAATGATACACAATGATGCTCCTTTATTTTCTTCTGCAGGTAATGGATACCCAGTCACCCTGATATGTGGTTCCCAGAATCTCCAGTTCGTCATTCGCTTCCATTGCATCGCGCACGTCCTGCTCCTTCGTATTGATGATGCCGGACGTGATAAAAATTGCTCCATGCTTCATGTGCTGCGTGATCTCGCCCTGCAGCATGATGATAACCGGAGCCAGAATATTGGCAACTACAATGTCATAACACTCATATCCGGCCCGAACCTGAACCTCTTTTTCATCAATGATATTGCCCTGGACGACAGTAAATTTATCAACGGAAATATCATTGGATGCCAGATTCTCCCCGACAGCCGTAATGGCATTCTCATCCAGATCAGTTCCGAAAACTTCCTTTGCCCCCAGCTTTAACGCTGCAATACCAAGGATACCGCTTCCTGTTCCCACATCCAACACTTTCGAATCTGCCTGGACATAGTTACGCAGCTGACGAATACAGAGCTGAGTCGTTTCATGCATACCTGTGCCAAATGCAGTACCCGGATCGATCTGAATCAACAGTTTATCTTTATGCTCTTCCGGAATGGTCTCCCAAGTCGGTTTGATCAAAATATCATCTACCGTAAATGGTTTGAAATACTGCTTCCAGTTGTTGATCCAGTCCTTGTCCTCTGTTTCTGACATGGTAATGGTCCGATCTCCCACATCAACAAACTGACTCAGTTCGTCAAGACCTTCCTCAATCTCATTCAAAATGCGCTCCAGCTCATCGAGTTTTTCCAGATAAAAACTTACTTTTGCGGTACCGTCATCCGGCGGAAGCTCCGGAAGAATGTCAATGAACATTCCTTTGGTATCCGCCTCCGATAATGGAATATTGTCTTCAATCTCAATTCCTTCAATTCCGATTTCGTCTAACATGCAGCTGACCAGATCGACTGCCTCGGTCGTTGTCTTCAGAGTGAATTTTGTCCACTTCATGGCAATTCTCCTTTTCTATGTATTGTTTAACTTCCTATGATAATCTTAAAGAACAGGATCGTCAGAACAACCAGAATGACCGGACGCACGATCTGCTGTCCGTTCTGAACCACCAGTCCGGAACCGATGTAATGCCCTGCAATACAAAACACACCTGCTGCAAATCCCAGTGTCAGAAATACATTCCCTGTAAGTAAAAATGTCGCAAGCGCAGATACATTGGAAGAAAGGTTGATCACTTTCGTCAGTGCTGCAGCCTGATGAACATCCAGACGGGCTGCACCAGTCAAAATGAGAAGGATGAACGTTCCTGCTCCCGGTCCGTAAAATCCATCATAACCGCCGACCAGAAACGCTGCCATCGCCGCGGCAAGAAAGGTCGCTCTCGGAGAAAGCGGTTCCTTTCCCTCTGCCATCCCGAGATTCTTGTTGCGCATCACATAAAACACCACGATTGGCAGGATCACGATCATCATGTTCTTCAGCATTGCATCACTGACAAGCAGGGAAAGTCTCGAACCGATCTGAGAACCGATCAAAGATATCACACAGGAAAAAACGGCAAGCTGTATCATCTCTCTTCCTTTTAGATATCCATTTTTCAAATATCTTGCGGTGGAGATCGTCGTTCCCATAGCGGATGCCATTTTGTTGGTACCCAGAGCAAAATGCGCCGGAACACCGGCGATAATATAAGCCGGAAGTGAAATCAATCCGCCTCCTCCGGCAATCGCATCGACTAAACCCGCCAGAAACATCATAGGACATACAATCAAAAACTGTAACATACTATTTTTCTCTTTTCCTGTTTATTTCCGGCATGAAACCACATGATATCATATCACAGAATTTTAGGGTTTACAACATCAATTCTATGATTTCGATCACGAAAATACTGCCTGATGAATCCCCTCTGAAATGGTATAACTCAACGATTCGATCATTTCATCAATATTCGGCGGCGTCACATACAATCTGCCAAACTCCGGCTCCAAAAGTTCCTGAATCAAGAGATACTGTTCATCCGGCTGCATATCCTGCATAAACTGCCCCATTCCTTTCAAAGACGCGTTCTTTGACAAAGCCTGAATCATGATGTCGACTGTATCCTGTACAATCGCCGCTGCTCCCACCACCGTAGGAACACCGATGGCCAGTACCGGCACCCCAAGACTTTCCCTGGTCAGACTGTGCCGATAATTTCCCACACCGGAACCCGGATGAATTCCCGTATCAGTCAGTTGAATCGTTGTTCCCAGTCTTCGAATGCTTCGTGCTGCCAAAGCATCGATCACAATCAAAAGATCCGGCTTTGTTTCTCGAATAACTCCTTTTAGAATTTCTGCCGTCTCCATTCCCGTCTGCGCCATTACTCCCGGTACGATCCCGCTCAGACAAGGAATCTTACGTTCCCTGCAGAAATTTTCTCCATATTGCTGATTCAAATGTCGTGTGACCTGAAGATGATCCATCACTTTTGGTCCCAGAGCATCCGGTGTAACAAAACGATTCCCCAGTCCCACCACAAGCACATGTCGATTCGGAATATCATTGCTGTCTTGATCTTCTTTCATCATCTGTGCAATCAGTTTCCTAATAGACATCCCTAATTCTTCCGAAACTTCTGCATGGTAATTTTCATCTTTTTCTGCCAACCCGTCCGCCTCCAGAGTTAAATACGTCCCACATGGTTTTCCCATTGCTTTCGCACCCCGATCATCCAGAATTTTTACCTCTGAAAATTTTACATGACTCTTCTCTTCCCGCCATTCCCGCAGGGATACACCTGAAATCTCACCGCCATCTCCCGGAAAACTCTCCCGATTCTCTACTGCCAGATCCGTTCGAACCGGAAACAGATTATTCTGTCTCATAAATCTTCACCTCTAAAGACAGCATTCCCAAAAAATATCAAAATATGTATTGACATTCCTCAAATAACTCGCTATACTTATAAAGTATGTTTACATTGAACTGTCCGTGTCCAGACTTTGATGCAAACCAAAGACTATGAATAAAATTTATAATTGGAGGTAACCTAGATTGGCTAACATTAAATCTGCTAAAAAAAGAATTTTAGTTAACGAAACCAAAGCTGCTAGAAACAAAGCAATCAGATCTAAAGTTAAGACTGCTTGCAAAAAAGTAGAGGCTGCTGTAACTGCTGGAGACAAGGCTGCTGCTCAGGCATGTTTACTCGCTGCTATTTCTGAAATCGACAAGGCTTGCACGAAAGGTGTATACCACAAGAACACTGCTTCCAGAAAAGTATCTCGTCTTTCTAAAGCAGTAAACGCAATGGCTTAATCAATCATCGACTGGAATTTATATGATAAAATAAAACTCCGATTTCCTAGGGTGTGTGGGAAATCGGAGTTTTTTGCTGAAAACACTCCATATCAAAAAACCCGCCAGAGGCGGATTTTCTGATCATCCATATTGTTTCGTTATCAAAAGTTCCACTGCCAGTCGATCCTGCAGCCGTCCGCTTTTTACAGACTCTTCCATCTCCACACAAAGATTAACATAAGATAAAATCTGTTCTCCGGTGAACTGTTTTGCCTGCTGTATGGCTTTGCCGACCACAAACGGCTGAATTTTCAGCCTGGATGCAATCGTTCCCCGGTCCATCCCTTTCTCCATCAGTTCTTTTACCTGCAAAATCTGGTTAAACTGTCGGGCAATCAGAAACAGAATCCGCATCGGTGGCTCTTTCAGTGTCAGCAGATCTTCATAAAGATCCATTGCCTTTTTTGTCTGGCGATTGACGATTGCCGCTACCATCTCAAAAATCTTATTAGTTACCTGCATCGTACAGATGGCTTTTACATCATCGTCCGTAATCACGTCACGGCCAGCGGTATAACTGATGAGTTTTTCCAGTTCCATACGAATATGCTCCATGTCATCACCAGTCATTCCAAGAAACAATTCCATGGTTCGACCCGTAATTTTCTTACCTTCCCGCGCCAAAAGAGTACCTGCCCATTTGCCAAGCGAAGAAGCATCCTGCCTCGCCAATTCTGCAGCATGCCCCATCTCTTTTACTTTTTTAAATAATTTACTTCGCTTGTCCACTTCGGATTCCACAAAAATCAGGCAGGTGGTATCCGGCATTGAGGGCAGATATTTTATCAAAGGCTCACAGGCATTCTTAAAAAAACCGCTGTCTTCAATCAAAATCAAGCGGCGTTTTGCAAAAAACGGCATCGTATCTGACAGACGAATCATCTCATCCAAATTCAGACCTTTCCCTTCGAAATAGGAAAAATTCATGGTATCATCGCCAATGATCGCCTCTTTCAAACGATTTTTATAACTGTTTTTCAAAAATGTTTCTTCCCCGTATAACAGATAGATCTGTTTAAAGGAATGTTCTTTTATGTCCTGATTCAAAACCTGCATGATATTCTCCTGCTGTCTTTCTTGGTTGCTGCAACTCTATCCTATTATAACGGATTCCCAGATAAAATTCTATTGCTAATGCATACTTTTGTCACGCATTTTCTTTTATCTCTTGCATAAAAAAAATGGGTATGTTAAAATAAAATAGCTTGAAACAAGTACTATTACACAATCTTTTCATGTGAGGTGAGATTATGGACGATAGCAGTTGCGGTCGAAGTACAGACAAGGTATTCATATATGTTCAGAGTTTGTACGGTCGGGTATCGTCCAGATTCTGATTCTCAGTATGTGTGCAGTGTGACGCTTTTACAGCATGTCACATTATATGAACACCATTGTCCAATTCCGAGTTATGCTGCATCATCAGTAGACGCGCGTAGATTTTTCAGTGACAATGGTATTTTTATGTCCATTTTTTGCTGTGAAAGCCCTGTCATGCACAGGCATAAGCCATTGGCTTTTACAGTAATCGATAATCTATGCCGCCTTTACCAAAAAACTAAACTAAAGGAGGCAAAGGACAATGAATGGAACAAAGAACCTTCCAACCGAAGTTCTCGCAGCTTCACAGCATCCCGATTACAAATCAGAAATTGCTGACATTCTCCGCAGCAATCTGACCCCCAAGCGTATCCGCGAACGCATCCTTGACTATCATGAAAATGATATTGCTGCCGCTTTGGAACTGATGAAAAAAGAAGAACGCATTAAGCTTTACAGTCTCCTGGATGCAGAAACGCTTGCCAACATCTTAGAGTACTCCGGATTCCTGAACGAATACATCCGTGAACTCAGCATCCGCAAGCGCGTGCAGATTCTATCTCAGATTGAGCCTGCTACAGCCGTTGAATGCCTGCAGCAAATGGAAAAATCAGAGCGAAATGTTCTTATTGATTTGATGGACGATGATGTAAGACGTGAAATCACTCTGCTCAGTTCTTTCGATGAAGATGAGATCGGCAGTAAAATGACGACCAATTTCATTTCGATCCACAACGGCATCGGCATACGGGATGCTATGCATGAACTGATCGAACAAGCCGCAGACAACGATAACATTTCTACCCTTTATGTCATCGATGAAGCTGGAATTCTGGTCGGTGCAATTGACTTAAAAGATCTAATTATTGCCCGTGAACATACAGCGCTTGAAACCATCACCATGTCTTCTTATCCTTATGTTTATGCTGATGAACAGATTGAGGACTGCATCGAGCGCATCAAAGATTACTCCGAGGACTCCATTCCTGTATTGGATACCGAAAACAAGCTGATCGGTGTTTTAACCTCCCAGGATATCACACAGCTCGTAGATGATGAAATGGGTGAGGACTATGCAAAATTAGCTGGCTTGTCTGCAGAAGAAGATTTACAGGAGCCTCTGAAAATGAGTATCTGCAAACGTCTGCCCTGGCTGATCATTCTGCTTGGTCTTGGTCTGGTCGTATCCAGTGTAGTCGGTTTATTTGAGGAAGTGGTCGCTCATCTGACCATCATCATCAGTTTCCAGTCTCTGATTCTGGACATGGCAGGTAATGTAGGAACCCAGTCCCTTGCTGTAACCATCCGTGTTCTGATGGATGAGCAGTTAAGCAGCAAACAGAAACTGTATTTGATCGGAAAGGAAGCACGTGTCGGACTGGTCAACGGTATGATTCTGGGCACCTTGTCTTTTGCCTGCATCGGTCTGTATCTGGTTGTATTGAAAGGTCAGTCGGTTTTACTGGCATTTTCTGTCTCCCTTTGTACTGGAATCGCACTGGTCGTTTCCATTCTGCTTTCCAGTATATGCGGCACTTCGATTCCTCTGATTTTCAAGAAACTGGACATCGACCCTGCGGTCGCATCCGGTCCGTTGATCACAACGATCAACGACCTTGTTGCTGTCGTTTCTTATTATGGTCTGGCATGGTTATTGCTAATCCATGTCCTGCATATATAAGATGTTGGTTTCCAAAGTCATGGAACGGCACACCTGAATGCCGTCCATGGCTTTTTCTTTGTCAAACATACCAAAAAAACCGCCGCTGCGGAGATTTCGCATCTCATTTAAAAGTACTCCAAACAATCGTGTTTCCATCCGTTTCTAACCAGATCGCACCATTTTTTGCCGTTTCAAATATCTTCGTCTGACAGGCACGAAGACGTTCCATGACCGATTCTTTCGGATGCCCGTAACGGTTGTTCTCCCCATACGAAATAACCGCCCATTTGGGACGAATGACCTGTATCCATGATTTTGAAGATGAAGTGTCGGAACCGTGATGCGCAACTTTCAGAACCTGCGTTTCTCCCAGGAGTTTGACATCATAGTTTTCTAAAATTTCCCTTTCATTTTTATCTGTCATATCTCCAGTCAACAACATATGAAAATTTTCATAATCCAGCTTCAGTACGACAGAATGTTCATTTTTATCTTCCGTTTTCATCCCTTTTTCTGGCGACAAACAAGTAAAAATCAATTTTTTTCTTTCCCGGAAAGAATCTATGCAAATCTCATCTCCACGCACCATCCAGTGCACATGACAGCCACTTTCTTTTGCAAGTTCCGCCAACTGCTCATATACATCCTCTCCCCGTCCAGCTTCCGGAAGAATCAGATGCTCTATCTCAACTTCCCTTTTTTCGAATAAATACTGTAATCCACTGATGTGATCTGCATCTCCATGGCTGACAATCGCATAATCAACCTTTGTTATGCCCTGACTGTGCAGAAACGGCACCAGACGGTATTCTCCCAGTTGTTTCTGATCTGTACTTCCGCCATCCATCAGACAGCTGATTTTCCCTGTCTGAATGCAGATGCCGTCCCCCTGTCCCACATCAAGAAATGTCACTTTCAGACCGCTGACTGGAACCGGAATAAAAAGCATCAGCAAAATGGCTGTCATAGGGAATAAACCTTTTAATTTACTCCAGATCATTGCAGCATTGTTTTTCTCGTCCTTTTCCCGTTCCACACTGCCGCATCGCACCACAGTCACAAGCAGAATTCCGTAATACACGCCGATTTTCCATATTTCCGGCCGCCCTGCAACGATAACATTTCCCGGTAAATGCCCGGCTGTACGACAACAGAATTCATACCATGCCAGGATCATATGACCACCTGCAAGCGCCAATCGACTGGCTGACCAAAACGACACACCAGACAGCCATGAACCGGATACCATACCGACTGCACCTAACGCAATTCCTGCTGTACCGGATGCTACCACACCTCCCATCAGGGGAACCATCAAAAAATTTAGTAAAATCCCATAAAAGGGGTACTGAAAATCATGATATAGAAGGATTGGTATCGTCATCAGCTGCATGCTAAAACTGACCAGCCATGTCTTTCCCTTACATCCGTTCATCAGCCTCGGTGCCAACCATCCGATTCCTGCCAATGCCCCGAAAGACAATTGTACCCCTGCCTGCAGCATACGATAGGGACTTTCCCACAAAAGCAGGATGAGCGCCAGCGACCACGCTGACATCAAGTCATAAGTACGTCCCAAATACGACGCAGCAAATCCACAGATTCCCATAATCAAAGCACGAAGAACCGATGAAGATTCCCCGACCAAAATCCCATAAAGCATCAACACAATGGTCCCCACAATACCGGACACGCCATAACCTGCCCCCAGTTTCCGCAATACAGCATAGGTTGCCGCGCTGATCAGAGACAAGTGCAGACCGCTGACCGCCAGCAAATGTGCCGCACCGCTGTCCCGGTACAACTCATACAGGGTATCATCCATTCTGCCGCTGTCTCCCAGAATCACCGCCCGGTAAATGCCGCAGTCTTTTGGATCTGCGGTCTTTTCCAGAATCACGCCGGACTGCTCGCGAACCTGCGTCAATGCTTCCCGCACCAAACTGTGCCCATTTTTTAATAATGTACCCTTTTCTGCAAACATACGATAATTTAATTTCTGTGAACGGGCATAAAGGCGATGATCAAATTCTCCCGGATTGCATGCTTCATCAAAGGACTGAACCGTTCCGGATACAGAAATCCAATTGCCGATTGCCAGGAAATGAAACGATTCCGCTGAATGAATCTCCCAATAAACCTGTAATTTTTCCAATGTAAAATCATCTCCCACACAATCTCCCAGAATTACCCGGTAAGATGCATCTTCCCTCTGCTCTCTTTTTAGTACTTTTCCGGAAACCGTCACATACTTGCCGTTCAGTTCCAAAGCCAGTTCCCGATCACACGCTGTTCTGGCCTCATATCCACGCCAGAAACCGGCGCACACAAAAAAGGGCAAAAACCATAACCATAAGCTTTTGCCCTTTCGGAACATCCAAAAAATATACTTGCATACTGCAGCTATATTTTCTCGCATTGCAACAGACCTTAACACCGCCGACACCAGTATCGTCAGCAGCACTATGGCTGTTATCTGCAAAGCTACCTTATTTTGCAGACCCAGCACCTCTCCAAGTACAAATCCCCCTGCCAAAATCAGTAGCGGTTGTTTAATTGTTAATTCCCCCTATATAATCCAGATTTCGTTCAAATACCGTATTCAGTGAAATCGACTCACGGAATACCACATCCTGGCTTCCGTTAACACTGATCTGCACACGGTTAACTCCTGAAAGCTCCGAAATAGAATTCACAATGGAATAAATCGGGATATACTCCCGAACTTCCGGCATGCTGCTCAGAAAAGATGCATCAAAATTCAGATAACAGACATTTTCATTGACTGCTACGTTCAGAAGCTTCACATTCGGATCCAACGTCGGACGCAGATGTTTTCTTTCTGGTCCGCTGATCAATTCCTCTACCACCACTTTCTGTACCGAAGTATTGATATTGTGTACGACCGTGCGTTTTTCCGAATACAATTTTTCTCCTCTGTCATCGGTAAAATACAGTGTTAATTCCGTGCTCTCAAAAGCATTTACATCACTGATGCTGTCCACGAAATCACTGGCACTCATCATCCCCGCAGGAACACCGTCGCTTCCCATCAGCGGCTGTTCTCCACAGTAAATTGAGACATAATCCACATCCGCAACCTGCGTCAGCGTTTTCACCAGTGCTGCACGGCAAAGCACTTCCCGATAAGATGGCATACTGGTATAGTTATTATCAAAATACAGATATAACACTTTATCCACTCGTTTAAATCCCTGATAATCCACCTTTTCCGAAAGTGCCGCCTGGCAATCCAGATCTGCCGGCACATTTCTGACTGCCGTCATCAATTCTTCTACAAGAAGATCCGTATCTTTCGTCATCGTGCGATATTCCTGTCCAACCAGCTTCGTCATAGAAGAATTCAGATAATAAACCTGATATGCAGTTTCCCCTTCCTGAAGTGGTTTATCACCCAAAAAGCAACCAGTCATCAGCCCACATACTGCCAGCAGAAGGAATGCCAGCAACAGGCATGTTCTTTTTAATGATCTCATGATTTTCCTCCTGCCGCCGCAATATAGTTCAAAGGAATACGGATCGTAAATACGCTTCCCTCTCCTTCTTTACTATTTAATTTAATCGCTCCTTTATGCATCAGCACAACGCTTCTGGTAATGGCAAGACCAAGACCGCTGCCGCCCATTTCGCGTGAACGTGCCTTATCAACACGGTAAAATCGTTCAAAAATCCGATCCTGCGCCTCTTCCGGAATTCCAATTCCCGAATCTGCAACTTTGATGTAAAAAAACTTATGATCTGCATCCAACGTCACTCGCACCCAACCGGCTTCCATGTTATATTTAATAGCATTTTCAATCAGATTTGTGATGGCAAGTGTCAGCTTCACCTCATCTACATCTGCAGAAACATCTCGGATACTTTCAAAAATCAGCTCCACATTTTTTTTGTTCGCGATTGGGCGCAGCCGCTTCATGATCTGCTCGACCAATACATTGATGCTGGTCTGTGCGACGTTCAATTCCGCCTCTGATTTATCCATTTTAACCAGAGAAAGCAAGTCGTCGATAATCTGGCTTTCCCGATCAATTTCTCCCGAAATATCCTCCATAAACTCGCGGTAAAGTTCTACCGGCACATCCCCCATTCCCATCAGGGAATCTGCAAGCACACGAATGGATGTAATCGGAGTTTTCAATTCATGTGATACGTTGGAAACAAATTCCTGGCGGGACTGATCGACCTCTTTTAATTTGCATAATGTCTGTTCAACCGCACGAGAAATCCGGTAGGTCTCCTTATAAGTTTTCTCACTGATATCCGTATCCAGTGCACCATCCGCTACCTGTCCCAGCTTTTTCTGCAGATCACGGAACGGATGCAGAAGCACCATCGCCGCGCCCCATCCCAAAACAGCCAGCAAAAGAAATGCGATCATATGAAACAGCAAAAGTTTATCACCGACTTTTTCTGACAGATCCGAAAACTCTTCTGTCGAAGCAGTAAACACGATCACGCCGTCAACCACATTTTCCGCACCGGCATTATAAACCGGAACCGCATGGAAAAAATAATGTTTGTTCCGATTAAGTTTCGTGCCGGTCTCTCCCTGGAAACAGCGGATCACTTCTTCTGCAATGTGCAGGCGGTTTTCTGCAATTTTAAAAGTATCCAAAACAATCCGGAAATTTTTATCCACCAGTACAATCCGGCCATTATAAATATTGGCAATCGTCTCAATCTCGTTATCGATGGAATACTCATCCCCTCCGCTTAAAAAATACCCGGATCGGGTCATTTTATTGCTGAGGATCTGACACCGGTTCTGCACTTCAATCATTCTGGAATCCGTCTGATTCTGCTCCATGGAAATGATCGCCGTCTGAGTGGCCAGCACCATCGGAATCATACCAAACAAAAGCAAAAGGATCATCAGAGGAACCTTCATGCTGACGGTCACTTTCTGCTTTAACATGGTTCGTATTTTTTTCTTTTCCCGTTCTTCCATGACTCAACTCTCTTTTCTAAACATGTCTGTCACCTGTTCCATGGCTAAACTTCATCAATCCGCCAAAATTCCCTCCGGTTGGTCCTGCACGGATGTGTATAATTGATAATAAATACCTTTTCTGGAAAGCAGCTCTTTATGATTGCCCTCTTCTGCGATCTGTCCGTCAGACAGTACCAGAATACGGTCTGCATTTTGAATCGTAGTCAGACGATGGGCAATCGTCAAAGTCGTTCTTCCTTCTGCCAATCGTTCCAGAGACTGAGAAACGATATGCTCACTCTCATTATCCAACGCAGAAGTTGCCTCGTCCAGAATCAAAATTGCCGGATTTTTTAAGAATACCCGCGCAATGCTGATACGCTGTTTTTGTCCTCCTGAAAGCTTTACACCACGTTCGCCCACATAAGTATCGTAACCATTTTTCAATTCACTGATAAAGATATGGGCACCAGCCATTTTTGCTGCATTTATGACCTCTTCGCGTGTCGCATCCGGTCGCCCGTAAATGATATTTTCATAAACCGTACCGGAAAACAAATATACATCCTGCTGTACAATTCCAATGCTCGAGCGCAGACTTTGCAAAGTAATCCCCTTCAAATCTCTTCCGTCAATTTCAATGGTCCCGCTGGTGGTATCATAAAACCGGGGAATCAGATTGCAAAGCGTGGTTTTTCCTCCTCCTGACGGACCGACAAGCGCCACTTTTTCTCCGGGATGAATATCCAGGCTGATATCCTTTAACACTGCGTTATGATCGTCCGGATACTCAAAACTCACGTGCTCCAAACGGATGCCGCCTTTCACATCTGACAGGGGTTTTGCCCCCGGCTCATCGAAAATATCCACCGTGGAATCCATAATTTCCACAAAACGTTCAATCCCTGTCATCCCGCGCTGAAACTGCTCTGCAAACTCAATAATTCTGCGGATCGTTGCTAAAAGAGTAGATACATAAAGCGTGTAAGCAACCAGATCGCCCGGATCGATCAAACCGCGGATCATAAAAATACCGCCGGCCAGAATCACCACCATATACATCAGTCCGTCAAACATACGGATCGTGGTTTGAAAACCGCCCATATAAAGATAATTTTTCTTCTTGATCTCAAGAAATTTCTGATTGTCTTTTCTGAATTTTTCAATCTCGATTGCCTGATTTGCAAAGGCCCGCACCACACGGTTACCCAATAAATTATCTTCGATTCTTGCATTTAATTCACCGATCTGATGACGCTGTTCTTTAAATGCTTTGCGCATTTTCAGATTAAAATATGTACAGGAAACCGTCATGATTGGTACAAATGCAAATATGATCACGGTCAGCAGCACATTGATCCTGGACAAAATAATGAAAGAAACGATTGCTTTTAAAAAGGCGATAAAAAACTCTTCCGGACAATGATGTGCAAACTCCGTTACATCAAACAGATCACTGGTAATGCGCGCCATGATCTGCCCAGCTTTTGTATTATTAAAATAGCGGTCAGACAATTTCTGCAAATGTTCGAATGCATCCTGTCTCATATCCGTCTCAATCCGCGTACCCATAACATGACCGGTATATGCCATGTAAAAAGATGCCAGACCATCGATGACACGAAGAACAAAATACAGCATCGTAAGTTTCAGGATCAATCCCATCGTCAGCGATGCAACATCCTGCATTCCCTGGTTGGTGATATAACGAAGGATCATCGGCAGAACCATCTCGCACACAGTTGTCAGAGATGCACAAAACAGGTCAAATGCCATAGTCTTCCAGTATTTTCCGTAATATGGAATAAATCGTTTTAACAGCTTTGACGTCTTCATAGTTTTTACCCTTTCTCTCAAGTTGACAAATCTTGTTTCATTTTATCCCATTTTATATCGGATGAAAAGAGGAAAAGAGAATTTTTTGTACAGCAACTTTCCACTGGACTAATATGAAATTCTGTCTTATAATGAAACGAGGTGACTGCAAAAATATTACACAGTTACGAATGAGAAATTTCCGGGGGAGGAACACAACATGCCTTATTGTCCAAAATGCGACATGGAATTTATTGATGGAATTACCAGATGCACCGACTGCGGAGGTCCGCTGCTGGAATCCAAGGAAGTGGCTGATGCCATGAAAAAGCGAGAGAAAGAAAAAGAAATAGCAATACAGCGCGCCCAATACGAAGCGATGCAGGCTGCTATGGCGGAGCAGGCTGCCATGGCCAAGCAACAGGCACAGCAAGCTGCAGCCAACGGAGAGCCGATTCCGGCTCCTGTGCAGAGACGCCAGCCAAAGAGTTCTCACGCCTATATTAATAAAGCTCAGAAATACGAAGACTTAAAGTCTTCGGCAACTGCATTTTACCTGGTAGGCGGTGTTATGACTGCTGCCTGCATCCTATTATGGACCGGCATTGTAAATCTTCCGATGTACGGTTTCGGCAAATACCTGACAGAGGGCGTTTTGACCATCATGGGTGTCGGAATGCTGATCGTAGCGGTAAAAACCTCACAGTCCTTAAAGGAATTCAAAGGCGAAATTAATGATGACCAGAAAGAAACCAAAGAGATCGTGGAGTGGTTTGCTAAAACCTTTTCTCCGGAAAAGATCGACCGCGCTATCATCCATGACTTCGGCGAACTGGAGCCGGAAGATTTGAGTCTGAAACGTTTTTATATCATTCACGATCTGCTGATCACTCACAAAGACCTGCCGAACGAAGATTACGTGGATATGCTGTGTGAAGAAATTTATAATAAGATTTATGAAAGTTAATCTTCATTTCAGGTACGCAGGGGACACCGCCGTTGGCGATGTCCCCTTTTCCTGTTCCCATCTCCGGATTCATCCGCATGTGCTTACGCTTCCTGCTGCTTTTCTCTCTCCAGATACTGCCTGATATACTTTCCTGTATATGATGCCGGATTCTGTGCCACCTCTTCCGGTGTTCCCTGTGCGATGACTGTTCCGCCTCGGTCTCCGCCTTCCGGCCCGATGTCAATGATATGATCCGCACATTTGATGACATCCAGATTATGCTCTATGACAATCACCGTATTTCCTCCATCCGACAATCTGCGCAAAATATCTACCAGCTTATGAACGTCAGCAAAATGCAGTCCTGTAGTCGGTTCGTCCAGGATATAAATCGTCTTTCCAGTCCCTCTTCTGCTCAGCTCTGTCGCCAGCTTAATGCGCTGTGCCTCACCGCCGGAAAGCTGTGTGGACGGCTGACCAAGG
The DNA here is from genome assembly GCA_051877535.1 of Brotaphodocola sp. Lineage (GTDB taxonomy): Bacteria > Bacillota > Clostridia > Lachnospirales > Lachnospiraceae > Brotaphodocola. The sequence goes on from JBJEIZ010000026.1 coordinate 99,883, forward strand.
CGCACATAAGAAAGTCCTACATCATTCAGCGTGGAAATCTTCCTGTAAATAGACGGAATATTTTCAAAGAAATGCATCGCTTCTTCCACCGTCATGTTGAGTACATCATAAATGCTCTTTCCCTTGTATTTAACATCCAGCGTCTCGCGATTGTAACGTTTTCCTCCGCAGACCTCACATGGGACATAAACATCCGGAAGAAAGTGCATCTCGATCTTGATGATGCCATCTCCGCTGCACGCTTCACATCGCCCGCCTTTGACATTAAAGCTGAATCTTCCTTTATTGTATCCTTTTGTTTTGGCATCACTGGTGGATGCAAACAAATCACGGATCATATCGAACACACCGGTATACGTCGCCGGATTGGAACGCGGTGTCCTGCCTATCGGAGACTGGTCAATATTGATAACCTTGTCCAGTTGCTCCACACCTTCCAGCTTTTTAAATTTGCCGGGGATCGTCCGCGCGCGATTCAGCTTGCGTGCAAGGGATTTATACAAAATCTCATTGACCAGCGAACTTTTTCCGGAACCGGATACACCGGTCACGCAGGTCATCACTCCCAACGGAAATTTTACATCGATATTTTTCAGGTTGTTCTCCGATGCACCTCTTACCGTCAGATAACCGGTCGGTTCTCTGCGCTCTTTCGGAACCGGAATCCGCATGCGGCCGCTCAGATAAGCGCCGGTAATCGACGCATCGCATTTCATGATCTCTTCTGCCGTTCCTGCTGCCACAACTTCTCCGCCATGTTCCCCTGCGCCCGGACCGATATCCACAATAAAATCTGCAGCACGCATGGTATCTTCATCATGCTCTACCACCAGCACCGTATTGCCCAGATCCCGCAAATGTGTCAGAGTTGCCAGCAGCTTATCATTATCCCTCTGATGTAAACCGATACTCGGTTCATCCAAAATATAAGCCACACCAACCAGCCCGGAACCGATCTGGGTCGCCAAACGAATACGCTGTGCCTCACCGCCGGACAACGTGCCGGTCGCGCGAGAAAGAGAAAGATACTCCAATCCTACGTTCAGCAAAAAATCCAGTCTCGCCTTGATTTCTTTTAAAATCTGCGCACCAATCTGTTCCTGCATCGGGGAAAGCTTCAAATCTTCCAGAAACGCGCGGTAATTCGCAATCGAAAGTTCCGTCGCCTCATAAATGTTGCGTCCTCCGACTGTCACAGCCAGTGAGCTCTGCTTTAAGCGCTGCCCTTTGCACAATTTACATGGAGTAATGCGCATAAATGTCTCATACTCTGCTTTGGATGCCTCAGAAAACGTTTCCCGGTAACGACGCTCCACATTCTTAATCAATCCCTCAAATGCAACCGGATATACCCCTTCCCCGCGCTGTCCCTTATAATAAACTTTGACTTCTCTTCCGCCGGTTCCATGGATCAGAATATCGCGAATTTCTTTCGGATAATCCTCAAACGGTGTATCCAGATCAAAATGGTATTCTTTCATCAGCGCCTGCAGAATCGCATTCGTAAAACTTCCCTTGTCTGCACAGGACTGCCATCCTAATACGGTAATCGCTCCCTGATTGATACTGAGAGACTTGTCCGGGATCATCAAATCTTCGTCAAATTCCATCTTGTATCCCAGACCAAAACAGTCCGGGCAGGCACCAAACGGATTATTAAACGAAAAACTTCTCGGTTCCACTTCTTCAATGCTGACTCCACAGTCCGGACACGAAAAGCTCATACTGAAATTCAAAGATTGTCCGTCGACCACATCTATGATCATCAGGCCGTCTGACAATTTCATAACTGTCTCGATGGAATCTGTCAGACGCTTTTCAATGCCCTCTTTGACAACCAGACGATCAACAACAATTTCAATGTTGTGTTTGATATTTTTCTCTAATCGAATTTCTTCAGAAAGCTCATAAATACTGCCATCGATACGCACACGGACATAACCGCTTTTTCGGGCCTGCTCCAACAGCTTCACATGCTCTCCCTTACGTCCGCGGACAACCGGAGCCAGAAGCTGAATCCTGGTGCGTTCCGGCATAGCCATGATCTGATCCACCATCTGGTCGATCGTCTGCTTCTGAATCTCTCTGCCGCACTTCGGGCAATGCGGGATTCCGATACGTGCATACAAAAGGCGCATATAATCATAAATCTCTGTCACCGTACCGACGGTAGAACGCGGATTGCGGTTCGTAGATTTCTGGTCAATCGAAATCGCCGGTGAAAGTCCCTCAATACTCTCCACATCCGGCTTTTCCATCTGTCCAAGGAACTGTCTTGCATAGGAGGACAGTGACTCCATATAACGGCGCTGCCCTTCCGCATAGATGGTGTCAAACGCCAGAGATGACTTGCCCGAACCGCTTAAACCCGTCAGAACGACCAGCTCATTGCGCGGAATATCAATGGAAATATTCTTTAAATTGTGCTCGTTGGCACCTCGTATTTTTATATATTGCTTTGCCATGGTTTGAAAACCTCCAAATAAAACATTACTGTCCAGGTTCTCACATTATAGCATATATCATTTTAATGTGCAAACATTTGTTCGGAAAGTTAACCAAAATCATGTTCCTGTGCCACAATCGTTTCCGCAATCTCCTGCACTGCCTGTGCAACCTCCTGAATCATCTCGGCAGAAGCATGATCTATGTGAAATCCGCCGGTACATACAGTCACCGCATTCTTTGCCTTTGCCACCTGCTCAGCCAACAAACGGCAGAGTTCTTCATCTTTATGCCCAGTCACATTGATCACAGACGAAGTAACACTGATGCTTCCATCTCCTGTCAGAGACGGTCGAGGAATCGCCAATACCACACAGCCCACATGGGGTCGTTCGCCGCCACCGATCGTAATCTGGCAGTCCTGTCCGATATCCGTTACTTGCACTTCGATTTCAGAAAATGACAAATGATACTGATATCTGCGACTCCTCATGCTTAAATCCCTTCCCATCTGCGATAGTGTTCTGCCTCAATTCCAAACGGCTCCAGAAGCTTTGCCGCAGTATGATAAACCATATCATGAATGGTTTCCGGTCTGTGATAAAACGTCATCATCGGAGGCACGATCCGCACTCCCGGCATCATCGAAAGCTCATAAAGATTGCGCAAATGAACCGGATTCATCGGAGTCTCTCTGGCTGCCAGTACCAGAGGACGCTGTTCCTTCAAAGTCACATCCGCCGCCCGCAAAAGCAGGTTATCCGTGTATCCGCTGTGTATCCCGGCCACCGTCTTCATACTGCATGGTACAATCAGCATCCCAGCAGTCCGGAAGGAACCACTGGCCGGTCCTGCACCGATATTTTCAAAATCAGCCACAACATCAGCAAGTGCTTCCACTTCTTCTGTACGAAAATCCGTTTCCTGCAGCAACGTACATGCTGCGCTGTCACTGAAAATCAGCCAGGATTCAAATTCCGGATTTTCACGAATCATCCGCAGACATTCTATTAGGATCGGCATCCCGCTGGCTCCTGTGGCTCCTACAATAATCCTCTTTTTTACAGCCATTTCTGCGGATCCACCTCCATGAATCTGGCGCGTTTAAACCGTTCTTTCTCTTCAAACGGAACCGTACAGTCAAAAATGGTTTTGCAGGCAATGCCTTTATCCCGGATACTCGGCGAACATTTCGGATGGTTGGACGGGTCCAGCGGATGACAGCGCACGCCTGGGATCGTAATGATATCCGCATCCCCTTGAAACCTTGTGTTCATCGCCCAAAGTATATCATTCATATCAAAGCAGTCAACATCCTCGTCCACCAGAAATACATGTTTCAGTTCACTGAATGCAGAAAATGCCAACAAAGCTGCCTGCCTCTGACGACCTTCATCGCTGGCAACTTTTTTCTGGAACTGAAGAACTGCCATATATTTTCCTCCTCCGGCTGACGCACAATATACATTTTTCAGTCTGCCCGGCATGGCTTTCTCAATCATGCCGTAAATACTTGCTTCCGTCGGAATACCCGCCATAGAAACATGCTCTTCACTGGGACCGATGCAGGTCTGCATGATCGGATGTTCTCTGTGAGTTACTGCTTTTACTTTGATCTTCCAGCATTCACTGCTTGCCGGTCCTGTATAGCCCGGAAATTCCGGCATCGCATATCCGGTATGGCTGTTCTGATCCTCCTGGACCCGCACATTTGGGATCACTTCGCCTTCGATAACATATTCTGCATTGGCAATTGCATGTTCCTGAATCGTCAGGCACTGACACAGTTCTACCGGCTCGCCCCGCAGTGCACCTGCAACAGACAGTTCATCATACCCCATTGGAGTTGTCGGCGGCTCAAAACAGGAACCGATCTCAATAGCCGGATCAACGCCGATACTGATCGAAATCGGAAGCGTCTGTCCCAGTTCTTCTGCCCGCTCTGCCATAGCACCAATGTGTCTTGCACCTGGAGTAAAGAAAATAGACAGTTCATCCTTTCCCTGAATGCAAAGGCGATGAATTGTCACATCATGGACTCCCGTATCCGGATGCGTTGCATAACACATTCCCAAGGTGATGTACGGACCTGCATCATCCGGCGTATTGGTTGGCGCCGGCACCAGCTTATACAGATCAAAATCCGGATCGGATGCCTTATGGATCACCTGCTGACAAAGGGGAGCCCCTGTCTTTAAAACAGGAGGAATCGGTGATGCCACGCTCCGGTACAACCTTTTACCCAAATCCTCCGGTGCACAATCCAAAAGTACGGCAACACGTCTGCGGCTCGCCAACACACCAATTACAACGCTGGCATCCGGATGTCCTTTCACTTTATGAAAAATCATAGCCGGACCTTCTTTGGTCGGACGCATCACCGTTCCGCCCGCACCTACATAACGGTAAATACCAGAAAGTTCTGCCATCGGCTCCACTTCCACATCCGTTTCGATCAGTTGTCCCGGAAGTGTGCGCAAAAGCTCCAGAGCACTTCTCAGATCAGTTACTTTGTTCTTCATGTTTTTCTCTCCTTCCCTCATGAGATCAGTGGAGGGAAATCTATCTGATCTTGATTTCCCGCCGTCTGAACGGTTACTTATATTTTACAAACATTCCAAATCGTAATCAATTCCACTTTCTGTTTCTATGATTCCAAAACAGAATGAATCATGATATACTAATTCTGAAACCAAACGATTTTCTGCAAATGATAAAGAGGAAAACATGACATTTGAACAACTAGAAGCATTTCTTGCCGCAGCAGACCACAGCAATTTTTATGAAGCCGCGGAGGCCGTGCACATCACACAGTCCACCCTGTCCAAACAGATTATGAAATTAGAAAAAGAGCTGAATCTGCAGCTTTTTGACCGAAGCCGCAGACATGCGGTTCTCACCGCCGCCGGTCAACATTTTTATCCAAATGCACAAATGCTGGTAAAACAATATCATCAGGTACTGGCCGATATCCGCCAATACAAAAATTTATCCCAGATGGAACTACACATCGGCACCCTCCCAATCCTGAACCATTATCACCTTTCCCCTCTGCTTCGCACCTTTGCTGAGCGGCACAAAGAAATTCATATGACGATTGAAGAAGTCGAGGAACCGGCACTGATCCACGGTCTGGAAAACGGATTTTATGATGCTGCCATTGGGCGGGAGATCCTGTTTTCATCCGAACAATATGATTGCCAGATCCTGGCTTCTGACCAACTCATCGTCCTGATGCATGCCGACCACACACTGGCTCACCACAAGGTTCTGACCATCTCTGACCTTGCATCGGAACCGTTATTTCTGATGCATCCGTACACATCCATCGGTCAGACATGTCTTCGTCTCTTCTTTGAAGCGGGCATAACTCCGCATCTGATACGAACCGCGCGTGTAGAATCTATCATTGACGCAGTCTCGGCAAAAGAAGGGATCAGCCTGCTCCCGGAAAGCACCCGGAATGTCTTCCACTGCGAAGATCTTGTTACCATTGCTCTGCAGCCTGCCGTGGAAATTCCAGTCGTTCTGGCCTGCCCAAAGGGAAAACTACATATTGATCTATAAAGCGGAAAACCCCTGAACAGCCAACGCTATTCAGGGATCTTTTGTAATTGCTCATCAGGTCTGCGCATTTCATTAACAGGCCGCAAACAGGCATTATTTTACCAGAAGGGACTTGCCGGTCATCTCTTTCGGCTGCTCCATACCCATAAGCTCGATCAGGGTCGGTGCGATATCTGCCAGACATCCGCCTTCTCTCAGTTTATAAGACGGGTCAGCATTGACCAGAATGAACGGAACCGGATTCGTAGTATGTGCGGTGAATGGTGCGCCGGTCTCGTAATCAACCAACTGCTCTGCGTTGCCATGGTCAGCGCAAATAAACAGAACGCCATTGACTTCTTTGATCGCATCCACGGTTCTGCCTACACATGCATCAACCGTCTCGATTGCTTTGATCGCTGCTGCCTCAACACCGGTATGACCAACCATATCCGGATTAGCAAAGTTGATAATGATCACATCATAGTTATTGGACTTGATTGCTTCCACCAGCTTGTCACAAACGCCCGGTGCACTCATCTCCGGCTTCAAGTCATAAGTAGCAACTTCCTTCGGGGACGGGATCAGGAAACGGTCTTCTCCCTCGTTCGGCTCCTCGATACCGCCGTTAAAGAAGAACGTAACGTGAGCATATTTTTCTGTCTCAGCGATTCTTGCCTGCTTTTTGCCATGTGCAGCCAAAAACTCACCAAAAGTATTGGTAATCTGCTCTTTTACAAAAGCAACTTTCTTATTCTGAATGGTTTCATCATAATCTGTAAAGCAGACATAGGTGGTCTTCACCCTTTCACCTCTGTCGAAACCGGTGAACTCATCATCACAGAATGCACGGGTCATCTCTCTTGCACGGTCCGGACGGAAGTTATAGAAAATGATAGAATCGCCGTCCTTAATCGTAGCGATCGGTGCACCGTTCTCAGTGATAACGGTCGGCATTACGAACTCATCCGTCTTCTCTGCGTCATAGGAAGCCTGGATCGCTCCGGTTGCGCTTTCAGCCATAACGCCTTCGCCTTTGGTCAGCGCATTGTAAGCAATCTGTACACGATCCCAGTTCTTATCACGATCCATCGCATAATAACGGCCGGCTACAGATGCTACTTTTCCTACACCCAGTTCAGCCATCTTTTCTTCCAGCTGCGCAACATAACCTTTACCGGAACATGGCGGAGTGTCACGTCCGTCCAGGAAACAATGCACATAAACTTTCTCAAGACCATTTCTCTTCGCCAACTCAAGCAGTCCGAAAATGTGAGTCAAATGGCTGTGAACGCCGCCGTCTGATACCAGACCAAACATATGCAGCGCGGAATCATTTTTCTTACAGTTCTCAACTGCCTCCACAAATGCCTTATTGGTAAAGAAGTCACCATCCATAATCGACTTGGTAATACGAGTCAATTCCTGATAAACAATACGTCCTGCTCCCATATTCAGATGTCCTACCTCAGAGTTGCCCATCTGACCATCCGGGAGGCCTACTGCCATGCCGCTTGCCTGTCCCTCAACAAACGGGCACTGGCTCATCAGCTGATCCATAACCGGAGTTCTGGCCTCACATACTGCGTTTGCTTCACAATTCTTATTCAATCCGTATCCATCCAGGATCATTAATACAACTGGTTTTTTACTCATATTAAAATCTCCTTTTTATCATTGCCCGCAGATGCGGTTCCTCGTCTCATCATCGACAATCGGTCTTATTGTACTTTATTTTAAACACTTTTTCAAGATTATAAATAGATTTATTCATAATACAGTGATAAAATGATAATATTGAAGTCAAAATGACCTCTGAAATGTTTTTATAAAGTTTAAGGAGTGATTTATGAGCAAATCTCTTGTAATCGCAGAGAAACCATCGGTAGGCCGCGACATCGCACGCGTACTGAACTGTCAAAAGAAAACACCTGCATTTATCGAGGGCGACCATTATATCGTAACCTGGGGACTGGGACATCTGGTAACGCTTGCTGACCCGGAAGATTATGATAAAAAATATAAAGAATGGAAAATGGAAGATCTTCCGATGATGCCGGAACCGTTCCAATTGGAAGTCATCCGGCAGACCGGAAAGCAATTTCAGTCAGTCAAAACGCTGATTCATCGAACAGATATCCATGAAATCATCATTGCAACGGATGCCGGGCGCGAGGGAGAACTGGTTGCCCGCCTGATTTTATTAAAAGCCGGCAATAAAAAACCAATCAAACGTCTGTGGATTTCTTCCGTTACCGATAAAGCAATCCGCGAAGGTTTCTCCAATTTAAAAGACGGCAGATTGTACAACAATCTCTTCGACGCTGCCATGTGCCGCGCCGAAGCAGACTGGCTGGTAGGTATCAACGCCACCCGTGCCCTGACCTGCAAATACAACGCACAGCTTTCCTGCGGCCGTGTCCAGACACCGACCCTTGCCATGATTGCAAAGCGCGAAGCAGACATCAAAACGTTCGTTCCGCAATCCTTTTATGGAATCACCGTGCGCAGCTCTTCCCCATCCATAACACTTACATGGAAAGACAAAAAATCAGGGAGTCTGCGCAGCTTTGACCGAACCCGCATAGACGAATGCATACAGCATTTGAAGCATGCAGACGGAATCGTCACAGATGTCCAGCGAAGTCCAAAGAATCAGCAGGCACCTCAGCTTTATGACCTGACAGAACTGCAGCGAGAAGCAAATAAACGTTTTGATTATTCAGCAAAAGAAACGTTAAATATCATGCAAAGGTTATATGAAAATCACAAGGTCCTGACCTATCCGCGCACCGACTCCCGGTACTTGAGCAGCGATATCGTACCAACCTTAAAGGAGAGGCTGAAAGCGATCAGTATCGGACCTTACCGGCAGCTGGCCGGGCGGCTTTCTATGCAGACGTTCAAGGCAAAACCACATTTTGTTAATGATGCTAAAGTATCCGATCACCACGCCATTATCCCGACAGAGCAATTCGTTCAGCTAGACCATATGACTGTGGATGAACGGCGCATCTACGATCTGGTTGTCAGACGATTCCTGGCAGTGCTTTGCCCCCCGTTTGAATATGAACAGACAACCGTGACTGTGGAGATTGCCGGAGAACTCTTTACTGCCAGAGGAAAAATCGTGCGTTCAGAAGGATGGAAAGAAGCCTATACTTTTGGAAATCATTATGCAGCAGATAGTGATGATAATGATGATAATGATGACGAATTTTCTAATGAAATCGGGTATGGCTCCGGCGGCTTTTCCGGTTTTTCCTTGGAACCTGCGCTGCGCAGCCAGTCCCTTCCGGATCTAAAAAAGGGAGACAAGCTCACAAACCTTACCATCTCCCGCACGGAAGGCAAAACCAAGCCCCCTGCACCATTTAATGAGGCAACATTACTTTCTGCTATGGAAAATCCAGTCGCGTATATGGAGTCATCGGATAAGGAAATGGCAAAAACCCTGGGTGAGACCGGCGGTCTCGGTACTGTGGCAACTCGTGCTGACATCATCGAAAAACTTTTCTCCAGTTTCCTTCTGGAAAAAAAAGGAAAAGATATTTATCTGACATCCAAGGCAAAACAGCTCCTGGAGCTGGTTCCGGAAGATTTGAAGAAACCAGAACTGACTGCAGACTGGGAGATGCGCCTGTCAAAAATTGCCAGGGGAAGTTTGAAACGCAGTACATTTATGGCTGATATCCGGAATTATTCCAATGCCTTAATCGATGATATCAAAACAGGCGAGGGACAGTTTCGCCACGATAATCTGACCAACACCAAGTGTCCTGTATGCGGCAAGCGCATGCTATCCGTCAAGGGAAAGAACAGCGAAATGCTAGTCTGCCAGGACCGTTCATGCGGGCACCGTGAAACCATTTCCCGTACATCTAACGCCCGCTGTCCTAACTGCCATAAAAAAATGGAGTTGCGCGGCAAAGGAGACGGACAGATTTTTGTCTGCAAATGCGGCTATAAAGAAAAGCTTTCTTCTTTTCAGGAACGCCGTAAAAAAGAAGGTGCCGGAGTCAGCAAACGAGATGTTGCCAGATATCTGAATAAGCAAAATAAAGAAGCAAATGAACCAATCAATTCTGCATTTGCAGATGCACTTGCAAAACTAAATCTAAACCAATGAGGAGAATCAATGATGAAAGTTTATATCAGTGTTGATTTTGAAGGTATTGCCGGTTCCACTTCCTGGGAGTCTACGAATCTTGGAGACTTGGAACACGGTCCGCTGGCAAAAGAAATGACCCTGGAAGCAGTAGCCGCCTGTGAAGGCGCACTGGCTGCAGGTGCAACGGAAATTTATGTAAAAGATGCTCATGACAGCGGACGCAACATGGACATTTCCCTGTTTCCGAAGGAAGTAAAGATCATCCGTGACTGGACCTGTGATCCGAACTCTATGATCGGTGGACTGGATTCCTCTTTCGATGCAGTTATGTATGTCGGTTACCACTCCCCTGCCGGATTCAACGGCAGTCCATTGAGCCACACCATGAACCGAGGCAATAACTATGTCAAGTACAACGGCAGACTGGCTTCCGAATTTCTGATCCACGCATATGCCGCTGCCTCTATGGGCGTTCCGTCTGTATTCCTGAGCGGAGACAAAATGCTCTGCAGCCATGTTCAAGAATACGACCCGAATATGGTAACCGCTGCTGTCAAAGAAGGACTTGGTTCTGCAACCATCAGCGTTGCTCCGATTCTGGCTCATGAAATGATTCGTGAAGGCGCAAAGAAAGGACTGGAACATCGTGCAGACTGCCATCTGGAAATTCCGAAGACCATTACCATGGAAATCTGCTTCAAAAATCACTGGAATGCCAAACGTGCTTCCTATTATCCAGGGGTAAAGCAATTAGATGCCTATACCGTAAGTTACACCACAGATTCTATGGAAGATCTGATGGCTGCAAGAATGTTTATCTTGTAGAAAAGACTACTTCTTCCCCTGGTATACAAAACGACCTGCCAATGGCAAGTCGTTTTGTATGGGATCACTGAGCTCTGCTGCCATCTGAAATATTTCCCAATCTTATCGCTTCCAGATACTCTGCCAGCTCTTTTTCCACATTTGCAAACAGATAATTCTTCCCAGGCTTCGAAAGATTCCCTGTCTCTTCTTGAATTTGTCTCCCAACACGCATAATATCTTCTTTTAAATCTCTGGCAGACATCAGAATACATCCCTGTCCTCGAATGATCATCTGTTCCAGGCCATCAGAGGTTGCCACGGTCACGCGATATTTTCTTCCCATCTTATGAGCAAATTTCTCGATATACTGGTCAGCAGTCTCAGCTTCTTTCGTGTATACCACATGGATATTATGATAATCCTGAACACTCCCCACACCTCCGGAAACCTTATAAGCATCAAATACAACGATCACTTTAGTGCGCGTATATCCCTGATAATTGCACAGAATATCCAACAGACTGTTTCGTGCACCGTCAATCGTTACTTTCATCAGCTCCCGCATCTCTTCCCAGGCATAGAGAATGTTGTATCCATCCACCAAAAGATATTCATCCTCACCTCCCCGGCGAGTTTTCAAATAGCCGGGTTTCGGTCCCATAGGACCTGTAGCCGACACAATATGTCGGTCTCGACTTTCTTTCCGCAAGCTTCCGTCATCCACCGAATCCGAGTCAAAATTCACACGCCTCGGACGATTCTCATTTGGAAGCCGGCGCTTACTTTCCCCATAAGTTCTGGTAAAAATCGCTTCCAATTCTTTATCATCTACACCAAATGAGAGTGGTCCGCAGCCAACAGAATCGCCAGAACTTCTGATCGCAGAACCGGAAAAACGACCGGAACTGCTTGTTTTTTCCGCCAAATCCGCATCCACTTCTTTTTTCCATTTCAGCGGACTTTCCACATGCATGTAATGTTTCACTTCATACCACGGCACCACAAATCCGGCACCATGCGCACAAAACACAGAGCCTGTCGGGTTTTCCAGGTCTGCCTCCGGATCATAACCAATCTGTTCGATGATCTCTTCCTCATTATGGCAGGGTTCATAACCTTTCAAAACACAGGAAAGGCGACCGCGTCCTCTCGTATAAGAAATAACTTCCCGCTGATAATCCCGCATGGTCACGACCGGTGCACTGCCGGTCAGAAGCGTCATGTCTCCCTCCGTCACCGGTGCATCAAAAGTACCCTGCATTCGTTCCATGTCTGACATAGCCCGTCCTACATGTTCTGTTGGAACCTCCAGGGAAAATGCATAGTATGGCTCTAACAGACGGCTTTTTGCTTCCCGAAGTCCCTGCCGCACCGCACGATACGTGGCCTGTCGGAAATCTCCGCCTTCTGTATGCTTCTGATGCGCTTTTCCGGCAATTAAAGTAATTTTCATATCCGTAAGCTCACCGCCTACAAGCACACCTCGATGACGTTTTTCCTCCAGATGTGTCAGAATCAGACGCTGCCAGTTGCGGTCCAGCACATCCTCGCTGCAATTCACTGCAAACTGCATACCACTGCCCTGTTCCCCAGGTTCCAAAAAAAGATGAACTTCTGAATAATGCCGCAGTGGTTCATAATGACCAACCCCCTCCACCGGTTCCAGGATGGTTTCTTTATAAACAATATTTCCCGTGCCGAATTCCACCGGAATGCCAAATCGATCGGCAATCATGCTTTTTAAAATTTCAATCTGAACCTCACCCATGACCTGTGCCTGGATCTCAGACAAAGACTCATTCCATACAATGTGAAGCTGTGGCTCCTCCTCTTCCAACTGACGCAAATTGCGCAGCACTGCATGAACGTCACATGTATCCGGAACCAAAATCTGGTATGTCAAAACCGGCTCCAAAATTGGAAGTTCCGATTCACTTTCCGCTCCGATTCCCTGACCCGGATGACTTAGCATCGGTCCGGTAACCGCACATACCATACCGCAGTCCGCCTCATTTACCAGCTCAAATTTAGAACCGGAATATACACGAATCTGATTAATTTTTTCTGGTTCCTCTCCAAATTTCAGCATATCTTTTACTTTCAAAGCACCACCGGTTATTTTCAGATGTGTCAGGCGATTTCCCTGCTCATCTCTGGAAATTTTAAATACTTTTGCCCCAAATTCCGCCATTCCATCGGGACTTTCCATCCAGTGCTTCAGCCCGTTCAGCAATATTTCCACACCATCGAGTTTCAAAGCGGAGCCGAAGTAACACGGAAACAGTTTCCGTTCTGCAATCAATCTGCGCACTGCATCATCGGCCACTCGTCCATGTTCCAGAAATTCCTCCAGTGCATGTTCATCGCACATGGCAACATTTTCCCAGAAATCATCATTCTGAACACTAAAATCCACACAGGAACCATCCAGACGTTTCCTGACATTCTCCATCAGTGTTTCCCGGTCCGTACCGTCCTGATCCATTTTATTCATAAATAAAAAGACAGGAATCCGATAGCGCTTCAACAGACGCCACAATGTTTCCGTATGCCCCTGCACACCATCCGCACCGCTGACAATCAGAATCGCGTAATCCAATACCTGCAGTGTCCGCTCCATTTCTGCTGAAAAATCCACATGCCCCGGTGTGTCCAGCAAAGTCACTTCCATATCTCCCAGTTCGAACACCGCCTGTTTGGAAAAAATTGTAATTCCGCGGGCTCGTTCCAGCGCATAGGTGTCCAGAAACGCATCCCTGTTGTCAACCCTGCCCAGCTTACGGATACTGCCGGTCAGATAAAGCATGCCTTCTGACAACGTTGTTTTTCCCGCATCGACATGGGCCAACAGACCAACGCAAATATGCTTCTTTATTCTCTTAGGCTCCTGTTCGCCCATAAAAACGCCTCCTTCTGTGATTACATACTTTTCCAAATTCACTAAACTGTTCAGATTCCCACTAATACTGATAAATCTGTCTTACCTCACTGCTGCCAGCTTCCATCTGATAAAACCTGGTATATCTGTGTCTGTACGACGGTCTCCAGCCAAAATCATTGATCGATTCTCTCTGATTATAGGTGAGTGAAAAATATACGGTACCGTCTATCAGTTCCACATCATGGATAATTGCAGCGTCACTTTTCCCGTCAACCTTTTGACCTAACTCACACTCCGCAAGGCCGTCTATCACAGATGCCGGAATTAACGTGGTATACTCTAGTTCTCCATCCATACGTCGTTTCATAGCTCCATCCAGATATACCGTATCTCCCAGGCAGCTTACCGGAATCTCTGCAGCGATCATGCTTCCATCTGTCAGCATTTTTTGTATTCCCGTTTCGTGAACAACTGCTTCTTCCAGATGCAGTAACGTATATATCATATCCGGTTCATTTACATAATACAGAACATCCTGCCCGTTATCATCTGATTCCACAAAAAACTCCACGGCTGAAACCTCTCCGACATCCAACAGTGTTTCGACTTTACCCGGGTTTTTGAGATCCGCTCTGACGATAGCGGCCTCCTGAAGGAAAAATCCGGTTCCTGCCACACACGCGTACAGGGCATACAGATACTCATCCGTCACCTGCGCTCCGTAGATTCTTCCCATAAATCCTATTTCACTGGAAACAGCAACTTTTCCCAGGCTGCACACATTCCCTCCGTCGGAATCCGCTGATAATAGTGTGATTTCCCCGTCTCCGCTTTGTTCCGCCATATACACCGTATTCACCCTGATTCCGATAAAGCTGATCCCCGTATCATTGGTACGATTTCTGATCCTGTGAAGAGCGGTATTTGACATATCCACGGAAAAGAGTCCCTCTCCATCGCTGCATATCAGCCTTCCAAAAGCTTCATCGATGCCTTCAATTCTTCCGTCTTTGATCACTGCGCTGTTTTTCCCGGCCCTTCCGGATGAATCCAGTTCAATGATCGCGATATCCCCGTCATTGGTTTCAACAGCAATCCAGTCCTTCCAGAGATAGATATTTCCCGAAATCGGGCCAGAATAGATCGTACTCTCGCTACCGTCCTCCTGCCGACACACCAGTTGATTGACAGCATCCGCTTCGTTCATATACTGACAAAATAATCCCGTCGGTTCAAAGCTGCCCTCATGGTACCGGATATAATAGATGTCTCCCCTGTATCCCACCACCGTATGTCCGTTATTTTTGACGGTCTCTCTCACTGGGATAATTGCGTTAACACTCTGGTACAGTTTGTCGATACGCGCTGCCTGACGGTTATATTCCGCCTCATATTCCCCTGCTGTCAAATACTTTTCCAGTTGATTTTCTGCAAGACGAATCCTGACCAGCGTGCCCGGAGAAGTAAACGCCGACAACTCTTTCATCTCATTCAGTTTCTTAAGATTCTTCTCTGCATCTCTTCTCAGCACCGTCATGTACTGGAACGCAGCATATTCTCCGCGACATAAGGCCAGACACAGGGCTTCACCCGATGATACCAGCTTACATGCAGCCTCATAACGTTCAGAATCATTCAATGCGCTTGCCACCTGGACAACAGCGGACTGATGGGCGCTTTTCAGCGCTTCGCCAATTTCATACATCACAGTGACTTCTCCGGTCCACTCATACTCCTCTCCATACCAGAGGCTGCCCACAAGACCTCCCAACTGAAGGCCTACACTGATCGGTCCTAACACAGAAGCAAACTTCAGCCCGCACTTGACCGCCCGTTTTCCCAGCGCCTTGGAATCAAGCGCCTTATCTTTGAGTGCTTTGCTGGCAATGCCTGAAATCACTTCCAGAAATCCATCGTTGGTCATCATTTCCGACGCTCCATTGACAAAATCTGCAGCTGCATACCCGTTTCCAAACTCAGACACCATTCCTGCCAGCCTCAGATTTGACATATCTACCATGGTTTTGGCAGCCTGGCTCAGTTTTTTGTGATCATTCTTATTTGCGTAGCCACTCAACTCCTCCAAAAATGTTTTTCGCCTTGTATCAATATTCAGATAGGATATGACAGACAATGCATCCAGTCCATCCATTTCCAGTTTCGAAGAAAATTTGATGCCGTTGGTATACTGCTCATACCTCTTGAGCGCCCTCCATAGATCCCCATCCAGAACCTTATCCAAAGGAATAAATTTGAGATCGACAGCCGTCTTTAAGGTCAGCCATCCCAAATCAAAAACGGTCTGTCCCGCATCCACTGCCGTATCATATTCTGCCTGCTGGATCACCGTAGACGAATAGCCCTTTTCCTGCATCGCCAGAAGATTCATCAGATAAGTCTCATACGCTTCCTGGTTCAGATTTTTATCGGTCAGAAAACGTGCGCTCCAGATAACGCCATTGAATGTAACGGCATTCATGTTGTGGTTGAGGGCTTTCGCCCTTTTCCATTCCTTCTCAAGCCACGAATCACCCTCTTCCACATATCCGCTGTACGCCACCGTGGAAAGTTTATCCATCAGTTCTTCCATATATCGGGTGTGGGCAAATTCACCGTTTATAAGTTCCAGATAGCTGTCGGATGCTATATACTCCTCATATCGTTCCATCAGTCCTTCGACATATTGTTCCTGATAAGCAGAGCCTGTGAGACCCTTCTCGGATATTTCCCCCGCCATGGCTGTAAGAGGCGACAGAACAGACAAAAGTACCGAAAGTATCAGCGATATCAGTCTTTTTCCTGGTTGTTTCATGGCTGTACCTCCTCTCTGTTATCCCGGCCGGCAGTTTCCTGTGTTTCCACACCATCACTGTGATCACCTGAGACTTCGCCGTCCGCTGCCATCATAAGAAGCATTGCTGCCTGTGCCATCTCATCATCCAACGCCTTCTGCTGAATCAGTTCTCTTAATTCTTTCTCTGTTTTTCCTTTCTCCTCACCGGCAAAAAAAGTCAACGAGAGTTCTCTCTCCTCGAAAACAGACTCAAGGTCAGTCTCCATAAAACTCTCCAGATTTTGACTGGCCTCCTCAAGCATCAGCTCTTCAAACTTTTCAGGCGAATTCGCTTTCTCATTCGCCTGATTCGTTGAGAGAAAGAACAGCACGCTATAATCAGGAAGTTTCACATCCGCTGTTTTTATGACCGCACCATACGCATCGATATCTGTCCTGATTTCCCCAACTTCTATATGTTCTTTCAATAGTTCCTGCAGTTCCAGACTGCGTTTTGTAGATTGATAATCCGATGCTCCACTGTGCATTACAAAACTGTATATTATCCAAATCCAAAAGGAAGCGCATGCAATGACCACCAGCAGAGCGATACATACAATCCCGACTATTTTACATTTACTCATCTTACATCTGCTCATCTTCTATCACCTCCATTCCGAATTTTTCCATTTATCGCATTAACAATCCGTTTAATTATACAACTAATAATTCGTTCTAGTCAACGATGACATTACTTTAACTAATGGTGAAAGGCGGTGTTATTGTGCAGGGCAGAACAATCGCTTCATGGCACAAATAACAAAACGACCTGCCGCAGCAGACCGTCTTGTGTCAATGATTCATCTGTTTTATACTTTATGATAGGAAATTGTTTTACCTTATAAAACTAAAGAAGACCTATAAACATATCTACTGCCGTGTTTAAAATCTGATCATTAAAATCATATTCTGAAGTATGGAGCTGTGCATAATCCTCGCCATTTCCAATATAAAAAATAGCACCGGGGCACTCCTTTAAATAGTATCCAAAATCTTCAGAACCGCGGATTGACTCTTCCAGTTCCACAACCTCCAATCCGTGCTCCTTCGCCGCCTTTCTTACATGCTCCGTTGCATCTGCATCATTCACCGTATCTGGAAAAACATCACTTTCCTCAAAAGAAAGCTGCAATCCAAACTCTTCTGCGACTTCTTCTGCACTGGTGCGAATTTCTTCTTCCAACATAGTAAAATCACGCTCATATTCTGCGCGAAGCGTGATAGAAATCTGACCTTTGGATGCAGAAATACCGAAGTTTTTGCTGCCGACTTCTATATGCACGATCGTTGCCATTACCAATCCTTTATATCCAGGCTCCACAGTTTCTTCCTTAATAGCAAGAACCAGTTCTGAAACAGCCTCAGCCGGATTGATTCCATGTTCCGGTTCACTCGCATGAGAAGGCGTTCCCTCTAAATAGATGGTCAATCCCTTTGAGGCACACTGAGCGATTCCATCCCGGACCACAACCGCATGTTCCGGAAAATCGCTCCAGTTATGAAATGCGTAAATTTCGCTAATTCCTTCTTTTTTTATAAACTGTGCGCATTCTGCTCCGCCTGCACCAATTTCTTCCGCATGCTGGAAAATCAGATAAATATCTCTTTCCCAACTTCCTGCGCCCACTTCCAGTTCCAATGCCAGACCAGCTAATGCCGCGCAGTGACCATCATGACCACATTTGTGGGCCGCACCCGGATTGTTTGACGCATATGGAAGATCCAGTTTTTCTTCCATTGGAAGTGCATCCATCTCCGCACGGAATGCAATCGGCGCTTTCGGCGTGGAAACAGAATCGCCTTCCTTTAACACTGCATAAAACCATTTTCCTTGATCTTCTACTTTCAGACGAGTATGTGTCTCAATAAATTCCATCAACAACTGTTTTGTATGATACTCCTGACCGGACAGTTCTGCATTTCTATGAAGTTCATGGCGCAGCTCTGTAATCAAGTCCAAATTTTTCTGATTCATGATAATTTCCTCAATTCATTTTTGCAATAAACTCAAAAAACAACTTGTTTATTATATCATGCAACATTTAATTTGGAATACCCATTTTATACTGCATGCCAAAAACTGTCATATTATACAAAAAGAACAGAATTTATATCATTTAACCTCACGTTCACACCAGTATCTACGTTTCTTTCTGGTCTTTCTCCCGTAATCGATCGCAAGCATCGGACATCCACAGATGCACGCCATACATTGGGTACACTCTGTTCCCCAAACTGGTTTTCCATCCTGCACAGCGATATTATTCAGAGGGCATCGTTTCTCACACTGCCCACATCCAATACAATCATTATTGACACGAAATTTTTTGGCAGACACAAACATCGGATAAAATCCATCATTCATCATGCTGCTTTTCATTACATCCGAAAAACGGATCTTATCAGTTGGTAAATGCTGACCTTCCCGAATCTGCCCGGCAATTTCTTTTACCCGCGGAATCGCCTCATCAATGATGTCCTCCGTCTCCAGATCATCAGGTGCATGGAACATGGTAATGTAATTTTCCGGCATGATCACTTTTGCCAGTCCACAAAAGCGCAGGTGCTTCTCCCCGCAAAGTTTCCATGCATAAAATGCTGCGTTTCCTACATCTTCTCCGCAAGTCAGCACAAAATAAGTTCTGCGGTTGCCTGCAAAAGCAGCTTCAGAGATCCAATCGGATACCACGCGCGGAAGCCGCCATGCATAAGTAGGAGAAACTATCACCAAAGGTTTCTCCGAACGAATACGTTTGGAGCCATTGTATTTCATTTTGTTATTGAGCGAAACTAATTCATCCCCCAATTCTTTCGCCAAAAGTTCTGCCACAAAACGGCTGTTTCCAGTCCCACTAAAATATAATATCATTTGTAACCCCCTAGTTTTTTCACCTTCGTACGCTAGTCTTTCTATTTATTATAACGCCGGCGAAAGGAAATCTCAAGGTGTAGAAAAAGCTCATAAACAGCCAACCGACTATTTATGAGCCACCTTCTAATCCATATTCATTCACATATTCCCACACATTTACGGTTTGCAGCTGCCACAAGGTACATATCCCTGCTCAATCAAAGTTTCTCTGCTTCCGGTATAATATTCTTTGTTCTTTTCACTGATTTCCGCCGCATATTTGCAGGAAGGAAGATGCATCTTCATGGAATTCTTGTTGAGAACATAATCACATGCCAAAGCTGTCCGTCCAGTCGATGCCGCCTCAGCGCCGCTGAAAAACTCCACATTCGTTCCGTCACTGACACACACAATATGTCCCAGCTCATCTGTCCGGTAAACCGTCACATCCGCATCTCGAAGACGGCTCAGAGTATCTTCGGTCGGATGACCGTAAGAATTGCCTTTTCCAACTGAAATCACACCATACTCCGGCATTACCTCCCGTAAAAACGGATAGGAAGTAGATGTATCGCTGCCGTGATGTCCGACTTTCAGAACTGTACTTTTCAGCGGGTATCCTGCGTCAAGAATATCCTGTTCTTCTTCTCGCTCTGCATCTCCTGTAAAGAGAAAAGAAGTATCTCCGTAAGTAACTTTCAGCACAATAGAAGTGTTATTGGGATCATCGGACGGATTGATTGGTCCCAACACATCCACCCTCGCACTTCCCAATGCGAAAGAATCTCCGGCAGTGGGAACGGTAATTTCCATTCCCTGCTCTTCCACATACTTTACAAAATTTTTAAATACCTTGCTGTTGTAATCTGTCACCGGAGCAAGTGCCGTTCCGATCTTTGCATAATTCAGTGCACCGGACAGACCTCCCACATGATCTTCATGTGCATGGGTACACACAATATAATCCAGATAATCCACACTCAGATCTTTCAGATAAGAGTAAATTAAACTTGAATCTGCTGCATTGCCGCCATCAATCAACATGCTTTTTCCATCGCAAAGAACCAATGCAGAATCTGCCTGACCTACATCAATAAAATGCACAGCAAGTCCAGTCTCATGACCCTCCGCAGTTTCATCAGCACGGCTTTCCTCTCCGGCCTCCACACGATCCACCACATTACCTACAGCGCTTCCCGGCGCACGCTCTCCCTCTGCACTGCTGCACGCCGTCAAAAAAGCAGTCATCACTGCTAACACAGTAACGACTGCCATCATTCGGAATCTTTTCTTCCAATTGTTCATGTCGTTCCTCTCCAGTCTGTTATTTGTCTTGCGGAAATGAGAAAACACTCCCCGAATCTGTGCTTTTCTCATTCCTTCCTGGAAAGTATACCACATTCCTCCAATCAGAACAAGTGTTCTGTTTTTCATTCATAAAATTTTAAGTTTTTTGAAAGGATTATTCCACGGTCACCGACTTCGCCAGATTCTTCGGCTTATCAATATCGCAGTTATTTTCCTTCGCTACATAGTATGCCAAAAGCTGCAAAGGTACGATCTCAACTGCTGCACTAAACAGAGCGTTCACCTTTGGAACCAGAATAATATCATCTGCCAGAGACAAGATTTTCTGATTTTCCTTAAACGTTACTGCCAGCACCTCTGCTCCGCGGGCTTTCACTTCCACGATATTATTCATGCTCTTCTCTACAATCGCCTCGTTGCAGCAAAGAGCCACAACCGGCTGATGATCTTTAATCAGAGCGATCGTTCCGTGTTTCAGTTCACCTGCTGCATATGCTTCTGCATGAAGATAAGAAATCTCTTTCATCTTCAATGCACCTTCCAGTGCCACCGCATAGTCGGTATTACGACCGATATAGAATATGGAATCATTCGCATGATATTTTTTTGCCAGTTTCGGAATCGACGGATTCATATCCAAAACCTGCTGCATCATTTTCGGCAGATTCTTCAATTCATTCATCAGCTTCTGATACTCATCATCATCCATTTTCCCCATCGCCTTAGCAGCATAAACAGCAAAGAGATATAGCACGATCAACTGCGTTGTATAACCCTTTGAGGTCGCAACCGCGATCTCCGGTCCCGCCCAGGTATACAACGTATAATCCGCTTGGTTTGCAATGGCACTGCCTACCACATTCACGATAGCAAGTGCTTTTGCTCCATGCTTCTGGCAATCTTTCATAGCTGCAATCGTGTCCGCAGTCTCACCGGACTGAGAAAGTACGATTAAAAGCGTGTGTTCGTCGATCAGCGGTTCTGCGTAACGCAGTTCACTTGCCAGTTCCACCTGCACCGGAATACGGCATAATTTTTCAATCGCATATCTTCCGGCACATCCTGCATAATAAGCCGAACCGCAGGCAGTAATCATGATCTTATTAATTCCGGAAAGCATCTCTCCAGACAGATTCAGATCATCCAGAACGATCTCGCCGTCGCGCATTCTCGGTGCCATGGCTGCTTTTACAGCTCTTGGCTGCTCCATGATTTCTTTCATCATAAAATGTTCATAGCCGCCTTTTTCCGCAGCCTGAACATCCCATGCAATATGGCTGACATTCTTCTGAACCTGTCGTCCTGCACAGTCATAAACAACTACAGAATCCGGAGTAATTTCTGCAAATTCGCCATCTTCCATGTAAATCACATTTCTTGTATGTGCAACCAGAGCCGTCACATCCGATGCAAAGAAATTTTCCCCGATGCCTATACCCAGGATCATCGGACTTGCTTCCTTTACCACAAAAAGTTTCTCCGGATCATCTGCACAGACAATGCCCAAAGCATAAGAACCACGCAGACGTGCAGATGCTTTCATCACTGCTTTTTTGAAACTTCCGCTGTAGTACATTTCCACCAGATGCACGATTACTTCTGTATCTGTCTGGCTTTGAAAATGATAGCCTTTTTCCAGAAGTTCCTCACGCAATTCCATGTAGTTTTCAATAATACCGTTGTGTACAACCGCAAAACGTCCGTCATTGCTGGCATGCGGATGGGCATTGGTATCATTTGGCGCACCATGAGTGGCCCATCTGGTATGCCCGATTCCGATAGTACCAGGTGTCAGCTTACCATTTTCCGTCTTTTCACAGAGATTGGCGATTCTTCCGGTAACCTTGCTGATCGTAAGTTTTCCATCTTTTACAACCGCGATTCCTGCAGAATCATACCCACGGTATTCCAGTGTTTTTAATCCTTCCAGCAGCACCGGTGCTGCATTCTGCGCACCGGTATATCCAACAATTCCACACATAAAAACCTCCTAGTTACAGAGTGATTTCAGCAGATTCTCTGGAAATTCCCGCAAGAAGCGGCTGAATCTTCTGTACAAGTGCCTCTACCTGTTCCGGGCAGCGGCCAATATAAAGAGAAGGTGTTAACAGTTCATTCATCTCAGCTTCTGTCAGACCAAATTCTTTCTCAGCAGCCAGACGGGAAAGCAGATCACATTCCTCACCATTTTTCATTTTTGCGGTCGCTTCCATAGAACATTTACGAATGATCTCGTGAATCTGCTGACGGTCACCACCACGTTTTACGGCTTCCATCATCAGATTTTCTGTCGCAATAAACGGCAGATATTCACGTACTGTTTTCTCAACAATTTTCTCATTGACATGTAATCCATCGGTTACATTCTGAGCCAGACGCAGAATCGCATCGGCACATAAAAAGCCTTCCGGCATGGAAATCCTGCGGTTTGCAGAATCATCCAAAGTACGTTCCATCCACTGAACGGAGGCTGTCATCGGAGCATTCAGCGCATCTGCCATCAGATAACGGGACAGAGAACAAATACGCTCACTGCGCATCGGATTTCTCTTATAAGCCATTGCAGAAGAACCGATCTGATCTTTCTCAAACGGCTCTTCAACCTGACGATCATGCTGTAAAAGACGAATATCATTTGCCATTCGATAACAGCTCTGTGCTACAGAAGAAAGGCAGTTTAAAATTCTGGAATCCACCTTACGCGGATAAGTCTGACCACAAACATCAAAGCACTTGGTAAACCCAAAATCCGCTGCGATCATCTGATTCATCTCATCAATTTTTGCCGCATTGCCATCAAAAAGTTCCATAAAACTTGCCTCAGTTCCGGTGGTTCCGCGACAACCGAGGAATAGAATATTTTCGATTGCAAAATCAATCTCAGACAGATCGGACAGAAAATCCTGCATCCAAAGGCTTGCCCGCTTGCCAACCGTAACCAACTGTGCCGGCTGATAATGTGTGTAACCCAGAGTCGGAAGTGCTTTGTATTTTTCTGCAAAGTCTGCCAGATTCGCGATCACTTTTAACAGCTCATTACGCAGATAGCGCAGACCGTCACGATAAATGATCAGATCTGCATTATCCGTCACATAACAGCTGGTCGCTCCAAGATGAATGATGCCTGCAGCAGACGGTGCCACCTGTCCATAAGCGTACACATGTGCCATAACATCGTGACGCACCTGTTTTTCTCTGACTCGTACACACTCATAGTCAATATTCTCAACATTTGCTTCCAATTCCGCGATCTGATCTTCTGTAATCGGAAGCCCCAGTTTGTGCTCGGCTTTTGCAAGAGAAATCCAGAGTTTTCTCCAGGTCCGATAGCGCATGTCAGAGGAAAATAATTCCAGCATAAACGGGGATGCATAGCGAGAAGATAACGGGGACTCGTATTTGTTTG
Source organism: Brotaphodocola sp. (assembly GCA_051877535.1). GTDB lineage: Bacteria > Bacillota > Clostridia > Lachnospirales > Lachnospiraceae > Brotaphodocola. The sequence goes on from JBJEIZ010000026.1 coordinate 124,071, forward strand.
TCATAAGTTCAGACTCCTTTTATCGTAAAATAATGCTGTCGCGTTCCGGTCCTACGGAAACATATGTGATCGGGCATCCAATCGCTTTTTCGACATAAAGGACATATTCCTGTGCCTTTTCCGGCAGTTCTTCCCACTTACGGATTCCAGAAATGTCACACTTCCATCCATCCAGATATTCGATCACCGGTTTTGCATCTGTTAATGCAGACGGGAATGGGAAATAATCGATGATTTCGCCATTTAACTCATAATGGGAACATACCGGGATCTTATCCATGTAACTCAATACATCCAGCTTCGTCAACGCAATTGCGGTTGCTGCCTGCACTTCTACACCATACCGGGTTGCAACCAGGTCTACCGGTCCCACACGACGCGGTCTTCCTGTTTTTGCACCATATTCAAAACCTTCTTTGCGCAGTTCTTCCGCTTCATCGCCAAACATTTCGCAGACAAACGGACCTTCACCAACACAGGTAGAATATGCCTTTACCACACCGATAATCTCATTCAGCTTTGCAGACGGAAGACCGGAACCGATCGGCGCAAAAGCAGCTGTGGTATTGGAGGATGTGGTATACGGATAAATTCCGTAGTCCAAGTCACGCAGAGAGCCAAGCTGTGCCTCAAATAAAATATTTTTCCCGGACTTCTGAGCATCTCTCAGGAAAGCACCCGTATCACAGATGTACGGTTTGATGCGTTCACAATACGTGTCGATCCACGCTTCCAGCATATCCATCGTATATGGTTTTGCACCATAAACCTTCGTCAAGATCAGGTTCTTCCACTCCATCAGATCTGCCAGATGTGCCTTTAATTCTTCCGGATAAAACAGTTCGCCTGCCATCACGGTCTTTTTCTGATATTTATCAGAATAAAACGGCGCAATACCCTGTTTGGTAGAACCATATTTTTTATCTTTCAGTCTCTGCTCTTCCAGTTCATCCAGGTCTCTGTGCCACGGAAGCAGCAGGGAAGCGCGATCACTGATCTTTAAATTATCCGGAGTCAGAGCAACACCCTTTTCCATAACATCCTGCATTTCCACCCAAAGATTTTCCGGATCCAGTGCCACTCCATTACCCAGTATATTCACAACACCATCACGGAAAATACCAGATGGAAGCAGATGCAAAGCAAATTTTCCTTTTTCGTTGATTACCGTATGTCCGGCATTTCCACCGCCCTGATAACGTACAACCACATCGAAATCTTCGGTCAAAAGGTCAACCATTCTGCCTTTTCCTTCATCGCCCCAGTTGATACCTACAATCGCACAGTTTGACATAGATCATCCTCCATTAAATTTAATGTTAAAAGTTCATATTAACCATTTCCTGCAAAAAAATATGCTTCTCAGGAAACACGATAAAACGCGTCATAGGCGCGTTTCATTGTACTTCTATGCAGAACTCCCGCCATCGGCAGCCCATCCTGCATATTCAGGTATAAAAATGATAAAGACTTTCCTTTTGAAATATACATCAGCAGCAAAAAATTGTCAATAAATTTCGATGAATCTTCCCCTTTCATTGCCAAATTTCACGATATTCCTTATAATAAAGGAAAACGCTGCGCGACAGTTCCTAAACGTACAGTAACATCCATGTATGAATCGCAGCAAACCATGATTCCATATGGAAGAAAGAGGATATCCCTTTATGAAAATTATAATTTCACCTGCAAAAAAAATGAATGTAGATACCGATACCTACAGCTGCACAAGCCTTCCTGTTTTTTTGGATCAGACCAAAGAAATCCTTGCATTTTTACAATCTCTTTCCTATGAAGAACTGCAAAAGATCTGGAACTGCAACGACAAGATTGCACAGCAGAATTTTCAGCGGCTGCAAAATATGAATCTGGAATCCTGCCTGACTCCTGCCCTCATCTCCTACGAAGGAATCCAGTACCAATACATGGCACCTGGAGTATTTACTTCCGAACAGTTAGATTACATCTGTGACCACCTGAGAATCATTTCCGGATTTTACGGTATATTAAAGCCATTTGACGGAGTCACGCCATACCGTCTGGAAATGCAGAGTAAAGCAAAACCTGCCGGGAAAAAGGATCTGTACGATTACTGGGGTAACAGGCTTTATCAGGAATTAACATCCACAGATCATGTGATCTTGAATCTGGCTTCCAAAGAATATTCCAAATGTATTGAAAAACACCTGACATCGGAAGACCACCTGATCACCTGCATCTTTGGAGAAATTTCCGGGGAAAAAGTAATCCAAAAAGGGACTCTGGCGAAAATGGCCCGAGGGGAGATGGTTCGTTTTCTGGCTGAAGTCAATGGTCGAATGCCGGAAGACGCAAAAGCATTCGACCGGTTGGGATTTCAGTTTCGAGAAGATTTGTCCAGTGCGAAGGAATATGTGTTTATTAAAATGCGATGAATTGTGTTAAATATTCGCACAATTTACTTTTTCAAAAATATTTTTCAAAATATATATTGACAAATCCCGAATCATGTTATACAATAAAAACAACAAAAGAAGAGACAACTTCAAAAACAGGAGGACGGTCCGATGGCATAACACCTTTTGAGCTTATAAAAAATCTCTCAAAGAGTTTACATATAGTGACTGAAGGAGGAGATTTATATGAAAGGCAGAGGTCCATAGTTGATCGAACAAAAATTAATAGAAAGCGAGGTTATATAGTGAAACTTTTAGAATTTCATTAAAAGAGCTATTCGATAAAAGAAAATATCGAATAGCTCTTATTTTTTCCAGGCATATCAAACATCTGCGGCAGGTCATTTATGATTATTATCATAACATCAAAGCGCTTCCAGATACTCCATCATCGCCTCGAAGCTTCCCTGCGGACAATCTACCTTCTCTCCCGTCTTGTTGATCAGGCAGTCTGTCACCAGAAACGAATCCATGCCGGCAGCACTGGCTGCCTCCACATCTTCCTGCACATTATTTCCGATCATCAGACATTTTTTCGGATCCAATTCCAGTTTTTTCGTTATCTCACGATAATACCACGGATTCGGCTTGCAGGTGCAGGAATTTGAATAGTCGGTTATCCAATCAAACTGCTCCGGGCGCAGTCCTGCCCACTCCATTCGGGCATAAACCCCGGAAGCAGGAAACAGCGGACTGGTTGCAAGTATGACCTTTCTTGCCTTCCTCCGTGCGATGTTGACAGCCTTTTCTGCCAGACCGGTCGGCTCGGTAAAACGCTTTGCCCGATAAAACTCATTGCGATAAAAATATTCAAATTTATCTTTATGACGGTAAAATCCCTTGCCCAGGAACTCTGCTGCAGTATTCCAGAACCGGTTTTCATTCGTACAGCTTCCATCATTTTTTACTACCGCACAGACACCCCGATTCATAGCTGCCAAAAATGTACCTTCCTTATATCCACAGTCGATTCCCACTTGCCCCAGCAAATGAAAATATCCTTTTAAAAAATAGTCATTATCCATCGGTAACAGTGTTCCATCCAGGTCAAACAAAATTGCCTCGTATTTCATGACAATTCTTACCCTCTTTCCTCTAATATAACATTCAGGTAACGATTCTGCATCTTCACAGTTTACAAATCTCTTATAAAATGATCAACAGCAATGCTACAATACACACGATACTGATCAAAATAGAAATCGAATTGACTGCACTGGAAAGACCGACATCTTCCTTCAGTTCTTCCGTAAATGCCGGTGCTGCCGATCCGATCGGACTGAATACAGCAATCGCCAGAGCCTGACGGTATTCCAGATTAATCGGAAGCAGGAAAAAGCAGATAAGTGCAAACACCACTGCAAAGCTGTAACGTACCGTTAATATCTTTGCGATACGGCGAATCTGGCTTTTGTCACCAGAAAGATTAAAACCAACACCAAGCATCAGCATCGCCATAAACGCATTGGCATTGCTGATGATTCCTGCGAGTGTCATGACAGGTGCCGGCAAGGATAATTTTAAAAGTCCCAGAATCACCATGATCACATATACCATAAACGGTACAGAATGTACCAGTTTATTGATAATTTTACGGATATCAAATTTCTCACCGTTTCGCACCAGAGACGCCATACTGTACGCACCGCCCAGACAAATGACCGCATTGCCACTGTCAAACAAGCTTACCGCCAGCACGCCTGCCGCCCCCAGAAAGTTCTGAACAAACGGCATAGTAAAGTTTCCGATGTTACAACCGGCCGTATTCAGGATATCAAATGCCCTTTCTTCTTTAGAATTGCGCATATTGACTACAAACATCACACCCATATAAATCATACCTGTCACCAGACCGATCATGCTGATAAACAGCAGCGACGGAGATATCTCCTTTCCCGCCAGACTGTAAATAAGCGCCCCGGGAAGTGTGATTTTCAGAACAATGTTAGAAAGTACATGAAAATCTTCTTCTTTAAAGAAATTAATTCGTCTCAACACATGACCAATCAAAATGATTGCAACGAAGCTTCCGGCCTTGCTCAATATTTCCGCCATTTTCTTCTCTCCTCTCCTATGTAGTGGCGCCTGCGGCTGAGAGCATGGACATTTACCTTCATCAACATTCGCTCATAGACGCACACCATTTTATTATAGCCATGCAGATTTCATTAATCAAGATGATATTAAGAAATTCCCTGCCAAAAAGACAAGCCTGTATTCCCAATTTTCTGTTGTATTTTTCCAATGCCGATGTTATAATGTACAGACTTCAAAGAGAGGAAACGAAGGTCATTATGCTTACATCACTTGCACTTATTTTTCTGGTCGGTCTTATCATGGCCGCTATTTGCCAACAGCTGAAGCTGCCTCGCATCATCGGCATGCTCCTGTCCGGTATCCTTCTGGGACCCTATGTACTGAATTTTCTGGACCCATCCATTCTTGGAATATCGTCAGAATTACGAAAAATGGCTCTGGTCGTTATCCTGATCAAAGCAGGACTGTCCCTAGATATTGCAGACTTGAAAAAAATCGGAAGACCGGCGGTCCTCATGTCATTTTTGCCGGCATTATCAGAGCTTCTGGCGTTTGTTTTATTTGCACCTCTGATCCTGAAGACAAACCTTCTGGAATCTGCCATTATGGGTGCCGTTCTCAGTGCCGTATCCCCTGCAGTGGTGGTTCCTCGAATGGTTTCTTTGATGGAAGAACAACGTGGCACCAACAAAAAAATCCCTCAGCTTATTCTTGCCGGTGCGTCCATGGATGATGTGTTTGTCATTGTTATTTTCTCCACATTGATCAGTATGGCTCAGGGAAACGGTGTCGGTGCGATGGCATTTTTTAACATCCCGATCTCCATCGTGCTCGGTCTTCTTCTCGGAGGTTTCGTCGGCGCTTTTCTTGCCTGGTTTTTTGAAACCAATTACATGCATCAGCACCATGTCCGCAACAGCATGAAAGTCATCATCATTCTGGGGACCGCCTTTTTATTGCTCGCCATAGAAGAATGGCTAGAACCATTCGTCGCTCTGTCAGGTCTGCTTGCAATCATGAGCATGGCACTGATCCTTGCGATGCGCAGCACCAATCCTGTAGTTGAACGGCTCAAGGCAAAGTACGGAAAACTTTGGATTGCTGCGGAGGTCATTCTGTTCGTTCTGGTCGGAGCGGCGGTGGACATCCGCTACACTTTAAGCGCCGGAATCGGAGCGGTTTTCATGATCTTTATAGGTCTTTTCTTCCGCGCCGCGGGCGTATTCTTATGCACGACCGGTACGAATCTCAATAAAAAAGAACGACTTTACTGCATCATTGCCTATCTTCCAAAGGCAACCGTTCAGGCTGCTATCGGTTCTGTCCCGCTTTCTCTGGGACTGCCATGCGGCAATCTGGTCCTGTCCGTCGCAGTCATCGCGATCCTGATCACTGCACCGATGGGAGCGATCCTGATGGATTCTTTAAAAGAAACATTATTGGAAAAATAAAAGCAAGGCTTTCTGCCTTGCTTTTATTTTTCCAAATATATCTATGCCAATCCCATCATTCGTCCAATGACGCATACCACAAATGCCGCAATCCATGCAATCACACATTGCCAGACCACCACGCCCACAGCCCACTTGGAACCCAGTTCCCGACGAACCGCTGCAATTGCTGCAACGCACGGCGTATAAAGAAGACTGAATACCAAAAGAGATGCTGCCGCAAGTGGTGAGAGCACCGCTGTCACTCCGCCTTCAAACAGCACTTCCAAAGTGGAAACGACGCTTTCTTTTGCCATAAATCCACTGATCAATGCCGTACAGATCTGCCAGCTTCCGAGCCCGATCGGTGCCAGAATCGGCGCGATGGCACCGGCAGCCATAGCCAGAATACTTTCTTCGGAAGAAGCCACCATATTCATATGGAAGTCAAAACTCTGCAGGAACCAGATGACAACGGTAGCAATCAGGATCACCGAAAATGCTCTCTGCAGAAAATCCTTTGCCTTTTCCCAAAGAAGCTGCCCGACATTTTTCGCACTCGGAAGCCGATAATTCGGAAGCTCCATGACAAACGGCACTGCCTCTCCTTTAAACAGCAGGCCTTTGTACAAAAATGCTGCCAGAATGCCGACTAAAATACCTAAAATATAAAGTCCTGCCATGATGAGACCGCCATTTTCCTGAAAGAATGCGTTTACAAAAAAGGCATAAATCGGAAGCTTTGCAGTACAGCTCATAAAAGGTGTCAACAGAATCGTCATTTTACGGTCACGTTCACTTGGCAGTGTTCTGGTAGACATTACTGCCGGAACCGTACAGCCGAAACCAATCAGCATCGGTACAATGCTTCGTCCGGAAAGACCGATCTTTCTGAGTAATTTATCCATGACAAATGCTACTCTCGCGATATATCCGCTGTCCTCCAACAGAGATAAAAAGAAAAACAACGTCACGATAATCGGAAGGAAACTGAGCACACTTCCGACACCTGCAAAAATACCATCTACCACAAGGCTCTGCAATGCAGCATTCACATGCGCTGCCTCCATTGCCGAAGCTGCTGCTTCTATGATCCATTCAACGCCAAGCTCCATCAGTCCCTGCAGCCATGCTCCGATCACATTGAAGGTCAGATAAAATACTGCCATCATAATGAGGATAAAGGAAGGAATCGCTGTATATTTTCCCGTCAAAAGTCTATCAATCTTCTGACTTCTTACATGCTCTTTATTTTCTTTCGGCTTTGTTACGGTCTGCGCACAAACACGTTTGATAAAACTGAAACGCATATCTGCAATCGCTGCACTGCGATCCAGCTCGCGCTCCGTTTCCATCTGGGAAATGATGTGCTCCAACATTTCTTTTTCATTCTGATCCAGCTTCAATCCTTCGAGGATCAGCTCATCACCTTCTACCAGTTTGCTCGCTGCGAAGTTCAGCGGAATCCCCGCTGACTGCGCATGGTCTTCGATTAAATGACGGATACCGTGGAGACAGCGGTGTACGGCACCTCTGTGGTCGCCCTCACTGCAGAAATCCTGACGCAGCGGCCGCTCCTGATAATATGCGATATGTACTGCGTGTTTCACCAGTTCATCGATACCCTGGTTCTTTGCCGCAGAAATCGGTACCACCGGAACCCCCAGCAGACCTTCCATCGCGTTTACATCCACGTAGCCGCCGTTTCCTCTCATCTCATCCATCATGTTCAGCGCAACAACCATCGGAATATTCATTTCCAGAAGCTGCATTGTAAGGTAGAGATTGCGCTCAATATTGGTCGCATCCACAATGTTGATGATCGCGCTCGGTTTTTCCTGCAAAACAAAATTTCGTGATACGATTTCCTCACTGCTGTACGGAGACATAGAATAAATTCCAGGAAGATCTGTCACGATGGTATTTGGATATCCTTTGATCATGCCATCTTTTCTGTCTACCGTTACACCCGGGAAATTTCCCACATGCTGATTCGATCCGGTCAATTGGTTAAACAATGTGGTCTTGCCGCAGTTCTGATTTCCAACCAACGCAAAACTCAAGACAGAACCTTTCGGCAGCGGATGTTCATCCTCAGGATGATGATATTTTCCTGTCTCGCCCAGTCCAGGATGCTCGCTGGTCTTTTTATAAATCAGATTCTGCTTTTTACTCATATCTCGCTCGATCGGCACGATCTCAATCTTTTCCGCATCCGCCAGTCGGATCGTCAGTTCATATCCATGAATCTGAAGCTCCATCGGGTCGCCCATCGGTGCCAGCTTTACCATCGTTACTTCTGCTCCCGGAATCATTCCCATGTCCAGAAAATGCTGACGCAATGCACCTTCACCGCCAACGACACGGATGACGGCGGATTTTCCGATTTCCAGTTCTTTTAAAGTCATAGGCTTTTCCTCTTTTTGTCAGTTTTTTCAAAATTATGCTCTCATTCTATCACTGATTTTAAAAAAAAGGAATATATTTTTTATCCAATCAACTGATACACTGTTGCATACAACAGATCCCGGATTTTCTCAAATTCGTCCTGTCCCACTGCCCGTTCCGTCGTCATAATGTACAGTGGGATTGGATTCTGTCCTTTGGCAAGAGGCGGCTGCATATAGGGATATCGATTCAGTACAAAACCGTTCCGCTCATAAAACCCGATTCTTCGAACAGCCATCTCTGTCTCAGGAAGTTCCACTTCAAGGCAGATTATTTTGCTGAATTTTTTCTGTAACTCTTTTAACATCTGAGAACCGATACCACCATTGCGAAATTCTGGATTCACGGCAAAATGTTCAATAAATACCACAAACTCCAACTCCCAAACGGCGATAAACCCTCTGATCCTGCCGCTTTCCGAATCCCGCATTCCATAAACCTGATATTCCGGCTCGGAAAACAGCCGTTTTTGTCCTTCATAAGTCCGGTATTCATCTTTCGGAAAGCTTTTTTCCATAATTTCAAATATCTCGTCAAATGATTCCTGCTTCAACCGTTCAATCATGATCGCACCTCTGCATTTCCGGTTCAATCTCCCGATATTGCTTCACAGGTTCCTGCTTTTCTGTATGAACGCCAATGATTTTTTCCATCCAGATCATATGATACCAACGGCCAAATTTATATCCGCATTTATAAAACCTGCCAACAGTCTGAAAGCCCAGATGCTCATGAAATTCAGCACTGTTTTTTGTCAGATACTCATCATTTTCATCCGGATAGCCGATACATGCGTAAAGATTCAGGATTCCCATCTTTCCCAGCTTCTGTTCCAGACTTTCATACAATTTCCGGCCCAGACCGCAGTTTCTCGCCTCTTGAGCAATATAAATCGATAACTCTGCGGACCAGTCATACGCAGCACGGCCGACAAATGCACCGGCATACGCGTAGCCCATGATCTTTTCGTCACACAAAGCCACAAGATACGGATATTTTTTCAGTGTACGTGCCATCCTGCTGCGAAATTCCTCTAATGTCGGCACTTCATATTCAAAGGTAATCGCTGTGTGCTCCACATAATACGCATAGATGAACAGAATTGCTTCTGCATCCTCCAGCCTCGCCGTTCTGATTGTAATCTGTTCCATATCGTCCTCCTCAACTTTCTGCCATTTTCACAAACCGTTTTGCAAATTCCGGATTTGACGGATAATATAAATGTGGGAATCCCAGCCAGTAATGTTCTCCGGCTATGACACATGGATAGTGTTTTCCGGTGACCGGTTTTAATGCATCACAACTCTCTCCATTCTCACTGCTGTCAAAATAATGAAATTCATGACCGGAAATGCTGCTGCCTTCCTGCAGAAAATGACTCTCGCGCTCTGCGATCTTTATATATCCAAAACGCACCAGTTTTCCGGTATAGGTACAGATTCCTGGAAGAACTCCTGCCATTTCATGACGTTTCCCATTCTGGTCAACGATTGCTGCATGCAGATACATAAAACCACCGCATTCAGCCACCGTCGGCATTCCTCTCTTCATGGCTGTCCGTATGGAATCCATCATCGCCTGATTCCCGGAAAGCTGCTGTGCATACAATTCCGGATACCCGCCGCCGAGCAGAAGTGCACTGCAGTCCACCGGCAGCTTTTCATCATGTATAGGGGAAAAATATTGAATTTTCGCTCCATATTCTTCCAGCAGGCGCAGATTATCTTCATAATAAAAGCAGAACGCTTCATCCCTTGCCACGGCGATCACAGGCTTTTCATGTAAAAAATTCTGCTTCTGTATCTCCGTTTTTTGGGTTACCGGGACAGCGATGGGCTCTGCCTGTTCTGCCAGTTCCATAATCTTTTTCACGGAAACCGTCCGCTGGAACGCATCCGACAGTTCATTCAGCCGTTCCCGGATATCCACAATTTCTTCCGGCATACGAAGTCCCAGATAGCGGCTTTCCAACTGCATATTTTTATATTCCGGAATATAGCCGAATACCTCGATCCCCAGCTCTTTTTCCACCATCGGTTTTAAAATTTCAAAATATCCTTTGGACATTCGATTGAAGATGACACCTTTGATCAGATGTTCTGTATCGTAAGAAAGGAATCCGGCAATCAGCGCCGCCGCTGACTTTCCCATGCCTTTCGCATCCACCACCAACACGATCGGTGTATTTGTCACCTTTGCCAGGTGATAAGAAGATCCTTCTTCCCGAATTCCGCCCAGACCATCATAAAGGCCCATGACGCCCTCCAAAACAGCAAAATCTTCTTCCTTTCTGTCTTTCAATAGCAAAGCACAGGTCTGTGCTTTGTCGGTAAAAAACGTATCCAGATTTTTGGATGGGATCCCCAGAACCGTCTTGTGAAACATCGGATCAATATAGTCCGGCCCACATTTGTAGGATACGGCATGAATCCCCATCTTCTTCAGTGCCTGTAAAAGTGAACAGGTCACCGTTGTCTTCCCGCTTCCGCTTTTCGGAGCGGCAATCATCACTCGTTTCAGCTTCATGCAGCCCTCCGCGTCTTATTTTTCTTCTTCTGACCTGCACAGTTCCTTCGGCACGAAATCAAACGCACAGATCCAGACCGGATTTTCCGCCTGCATCAGATGATATCCGCCGACTGTTCTGGCTCTGCTTACCTGCACCTGCACCACCTGTTCCTTTTCAACCGGATAGGCGTCCAACAATTCTCGAATTTCACAGATACTTTCCATTGTGATGGCATTGATGACCACACGCATACACGGATTTTTCTGATACAGGACATTCAGGATTTCTTTCATTTTTCGTCCGCTTCCGCCGATAAATGCATGAGTTGGAACGGGCAGAGATTCCAGTCCTTCCGGTGCCTCTGCCTCGATGACGGTAATGTTGTGCAAACCGAATTTCTCCTGATTTTTTCGTATCAACTCTGCAGCTTCTTCTTTTCGTTCAATGGCATAGACCTGGATTTCATCTGAAAGACCTGCCATTTCCACTGCAATCGATCCGGTTCCGCTTCCTACATCATAAACGACCGAATCTGTGCAAAGATGCAGTTTACAAATACTGATTTCCCGCACCTCTTCTTTCGTCATCGGTACTTTTTCCCGCAGAAATTCTGTATCTGAAATTCCATGACTTACCCGTCTGCAACAAGCATCCGGATTGCGGATCATACAAGTAAGCAGTCCTTCTTCGTTCACCATCCCGCAATCTTCCGGTTTTAAAGTCATAATCTTCTGATTCGGATAAGAAAGATGAAATCCTGCCACAATTTCGCAGTTTGAAAGACCGGATCGTACCATCAAATTCCCAAGTTTCTTCAAATCTTTCGTTCCTGACATCAACAAAAAACACTTCCGGGACGTAGCAATTTTTTTTGCCAAATTGGGCAGATGTCTTCCATGTATACTTAAAATCTCAGCATCCTGATACGATTCTCCTATGCAGGAGGAAAGGTAAGAAACAGAAGAAATTCCAGGCAGGATCCGTATCTCGGCATCCAGATTTCCATTCTGAATTTCCTGGCTCAGAGCCTGATACACAGAATGACAGCCGCTGTAAAAACCACTGTCACCCGAAAACAAGATGACGACTCGGATCACTTCCTGACTAACCACCCTGTTCTGCATTTCCGTCAAATATGAGATGATCTGGTTTGCCAGATAATATGGCTTTTTTTCTATCCGGGCAGAAAAATCACAAATCATACGCTGTGCACCGAGCAGCAGGTCTGCATGATGTATCGCCTCAGCAACCTCCATTGTCTGACAGGACAGATTGCCCATCCCGATTCCTGCCAGCGTGATCTGATATTTCATCCGGCTCTTCATTGTTTTCCCGGTCAATGACTCCAGTCTCCTGCAAATTTCATCAAAAGAAAAACCTGTTTCCTGGTGATGTCCGATTACAAATACCGGAATTTTTGTCTTCCTTGCCGCCTCAATTTTTTCCGGATAACCACCGGTCGCTCCGCTTTCTTTTGTAACCAGACATCCAATCTGATATTGACGAATGAGAGCTTCATTCAACTCGGCAGAAAACGGTCCCTGCAATGCCAGAATCTGTTTTCCGCAGATTCCTTGTTCCAGACACAGCTGCAGGCTTTCAAGGCCTGGCAATACCCGAACATACAAGCGTTTTTTTAAATTTTCATCCCTGCAGTAAACAGCTAAATCCTTACTTCCTGTAGTCAGAAGAATATTCCCTGCACAGATTTTTAATGCTTCACAGCAGGATTCATGAGAAGGGAAACGGCGAATCGATTCATCCTGGATTTCCGTCATTTCCCGCCGCAGTCTCAAATAAGGAACCTGACAGATTTCTGCCGCTTTTTTTATATTTTCCGTAACGACTCCGGCATACGGATGCGTCGCGTCAACGACAGCGGCGATTTCCTTTTCCCGCATGATCTGAATCATTTCCTTCTGGGTCAGACGTCCGCACATCACCTGTGCATATGGACTTTTTTTCAGCACCATTTCCCCGTAATCGGTGGCAACTGAAATGATATGTTTCATTCCAGAGGATGCCATGCGTTCGGACAATGCTCTACCTTCCGTCGTTCCTGCAAAGATTAGTATTTCTTTCAATTTGGTACCCTCGTTTTGTAATCAGTTTTCCATTTACAATCTCAGAACCGGAATTTCCGATAAACACAGTTGTAAACATATTGACCTGCGCCTCTCGCAATTCCTGAAGTGTGCAGGTGGTCGCTTTCATTCCGTCTCTTCCAATATTTTCCACATACCCACACGCGCGCTCAGGCTCCAGATAACGAAGCAAAATATCACACGCCCGCATCAGATAATCTTTTCGCTTGCGGCTGGACGGATTATAGATTGCTATGGCAAAATCCCCCATCGCTGCCGCTTCCAAACGTTTTTCTATTGTCTCCCACGGTGTCAGAAGATCGCTGAGACTGATCACGCAAAAATCATGGCTGAGCGGCGCACCCAAAACTGCAGCCCCGCTGTTTGCTGCCGTAATTCCAGGAATGATCTCCAGTTCGACCTCCGGATAATTCTTTCCAACTTCATACATCAGACATGCCATGCCATAGATGCCTGCATCCCCACTGCATACCATAGCCGCCTGTTTACCTTCTCTTGCCTTTTCAAAACAAAGTACGCAGCGCTCCGTCTCATGCTTCATAGGGGTAGAAAGAAATTCCTTATTTCGGAATCGCTCTCCCAGCAGTTCCAGATATACTGTATACCCGACGATCACATCCGATTCTTCCAGCGCCCGAATCGCCTCCTGCGTCATCATCTCTTCTTTTCCCGGTCCCATACCGACCACATAGATTTTATGTCTCATCAAACCGTACGCTCCAATCTCGTTTCGCAATTGCTATTGTCATTCCCTGCTCCGCCCGTTTCGGAACAAGAAGTTTTCCCTTTTTTCCGCAAACGATCAAAGCTGCCCGCTCACATACATTTTCCACACCCACCTGTGCCTTTACAAATGCAGACCCATGAAACATACCTGATACGCTTTCTAATTCTTCTGCTGAAAATGTATAAAACGGCACTCGTTTCTCTCTGCTCCAGTTCAGAAAACAAGGCTCATCTGCCTTTCGGTCAATCGATGCCAGAGCAAATATTTCCTGTTCCTCAATTTCATATTCCGCCAAAACTTTCTGAATCCAGGTACATAACTCTGCAGAATCTTTTCCTTTTCTGCATCCCATGCCCAATCCATAAAGCTTTGGTTTCAATATCATACCTGCATCAAATGGCTCTGATTCAGATGTGATCACGATATCGGTAAATCCAGTCGGAGGATAGCTTTTCAGTGACAGGTAATCCGGCAGTGCGGTATGATCCAGATGTCCCGTTTCCACCGATACGGAAATCTCTTTTCCATCCAGGATCTTCGCAGAGATCCTGGCAATTCCTTCTCGATTTTTTATGATCAAATGGTTCTTTTTTGCAAATAGATCCACGGCAAATCTTCCATTGATATCCGTAGCAGTGGTAATCACCGGTTCCGCATGAAAAACAGAGGATAAGAGAACTGCCAGTTCATTGGCACCGCCCATATGCCCGGACAAGATCGGAATCACATACCGCCCCAGTTCATCCATAACCAACACCGGACTGTCACAAAGTTTATCTGTGACATAAGGTGCGATCGCACGAACCGCAATCCCGCAGGCACCGATAAAAAGAAGCGCTGCGTGCTCTCTCATTTGTGCTCCCGCCCATTCTCCGATTCTGGTGCTTACATAATAAATTCCATTTTCTGGTTCACCGTTCCACTTGGTAAATATTTCCACCGAATCAATTTCGGAACGTTCTTCCAGACAGGTCTCTGCGTGTCTGGAAAGCATCATTCCTTTTCTGGTAAAACTGATCACACTTAGTTTCATAAAGCATCCTTTGCCTGTCGAAATTCCGTTGAAAAATCTGGTGCATAGAGTCTGGATTTTTGATATTTCTGGTGTCGGATCACATCTCCCACCAGAACCAGCGCCGTCTTCGTAATGCCGTGCTTATCTGCCGTTTCATATAGTGTTTCAATCGTACAAAGATATGCTTCTTCATCCGGCCAGGTCGCTTTATAGACCAAAGCCGCCGGAGTGTCTTTTTCATATCCTCCGGCAATAAGGCGGCATGCCAGTTCTTTCAGCATTCCGGTGCTGAGATAAATGGCCATGGACGCATGATGCGCCGCAAAAAGCTCAATGCTTTCCTTCGGCGGAACGCTGGTCTTGCCCTCCATTCTCGTAATAATCAATGACTGAGAAACACCTGGCAGCGTATATTCCAGATTCAGGGATGCCGCCGCTCCAAAACAGGCACTGACCCCAGGACAGCTCTCATATTTAATTCCCAGGACATCCAGTTCATCCATCTGTTCCCGGACCGCTCCGTACACACTGGGGTCTCCGGTATGCAGGCGAACCGTCACCTTTCCTTCTGATTCTGCCTTCTTCATTACTGTAATGACTTCATCCAGCGTCATCTTCGCACTGTTATAAATTTCACAAGTTTCCTTTCTGTAATGCAGCAGTTCCGGATTGACCAATGACCCTGCATAAATAATCACATCTGCCTGTTCCAGAAGTCGGGCGCCCCGCACTGTGATCAGGTCTGGTGCCCCTGTTCCTGCTCCAACAAAATAAACCATGTTTCTGCCTCCCTGCTTCTTGCCAGTTCTCCAAACTCTGTCGCGTACATGATGCAGTCGACCTGTATGTTCCCTCTGGCGCGCTTATTCAAATAATAACAGATCCGCTCCATCGCATAATCCATTACTTCCTTTTCTTTTCCGCATTGTCTCAAAATCCGCACCGCTTCTTCCGTAGTCACACAATCCAAAATCCGGCGAACGGTTTCTGCATCTGTGTGAACCTTTACGGCAAATGCAGCCAGAAGCTCCATTCTGCAGTCCCCTTCCCTGGAATGGGTGTTCATAATCCCTCCGGCCACCTTGATCAGTTTGCCGATATGCCCGGTCAAAAGCATTCGTTTCAATCCGATTTCTGCTGCCATATCGATGGTCTCACCGATAAAATTGCTGCATTTCACACTCCTGTCCAGATCATATCCATAGGTTTCTTTCATAAAATCCAGACCATAATTTCCCGGTGCAACTGCTACATAATCATACCCCTGGGCATAGCGTTGATTTAGCTCTACACGAATCGTATCTAAAAGCGCCTGCGTACTCATCGGCTCTACAATTCCGCTGGTTCCAAGGATAGAAATCCCTCCCACGATTCCCAGTCTGGGATTAAATGTCTGAGCCGCCAGCCGCTCCCCTTCCGGTACCGAAATGACTACGGAAAGTCCACCCTCATAATCGGTGATTCTGCAGATTTCTTCCACTTCCTGTTTAATCATCTGACGAGGGATCCGGTTGATTGCTGCATTTCCCACCGGCTGATCAAGCCCTGGTTTCGTCACTCTCCCAACTCCGATTCCACCATCGATCCAAATGCCTTTTTGAAGGCAGAACGACACCTCCGCACAAACATGAGCACCGGTGGTAATATCCGGATCATCTCCTCCATCCTTAACAACCGAACAGCAGACTTTTTTCTCACTCATCCAAATGTCATCAAGCTTTGCAGGAAATAAAATTCCTTTCGGCGTCTGAATCGTAATTTCTGTTTTTCTTCTTCCGGTCAGCAACATATATGCAGCCGCTTTTGCCGCAGCCGCTGCGCAACTTCCGGTCGTAAATCCATGACGCATCAGTTCCGTTCCTTCTTTACTTCATAAATCAGTGCATTGCAGATCGCTGCTGCCACATTGCTTCCGCCTTTTCTTCCGACATTCACAATATAAGGTACATCTGTTTCCAAAATCAATTCTTTCGCAGCCTCTACGTTCACAAAACCGACCGGAACACCGATCACAAATGCCGGTCTCCATTGCGTTGTCTGCATCAGTTCATATATACGGACAAGTGCTGTGGGTGCGTTTCCTAATGCAAAGATCACAGGTTTTTCTAAATTCGAGGCTTTTTCCATACTGACGGATGACCGGGTCTTTCCCTGTTCCCTTGCTATTTTTGCCACATCTGCATCAGCAATAAAGCAGTGAACCGTTCCTCCAAATTCAGCTAGCGCTTTCTTATTGATCCCAGCCATTCCCATCGTCGTATCCGTTACAATATCTGCACCATTTCGAATCAGGTCCTTCGCAATACGAACCGCATCCCTGGAATATTTCATCGTTCGTGCATAATCAAAATCAGCACTGGTATGAATGACCCGCTTCGTGATCATCTCCTGATCCCTGGGGAGCTCAATCCCCATCTGCTTCAGTTCCGAGGAAAGAATCTCAAAACTTCTTTTTTCGATTTCCGTCGGCAGTACATGCTCTATTCGTTCCAATTTATTTCCCCCATCGTTTTCAATAATTGTTCATTTTCTTCCCGTGTTTTTACTGCAATCCGGTAATATCCCTTCCCCAGACCTTTAAAATTTTCACAATTCCGAATCAGGATTCCCTGACACAGCAACCGATCATAAAGTGGATTGTTCGAATGCAGCAGCATAAAATTTGCATGCCCCGGATAAATCTGACAGGATATTTTTTTGCCTTTTTCCAGCTTTTGAAATCCTTCAGCAAGAAACCTGCGTTCTTCTCTGACATAATCTGCCGTTTTTAACAAAAACTCTCTTTCCTTTGCACATGCCGCACCTGCAGCCTGTGCAAATACTGACAGATTCCACTCCGGAAGCTGCCGCCTGATCCGTTCACGAAGCAGTGGATTTCCACATACCAGATATCCCAGCCGCACGCCCGGTATCGCATAAATTTTTGTAAAAGCACGGACCAGGATCAGATTTTCAAATTCTGAAACCATATCCAGCATCGATTCCTGCTCTCCGCAAAATTCAATGAAACATTCATCCAGCACCACCGCTATCCGACGTCTTTTACAATGGGTAAGCAGCCGGAGCAAAGCATCTTTTTTCATCAATGCCCCCGTAGGATTGTTGGGATTTGCAAGGAACAAAAGGTCCGTTTCCTCATTTAAAAATCCCAACAGATCTTCTTTTGGCAGGAAACCATCTTCCTCTCTCATCTGATAATAACGGATATGTTCTGTTACTGCTTTTGCTGCATGTTCATAACCATAAAAGGAAGGAACCGGAATCACCACCTGAGACGGCTGAAGCGCATGGATGATTGCCATAAAAAGTTCCGAAGCACCGTTTCCAAATACCAGATCATCGCCCGGAACCTGCAGCATGGCACTCACGGAATTCCGCAGTTTTTCTTCCCGGATATCCGGGTAAACGCTGCACCAATCCACTGCATTGTGCAAAGCATTGCGCACCGCCTCCGGCACACCGAACGGATTGACATTCACAGAAAAATCAAGCTTCACCTGATTGCGATAAATATCTCCCCCATGTATCATATCCATGTTGATCCGGTCCTTTCTTTACTCTCTCAAAATCAGACATGCAATCGTCAATCCCGCAAGGCATAAAATCTGGCAGAACCATGCTGTCTGGTACATTAAATGATTGGCTCTCCGGATGTCCTCGTATTCTACAGGACGAACGGCATCACCAATATAGGGTTTCTTTACTACCTTGCCAAAATAGCTGGCATCTCCTGCCAGCTGAATGCCCAGAGCACCGGCGCATACTGCTTCTGTCTGCGCAGAATTGGGGCTCGCATGTTTGCGGCGGTCCCGTTTCCATACGGCAAGCGCCTGCTTTCCTGAATACGCTTTTCCGCTGCAGAATGCTGCCAGAATCATCAAATAAGCGCTCAGTCTGGCAGGAAGAAAATTCACCAGATCATCCAGTTTTGCAGCCGCTCTGCCAAAGTACAGATATCGCTCATTTTTATAACCGACCATGGAATCCATCGTATT
This sequence comes from Brotaphodocola sp., assembly GCA_051877535.1. Taxonomy (GTDB): domain Bacteria; phylum Bacillota; class Clostridia; order Lachnospirales; family Lachnospiraceae; genus Brotaphodocola. The sequence continues at coordinate 142,772 of JBJEIZ010000026.1, forward strand.
GACAGCCTTATAAAGGAGTCCCAGCACCGGACCTCCGACTGCTGTATAAAGCATCGGTGCAATGACACCGTCCGAAGTATTTTCTGCCACGGTTTCAATCGCTGCTTTCGCCACACCAATCTCATCCAGAACCGCAGTATCTCTTCCTACGATCATGGAAACTGCCGTTCTTGACGACTCCAGATCCTTCTTTTTTAAACAATCATAAACCTTCATACTTTCTGTTTTTAAGCATTTCGCTGCCAGGATCTGATAAGTCATGATCATCTCCACAACCATCCCCAAAAAAGGATTCAAAAAATAAGAAAGTCCAAAAATCATCCCAAACAGCATCGCGGTTCCTGTCAACACCACACACACCAGTCCGATTCCCCTGCGAAATTCTTTTCTTGAATCCCGCTGTTCTTCCTTTTTCCAGAGCCACGCTTCAGTCCTGGAAATCATCGTTCCGATCAGCCGGATCGGATGCGGCATCCAGCAGGGATCGCCAAACCATAAATCTAACAAAAATCCACCGGCAAATGCAGCCATATGCGTATATAAATCCATATTATCCTACCATTTTATCTTTTCATTTTATCCCTTGATTTTCTGACTGATCCCGCAGAAAATACGTTCCACCTGCTCTGCCTTTTGAGCCAGTTTGACCAAAATCCGTCCGGTTTTTTCCCGGTACTCTCGTTCAAAAGAATCGATTGGGACAATGCCGTTTCCAATTTCATCGCTGATCAGGATACAATCCGGATTTTGTTCCACAAAATCAAAAATTTCGTTTTCCGGTTCAACTCCCTCCATCAGCCTTTTTCGAATCCACAGGTGCAGATGGTCAATGACCACAACATCCTGTCCTGCAATTTCTGCCGGAAGTTCCCGGTCATAAACAGACATAGTTGTTCCGGCTTCTTTTTTTAACACATAATGTAATTTTCCCTGTGCATATCCGCCAATTATCAGCTTCATTTCATCCATCCTATCACATTCACGGCTGCTGCCATGACCACCATAGCTTCTTCACAGACCAGGACAAAATATCCCGCTGTATCTCCCGTAATGCCGCCTAATTCTTTTTTGCATCTCCGGTAATAATATCCAAAGGTTCCAAATGCTGCAGAAGCAATGCATATTCCTGAAATCAGGTCCTGCATCATCATAAACAGGACTGCCAGGATTCCCTGCACATACAAAGCGATCCTGACATTTCGCTTCTGTGCGCTGTCCGCAAACGTATAAAGCAGTCCGTCGTGCTTCGCGCAGGGAAATGACACAACTCCGATTCCGCTTAATATCCGTGCCAGAAAGAATCCTGCACACACAATTTTCAATACATTCCGATCCTTGATTTCCGAAAATGCAGCCAGATAAATCATACCATAAAATGCCAGCATGATCACAGAAAATGCTCCGATATGAGAGTCTTTTAAAATTTCCAGTTTTTTCTCTTTGGGCTGCCAGGAATGAAAGGCATCCATCGTATCCATAAATCCGTCTACATGAAATCCACCCGTAATGCCAAGCGGAATTGCCGCGCCAATCAGGGTATACCCAAATATTCCGATTCCAAGAAACGCTGCAGCACGACTCCACCCATATAAAAGAATGCCGATGATTGCCCCGATCCAGGGAAAAAAGCACATCATGTATCTCATATCTTCCTCGTTCCACTGAAATTGAGGAACCGGAATTCTGGAATAAATAGAAATTGCGATCATCAGCGGTCTGATCAGTTTCATATTATCTGCCTTTCTTTATGATAACAGGAATTCCAACCACCAGTTCCATGACCTCATCCGCCATTTCTGCCAGTGTCCGGTTGATCAATCCCATTGCCTGTATGTACTCCATCGTACTCTCATCGTATAAATTTCCATCTTCAAATACATTATTGGTAACAATAACCAGATGCCTGATCTGTTTTTGCAATACGGCAACATCGGACACTACACGACGCACCGTTTCCTGTGCTTTCGTTGTTCCCTTGTCTGTAAACATTTCATTGGCAGTCAGGTTTGATATACATTCCAAAAGCGCCGCTGAACGTTCCGGACACGATATCCGTTTCAAAACATTTGCGATCGAATCCGGCTGCTCTACGGTCGTAAAGCCTTTATCTTTTCTCATATTCCGGTGTCGTTCCACCTTGCGTTTTCCTTCATCTCCAAACACCTGCATCGTCGCCAGATAATATTTATCCAGCCCGTCCGAGATTGATTGCACATACTGCTCTGCATAAGCAGATTTTCCACTTCCGCTTCCGCCGATCACAAGTGTCATCATAACGTTTCATACCTTTCATACTGATCCATCTGAATATCGGAAAACGTAGTACGACTGCTGTAAACGCTGAGTGCAATGTCCAAAAGTGCCATCATCATCACCGCGCCGGTTCCTTCCCCCAGTGCCATATCCGCCTGAAGCATGGCATCCATTCCAAGCGCTTCCAAAAGCATATGAACCGCCGGTTCTTTGCCCTTATGAGATGGAATCAGATATTCTTTTGTCCCGGGAAGTATCCGCTCTGCCGCCAATGCTGCTGCCAGACTGATGACTCCGTCCAGAACGATCGGAATATGACAGCAGGCTCCACCGATACAGACGCCGACAAGTCCCGCAATGTCTAATCCTCCTACCGTCTGAAGAACAGTCAACGGATCTGCATGATAAAGATTCCAGTGATCAATCGCTTCCTGAATGACTTGCTTTTTGCGTACCAATTTCTCATCGTCAAGACCAGCTCCTCTTCCTGTTACCTTTTCTGCTTTGCAGTGAAGCAATGCAGCCGCAACCGCACTGCTGGTCGTGGTATTGCCAATTCCCATCTCGCCGGTTGCCAAAAGATTATAACCGGCTTTTTTGCACTCACATACCAAATCGATGCCAACCATGATCGCACGTACCGTTTCTTCTTCAGTCATAGCCGGTTCTTTTTGAAAATTGCGTGTACCGCAGCGTACTTTTCTGTCCAGAACACCAAAAATCGGCTCAGCTCGATTGATACCAATATCAACCGGTATCGTATCTGCACCAATCTGCTTTGCCATTTTACAGACCGAAGACTGATTTCGCGTCATATTTTCTGCGACAATTGCCGTTACTTCCTGTCCGGACTGGCTGATCCCTGCCTCCACAATTCCATTATCCGCACACATGATCAGAACCGCTTTTTTGCTGATGTCCAGCTTATCCGTGCCGGCAATGGCTCCGATTTGAGCTGTCAACAATTCAAATCTGCCCAAACCATCCAGAGGTTTTGCCACACTGTCCCAGTTGTCTTTTACGTTTTTTCTCACCTGCTCATCCGGAGACACAATCGACAACTGTTCCAGTTCTTTTCGATCAACAGATCCCGAGATCCGCTTCTTTGAGCATTCCATAAATTGCCTCCATATCCAGATATGTTCTCAATGTTTCTGCCAGTTTATCATACTGCTGTTCCTTAAATTTCTGATAATCCATCACCGCATATTCTTCTAATCCCACTCCCTTTTTTTCTGCCAGCTTCTGAACAAGTAAAGCAGCCATATCCGCCTGATCAAAGATTCCGTGGATATAAGTTCCATACACATTTGGATTCTTTCCGCATACCACGGCAGGTATCGATGCCTGCCCATTCTGGCTTCCCATGTACTCTTCCTGCATCATCACCGATTCTCCCATGTGAATCTCATACCCTTCGTAACAACTGCCAGTTAAATCTGCAAAAATCCCCTGCAATTCCGGTACCGTCCCCACCGTCTGACACCGGGTCTTTTTTGCTTTTAAAGTCGTTTTTACAGGCAGCATTTCCATGCCGCGCATCCAACCGCCGCTTTCTGTCCCTTCCGGGTCATCGATCTCCATTCCAAGCATCTGGTAACCTCCGCAGATACCAAACAGCGGAATCTGCCCCGATGCTTTCTTGACTGCTGCTTCCAATCCATTCTGCCGCATCCACCTGAGATCCTCCATCGTATTTTTACTGCCGGGGAGAAAAATCATATCCGGATGCTGCAGTTCACGGACACTGGTAACATAACGTACCGAAACGCCCGGAATCTGTTCAAACACATTAAAATCCGTAAAATTAGAAATTCTCGGATAACGGATGACAGCAAGATCGATGCAGGAAATTTCTTTTTTATCAAATCGTTCCGTCAGGCTGTCCTCATCTTCCAGCGCCAGTTCCATATAAGGAACCACACCAACCACAGGAACGTTCCCACGCTCGTTTAACATGGCAATCCCGGAATCCAGAATTGTTTTATCTCCACGAAATTTGTTGATGATCAGTCCTTTTACCCTTGCTTTTTCCTCTTCCTCCAGGAGCATCAGCGTTCCCAGAAGCTGTGCAAAGACACCACCTCGGTCGATATCTCCGACCAGAAGCACCGGCGCGTCCACCATTTTCGCCATGCCCATATTGACAATATCATGCTCTTTCAAATTGATCTCTGCCGGACTTCCGGCTCCTTCGATCACAATGATATCTGCCATTTCTTCCAGCTTGCAAAACGCTTTCTGAATGTCCGGAACCAGCTTTTGTTTATAAGAAAAATAGTCTCTGGCACTCATGTTTCCCAAAACTTCTCCATTTACAATCACCTGGGAGCCCGTATGATCAGTCGGTTTTAAAAGAATCGGATTCATGCAGACCGACGGCTTGATTCCCGCCGCTTCTGCCTGCATCACCTGCGCCCGTCCCATTTCCAGTCCTTCCTCTGTGATAAATGAATTCAGTGCCATATTTTGTGATTTAAACGGTGCCGCCCGGTATCCATCCTGTTTAAAGATCCGGCAAAGACCGGCCACCAGAAAACTTTTTCCCGCATTGGACATTGTACCCTGCACCATGATTACTTTTGCCATTGTGATATCACCTTTTCTATGATCCTTTCGCTGCAGCTTATGGTCCCTTTCCCACCGCGCAGAACACTTCGGTCAGCAGCATCAAATCCATCTGCGGAAATGGAAAACAAACGTGCAATATAATCTGCGTCAAACACTTCCTCCGGAGTTCCGAACCGCTCCGGCTGCTCGCCATGAATGCAGAGAACCTTGTCTGAAATCCGCTCTGCCAACTCCAGCTCATGTAAAGACATAATGACGGTCAACCCCTTTTTTCTTCGCATTTCCTGCAGGATCGTCAAAAACTCCAACTTATATTTGATGTCAAGATGGGACGTCGGTTCATCCAGAATGATGATTTCCGGCTCCTGACAAATCGCTCTGGCAAGCATGACCCGCTGCCGCTGTCCATCACTGATCCTTGTAAAATCCTGATCCCGGATTTCCATGACATGAACCAGCTCCATCGCCTCTTTCACGATCTGTTCATCCGTCTTTGATAAAATGCCAAATCGTCCGGTATATGGATACCTTCCTGTCGCCACCACATCTTCACAGGTCATCATTTCTGTGTGTATTTTTTCTGTCAGAACCACAGACATCGTCTGGGAAAGCTCTTTTCCGGAAAATTCAGACAATTTTCTTTTATCAAGAAAAATGACTCCATCGATTAATTTTAACTGCCTTGCAATGCTTTTTAAAATTGTGGATTTTCCGGCTCCATTCGGTCCGATCAGTGTCAGGATCTCTCCTTTCTTCAGACGAATTTCCATGTTTCTTATCAAGGGTTCCCGGTCATAACCGACGCACATATTTTCTGCTGTAAAGTAATACTCTGTCATGTTTCCTACTCCTTTCTGCGTTTTGCCATGACCCACAGAACAATCGGCGCACCAAAGACTGCTGTTACCGTACTGATACTCATTTCCGTAGGTGCAAAAATCGTGCGGGCAATCAGATCACAGGACAGGCAGAATACACTGCCTCCCAAAAAACACGCCGGTATCATCAAAAGTGGTTTTGTCGTTCCCAACATTCCTTTGATCAGATGGGGAACCGCCACTCCTACAAAAGAAATCGGACCGGCAAATGCCACCACACAAGCAGAAAGAATACTGGAAAACACAACCATCAAAACGCGCAGCAGACGCACCCGTACTCCCATATTCCGGGCATAGGATTCCCCCAGCTGATAGGCACTCAATGGTTTGGAAAGAAAAAATATGCAGACAAACGATGCCAGAACAACCACGGTCATGATTCCCACATGCTCCCATTCCATGCCGGAAAAACTGCCCTTTGACCAGTTATGGAGATTTACAATCTCTGCGTCATCTGCGAAAGTTTCCACAAATTCTGTAACAGCAGAACAGATATACCCGATCATGATTCCGCTGATAACCAGCAAAGACATCTGCTTCACTCTCCGCGACATCAAAAGAACGAATCCCATAGAAAGCATAGCACCAAGAAACGCTGCAAATATCATAGCTGCCGAACTCAGACGAATGGATCTTCCCAGACAAAACACCATCACAAGTGCCACCACCATCTTAGCTCCGGAAGAAATACCAAGAATAAAGGGACCTGCGATCGGGTTGTGGAAGAAGGTCTGCAAAAGATATCCGGAAAGTGCCAGTGCACCGCCTAAAATCATGGCTGCGATTGCCCGCGGAAATCGAATATTCCAGAGAATTCGAAATGTCTTTTCTTCCAGATGTTTCCCGGTAAAAAATCGGATAATTTCACGCATGGAAACCGATACGCTTCCGATGCAGATATTTCCGACAAAAAACAGAAAAACTGCCGTCAACAGCAGTGCAAACGAGATAATCCATCGTCCTGTTTTTCTTTTTTGTAACCCATTCTGCATGATCCGGCTCCTTTCCTGCTGCTATTTACCTTTGTGGGCATGTCACTTCACACGAAATAAATATTTCATATCATCTTCGTTTTTATCTTCGTCCCGAAGCATTCGATGCATATCTTCAATCAGATATCCAATCGACATCGACTGCTGATATAAATCATTGGTCGTGCACCAGATATTTCCTTCTTTTACCGCCTTAAAATCAGCAAGAAGACTGCTCTTATCCAACAACTCCTCCACGGTTTTCACACCTCCGTCGATGGAACTGTTGTAAATCAGATAATCGGCATCTTTTGCTGCAGCATAAAAATCTTCCATCTGAATATTCATGGTGGAGCGCGAAGAATCGTCATCTCCCAAGTTTTTAAAAATATACGTCCCGCCTGCTAGTTCAATCATCTTCGGCACATAATCCGACGTCCTTCGCACCTGAACCATGCCGTTTGAATTAATAAAAAAGAATGCCACCGTCTTGTCCGTTTTTTCATCCGAAGAAATTCGGTTCAGGATTTCCAGCTGTTCCGAATAAAGTGCCTCAGCACGTTCCTCTTTTCCCAAAAGTGCACCCCAAAAACGAATCCATTCCACACGGCCAAGAGGATGGTTTTCATATGTAGAATAGTCAATTAACACCGGGATTCCAAAACTTTCCAGTTTTTCTACCACCTCTGGTGCATGAGTGATCATCCGGTTTTCGACTGCCAGCGAACAGTCCTCTGACACGATCAATTCATAATCTGGTTTATCGTATTTTCCTGCGTAAAGGATCTTGCCCTGCTCCATGGCATTTTTTGCTTTTTCCAGATACCATCCCTCTGTCTTCTGACCGGACAGTCGGATGGAATCCAGCGCATCCAGCTCGCAAAACATATCCATCGTACCAGATGCTACCAGATACAGATTTTCCACTGGCTGCTTTAACAAAATGACATTTTCATCCGGATTTTTCGGCACTTCTTTTTCCTCGGGAACCGTCAGAATTTTCGTGCCATCTATCGTGGTCAAAAGCGTATACCCGCCTTGATAATAATCGATGTTAAAATTTTCTGCATACTGCAGTTCTGCACTGCTTTCATACACAAGCTCCTGCTCCGATTCTTCCACTGCATTTCCGGAAAAATCGGAAGAAGGACTGCCGCAGCTGCAAAGCCCCAACAGTCCTGTTAATAAGATACAGCTTAAAATTGTTCTCTTTCTTCCTGTCATTTTCATCCTCTTATTCAGCCACTTTCATCGTATCAGAATGGAAAATCAGCATATATTCCACCTCATGCGGCTTACTCATTGCCACGGTATCTCCAATGACCCCCATCGGTTCATCAAAAACCAGAACCGGAATTTCAAAAACAGAATCCCCGTCTGTATTTACCGGGGAAAATTTTTCCTCATTTACGATCATATAATCATAGTTGGGACTGTTCCACTGCACCGTTGCAGTAACCTTGTCATCCGACACATAAATCTGCGCCGGAGATAAAATTTCTGCCTTTCCGCTTCCGCCTTCAAAAGTCAGTTCTATGGTATACATTCCTTCTTTTAAAGGACTTTTGAGCGCCTCAGAACTTGTTTGTTCACGGTTAAACTCCGGAGTGGATACGCGAACCTTATGATCATACCATTTTCCCTTTTTCCCAATCAGAGCAAGGTCAAATTCTTCATCCAGTACCGGCACCGGTACGTCAAAACCAAACACATCCTCTTTCCAGCCATCGCTGTATGTAACCGAATCTACGGTCGGTTCCAGCAGAACTGCTCCTTCCTTTGCCGCATCCTCGGCAAGTCCCGGATACAGATTGACAATATTCTTAGAACCCAGAGAAATATGAATCGTCATCCTGCCATTTTCCACCGTCAGGGTTCCTTTTCCGTCACAGGTTTCGTTGACACGGAACATACTGCTGTCCGTATCAAAATCTGCCATATAGACGCCATCCGGAAGTGTTGATCTTGAGACTCCCCTTCACTCGTTCATCGCCTCTGCGGTATGCTCCACATACAGGTTCTGAATTCCTGCAATACTGCCAAGACCTGCAATCTGTGCTTCCGCACTTTCAAATTTACCAGAAGCTAAAAACATACTGATCCAGGAATCTTCATCCTCGCCGGCCATATCATTGTTCGCATGATCACCAGCAACTACCATAAGCGGGCGCAGAATCACTTTGGTATAACCAGCCGCTGCAACTGCTTCAATCACCGCCTCACAAGCCGTCTCTTCCGGTTCGCCCTCTACAGTTCCCACGAACACATTATCATAACCAAGCGCATCCAGCTGAGCCTGCATCTGGCTATAGGAAACCTTCGCAGTGTGAGAAGTTCCGTGACCCATAAATACAAATGCCGTTCCGTCTTCTTTTGCCGCATCCAGGCTCTCGTATCCTGCCACATTCACTGCCTCTGCAGTAAGAATTTCTGCCACTGCTTTCTTATCATCGTTGATGACAGAAGCGTCATTTCCTACTTCACCCAGAAGCGGCTCTGCAACCTTGATCGTTTCAAATTGATTCTGATATGCTTCCAGACACTCCATCATTTCATCATATTCTGAACCATGCATCAGGTGTGTCGGCTGCACGACCAGATTTTTCACGCCATTGGCTGCCGCACGTTCCAACGCCTGATCCATGTTATCGATGCATTCCTCATCGCGCGCCTGAATATGATTGATGATGATCTGAGCCGTAAATGCTCTTCTTACAGACCAGTCCGGATTCGCCTCCTGCAGTGCATCTTCGATGCCTTTGATATCTGCAACACGACTGTCATTAAAGGAAGTACCAAAGCTTACTACCAGAATTTCATTTTCCCCAATCTCATCCTGATTGCGTGGATCATCCTTGGACGCGTCACCGGTATCTCTTCCAAAGTAATCCGGATCAGCAAATTCACCTTCCACCAGTTCCTTCTGTACATCCGTCAATGCGTCCCACGCTGCTTTGGCATCTGCACACAGTTTATCCGTCTCATCCGTTCTTTCCTGTACATAAATAGCATCAATCAGAGCTGCCACGTTATCTGCTGCCTCCTGGTCTGCATCTGCGTCTGATTCGGTCACTGCCTCCGTTTCTGCTGCCGCTTTCTCTTCTGCAGGTGCCGTTGTTTCGGTTGTTTTATTGCTTCCGCATCCGATCACCAAAATGCTTCCCACCAGTACCGCTGCAAATAATGCTGTTGATTTTTTCTTCATAATAAAATTCCTCTTTTCTGCAGAAATCCTGCCTGTTATTCTCGATATGTAAGTACAAAAACAGTCTGTTTTTCTGCATAGCAAACGAAAACCCTCTACCGGATCAAGGTAAAGGGTTCCTGTGCCAAATAAGCCCTGCAGCCGCTTTTCATCATCACAGTTACAGGTGATATCACACGTACAACCAGTTACTCGTGGCTTGAAACAAACGTTTCTGTACAACGTTCAGGCAGGTCTCCCGGCTGAAAGATCATCGCATCTGCCGCCTTCCCGGTTCCCCAGTGACATATTGGCATCTGCTCCCTAATTACGGTGACGAGTTCGTACAGGATTTGCACCTGTTTCCCTTTTCATCGGAACCAATGGAATCCCATTCTTCCGACACCTGACCGCTCCATATTCAATTGTGATGAATGTATCACAATTTTCAGGCAGTGTCAACCGGCATTTTGTTTCCTGCTTATTTTCTCTCTTCCAGCAGACTCCGGTTATCAAAATAATTGATACGCATCGCACTCTTAACCTCATCCAGCGTCTGTGCTGCGGTCTGGCGTGCAACCTCGCTGCCCTCTTTCAGAATATCATAAACGGCAGCAATATCTTTCTCATATTCTTTTCTGCGGGCACGAATCGGCTCCAGCTCTTCCTGAAGGATCTTATTCAGGAATTTCTTAATCTTGACATCACCAAGACCACCTCTCTGGTAATGCTCTTTCAGTTCATCCAGGTTTGCATAATCCGGCAGATATCTTCCAAAATGCTCCGGTTTGCAGAATGCATCCAGATAGGTAAATACACAGTTGCCTTCAATATGACCCGGATCTTCCACACGCAGGTGCAGCGGGTCCGTGTACATGCTCATAATCTTTTTCTGGACATCCTTCGGATCATCTGCAAGATAGATACAGTTGCCCAGAGACTTGCTCATTTTTGCCTTTCCGTCAATACCCGGAAGGCGCATACATGCTTCATTATCCGGCAGAAGCACCTCCGGCTCAACCAGCGTTTCCGCATAAATACTGTTGAATTTGCGGACGATTTCTCTGGTCTGCTCGATCATAGGAAGCTGGTCTTCTCCAACCGGAACCGTCGTTGCTTTAAAGGCAGTGATGTCCGCTGCCTGGCTGATCGGATAACAGAAAAATCCAACCGGAATACTTGCTTCAAAATTACGCATCTGAATCTCAGATTTTACAGTAGGATTGCGCTGCAGTCTGGATACGGTCACCAGATTCATATAATAAAATGTCAGTTCCGTAAGTTCCGGAATCTGCGACTGAATAAACAAAGTTGACCGCTTCGGATCCAAACCTGCAGACAGATAATCCAGAGCAACTTCCAAAATATTCTGACGAACCTTTCCCGGATTTTCAAAATTATCCGTCAATGCCTGTGCATCTGCGATCATAATAAAAATCTTATCAAATTCTCCTGAATTCTGGAGTTCTACACGTCTTCTCAAAGAACCTACATAATGTCCTACATGAAGTCTTCCTGTCGGCCTGTCACCGGTTAAAATAATCTTTGCCATCGTCATTTTTCCTTTCAACTATTGTATCGCCCGCAGCAGCGGACATGGGAGTTTCCTGTGTTCATGCGGTCGTAAAGGAGTTTTTTGATTCATAGGAAACAGTTTCTATAAAACAAAAACTCCTGCCCCCAAAAGGACAGAAGTTAAATTCTGTTAGCCACCTAATGAGTACGCACCAACATGCGTTTCCCGAGTCACGGTCGGGATCTTCCGTCAGCGCCTACTTGCATCAGATGCTTTCAGGCTGCCCTCATAAGTCCATTCATCATAACTTGAAATACTGCTTTCCCACCACCGGCAGCTCTCTGGAATCTCGCTGTTATCACTACTACTCTTAATCATCGGTTTCATGAATTCAATGGTTGGATTATAACACTGTATGCTCTCTTTTGCAAGTGATTTTCGATTTATAACACCATGATCAGCGTGCCGGCCGTAATCAGGATACAGCCAACCAGAGATTTCCATGTAAATTCTTCCTTCAGGAATACAAATGCCAGAATTAACGTGATGACGATGCTCAGCTTGTCAATCGGAACCACCTTAGACGCCTGACCAATCTGCAGCGCCCGGTAATAACAAAGCCAGGATGCACCGGTCGCCAAACCAGACAGAATCAAAAACAGCCAGCTCCTGCTGCTGATTGATACCAGACCATTTTGTGCATTTGTAAGAAACACCATTCCCCAGGACATAAACACCACCACAACCGTCCGGATCGCAGTTGCCAGATTCGAATTCACGCCCTCAATTCCGACTTTTGCCAGAATGGAAGTCAGTGCTGCAAAAACCGCAGAGAGAATCGCAAATATCAGCCACATACGCAAGGTCACCTTCTTTATTTCACGCCAAATTTATAGATGGTAGTTGTACGATACACATCCCCCTCTTTTAAAATCGGAGATGCAAACTGCGGCTTATTGACCGCATCCGGGAAATACTGCGTTTCAAAACAGTAACCATCTCTTGCATGATACGCCGTACCGCCCTTGCCTTTCTCGGATTTCAGGGAATTGCCTGTATAAAACTGCACGCCAGGAAGATCGGTGTATACTTCCAGAGTGCGTCCGCTTTCCTCTGATTCCGCTTTCGCTGACAAAGCTAACTGACCTGCAGGATGATTCAGCGCCCAGTTGTGATCATATCCTTTTCCCAGCTTCAGCGGCTTATAATCTGCGTCAATATCCTGTCCAATTGGTTTCATCACCGTAAAATCCATCGGCGTTGCGGCAACCGGAACCAGCTCGCCAGTCGGAATCATCCCATCGTCTGTAATGGTAAATGTATCTGCATCGATCCAGACTTTCTGACTCAAAACATTTCCGGAATCATGCCCATTCAGGTTAAAATAAACATGGTTCGTAAAATTCGCAACCGTATCCGCATCGGCTGTCATGGAATAATCCAGTTTCAGGCTGTTGTCCTCTGTCAATGTATAGGAAACCTGAATATCCGCATTGCCCGGATATCCCTGATCCCCATCCGGACTATGTAAGGAAAACGTGATTTTCGTTCCCTCTTTTTCTTCTTTTACAACCGTATCCCAAACACGATCGCGATAATAATCAGGTCCACTGTGAAGATTATGTCTTCCACCATTATTAACCGCCAACTGGTACAAAACACCATTCAATGTAAATTTCGCGTCACCGATACGATTGGCATTGCGTCCCACCGGTTCACCCAGATGTCCTGATTCACTCATAACCGTTTCCACACGGTCATACCCAAGAATCACGTCACCCAAGTTTCCATCACGATCCGGAACCGTCATCGTCAGCCAGATTCCCCCCAAATCAGTAAAGGATGCCGAAACGCCTTTGGTATTTGTCAGGGTGTAACGGTATACGGCAGTGCCTTGCGGCATTGTTCCAAATTCACTTTTTACATATGACATAATCCGATATCCTCCTGTAAATAATCTTTTATGAAATTTTACCACATAAAAGGCAAATTTGAAAGACGTCCTGCCATCTTTACTGAAAAAATCAGTCCTGTTTCCTATGGTTTGAGTCTTGACAATTCTCTGCAGACCTGAGTATAATCGGCATCGGAGATAGTATTTGCGTGCAAAACTATACTCTGTCTGATTCACTGTTATTTCATACCTTTGATACAAAAAGAGCTTATATTTTAACAAAATAGGACTCAGGAGATGCGCCTGCATCTCTGCAAAGAAAGGAACTTTGAAATGACAATTGAGATGTTAAAAGGAAAGATTCATCGTGCCACGGTGGTCCAGGCAGAGCTGGATTATGTGGGAAGCATCACGATCGATGAAGAGCTGCTGGAAGCCGCCGGAATTCTGGAATATGAGAAAGTCCAGATTGTGGACGTGAACAACGGCAGCAGATTTGAGACTTACACCATCTGCGGCGAACGCGGCAGCGGTATGATCTGTCTGAACGGGGCAGCAGCAAGATGCGTAAGTAAAGGTGATAAAGTAATTATTATGGCTTACGGCAGTTACGAGCCGGAAGAAGCCAGAACATGGAGACCTGCAGTTGTCTTTGTGGATGAGAAGAATAAAATCAGCCGGATTACCAGCTATGAAAAGCATGGGTTATTAAAAGATATGGAATCGTTATAATCCATTTATGAAAGAGACAGTGAATTCAGAAAGAGGCTATCTTCGAATCTATAAAGAAGAGGAGAATTTCAAAATGCAGGTAACAAAAACAGTAGAGGAAACAAGAGCTTTGATCAAGGCATGGAAACTGGAAGGAAAGACGATCGGACTGGTCCCGACGATGGGATTCCTCCATGAAGGACATGCCAGCCTGATTCAGAGATGCCGTCAGGAGAATGATATCGTTGTTGTATCAGATTTTGTCAATCCGACGCAGTTCGGCCCCAATGAAGACCTGGAGGCATACCCGAGAGATTTTAAGAGAGACTGCGAACTGTGTGAAAGCCTGGGGACAGATCTGATTTTCAATCCGGAACCATCGGATATGTACAGCGCTCCCCATGCATTTGTCAGCATTGATCTGCTTTCTGAGACACTTTGCGGGAAAACACGCCCGATCCATTTTAAGGGAGTCTGCACGGTCGTATCAAAGCTTTTCAATATCGTAACACCGGACAGAGCGTATTTTGGACAGAAGGATGCACAGCAGCTTGCGATTATCCGCAAGATGGTGAAGGATCTGAACTTTGATATCCAAATCATAGGATGTCCGATCGTGCGGGAAGAAGACGGACTTGCGAAATCTTCCAGAAATACATATCTGAATGCAGATGAGAGAAAGGCAGCGCTCTGCCTGTCTAAAGCGATTGCACTTGGTCAGAGGGTGATTGGACCAGGTGTGACCGCCCAGGAAGTGCTCTCACAGATGTGTGCAATTATTGAGGCAGAACCTCTGGCAAAAATTGATTATGTTTCCATGGTGGATGCAGATACAATGCAGCCGGTTGATAAAGTAGATCGAAATGTTCTTGTAGCGATGGCGGTGTATATCGGAAAAACCCGTCTGATTGATAATTTCAGCTATGAGGTGTAATCCATGGAAAAATTTATGAAACAAATAGGAACAATCAGCTCTCTGCTGACAAAATATATTGGGGTAATTATAATTTTCTTTTCTATCCTGTCTTTCTTCTGGCAGGATGGATTTGCCTGGACTACAAAGTATACGTCCATTTTCCTGGGCGTAGCGATGTTCGGCATGGGACTTACGATTAAAAGCGGAGATTTTCAGGTAGTCTTTTCCAGACCAAAAGAAGTGATTATCGGCTGTATTGCACAGTATACCGTAATGCCGCTGGTCGCATGGATTCTTGCAGTAGTATTTCACCTTCCGGAAGATCTGGTGATCGGAGTGATTCTGGTGGGATGTTGTCCAGGAGGCACAGCCAGCAATGTTATCACTTATATAGCAGGAGGTGATGTAGCACTTTCCGTTGGTATGACCATTGTCTCCACACTTGCCGCACCGATTATGACACCGATGCTGGTATATGTTCTGGCAGGAGCCTGGGTAGAAGTTTCTTTCTGGGCGATGGTGCTTTCGGTCGTAAAGGTGATTCTGGTTCCAGTACTTTTCGGCGTTCTGATCCGCAGTCTGTTTGGCAGACAGATTCAGAAAATTTCGGAGATGCTACCGATTATCTCGGTGGTATCCATCGTAATGATTATTTCTGGTATTGTGGCAAACAATGCGGAAAAAATTGTTAGCTGCGGCGTGCTGGTATTGTGTGTAGTGGCACTGCATAATCTGTTTGGTATGGGATTGGGACTGATGGCTGCAAAACTGCTCAAGGTGGAGTATTCCAGAGCGACGGCAATTGCGATTGAAGTCGGCATGCAGAACAGCGGATTAGCAGTGTCCCTTGCGACAGCGAACTTTGCAGCAAATCCTCTGGCAACGCTGCCAGGGGCGATTTTCAGTGTATGGCATAATATTTCCGGCTCTGTTTTTGCAGGAATAAGGCGTCGGAGAACAGCGGAGGAAGGAAAAACGGTAGCGGTCCAGGATGGATATCACTGTACGGAATCCTGATGCACAATAAGAGGACGATTCCTTTGATAAAAGGGGATCGTCCTCTTTTCGCGCCTTATCTTGTTCTGTTCCTTGTTTCTTCAGCCGAAAACTCTAATAAATCTTAGAACTTTCCAGCCTTTGCTGCTTCCTCGATGGAAACTGCAACTGCAACGGTCATACCAACCATTGGGTTGTTACCGGCACCGATCAGACCCATCATCTCTACATGAGCCGGAACGGAAGAAGAACCTGCAAACTGTGCATCAGAGTGCATACGACCCATGGTATCTGTCATACCGTAGGAAGCCGGACCTGCTGCCATGTTATCTGGATGTAAGGTACGTCCGGTACCGCCGCCGGAAGCTACGGAGAAGTATTTCTTGCCTTTCTCTTGGCACTCTTTCTTGTAAGTACCAGCTACCGGATGCTGGAAACGGGTCGGGTTTGTGGAGTTACCGGTGATGGAAACATCAACGTTCTCTTTCCACATGATAGCAACGCCTTCACGAACATCATTAGCGCCGTAGCAGTTTACTTTTGCACGCGGACCGTTGGAGTAAGATTTTCTCCACAGTTCTTTTACTTCGCCGGTGTAGTAGTCCATCTCGGTCTCAACATAAGTAAATCCGTTGATTCTTGCAATGATCTGTGCAGCGTCTTTTCCTAAACCATTCAGGATGACACGCAGAGGTTTCTGACGAACTTTGTTGGCTTTCTCAGCGATACCGATTGCACCCTCAGCTGCTGCGAAAGACTCGTGACCTGCCAGGAATGCGAAGCAATCTGTCTCTTCTTCCAGAAGCATCTTGCCCAGGTTACCATGACCAAGACCTACTTTACGCTGGTCAGCAACAGAACCCGGGATACAGAAAGCCTGAATACCTTCGCCGATAGCTGCTGCTGCATCAGCTGCTCTTCTGCAGCCTTTCTTGATAGCAATTGCTGCGCCAACGGTATAAGCCCACTTTGCGTTCTCGAAGCAGATCGGCTGAATGCTCTCAACCTGTTTGTACACATCAAGGCCTGCGTCCTTGGTGATCTTCTCAGCTTCCTCGATGGAAGCAATGCCATAGCTGTTTAAAACTGCATCAATCTGTTTGATACGTCTCTCATATGATTCAAATAATGCCATGATTTTTAGTCCTCCTCAAATTATTCCTGACGTGGGTCAATGATCTTTACTGCATCAGCAACACGACCATACTGACCTTTTGCTTTCTCCCAAGCGGTGTTCGGGTCATCACCCTTCTTGATAAAGTCAGTCATCTTGCCAAGGCTTACGAACTGGTAACCGATGATCTGGTCTTCTTCGTCCAGAGCAATACCGGTTACATAACCCTCTGCCATCTCCAGGTAACGAGGACCTTTTTTCAGAGTACCATACATGGTACCAACCTGGGAACGCAGACCTTTACCTAAATCTTCCAGACCAGCGCCGATAGCCAGACCTTCCTCAGAGAATGCACTCTGGGTTCTGCCGTAAGCGATCTGTAAGAATAATTCTCTCATAGCGGTATTGATAGCATCACATACCAGGTCGGTATTCAGAGCTTCTAATACAGTTAAGCCAGGAAGAATTTCAGATGCCATAGCTGCAGAGTGAGTCATACCGGAACATCCAATCGTCTCAACCAGTGCTTCCTGAATGATACCCTCTTTGACGTTCAGGGTCAGCTTACATGCACCCTGCTGCGGAGCACACCAGCCAATGCCGTGGGTCAAACCGGAAATATCAGAAACCTGTTTGGACTTTACCCATTTTGCTTCTTCCGGAATCGGAGCGGCTCCATGATGAACGCCCTGTGCAACTGTGCACATCTTCTCTACTTCATGTGAATAAATCATGTTAAAACTCCTTTCAACTATGTAATGTCGTGAAGTACGCGTTTAACAAAAAACAACAACCACCTTTTGTTAAATTTATCACACCATACTTACAAATATTTTCTCATAAAATGTCGTTTTCGTCCAGTGTTTTTTCAGAAAAACAATATACGAATTTGCACATTTTTCCCGAAACTTTTTATGCAATATTAAATGCATAATCCGACATTTCTTCCCACTTATTTGTTAGATTTGCCAATTTTCAGTTGACGAATCTCAATGTCAACCTGTATACTCATAGAAGATTTATAACGATTTGTCAGGAGGTTTTCTATTATGATATATCGATTTGCTGAACCAAAAGATTTAAAAAGACTGACCGAGCTTGCAGAACAGGCCATTGCCGGTTTTCGCGCCAGAGGCATCGATCAATGGCAGAAAGGAGCGCCAAACGAGCAGGAGATTTCTACTGCTATCGACCACCGGGATGTCCATGTACTCGAAGAGGAAGGTCAGATCATTGCCATGATTTCCGTAGTGCACGGTCCCGATAAAAGCTATGAACATATTGATGGACAATGGCTGAATGATGATCCGTACTGCGCGTTCCATCGCGTCTGCGTGGATGAAGCCAGGAAAGGGCAGGGGATCGCTGCCAGGCTGTTCGCTTTTTCCGAAGAATATGGGCGCAGTCTTGGATATAAAAATGTCCGCATCGATACCCACCCGGACAATCGTTCCATGCAGCGCGCACTTGCCAAATATGGTTTTGTCCAGTGCGGAAGTCTGATACTCGCAGAGGGTTCCGAAGCCGGTGCTGTCCGCCTCGGCTACCACAAGCTGATGTGATTCTGCGCCTCACTCATCCGTACAATTTTTCGGGTCGAGATCGAAGTGCAGTGAAATATGGTATTTGTCCCGTAAAACATTCGTGATGCCATTACAGGAATAACCTTTGATGATATTCATCATATCATCAAAGGTCAGCCTGTCCTCATCTGCACAGATAATAAACATATCTGCCATACCATTCAGTACTACCTGCACTACTGTCCGCTCCTTCGTCTTCATATCTGACAGCCGGATCCCATTTAACCGACAGACATAATCGATCAGAATCTGTTTGTATGCCGCCGAAAACCCAGTCGCTGCCGGATCTTTCAGCATGTAATGCAGAAACTCCCATCTTCGGAGATAGTGAAAATAAATCTTGTGTGCAACTCCATATCGACTCTCCAGATCCACCGCATCGCATTGACAGATATCACGTAATTCGCTTAACAGTTCCTCTTCCATCTCTTCCAATACAGCATAGACATCAGAAAAATGAAGATAAAATGTGGCACGATGTATCTTGCAGGCATCCGTGATATCCTTCACCGTAATTTTATCAATGCTTTTTTCACGATACAAATTCCAAAAAGCCTTGATAATCTTCTGTTTTGTTTTTAATCTTGCATTTTCATAAGTACCCATTGTTCTCCCACCATCCGATTGTTAAAATTTTATACATATTTTTCAACATTGTATCTTGATTTTTTATTGATTATGGTATATTATAATTATAATATACAACAGTTTGTCGCTTTTTTAAATAGTTTTTTTGATTATTATGTTGTGATTCTATTTAATTTGCTGTAAATCTCAATACCAGATCGATTCCAGGCACGGAACATGATCATTTGCTATATATACAGCTGTTTACTTACCCATTAGAATCACATTGTAATAAATATCGGCATATCGCCATGCATAAAAGACAGACAGGTGAACCATTCCTCCTCACCTGCCTGTCTTTTATTCCTTTATTCTGCATGGTTCTCCTGATCTTTGACGATCTGTGGAATAAACCTCCTGGCAAATCTTCCCTTTCCACGGCTTTTTACATAACAATACCCAATCATGGAAAAAACTGCTGCACCAATGAAATTTACGAACAGATCTGCCATGGTATCATGAAGTCCCACATCCAGATATCCTCCCAGACCCAGAGCAGTTTCCTGACCATCCGCTACCACTATGACATCTGTAATATGTTTGATGACAACCGGCACATTTGACGATGAAGGATCCAGACTTACAGAAGAAATCAGATTAACTACAGTATCCTTCTGCATGTCAAACAGAAAAAACTGATCCATCGTATACTCGAAAAATTCCCACAGCACACCAATCGTCATAGAAAAACAAAACGCCACAATTGCCATAAATGCCGGCGATAATTCCAAAGAAAAACGTTCATTCCGATTAAAAAAATCAACCAGACAAAACCCGATCGCTGCACATAAAAATCCGTTCAGTGTATGCAGCATGGTATCCCAATAGGGATATGTCAGATAAAAGGAACGGATTTCCCCTAAAATCTCAGCCGCGTAGATAAACAGCATGATAATGATCTCCATCGTATCTGGGAAATCAATTTTTAACTTATGTTCCAGCACAGTCGGCATTAAAAGCAGCACCAAAGACAGCACGCAGAGGAACATATTTTCAAAATTCCGGTTAAAAAACTGAGCAATTAGACAAATGATGATACTTGCCCGAAGCAGCAGGTACACCGCGGAAACCAAAGGCTTTTGACGGATTTCCCGCTCCGCCTCACGAAGTCCCTGCAGCCATTTGTTTTTTTCCATATCCATACATCCTTTCCTTTTTCCTTCTATTCTATTCCCTTTTTCGTTCCACATCAATCTTCAAATTGTATGCAAACTGTCATTTTTTGCATTCTGTTAAGTCCAGTCTCTTTTCAAATGGGACAAAAAAAGTTATAATAGACACCATAGAACTGTGAGAAGTTCAAACAGAAAATTCTTACTGCAGGAGGAAAACATGCTGATCGTAAAAAAATTTGGGGGCACCTCAGTTGCCAACAAAGAACGCATTTTTCATGTGGCAAAGCGATGCATTGCAGAATATGAGAAAGGAAATGATGTGATCGTCGTTCTGTCAGCTATGGGGAAATATACAGACGAACTGATCGATATGGCAAGGGATATCAATCCTAATCCGCCAAAACGCGAGATGGACATGCTTTATACTATTGGAGAGCAAATGTCCGTTGCTCTGATGGCAATGGCGATCAATCAGTTGGGCGTCCGCGCGATTTCTCTGAATGCATTTCAGGTTGCCATGCATACCACCAGCGCACATGGCTGTGCCCGTTTGAAAAAAATTGATACGGAGCGGATCCGCCGGGAACTGGATGACCGTAAGATTGTTATTGTCACCGGGTTCCAGGGCATCAACAAATATGATGATTACACTACTTTAGGAAGAGGCGGTTCTGATACAACAGCTGTAGCTCTCGCTGCCGCACTTCATGCAGATGCATGCGAGATTTACACCGATGTGGACGGCGTTTATACTGCTGATCCAAGGCTTGTGCCGACAGCAAAAAAACTGAAAGCCATCACATACGATGAGATGCTGGATCTTGCCACACTGGGCGCAGGAGTTCTGCACAACCGCTCCGTAGAAATGGCTAAAAAATATGGTGTTCCATTAGTGGTTCGTTCCAGTCTGAATAATTCGGAAGGAACTGTAGTAAAGGAGGTAATCAAGAAAATGGAAAGAATGATCATCAGCGGCGTTGCTTTGGATAAAAATGCAGATCGCATTTCCGTATTTGGACTTCCGGACGTACCGGGCAGTGCCTTTAAATTGTTTAACACTCTGGCAAAAGCCAATATAAATATTGATATCATCATCCAGTCCGCCGGTCGAGACGGCACCAAAGATATTTCCTTTACCGTTGCCCATGACAATCTGCAGGAAGCTATGGAACTACTGGAAGAACGGAAAGAAGTGCTGGGTTATGAGCGTATTATTTCTGACAACGATGTGGTAAAGCTTTCCATCGTAGGTGCAGGCATGATTTCCAATCCCGGTGTCGCTGCCAGATTATTTGAATGTCTGTATGACCAGAACATCAATATCAACATGATCGCGACTTCCGAAATCCGCATCACCGTTCTGATTCCGGAAAAAGATGCGGTTCGTGCCATGAATGCGGTACATGAGGCGTTTGGATTATCTGAGTAGGATTAGGTAAAGTAAAATGTGTCATAAAATCTATGATCCATTGACATGCCTGCATGTCATGGATTTAGACTTTACGACACATGTGATCAAAATTACTTCTGGCGGTACGTTCTCCAGGAATGTCTCCAAATCTGCCTCGGTAATCTCTGTTCCGGCAACAACTGCTAAAATTTCTTTACTCATTCTATCGGTTCTCCTCGCTTGTAATACTGTGAAAGTGCATATTTATCCATTATGCTTGCTGAATTCCTGGATTGCAAGCACTCTGCGAAGGATTCCATGAAACCGCCTGCTTTTTGCTGCTCGGAATGTGATTAAACGCGTCAGCCGCGGATGTTCCGTTTGGATTTCTTTGCCGGATTATTCAGCAGTTCTCCATCTTCTTCAAATCTGGAACCATGACAAGGGCAGTCCCAGGAATGTTCTGCCGCATTCCATTTCAAAGCACAACCAAGATGCGTACAGCGCGGTACCGTTGGTGTCAGCAAATTTTTAACAGACTCTGTCATATTCAGAAACAGCTGTTTGCGAAACATGGTTCTGGATGGTGAGAACACTTCCTCATAAGGGCTTTTTCCATCAAGAATCAGATCCGTCAGAATTCTTGCTGCTGCCATGGAAGAAGTCATTCCCCATTTGTTAAATCCCGTTGCCACATAAAGGTCAGGTGTCAGCAACGAGTATCTGCCTATATACGGAATGCCGTCCAGTGTCATGCAGTCCTGAGCTGCCCAACAGTATTTCACTTCTGCATCTGGATAATGCTGTGCCGCAAAATGCTTGATTTCTTCCCAACCGCCTCCCTGCTTTCCGGTGCGGTGAGCACCTCCGCCGACAAAAAGCAGGTTCCGATAATTTCGGAAAGACATACCTTTTTCATTATCATCCAGATAAATGCCATTGAGATCCGGTATGTTGTCTCCCTCCAACGCAGCTACATAGGAACGATGCTGATACATTTTCAGGAAATAACTTCCGTGTCGATTGATAAAAGGAAAATGCGTTGCTGCAATGATTTTCTGAGCTGTAATGATGTTGCTGCCGGTATATGCCTGATTTCCTTTTATGTTTTTTACCATGGTGTGCTCGTATATTTTGAGTTGCCGCTCTTTCATAATCGCCCGTATAAATTTCAGAGGGTGGAACTGCGCCTGTTCCGGCAATTTCACAGCACCGGCTGTCTGAAACGACAGCGGCAAATCGTATACCCGCTGAGCCGGCAGATTCAATCTGCGCATTGCTTCTATTTCCTGATTCAGAATTTCAGGCCGATCCATAGAATACACAAAAGAATCTTTTTTCTCAAAATCACAGTCTATATTCCTGCAAAGCTGCTCATACTCCCGCAAAGCTTCCTGATTGGCATCCAGATACATCCTGGCTTTTTCTGCTCCAAATTTCTGAATCAACCTGTGGAAGATCAGACCATGCTGAACCGTTAGTTTCGCTGTCGTGTTTTCTGTCATCCCACTGCAGACTGTCTCAGCCTCCACCAGCATGTAATCCATCCCCGCCTGTTCCAGCATGTAAGCACAAAGAATGCCCGCCATGCCGCCTCCAATAATCAGAACATCGGTTGTGCGATCATCTTTCAGACTTGGAAAATGTGGAAGATGTATACCATCGATCCAGGGGGATTGATTCTTTCTATCATAAATCTCTTTCAATGCACATCACCCTTTCTCTGGGAATTTTGAAAATAGTATGTGCAATTTGAACGTTTCCTATTCGGCAGCAGAGGGGTCAAAAGACCTTTTGACCCCAACATTTTATTTATTTAAATTATCTTCAAATTGTTTTTTCATCTGATCCTGCCAGACTCCGCCAAAGGTTCCGTTTTTCAAATGCTCCAACGCTTCTTCTCTGAATTGCTTCCAGGATTCATTCTCCTTCCCTACCAGTACAGGATAGAAATTGACTCCATTATCATCAGCCGCCTGATAGTCGCCGGGAGCATCTCCCACCATCAGTACATGATCAGCCGAGTAGCCTGTTTTCAGAAGTGCGCTAATGCAATCAGCTTTTGTTCCTGCATCCTGAGATAATACCAAATCAACCAACTCAATAAGCCCCTGTTCCTTCCACTCTTCCATGACAGCTTGACTGTTTGCTGACGATACAATCACCAGATCAGCCCATGATCTTGCAGCAAGCAGACCTTCCTTCACCCCTGGAAATGCCTTTTTTTGTTCAACAGGTAACCCTTTTATCCGTCGATTTACTTCCTCTGACCATTCCAAAGCCTGTTTGAATATGGTTAGTCCGCTCTCTTCCCATTTTCTTTTTACTGCAGAATTAGATAGTTCGCTTGCATCCTTTGTCCAGTCTGAAAAAGCTTCAATACCATCGATTGGTTTAACACTATTATGAATCTCAGAAAGGATCTGCGCCAATGCTTTAAATCGGTTAATCCCCCTCGTCATAGTATAAAGATTGATATCATTCCAACGCTTCAAAATCTGATCCTCCCAGATTTCCAGCCCCCATACAGGAATCAGGCATGGACCAAAACAATCAATGTGCTTTAAATCCATCGTGTCCATTGCACAGCCGTCAGAATCAATGCAAATCAGATAATCTTTTTTCTTTCTAAAATCCTTCAAACAATCCGGCATTTATTTTCTCCTCTCGTACCAGCCAAAAACAGGTTTAACGGAACTGATACCAATAATCCTGTACATCCTGCAGGTTCTTATAAACGAAGTCATAATTAATCATCCAGAGTTTCATATCCTCTAACGGAACGTTGCCCTCTGCAGGAATTGTCTCAGGACGTACCGGCCATCCGCCAATTGTATTAAAAGGCTTGATTCCATTTCCATTTCCGTCCTCTCCACCCATCAGATAACGGATTAACAGTTTTGCACCGTTTGGATGAGGTGCTTCATTCACAACAGCTAAGAAGTTCATAAAAGCCACACCGGATACTGGAGACATCTTAAGAGGCTCAGATTCAATATTCCAACCTTTGTCTGCACGCTCACGATACTTGGAAGATGGAGTATATCCAATCAGTTTGGATTCCTTTCCTTCTCCTACAGACTGAATGACTTCATTATTGGAATCAAAAATAACCGGATCGTTGGCCAGAACACGCTTGATCCATGCATGTGCAGCCGTTGGTTCATCATCAGCCAGAACGATATCCTCACCGTAGCACTCTTTATATGCAGCAGCCATTTCATCCGCATGCTCTACCATAGTTGTAAACAAAGCCATATAGCTGACCGTACCGATTGGATTCTGGAGCACAAAATTCCCCTCCCATTCCGGCTTGGTTACATCCCACCAGTTGGTAATCGGAGTCTCAGAATATATTCCGGTATTATAGAACCACCAGTCTGTCTCAAAATACAGAGGTGTCATATTCTTTTTATACTCATCTTTCACGCCTCCGAAAATAGATTCCGGCTGATAGTTATGAAGAATCCCCTTGTTAAAGAAATTAATCATATAATCACCAGTCTGTTCTTTACTGTGAATGACATCAGCAGTACGGATTCCGGAATCATATTCGGTCTTAAGCTTGGTAGACATATCATTGGCATTAATGTCATACACTTCTACGGTCATGCCCGGGAAATCCTCTTCAAAACTTGCCTTCACCTTTGCCATTCGGCTTGAAATTGAGTAGATTACGACCTTTCCGTCCTCTTCTTCCAGAGCTTTCTTATACAACTCATCTGAGGTTTCGTCTTCATAAAGACCCGCATCAATCGCCCACTGCTCTTCCGGAGTTTCTGTTTTTTTACCCTCCTGTGCCTGTGCAGTTTCGGTTACTGCTGCTCCCTCTGCAGCCTTTTCCTCTTCTTTTGCAGCAGCCTCAACAGCCGGCTTTGTTTCCTCGATTTTCTCGCATCCTGTTAAAGACATGGCTGCCATCATGCCGGCCAAAGTCATCGCTACAATTCGTTTTCCAGTTTTTTTCATATTCCTCTTCTCCTTTTTATAAAATAACAGCTTTTTTAATCAAACGTCCGTTTGCCTTTGAAAAAACATTAATTTTATCGGAATCCACACGAATCCACACTTTTTCATCAGTACCATACTGTGCAAGACCATTCTGCTTAGCCAGTATCTTTTCTTCTCCCACCTGCAAATATACGGTTGTTTCGGAGCCTGCCGGCATAACGGAGTAGACTGTCGCTTCAATGGTTCCCAACTCCGGAGCCTTCAATATATCAATCAATTCCGGTCTGACTCCCACTACCGCATCTCCATCCTCGAAATCCCGACACTCATCGGTCAGAGAATCGGCATTGAATCTTAAGCTGCCCAATACACTGTCAACCTTCAAAATACCATTTTCAACAACTGCTTTAGCCGGAATAAAATTCACCTTGGGATTGCCGATAAAATCCGAAACCCGCAGGGAAACAGGATTCTGATAGAGTTCCAGCGGAGGTGCAACCTGCTCCAGCACACCTTCGAAGAAAATGGCAATCTTGCTGGACATGGTAAGAGCCTCAGTCTGATCATGCGTTACATAGATAATGGTAGTTCCCAGTTCCTTATGCAAGCGTTTAATTTCACTTCTCATTTCAACACGAAGCTTGGCATCCAGATTAGAAAGCGGCTCATCCAAAAGCAATACTTCAGGCTCGGATACAATGGCTCTCGCAATGGCAACACGCTGCTGCTGTCCACCAGAAAGTTCAGATGGATATCGATCAATAAACTGATCAATCCTCATCCTCGCTAAGGCGTTTTCAACCTTTTTTCGTATTTCGTCTTTTTGTACCTTAGCTACTTCCAAACCGAACGCTACATTTTCAAATACAGTCATATGAGGCCACAAAGCATAGGACTGAAATACCAGATTCAAATGGCGCTTGCCTGGTTCTTCATAGAACTTTTCAGGAGCATTGATAATCTCCCTATCCCCCATATACATATATCCTTCCTGAGGCTTCTCAAGACCTGCAATGACACGCAGCGTAGTTGTCTTTCCACAGCCGGAAGGTCCTAAAAGTGTCATAAATTCGCCATCTTCAATCACCAAATTGATGTTCTTTAACACATGGTTTTTTCCATAGTACTTATTAATATCTTTTAATTCAATTCTGCTCATTTTTCATTTCCTCCTGTACTGGTTAGAAGCCCTTTGTTATATCCGCATCCGTGAAGGTATTTGCAAACCAGTAGACAAAAAACACAAGGGCAAACATGACAATGGTTACGGCACTCGAAAGCTGTATTAAATTCTCGGCCGAATAAGAATATGCCATATAAGGCAAAGTCTGCTGAGACGGCGTCATCAAAATTACAATCAGATCCAGTTCCTTCATGATACTGATAAATACCAGCATAAAGCCACTGATCATGCCACCTTTTGACAAAGGAAATACGATTTTAAAGAAACGTTTTAAAAATCCGGCGTTCTCTACCTGAGCCGCTTCCTCCAACTCTGTACTGATTTGAAGCATATTGGAAGTACCCGCTCTGGATGCAAAAGGAAGATTTTTTACTACTGCAATCAGCACCAGGAGAGCAAATGTACCATACAGCGAAGGCACTAAGGTAATGCGGTATCCAAACATTTCAATTTTCTTAGCTGTTGCAAACAACGCAAGATACATTGCACCAAAAGCAATAGATGGAATCAGATAAGGAATGAATACCAGCTGTTCTACCAGCTTTCCAGAAACAAGCTTGCGTCCTCTGGAATTAATGTAACCAATCAACTGTCCAAGTACAGTAGCAAATAGAGATGTCAATACGACCAACTTCAGTGTATTGATAACATATTTCGTAAACTGCGGATTCTTAAAGATTCCCGGTTCACCCTGATCAATAGTTGGTACCGATCCTCCGATCCAGTAATGGAGCGTGAAATTATTCAAGCTGTAATTTCCCGGCTCCAGCATAAATGACTGATAGAGCGGAATCACTACCGGAATCACAACTGCGAGAGCAATGAATACAAACAACATTCCCGTAATCACAGGTCTCCATTTCCCCAACCGAATCGAATTACTGCGGCTTCCTTTTCCTCCAATCGTACTGTAGGATTTCCGTGATCCAATGGCCTTCTGATTTAAAAATACACTGAGAGAAGCAATTCCGATTAAAATCAGTGAAATCGCAAATGCTACCCGGTTTTGACCATTCTGTATGGAATTATACATGGTAGTAGAAACCGTATAATATCCGATTTTCAATCCTAACATTGATGGTACGCCGAAGGTTCCCATTGCCTTTGAAAAGGTCATAATAACCGCCGAAAGTACAGCAGGCATAACTAAAGGAAAGGTGATCCTAGTCAAGATCCTTGCCTTGCTTGCTCCAAGTATCTCTCCCATTTCTTCCAGTTCCGAATTGATGGAACCCAGAGCTGCAGATACTAAAAGATAGGCATAAGCATAATAATGGATTACAAGCACCACTACAATGGCAAAAGGACCATAAGCCAGCCAATCCGGTGTATTAATCCCAAGGAATCCCAAAAGCCCCTGTGCACCCCCTACTCTTTCATTTTTAAAGATAGTCAGCCAGGCCATGGATTTGCACCAGGAAGGAATCATGTAAGGGATAATCAAAGCTAGCGAGAAAAACTTTTTATATGGCAAATCACTTCTTACCATCAGCCAGGCCAAAAGAGAGCCAAGCGTTACACCAAGCGCTGCTGTTGACAGCGCAATCAGCAGGGAATTGGCAAGAGGCGTCCACAGCATTTTCTGAGAAATGCTGCTGGTCAGCACCCGCTTCCAATAATACAACGTAAACATCCCCTGTCTTCCACCTTCAATTCTTGCCACATCTGATTCAGCCAAAGTAAGAGTCTGTATAATCATCTGTCCAAGAGGAATAAGAATCAGATAGACCATAAATACCACAGAAATTACAACCATGATATTATATGGATTTTTTACAACACTTTTTATCTGGTTTTGCAGACGGCGCCTCCATGAAAATGCCGGAGAGCCAACTCTTTTTCCAGCGTTCTTTTCTGTCTGCATAAGCAGCTCCTTTCTTTTCTATCCTTTGCAGGACTTGCGTTCCACAAGCTTTGGTTCCAGTTTTACTGCCATTTGAGTCTTGGATAACTGCCTTCCCTCAGCCATATCAATGAGCGTTTCTACTGCCATTTCCGCCTGTTTTTCATGAGAAATTGCTACAGTCGTAAGTTCAATATAAGGGAGCTCAAAAGTAATATTGTCAAAGCCTATCAGAGAAAAATCCTCCGGAATCCGAATTCCATTCTCCCGGCAGGCTTTGATAATTCCATTCGCTGTCGCATCACTGGCAGCCACAATCCCATCCGGCATCGTTAGACCACTCATAAGGAAATGTTTAAAATGATCATACCCTCTTTCAAAGCTGGATCGGAAATCTGTATTGCATTCGTAAAGCTGGGCAGGTATCCTGTTTTTCTTAGCTGTCGCAAGAAAGCTTATTGCCCTCTTGCGATGAGCCAGACGTTCTGCCTTAAATCCTACAAATAACAGATTTTTGCATCCTTTTGAGATCAGATATTCGGTGGCCAGTTTTCCAGCATATTCCTCATCAGCGCAGACATAGGGAATTGTATATTCCTCAGGCAATTCATTTAAAGATACAATCGGGACATTTTTCTGATACTTTGCAAGGGTCTTTATACTGGAAATACCAATAGGGAATACCAGAATCCCCTCCACCTGATTTTCTACCAGCAGTTTTATATACCGTTCTTCTGCCCTCAAATCCCGAAAACTATTACATAGAAGCACCTGATAACCTCTTTTATGAGCCACATCCGATGCACGTACCGTCAGTTCGGAATAAAATGGACTCATAATGTCCGGCATAATAATTCCCAGCGTCTGTGTTTTCCTCTTTACCAGACTTCTTGCAAGACCATTTGGCGTATAGGAAAATCGCTCGCATACCTCTAATATCCTCTTTCGGCTTTCTTCGCTGATTCCCTCCGCTCCATTCAGCGCCCTTGAAACGGAAGCAATGGATACGCCCGCCTCGTTGGCGATATCCTTGATTGTAACCTGTTTCATATTCATTCTCTCCTGTAACGATTTGAAATGATTACACTTTCGTAAACGTTTACGTTTGCTAATATTATAGCATTTTCCAGATTTGTACACCATTTCTAGAAACAACAAAATGCACAGAAGCATCTGTGCATTTTGCATAGTTTTTATTGATTTATACGAAAATTTTTTCGTTAAGGCAACAAATCGTATGGTGCATGTCTAAGTGAACTACCCATTGTCGTCGAGTAGATATGCCCCTTAACTCATACAATGTTCACTTCCTTTAGATAGACTGTGGATTTAAATGATAGGAAATATTGATTCACAAAAATAAGAGGCATATGGTTTTATCTATAAAACCATATGCCTCTTATTCTCTTTTTGCATCCACTTCAAACCAAAACTCGCAGCCTTCTTCGCACGTAACGCCAAATTGTGCCTTGTGAGCATTCAATATTTCTTTTGCAATAGAAAGTCCGAGCCCTGAAACAGTATCGTTATTCTTCCGGTTTCTTGCTGTATAGTATTTTTCCCAAATATAAGGAATTTCCGCTTCTGGGATTCCTGAGCCAAAATCCTTAACAGAAAACCGGATGCTGTTATTCTTCGCACTCAGTTTAATAATAATATGTTTCTGACCACCGGCGTGATCGACCGCATTATCAATAAAATTATAGATTACCCGTTCAAGCTGTCTCCGATCCCCTCTCACACACATCCCCGACTCGATTATTTTATCAATCACATAGCCCTGTACTTTCCATAACTCATCAAACTGATTTGCCACACAATCAGCCACTTCACTTAAATCAAACTCTTCCATTTGTAATTTTAGGCCATTTGACTGCATGGAGGAATATTCCATTATTTCGTTCACCAAAGCCGTAAGGCGATCCGCCTCCCGTTGAATGACAGCTAAATCATGATTCCGTGTCTGCTCGTCCTTCCATGAAAACTCCTGAAGCATTTCCGCATACCCTTTCATCATAGTCAGCGGCGTCCTCAAATCATGAGAGACACCGGCCAACAGCTCACGCCGAGAATCTTCCAGTCGCTCTAAAGAATGGGCAGTCTCATTTAAGGTCTCTGCCAGATCATCAAGCTCCGTACAAAATCCTGCTTTTTCCACCATGTTAAACTTTCCCTGTGAGATTCTCCTTGCCTGAAAAGCCAGTTCCTGAATAGGCTTTTCAAATCTCCGTGCCAAAAAGAAAGCGAGTACAAAAGCAAGCACAAATGACAGGATAGACACCCACATCAGCTGTATCTGCAAAATTCCTGTTGCCGCATCAACAGTTCCCAAAGGCATACTGATACACAGGATTACGTCTTTCTCTGGAAATACGTTGCATGTACTAAGTCTTGTGGCAGAAACATAGGCACTGCCATCAGATGCTATATATCCTATACTGGTGTTGCCGGACACCAAAAGCTGTGCAATCAGTTCCATATGACTGTAGGGGAGATTCCGAATTGCTCCCTGTACCCAACTCATGGAGCCTTTATCCGAACGATAGGGATTTTTGCTGCTGTAATTTTTATCTTTTACAGTGCTATACAGTGTACTATATTCATCCACGCTGTATAAAACCTCGCCGTTTTCATCAGTCAAAAAGATTAACAGCGAATTTTTCATGGCTGTTTCATCAATTCTTGCAAGGATATCCGCCCCATCCTGCTGGCTGATAATTTCCTGAGCCGCCTTATTCAGATTGGCAATAGCCATCCTGGAATAAAAGCTTTGCAGAAAAACAGTCTGAATAAGCCACAAAATCACAAATATAATTGCAGCAAATAAAATAAAGTATGACCACAATTTGATTCCGAAAGATTTACGCCTGATCTTCAAATTTGTACCCCATTCCACGCAGCGTAACAATATTGCTGCGATATTTTCCGAGTTTATTCCGCAGCAGCTTGATCTGCCAATCTACTGTCCTGTCCTCTCCCAGATAATCATATCCCCATATATCGTTCAGAATTTGTTCTCTGGACAGCGCAATTCCCTTGTTCTTTACAAGGTAAAGCAGTATTTCATACTCTTTGGCAGTCAGCTCTGTTTGCCTGCCGTCTATAAAGACGCTTCTGCCCAATGTGTCTATTACAATACCGTTCAGGCAAATTTCTCTTTGCGGCTTCCTTTCCTGTTTCTGATGACGTTTTACCACAACATTTACTCTTGCCAAAAGTTCCTTTGGGGAAAAGGGCTTTACCACATAATCGTCGATTCCAAGCTCAAAACCCATTAGTTTATCATATTCCTGACCAAGTGCAGACAGTATAATGACAGGAATATCCTTCCGTTCCCGTATCTCTTTACAGGCTTCAAAGCCGTCCTTCTCTGGCATCATGATGTCAAGAATTGCAACATCAATGTCGTTATTGCAGCATACTGCGACTGCCTCAAAACCGTTTGAAGCAGTCCACACCTGATGCCCCTCGTATTCCGCAAACCGTCTCACAAGCTGTACAATATCCTCTTCATCATCTGCAATACAAATATTAGCCATGATACACCTCACTGATTTAAGGAAAATGGCAGACTGACGCAAATTGAGTCGGTCTGCCATTCCACCTGTTGTTAGATCCCTTTACTTGTGATAGCTGGAGCCTCTCTGCTGACCAGTCACATAGTGGTATGAACTCATATTCGAATTTTCATTGTCAGTCGAGTCATCGCTTCTGTAGGATGCGCCCCTCTGCCGACCGACAACATAACTGAAATTCGCTGCTTCCTCTTCAGACCACTCTGTATCATTAATACCATTCTCGGCCAGGAAAGTATCCCGTTCTTCCTCAGACTCGATCTCTGCTGCCTGTGCATAAAGACCATTGCGGCTCTGACTTCTCTGATGACCTGCCAGGTAGCTGTAAGAAGTCGCCGGTTCCTCGCTGGTTGTCTCTGCTGCAAAAGCGGTGACAGTTCCCAGAGAAAGCATTACCGCCAACGCACAAGCAAGCATTGCCACTCTTTTTTTCATGATATATCACCATCCTGTATTTATTCTGGCTTTCACCAGTAAGGATAGTATACATCGCAAAAATGGAATAGCCGTGGAGTTTCATAGGAATTTATGTGGAATTTCACACACCAATGGCAGAAATGTGTGATTCTGTTTTAGAGCATATGAAAGAATTCTAATGCTACTTGCTACTTGCTCCTTGCTCCTTGATCCACTCCTGCTAAATCAATTTCGTCCCCTATGCAATATTTTTTAGAGAGTTCTTCTTTTGAGTTGGTAGCGTCTCCTGTGGAACTTCCCTCCGAACATCCCGCCAAACATAGCATACACATTATTAATACAAAAATTTTTTTCATAATAGTCACCCCTTCTAATATTAAACCTGAATTATTCACGCCAGTAGAATCCTGACATAATAATTCTGTTTTCCGATTATTGAACTGATTAACAGCCATATCTCTTACTGGATGCCCTAAAAAAGGGTATAAAATCCCTATAGGCTCCATTATGAGTGATTTGGCTGTCAAGGTTCCCTGCATCTGTTATTCCAGCCTTGGCTGTAGATTTCGGATGTTTTCCAGTGTTTCATAGAACTCGTCTTTATATGGACAACTACTGCAGAGTTTGAATTGCAAAGTCAAAGCCATTTTTACTTTCTTTGATAAAGTTTTCCATGGTTCCTCTTTTGCAGTAAAAACGAACGATATCTTCCGGTGAGGAATCCATGTTTGTCACAATAAATGTGAACAAATGCACCATCTGGTCTGTTGGCTTTTCCACCTTACAGACAACACGCCTCGGATAATCCCAGCTGCCGACCTGATACATGAATTCGCCATATGCTGCTGCGTAGGATATTTTATCCTGCTGCGTCATATCAGACAAATGATCCTCTATATCTGATGCAAGGGCTCTGAGATTTTTGTTCTCTTTCAGGCGGATGGCATATGAAGTACCGTTTGTTTCGCACTGTGTGTAAAGAACCGGTGTTGCGAAACCACTATCCCCTCGGAGTAACAACGGGACATCTGGATACTCTGTGAGAAATTCATCCAACAAGGGCTGGAGAAAATCAACTACACCAGTGCAGGAACAATCTGTGCCGTTACGAAGTTCAATTTTTAACAGGTCTCCCGTTATTCCATCGTAACAGACAAGTGGATGATAACCATGATTCTGGTAATGGAAGTTGAACCCTCGCCTTCCTGATGCCCATAGGTGTCCAGCAGTGTGGAGTCCAGATCCAGGAGAATCAGCTGTGGTCTCTTAATGGCATATACAACTTTACGGAGGTTACGCATGATACCATAGAACTGACGGAGTGTGGTATCATCCATACGATTAAAGAATCGGGACAATGTTGGCTGAGAAGCCAGTGCCTTCTTACCAAGGATCGCTGTTAATACAGGATCATTTGTAAGCTCGTCAGCACAGTCATCTTCGAAGTAAGCACCAAGGATTTGATACACCATCTGCCAGAGATTCTCATCATCTTTATGAATGCGGAACAGGGCAGAATCATTGGTTCTGAATTCGGATTTCAATATCTTGTCAAAACCAAGCTTGCAGGCGAATTCTTTTACAAGAAGCAGACCTGCATCGGAGGATAAATCTCCTCCACCAAAATTTATTTTCATGTACTTATTGCTTTCTAAAGCGGTGTCGTTTAAACTATGCATAGGGACTTCTCCTTTGTTATTGTTTTAGCTTAGACACCTAAATTTTAACAAATCTGAAGTCCTTTTTCTATGCAATTGGCTTCACTTTTTGGGTGAAAATTTAAAAGTACAGAAAATGTTGCAACTAAGCGGTGTGTAGCACACTGCATCCGGCTGTCCAGTGGGATCATCCAAGCCCCAATCCTCCCGCCATTTGCAGGGCAGGAATGGACACTGCACATTACACCCCATCGTAACCACTCCATCCACCGGGGGCAGCGCCTCCAGCAGCTTGCTGTGCTGGCCCTCAGCCTCCATATCAATGTGATACAGTTCTTTCATCAGGCGCACAGCGTCAGAATTGATGCGGTCTTTCAACTCCGTTCCGGCGGAATAGCTTTCAAACACATCCGCCGCCAGATGCCGCCCCAGAGCCTCCGCGATTTGACTGCGGCAGGAATTGTGAACGCAGATAAAGGCAACCCTTTGCATATTAGTATCCCAGCTTGCGGAGCAGCTTCTCTACGTCGGCTGCTTTCAGGATCTTGCCCATGGAGACCACCTTCTCATTGACCACGATGGCGGGCATGGACATGACGCCGTAGGCCATGACCTTCTCCATCTCGGTGATATACTCCACCTCAATGTTCAGCCCCATGGCCTTGACAGCAGCCTTGG
>JBJEIZ010000027.1:0-15965 GCA_051877535.1 Brotaphodocola sp.
ACCGAATTGCCGACCTTTACCACAGAATCAATATTCTGTGGTAATCTGTCGCCCTTATTTTGCTCAATTCCGCATGAAAAGAATACAGGTAACCTGCCATAAGCAGCTCCCTTGCCTGTTCGACATAAAAAGACACAACAAATACACCTGATTTAAATTACATTTTCAATCAGGCGTATTTGCTGTGCACTTTTTTTGTAACTTTTCTCGAAACCCTTGTAATTTAAAAAATATTCGCTTATAATAGAGCCAGTTAGCGAACCAAAGCAAGTGATATGTAACTGCTTATTTACCACAGAATATTGATTCTGTGGTTTTTCTTTTCCTGTTCTATAGGACCAGGTTCATGCTTTCCATGGTCCTCTCGTGTTCCCGGGCGCTGACCGCCACATAAATCCGCGTTGTTTCAATCGAAGAATGGCCCAGTACATCTGCCAGATGTGCGATATTTTTGTGAACCGCGTAAAACTGTCTGGCAAATAAATGGCGCAGGCTGTGCGGATGGACCTTTTCCCGGCTCACTCCGACCCGCTCCCCCAGCTTCTTCATCTCATGGCAGATGTTCGAGCGGTCCATCGGTCTCCCCGAACGGGTGCAGAAGATGGGACCGGAGCCGATCTTCTTTTTGTCCACATAGCGTTTCAATTTCTGGACCAGCTTTTTCGGCAGGATGATCATACGGTTTTTCCCTTTCATATTGATTTCTGCTTTTCCGTGTTCCAGCGCTTCCACCGTGACAAACCGGATCTCACTGACCCGGATTCCGGTGCTGCATATCGTCAGGAGCAGATGATACAAGCGGTCCTTTTTCTCCGTTTTTGCTCTTTCCAGAAGCTTCTGGTATTCCTGTTTGGTCAATTCCTTTTCTTCATTTAAAAAGGCATTTTTCTGGATCTTTAACAGGTGCACCTCACAGTCGCCAAGACCTCTAAATGCCAGATAACTGTTGACCGCAGACAGCTTTCCGTTCACGGTACTCGCCTGAAGTTTCTCCCGCAGCCTTTCCCGATATGCGATCAGCTTCTGTTTTGTCAGCGCCGTCCCATCCAGATACTTCTGCAATTTTTCTACTTCCTGTACATATTTTTGAACCGTTGCATCCGACTTTTCCTGTTCGATCAAATAGATGCGGAACTGTTCGATTGTTTCCTCTGAGACAATATGACCTTCCATAATCGCTACCTCCATTTACACCGATTCATATGCCCCTTTTATCGCCTATTCACATTATTTTATTGTATCCATTCAGGCGACTTTAAGCAGACATTTTTCCTGATTTCCAACTAACTGTTTGAGTTATCGTTTTATTATGGAATATTGCCTATCATACAAACTATCTTAAAAGGTCAAAATTTTTGCTTTTTTCTATGTTTTTAAAAAAATACAATTCTGGTTTATGTCAAATTGGGAAATATCCTGCTCATCAACATGAAAAACAGGGTGCTGCCGAACGAAATACTTCGTACAGCAGCACCCTGCATCTTTAATTCCTCTATTCCGTCTGCAGTTCCATCCCTTCTCTTGCCACAGACAGCATCAGCTTGATACGGTTCTCCTGATTGACCTTAGTCGCACCCGGATCATAATCGATCGGTACGATATTTGCCTGCGGATACATCTGCTTGATCTTGTGAATCATGCCCTTACCGCAGATATGCGTCGGCAGGCAGCCAAACGGCTGAGTACAGACGATATTAGAATAACCATGCTTGATCAGCTCAATCATTTCTCCCGGCAAAAACCATCCCTCGCCCATACGGTTTCCCACGTTGATCAGACCCTCCACCAGAGGCTTGGTATCCTGATAGGAAGATAACTGCGTAAATACCTTGGAGCGATCGATGGCATCCATAAATGCTTTCTCTACTTTCATAAAATAATTCAGCAAAAAGGTGGCGATTGCCTTCTTTGCATGGGTTCCTCCAAAAATTCTTGCGTCCTGAATGCGGGCATCAATTTTAAACAGCATAAATCCCATCAGCCCCGGCACCATGACCTCGCATCCCTGTTCTACCAGAAACTCTTCCAGGTTGTTATTCGCAAATGCCGCAAATTTTACATAAATCTCGCCGACAATCCCCACTTTTACTTTTGGCACTTTTTTGTTCATCGGGATGGCTGCAAAATCAGCAATAATTTTGTCAAAATTATCGGACATATCCTTCAGTTTAAATCCTCGTCCTCGTTTGAACTGCTCATTGATTTCATGCACCCACTTGTCGATCATCTTCCGGGTATCGCCCTTATTGATTTCATAAGAGCGGGTCTGATTTCTCAAAAGCATGATCATATCTCCGTAAATTGCGCCTGCTGCACATTTGCGGATGATCGGATAGGTCATACAAAATCCCGGATTATATTCCATGCCGGACATGTTAAAGGAAATGACCGGAACCTGGGAGTAACCTGCTTTTTCCAGTGCCTTTCTCAGCAGATGGATGTAGTTGGATGCACGGCATCCTCCTCCGGACTGCATGATGATCAACGCAACCTTGTTTACATCATACTTTCCGCTCTGCAGCGCATCCAGCAGCTGGCCGATTACCAGTAATGCCGGATAACAAGTATCATTGTGTACATATTTCAGCCCCAACTGCTTCATCTCCGGCTTTGCCGTCTGGAGCAGTTCCATTTTATAACCTTCATTTTCAAAAATCGTTTTCAGTATTTCAAAATGTATCGGAAGCATATCCGGAACCAGGATGGTATAATCTTTTTTCATTTCCTTCGTAAACAGGATTCTTCCGTTCTTTGCTCTTACAATCTTAGCCATGTTTCTTCGCATTCCTCTCCTGCTGTTCCAGTGCCGCGAGCAGACTTCTCAGCCGCACCTTCACCGCACCCAGATTGGTTATTTCATCAATCTTGATCTGTGTGTAAATTTTACCTCCGGCTTCAATAATACTGCGCACCTCATCCGTTGTGATCGCATCCAGACCGCATCCAAAGCTTACCAGCTGAACCAGATCCATATCCTTTTGTGTACAGACATATTTCGCTGCCGCATACAAACGGGAGTGATACATCCACTGATTCAGAACGTGCACCGGGAATTTCTCAACCTTGTGACTGATGGAATCCTCGGTGATCACACTGACACCAAAACCATTAATCAGCATGTCGATCCCGTGATTGATCTCCGGGTCTACATGGTACGGACGACCGGCAAGAACGATGATACGCTTTCCTTCTTTTCTTGCAAGTGCGATCACCTCTTCCGCTTTATCGCGTACCCGTTTCAGAAAGAGATCACGTTCTTTGAATGCCAGATTGCTGGCATGCTTGACAGCTTTTGGATCGATATGTTCGAAATATTTACTCAACAGTTCTGTCATTTTCTGTGGAAAATACTTTTTCTTGTGCGGTCCCACATAGTCATTGATGAACACCGTCTGCTGACCCGGCTCCATGTTTGCTGCAATCACTTCCGGATAGTATGCAACAACCGGGCAGTTATAGTTATTGTCGCCTAATCCTTCATCAAAATTAAACGTCATACATGGATAGAAAATTGCGTCAACACCTCGTTTTTTCAGATATTCTACGTGGCCGTGCAGCATCTTCGCCGGGAAACAAACGGTATCACTCGGAATGGAATGTTGGCCGGACAGGTAGAGTCCGCGGTCCGAAAACGGAGATACCACTACACCGAATCCCAGTGTTTCGAAGAATTTATGCCAAAATGGCATCATCTCATACAAATTCAGTCCCAATGGCAGTCCGATCACTTCCGGACGATTTCCTTTTACTTCTTTATATTCTGCCAACAGTTCCTGCTTGTACTTGAAAATATTGTGATCCGAATCGGTTGTACGTTTCGTCACTGGACGTTCACACTTGTTGCCCGCAATATATTTGCGGCTGCCTGAAAACATATTGATACTCAGACGGCAGTTATTGCTGCAAAGACCACAATTCGTCTGCTTTACAGAATGACTGAAATTTTTCAATTCCTCATATGTGATAATACTGCTCTTTGTCTGACCACGCCCCAGTGCTTCCAACGCGCAGCCGTATGCGCCCATCAAACCTGCGATGACCGGACGGACAACTTCAAGACCCAATTCCTGTTCAAAAGCACGCAGCACTGCATCATTTAAAAACGTACCTCCCTGAACAACGATTTTTTTTCCCAGTTCTTCCACGCTGGAAGGACGGATAACCTTATAAATCGCATTTTTTACAACGCTGATGGACAAACCTGCAGAGATATCCTCTGTGCTGACACCATCTTTCTGCGCCTGTTTTACAGAAGAATTCATAAAAACGGTGCAGCGCGAACCCAAATCCACTGCATTTTTCGCAAATAATCCCAGCTTGGAGAATTCTTCCGCATTGTAGTTCAGTGCACCGGCAAATGTCTGCAGGAAAGAACCGCATCCGGAAGAACAAGCCTCATTTAAGTAAATATTATCAATCGCGGAGTTTCGGATTTTAAAACATTTCATGTCCTGACCGCCGATGTCAATGATAAATTCTACATCCGGCATAAATTCCTGTGCCGCCTTCAGATGTGCCATCGTCTCAACCAGACCATGATCGATCGAGAACGCATTCTTGATAATGTCTTCTCCGTAACCGGTCACACAAGAACCGCAAATCTGAATATCCGGATATTTCTCATACACGCGAAGCAGATAATCCTTTACGATCGGAACCGGGTTGCCGCTGTTAGACAGATATATGCTGTCCAGGATCTCCCTGTTTTCACCAATGATCACAGCTTTTACCGTAGTAGAACCGGCATCAATGCCAAGATAGCATTTGCCCTTGTAACCATCCAGACTCCCTCTTTTTACATCTGCCTTCGCATGCCGCTTGCAGAACTTTTCATATTCTTCCATACTTTCAAATAATGGAGGCAGTGTTTCAAATTCATGCGTTGACTCGTATCGGGAAAGATTATCAATGACTTTGTCCAGATCTACCTCATTATTCGCGCAGAGCGCGGCACCCAATGCTACGAAATACAGGGAATTTTCCGGGCAGGTCCCTTTGATTCCCAAGCTCCTGTCAAAACTTTTTCTCAGCTCCGGCATAAATGTCAGCGGACCGCCAAGATAAAGCACATTCCCTTTGATGGCACGCCCCTGCGCCAAACCGCCGATGGTCTGATTCACCACAGCATGAAAAATACTTGCGGAAATATCCCGCTTGTCAGCACCTTGATTGATCAGCGGCTGAATATCACTTTTCGCAAACACACCGCATCTGGATGCAATAGTATAGAGCTTGGTGCTGTTCTTTGCATAATCATTCATTTCATCCGGCGTAATATTCAGAAGTGTCGCCATCTGATCGATAAATGCACCGGTACCTCCCGCACAGGAACCATTCATGCGTGCTTCCATCGCGCCCTGCAGATAGATGATCTTTGCATCCTCACCGCCAAGCTCAATGATAACATCCGTATCCGGAGCTTTCTCAGTCGCAGATACTTTGGTTGCATAAACCTCCTGAACAAAATCAACGGAACAGCTCTCGGCCATTCCCATCCCAGCAGAACCGGAAATCACCAGACCAAACTCTGTCCCCTTCGGAAAATGGTCACGGATTTTTTTTAATGCTTCTACGGTTTTTGCGGTAATCTGAGAAAAATGTCTCTCATATGCAGAATAAACAATTGCCCCTGCCTTATCGAGTACAATACTTTTTATTGTAGTGGAACCTACATCTAATCCTATTCTCAAAGCAATCCTCTCCTATTTTAAAACAGTAGTTCTATTGTAACACTTTCAAGTCAAAAAATCAGCATTGTATTATCGGAAAACCATAAATTTTTTGTAAAAAGCCGATGTTTTCTTTCAAAATATCTCTTTATTTGTTATACTATCATACAGATGAGCGACCACCGGCAACAAAGAACAAACAGGCAGGAGGATTTTTCCCATGAATACACGCGATTTGACCCTCGATTTTTTGAAAGGCATCTCCATGATCATGGTCGTTTTCTTTCATAATATCCAACTGAATCCAGCCAGCTTTACTGACAATCTGTTCATGCTTGCCGCCAACGCTGCAGTTCCCTGCTTTTTTCTGGTATCCGGTTCCTTGTTTTTCCAACGTCCATTTGATTTGAGGAAACATATATGGCGCATGATCCGTTTTTATCTGATTGTTACCCTATGGCGTGCTATTTACCTGGCATTTTATATTTCACAGGGAGTATTGCTGGACGGCTCTTTGCGCACCCTATGTTCCTACCTTTTTTTCTTCCAGACCATCCCCGGCGTAGAAACCAGTCACTTTTGGTTCATGGATGCCATGCTGACCGTGATGCTTGCCGCACCGCTCTTTCATATCTGTTGGAAGCAGAACCGAATCATCCTGTTCTATTGCATGGGAATGATACTTTTATTCAATCAGCTGTTAGCTGACGGAAACCTGCTGCTGAACATCGTTTGCCCGCTGATTGGCAAACCTGCTTTAAATATTTCTCCTTTTGCGGAAATTAATCCGTTCAGTTTCCGTTACTCCAATTACATGCTTTATTATTTATTGGGGGCCGTTTTGACAGAATATAAAACACACACACATCGCTCCACTGCTTTATTGATGATGATTCTCGGCCTCTCCGGACTCGTCATCATCAAATACCTGCAAAGCGGTACGTTTTTGTGGCAGGAAATACACATTACCAGCGGATATTACTGGATATCTACCATGTTCCTGGCTTGCGGCACATTTTTACTGGTCAGGACACTTCCAATCGGCTCCCGCAGACTGCTTTCATGGTTTGCCCAGAGCGTAGGCACCTCCACCATGGGCATCTTTTACCTGCATATTCCGATGATTTTTTTGCTTCGCACTTCCGTTTTTACTCACTTTTCCATGTATAACGGCTGGCTGCTCAACCTGACTGAAAGTTTTCTGATTACAGCCGTCGCCTGTGCGATCACCTGGCTTTGTAAGAAAATTCCATTTATAAAATATCTGTTTCATGGGTAAGTAATGCCGGCACATTTTGGGTACGCCCGGCAACAAAAAGAAGCTGATAAGACACGAACTTTCGTTCGCTCCTCAGCTTCTTTTTTATGCCTTAGTATGCAAGATGAGCGGACAGCGGCAGGTCATCTGCATACTTTTGTATTTATTCTCTATGCAGAATTTCCATAAATTCTTCTCCGGTAATCGTCTCCCGCTCCAACAGGTACGCAGAAATTTCATTCAGCTTCGCAGCATGATCTTTCAAAATCTGCGTAGCTTTCGCATACTGTTCTTTCACAATACGAATGACTTCCTCATCCACCAGACGCGCCGTATCAGAAGAACATACCATAGAAGTATCGCCGCCCAGATACTGGTTGTTCACCGTCTCCAGTGCCACCATGCCAAACTGGTCACTCATACCATAACGGGTTATCATTGCACGGGCAAGCTTTGTTGCCTGCTCAATATCATTCGCTGCACCGGTAGTGATGGAACCAAACATAAATTCCTCTGCCGCACGACCGCCGGTAAAGGTGGCAATCTTATTCAAAGCTTCTTCCTTACTCATCAGGAAACGCTCACCTGCTTCCACCTGCATGGTATAACCCAATGCACCGGATGTACGCGGTACAATCGTAATCTTGTGTACCGGTGCACTGTTGCTCTGACATGCAGCCACCAGAGCATGACCTACCTCATGGTAAGCAACTATACGCTTTTCATGCTCAGAAACTGCCGCATCTTTTCTCTGGTAACCGGCAATTACCACTTCCACACTCTCTTCCAGGTCCGCCTGAGATACCGTGCTGCGTCCCTGACGCACTGCACGCAGTGCTGCCTCATTCACGATATTCGCAAGTTCTGCACCACTGGCACCGGAAGTTGCCCGACCAATGGCATCAAAATCTACATTATCGGATAATTTTACCTTTTTTGCATGCACTTTCAAAATCGCAACACGACCATTCAGATCCGGAAGTTCTACCGGCACACGACGGTCAAAACGACCCGGACGAAGCAGAGCTGCATCCAAAGATTCCGGACGGTTCGTCGCTGCCAAAATCACAACACCTTTCTGTCCATCAAAACCATCCATCTCCGTCAGGAGCTGGTTCAATGTCTGCTCACGCTCATCGTTACCGGAAAAGCCGCTGCCATCACGCTTCTTACCAATCGTATCAATCTCATCGATAAACACAATACACGGTGCCTTTTCATTGGCCTGCTTAAACAGATCACGGACTTTCGCCGCACCCATACCGACGAACATTTCCACAAATTCCGAACCTGAAATGGAGAAAAACGGTACATGAGCTTCTCCCGCTACCGCTTTCGCAAGCAGCGTTTTACCGGTACCTGGAGGTCCCACGAGCAGCGCACCCTTTGGCAGAGAAGCACCAATATCCGCATATTTCTGCGGATTATGCAGAAAATCTACAATCTCTTTCAGCGCCTCTTTCGCTTCTTCCTGACCTGCTACATCAGCAAAC
Source organism: Brotaphodocola sp. (assembly GCA_051877535.1). Classification (GTDB taxonomy): domain Bacteria; phylum Bacillota; class Clostridia; order Lachnospirales; family Lachnospiraceae; genus Brotaphodocola. The sequence continues at coordinate 8,421 of JBJEIZ010000027.1, forward strand.
GTCTTGCCTGTCTCGGTCTCCGCATAAATCTTTGCATTGGACTTGCCAAACGTCATGGCATTCCCCATGCCGCCTCCCATCTTTTTCATCAACGTGCGGCTGAAAATCTGACCAATTGCAACAAACATCAGAATCGGAATAACCCAACTGGTAAAAAATTCCAGCAGAGGAGATGCCTTCACCGGAATCTCCTTGGCAAACGTTACATTCGCATCACGAAGATGCTGAGTCAAGTTCTCATCCGGCCATGAACCTGTCTTAAATGCTGCCATATTCCCCTTGTCATCAAGCCCCAGAAAGGTAATCTGGTCATCCTGCAGTGCTACCTGGTCTACCCGACCTTCATCTACCATATCCAAAAAAGTATCATAAGAAACTTCATGGACTTTTCTCTGCAGCATGGTCGGAAATACCAGAACATTCAGCAGCATGGTCACAACAAGAACGATCATATAATAATAGATCCAGTTTTTTTGTGGTTTTTTAGAATCATCATTCTTTAACCCCATATATGTTCTCCTTTTGACAATATTTTCATCTAGTATAGCTCAATTATCGGCACAAAAAAACCCGTGTTTCCTTAAAATTCTCTAAAAAAACTATAAATTTAAACCACCACACAGCGCAATCCGCCTCATATCTCCTAATCCGGAACAACCGGAACTGCATCCGCCGGAATAGGACACACATATCCTTCCTCTGTCCGCATTTCAAACTCTGCACGCGCCGACTCGAGAAGGTCTGGATTTACCATCAGATCGATCACAGATGCCGCCAGCACCTTTCCGGCGTGAAGTGCCGCCTTATGACCAATCTCAGTACGATTGCAGGATACATTCTGCCAACTATGACCCGGACATCCATTCGGCAGTGCCGCCACATGAATCTGTCCGGTCGGTGTAAGCCAGCTCACATCCCCCACATCCGTGGATCCCGGTTCAAACGCTGCACCCTGATAGAGCGGTGCCAGAAATTCATTCATTGCATGCTTCTGCTGCGCCTGCATCTTTTTCACTTCTTGCCTTAACTCCGGATCATTTTGAGCTGCAATTCCCGGAACTGAATTGATATCCGACCAGGTCTTCGCTAACTGATCCGCAAACGCATATTCTTCTTCCGTATAAGTCGGGACGCCAAGCGTCTCAAAATTTTCATATAATACACGCTCCAACACATGATTTGTCACCGTATCAGCCAGACCATCAATAAACTGACGTTCAAATGTGGTATCTGTCATCAATGCCGCACCTTCTGCAATACGGTCTACCCGCTCCTGCAATTTGACTGCTTCCGCCACATGGTTGGAACGCACCATATAAAGCACACTGGCCCTCGGCTGCACAACATTCGGACTGCATCCGCCCGCATCCGTAATTGCATAATGGATCCGTGCATCATCACTGGTGTGTTCCCGTAAAAACTGTACACCGATATTCATGAGTTCTACTGCATCCAATGCACTGCGTCCCCGTTCCGGTGCTCCTGCCGCATGAGAAGCTGTACCTTTAAATTTATACTGGACCTGAATACAGGAATTGGAAGAACCGGTCACAACTTCATTGACATCTTTCGGATGCCAGGTTAAAGCTGCATCCAGTTCTTTCCAGACACCATCTCGTGCCATAAATGCCTTTGCTGCACCGCCTTCTTCGCCCGGACATCCATAAAGCACCACCGTACCTTTTTGTCCTGTCTTTTCCAGAAATGCCTTCACACCCAGAGCAGCCGCAAATGCACCTGCCCCCAGCAGATTATGTCCGCATCCATGACCGGTACCGCCACTTACGATTTCTTCTCTTTTTACTTGACCTGCACGCTGAGAAAGACCGGATAGAGCATCATATTCCGCCAAAATACCAATGATCGGACGTCCGCTTCCATAGCTTGCCTGAAACGCCGTCTCAATATTACAGATTCCCTTCTTTACACAAAATCCCTCTTTCTCCAGCATGTCACAGTAAAGTTCTGATGACTGAAATTCCTGAAGAGACAGCTCTGCATATTCCCAAATCCGATCAGCCGCTTCACAAACCAGGCTCTCTTTACTTTCAATCGCCGCAATAGCTGCTTTTTTTTCCTGTTTGATATCCATGATTTTGTACCTCAAAATAAAAAGTAAGCAGGCCAGTCAATGCCTCTAACATCAACTGCCTGCCTATAACTATAGCACAATCGATACAAAGATTAAAGAACCTTTGCAAGGAAATCCTTCAATCTGGGGTTCTGCGGATTTCCAAAAATCTCATCCGGAGTTCCCTGCTCTAACAGCATGCCATCTGCCATAAACAGAACGCGATTGCCTACTTCCCGTGCAAAACCCATCTCATGAGTAACACAGACCATGGTCATGCCTTCCTCTGCCAGTTCTTTCATAACATCCAGAACCTCACCAACCATCTCCGGATCCAGAGCAGAAGTCGGCTCGTCAAACAACATGACCTCTGGTTCCATCGCCAAAGCACGAACAATCGCTACGCGCTGCTTTTGTCCGCCAGACAGCTGAATCGGATACGCATCCGCACGGTCTTTCAGTCCAACACGATCAAGCAGTGCCAAGGCCTTCTTTTCTGCATCTTCTTTCTTGACACCCTTTACCTTCATCGGCGCCAGCGTCATATTCTCCAGAATCGTCATATGCGGAAACAGGTTAAAATGCTGGAATACCATTCCCATCTTCTGACGAAGTCCATCGATATCCAACTTTACGGTCTGACCATTTTTATCTTTGTATTTTTTCTTGGTAATATCTACCTGATCAAAAATAATCTCGCCGCCTGTCGGCTCTTCTAAAAGATTCAGACTCCGCAAAAAGGTAGATTTACCGGAACCGGACGGACCGATCACCACCATAACATCACCTTTGTTGATATCTACCGTCACACCATCCAGCGCACGAATTTTGCCGCCTTTGTAATGTTTTTTCAGATTTCTTACCTGTATCAGACTATCGTTTATCGCCATGGCTCATTCTCCTTTCGAAGTATGCAATCACCTTGGATGTCGGGAAGCACAGGCAGAAATAAATTGCCGTTGCAACCAGAAGAGGCTCAATAATCACAAACGTTGCACCTTTTACTGCATTCACCGCAGACATCAGGTCCTGAACGCCAATGGTATAAGTAATTGCCGATTCCTTAATAATAACAACGAACTCGTTCGCAATCGCCGGCAGAATATTTTTCAGAGCCTGCGGTAAAACAATATATCGCAGGTTCTGTGTCTGGGAAAGTCCCAATGAACGTGCCGCCTCCGTCTGACCGCCATCAATGGACTGGATACCTGCACGGATGATTTCACACAGATATGCACCAGAGTTCATACCCAGAGCCACAACACCAGGGAAAAACCGGTCAAATTTAATGAAACCAAACATCAAAAATGACGGCAGCTTAATCATGCTGAAAATACCATAATAAATGATAAAAATCTGCACAAGCACCGGTGTAGAACGCAAAATCTCAACGTAAGCTGTTGCAACAAAATCCAGCGGATTAAACCGGCTGATAAATGCCAGAAACCCCTCTTCACGCTGGTGTCCGTTTTTGTCAATTCCTAAAGAACGCAGCGGTCGTACATTAGACATACGCATCAATGCCAACACAAGCGCAAGACAAAAACCAATCAAAACTGTAAATACAGAAAGCAGAACCGTAACCAGAAGTCCCTGCTGGAACAACTTTGCATATGGCACGATCTTTGAAAAATTTTCAATTTGAATAAATTGATCCATAGGGCACTCCTTTTATCTCAGTCAATTACTGAACGCCGCCCTCTGCATTCAGAAGACCTTCATATTTCTCGCCAGATGCCAATTCGTTCGCATCTGCAACGAATTTTTCCATAGAACCATCTTCCAGAGCAGCAGCGATTGCTTCGTTTACAGCAGCCAGCAGTTCTGCATTGCCTTTGCAAACGCCTACTGCAGAACCTTCTGCATCATACGGAACATCCATAACCAGTTCCAGTTCCGGATAGTTTCTCTGATAGCTGATTGCTACATCGGTCTCGATATAAGCAGCATCCAGCTTGCCAGACAACAATTCGGTAATGATATCTGTTACCTTAGGAAGTGATACAATATCAGCCTCCGGGCTGTTGGTGTTTGCCAGATCCAGCTGAATAGAACCAGTCTGTGCACCTACGGAAACTTCCGGTTTATTGATTGCTTCAAAGCTATTGTAAACCTCTGCGTTATCCTTTACTGTTACCAGAGACTGTCCGCCTTTATAATATAAATCAGAGAAATCCATGATGCCCATACGTTTCTCATCCGGAGACAGACCAGCCATGCCAAGGTCTACAGATTTTGTCTGCAGTTCACTTAACACACCATCAAAATCAACTGTTACAACTTCCAGCTCCAATCCCATGTAATCTGCAATATACTGAGCCAGATCCATATCAAAACCTGCCAAAGCCGGAGTACCATCCTCACCGATCGCATAGAACTCATATGGAGCAAAATCCGGGCTGGTAGCCACGGTCAGCTTGCCCTCAGCTACTGTTTTGATCTCTGCCTTTTCTGCTTCAGTCTCAGCTGCTTCAGCCTCTTTTGTCTCAGCTGCCTCTGCTGCTGTGGTTGCTGCCTCAGTTGCTGCAGCAGTCGTTTCTTCTGCTTTGCTTCCTCCACATGCAGTCAGAGAAGCCGTCATGCATGCTGCTAATGAAAGTGCTACTAATTTTTTCATAATTCACATCCTCCTAAATTCTGCATATATTCATTAAAAACGAATAATCCGCATATTTATAAATATTTAACATCTATACATTATAAATTATTTTTGGAATTTATCAAGAACTATTTTGCATAAATATTAAAAATTAGTTCAAACACCTGCATCGGGTGATCAATGATATACTGAGGATGAAACTCTTCCAGCTCTTCGCGTCCCCGAAATCCCCATGTTACACCGACCGTGGTAAGACCTGCACCAAGACCGGTTCTCATATCCGTATTGGTATCTCCGAAATACAGACATTCTTCCGCCTCGACATCAAGCGCATTCATAATCCGATGCACCCCTTCCGGATCTGGTTTTTTGGGAAGTCCCGGCTGCTCACCCAACACATAATCAAAATAATTTTCTCCAAATACCAGATCCAGATTTTCGATCGCACGTTCGTGCGGCTTATTCGTCAAGACAGCCACCTTTACCCGTCTTGCTTTCAGTTCTTCCAGCAATTCACAGATGCCATCGTAAGCCCGGATATGATAAAGACAGTTTTCCGCAAACACTGCCGGATACAAAGCCTCAGCTTCCTCATAATGCTCAAGCTCTGGGTCCCCGGTAATTGCCAACGCCCTTTTCAGCTGATTCCGAAAACCATCTCCCACAATTCGCTTGATATCCGCATCCTCCACATGGGAACACCCCAATTGATCCAATACAAGATTAGTCGTTTTCTTCAGTGCATCGACCGTATTGATCAACGTTCCGTCCAAATCAAAAATACAACAACGAATCATATTTCCACCTCATTAAACTATTCCCTGTAAGAATACAATCAAAATCATCATCGGTACTACAAATTTTACATAATTTCGAATCCATTCCGGCACTTTCACACCATCACCAATGTTTGCCTCTGCTCTGTAGTGATCAAACCCCCATCCGGAATTCCAGGTACAAAATAACAAATAGACAAAAGAACCTAATGGAAGAAGCCAGTTACTCACAATAAAGTCTTCCAGATCCAAAATCGATGTTCCCGGTCCCATTGGTTCTATACTGCTCAATATGTTATATCCCAATGCACACGGCAAGGATAACACAAAAATCAGCACCAGATTCAGCAAAGCCGATTTTTTCCGATCTATATTGAACAATTCCATATCACATGCAATGATATTCTCAAACACTGCGATCACCGTTGAAAATGCCGCAAATGTCATAAAAACGAAAAACAAGGTTCCCCAGATTCTTCCTCCCGACATCGCAATAAATACATTCGGTAAAGTAATAAACAAAAGACTCGGTCCACTGTCCGGATTTACGCCAAACGCAAAGCATGCCGGGAAAATGATCAGCCCCGCAACAACAGCTACAAATGTATCTAAAAGTGCAACGTTTAAAGATTCACCCAATAAGGAATGTTCTTTTCCTAAATAACTTCCGAAAATCGCCATTGCCCCGATACCAAGACTCAAGGTAAAAAATGACTGATTCATCGCCGCTGCAATGACCTTGCCAATCCCTACCTCTTTCATTCTTTCCAAATCCGGAAGCAGATAAAACTTCAATCCGTCCATACCGCCTTCCAGCATCAAACCATTCACGGACATGACCACCATCAGGAGCAACAGTGCAAGCATCATAAATTTTGTAATACGTTCCACGCCGTTTTGCAGTCCCATAGAACATACCAGGACACCAATGATCACGACCACCGCCATCCAGCCGACATTAACCACCGGATTTGCAAGCATTTCTCCAAAATAACCACTTATCTGTTCTGCATTCATTCCATCAAATCTTCCGGTCAAAAAACTAAAAAAGAAGTGAAGCATCCAAGCTGCAACTGTTGTATAGAACATCATCAACACATAGTTTCCCATCAAAGCAGCATAACCATGCAGATGCCATTTCTGACCTGGTTTTTCTAATTCCTGATATGCTCTTACCGGGCTTTTGCGGCTTGCTCGTCCAACCGCAAATTCCATGGACAAAATTGGCACACCCATGATCAAAAGAAACACCAGATAACACAAAACGAAAGCTCCGCCGCCATTCTGCCCTACCAGATACGGAAATCGCCATACATTGCCTATGCCGATCGCACACCCGGCAGAAAGCAAAAGAAATCCAAACCGTGAGCCAAAAGTCTCTCTTTGTTTCATTTTAATACCTCTTCCTCTCCTCAAATTTTACATTTCCATTTTGTGATTACGGATTACCATATGTACATGATCTTCCCATACACCATGAATCTTTAAATATTTCTCAGATAACCCCTCATACTGAAAACCACACTTCTCCGCAACGCGGAGGGATCGTTTATTTCGCGGCATAATATTCCCCTCAATGCGATGCAGCCCCAGGACATCAAATGCATATGAAATCACGGTTTTCATTGCCTCTGTCATGTATCCCTTATTGATAAAATCCTTATCCATCTTCACACCAACATAACAAGAACAAAATGCTCCCCATATCACGCTATTCAAATTAATCTTACCAATCATTACATCCGGTTCTTCTTTTCGAAAAATGTAAAATGGATAAGCTGTCTTTTCTTCCACACGCTTTTTTTCATCAATAAGCAAATTTTTCTGATATTCTGTCGTGTAAAATTCATCATCTCGCATCTGCTCAAATTCTGACAAAAACTCTTTATTTCGCTGATAATAAGCCGCACAAGTTTCTGCAAATTCCGGCTGTGCCAATTTAAGCAGCAAACGTTCTGTCTCAATGACCATTCCTATTTCCCCCATCCATACTTTCAAAAGACATGCTTAAAATCAAAAAAGCCCAGCATCAAATAACTGGACTAAAAGAGCGCGAGACGGGACTCGAACCCGCGACCCCAACCTTGGCAAGGTTGTAC
>JBJEIZ010000028.1:0-61794 GCA_051877535.1 Brotaphodocola sp.
AATCCGCAGCTTCGTGAAGTGGAGCCGAACCATTTCGTTGCCTGCAGTTGTGTATAATGAATGAAAGCCAAAAAAGAAAGGGCTGATATACATGAATGCATTTGATATTCTTGGTCCGGTTATGATCGGACCATCCAGTTCCCATACCGCAGGAGCGGTTCGTATTGGTCGCATTACCCGGATGTTTTTGGGAAGCGAGCCGGTCAGAGCGGAAATCCTGCTGCATGGTTCTTTTGCAAAAACTTATAAAGGACATGGTACAGATAAGGCTTTGGTCGCGGGAATTATGGGAATGAATACGGATGACTCCCGTATCCGAAGAGCACCGGAACTGGCAAAGGAAAAAGGAATTCAGATCGATATCAAAACCGGTGAGATCGATGGTGCACATCCGAATACGGCATGCATTACCTTGACTGACGTTGCCGGAAAACAGGTATCCCTGATGGGAAGCAGCATTGGAGGCGGCAATATTCTGGTAACAAAGCTGAATGGTATGGATGTTTATGTTACAGGTCAGAAGACAACTCTGATTGTTTTGCATAAGGATGTGCCCGGGATCATTGCCGCAGTAACAGAGATTGCTGCCGGTGCGAATGTGAATATATGTAATTTCCGTCTTTCCAGACAGGAGAAAGGTGGAGAGGCAGTTATGACCATTGAGATGGACGGCGATATTCAGCAAGAACTGAATGATAAGATTAATGATTTGCCGGATATTTATTCCAGTATTCTGGTGAAACCCATATAGGTTTCATTACAGGAGTGGAACGATAAGGAGTTTTTATGGCGGTTATATGGGATTATAATTTATTATCCTCGATTGTTGCTGCAGCAAATGAGCACGAGTGTCGGATTTCCGACCTCGTGCTTTCGCAGCAGGCGGAACAGCTGGAACAGGATGAAGCAGCTGTATTTGAACGGATGAGACAAACTTATGCGGTCATGAAAGAGTGTATTGAACCGGGGTGTGATGAGCATTTAAGAAGTACCAGCGGATTGACGGGCGGAAGTGCCTTTAAGATGCGAAAGGCGTACATCGAGGGAAATACATTGACTGGAAAGATGATCTCCGGAGCGCTGTTTCGTGCTTTGGCGGTTTCGGAATTAAATGCTTCTATGGGAAGAATTGTGGCTGCTCCAACGGCAGGAAGCTGCGGAATTCTGCCGGCTGCAGTGTTAACGCTGCAGGAAGAGCGCGGATTATCCGATGAAGCATGTGTAATGGCGCTGTTTACCGCGTCTGCGGTGGGAACTGTGATTGCAGAAAATGCGTCGATTGCGGGAGCACAGGGAGGATGCCAGGCAGAGTGTGGTGCAGCAGCAGCGATGGCAGCAGCAGCGCTTACAGAGCTTGCCGGAGGTACTCCTCAGATGGTGTCAGATGCAGTGGCAATTGCTCTGAAAAATATTTTGGGTCTGGTCTGCGATCCGGTTGCAGGGTTGGTGGAGATTCCCTGCATCAAGCGAAATGCTTCTGGAGTTGCAGGGGCATTTGTGGCAGCAGAACTGGCACTGGCTGGTATTGTCAGTGCAATTCCGGCGGATGAGGTTATCTGGGCTATGAAAAAAGTTGGAGATGCCATGTCACCGACACTGAAAGAGACGGCAGAAGGCGGTCTTGCGTCCACGCCGACCGGACAGAAATTATATGAAAAAGTGTTTGGATGAGTTTTTAGAAATGGAGGACAGGCAAAATGAAAGTATATGGACACAGAGGTTATAGTGGAAGATATCCGGAGAACACTATGCTGGCTTTTCGGAAAGCAGAGGAATGCGGCTGTTACGGAATCGAACTGGATGTGCAGCTTTCAAAAGATGGCGAGGTTGTGATCATTCATGATGAAAAACTGGATCGCACCACGGATGGACACGGTCTGGTAAAAGATTATACTCTGGCTGAACTGAAAAAATTTAATGCTGCAGTTGTCTGGGGTGATCGTTATGGTTTTCAGGAAATTCCGACTTTGAGAGAGTATTTGGAATGGGTAAAGGATACAGATCTGGTAACCAACATTGAAATCAAGACCGGTGTTTATTATTATGAAAATCTGGAAGAGAAAACGCTTAATATGGTAAAAGAGTATGGACTGGAAAAGAAAGTTATTTTTTCTTCTTTTAACCATACCTCCATCATGCTTCTCAGAAAACTGGCACCAGATATTCCGTGCGGCGCACTTGTAGAGCATGAAGGTCTTGGCAATGCGGGTTATTATTGTGATAAATATGATTTCCAGTACTATCATCCGGGTTGGAAAGGACTGACAGATGAAGAGGTTGCAAAATGTAAAGAATACGGAATTCCGTTAAATGTCTGGACAGTGAATGATATGGGAACACTGGAAAAAGTATATGACTGGGAATGCGAAGGCGTGATCAGCAATTATCCTGAAATCTGCAAAGCATGGCTGGATAGCAAGGCATGATAATGGGCAAACGATAACGATATCCTTTCTATGTGTGTTTGATATTGCATTTTTTGTTGATATGCATTATAATGGTACAAGAATTGTGTACAGCAGTGCACAGATAAAAGCAAGAAATTAAAGGAAGGATACAAGTTATGGCATTATTAGAAAACTGGAGAAATCTTGCGTATGGCAACGCTTTAGATGATAAACAGAAAGATAACCTGTGGAATGGTTATTTTCACATTGAGAAAGGCATCTACGAGCAGATTCTTTCCAATCCGGATCAGGTGATTACCGGCACGGTTAAGGAACTGGCTGAAAAGTACAATACAGAGCTTCTGATCATGGTTGGTTTCCTGGATGGAATCAATGAGAGCTTAAAGGGTTATGAGAACCCGATTGAGACCATGGATGAGAATACAGAAGTTAAGATCGAGATCGATCCGGAGAAATTGTACTATAACATGGTAGAGGCTAAAGCAAACTGGTTATACGAACTGCCGCAGTGGGATGCGATTTTGAGCGAAGAGAGAAGAAAAGAACTGTATAAACAGCAGAAAGCTTCCGGTACCATTCGCAAGGAAAAGAAAATATTCCCGAATGATCCGTGTCCATGCGGAAGCGGTAAAAAGTACAAAAAGTGCTGTGGCAAAAACGCATAATTCATGACTATGGGTATGTTTAAGCAGGGGCATCTGGATGATGGGATGCACCTGCTTTTTGTTGCCGACATCTGATTGTGGAAAGGAAAGAAAAAACGATGGAAGCATATACCGGGTTTGCTGATGTATATGATATGTTCATGGACAACATTCCGTATGAATCATGGTGTGAATATCTGACCGGCCTTTTAAAAGAACATGATGTGCAGGATGGTCTGGTTCTGGATCTGGGATGTGGAACCGGTACCTTGACCAGGCTCCTGGCAGATAAGGGATACGACATGATTGGCGTGGACCTTTCTGGGGAAATGCTGGAACTTGCAATGGAAAAAGAAGCCGAAGACCCGAAAGGGATTCTCTATTTGATGCAGGATATGCGGGAATTTGAATTGTATGGCACAGTTCGGGCAATTGTCAGCATCTGCGATTCTATGAATTATATACTGGAGGATGAGGATTTTGTAAAAGTTCTGAGACTTGCCAACAATTATCTGGATCCTGGCGGAGTATTTATTTTTGATTTGAATACCATATATAAATATCGGGATACAATGGGGGAGACGACGATTGCGGAGAATCGAGATGATGGAAGTTTTATTTGGGAAAATTATTATGATGAAGAGGAAATGATCAACGAATACGATCTGACGTTATTCATAAGAGAAGAAGATGGACGTTTCCGCAAATACGAAGAAACACATTATCAGAAGGCGTATGACCTTCAGACGGTGAAGGATGCGATTGAAAAAGCGGGCATGGAATTTGTGGCATGTTATGATGCATTTACAAAAGATGCACCAAAGCCGGACAGTGAACGTGTTTATGTGATCGCCCGTGAAAAAGGAAAAAATTGATTTCAGACGAAATATGACGGACATGCCTGCATGCAAGGGGAAGGCATAGAACCGTTAAAAATAAAGACAGGAAATATAGACAGACAGGAGGGACAGCAATGTCAGATTATATAGTAAGAGCAACTGCTGCGGAGGGACAAATTCGTGCATTTGCCGCATCTACCTGTGATCTGGTAGAATATGCCCGCAGTGCTCACAACACCAGCCCGGTCGCAACCGCCGCCCTGGGGCGTTTGCTTACAGCGGGTGCAATGATGGGAGTGATGATGAAAGGTGCAGATGATATTCTCACCATCAAGATCAACGGAGATGGTCCGATCAAGGGATTGACCGTGACCGCGGATGCAAAAGGAAATGTAAAAGGTTATGTTTATAACCCGGATGTGATGCTCCCGCCAAATGAGAAAGGGAAGCTGGATGTCGGCGGAGCTTTGGGGGTAGGAGTATTAAGTGTGATTAAGGATATTGGTTTAAAAGAACCATATGTCGGGGACACCATTTTGGTATCCGGTGAGATTGCTGAAGATCTGACATATTATTTTGCAACTTCTGAGCAGACACCTTCCAGCGTGGCTTTAGGTGTACTGATGAATAAAAATAACACGGTCCGTCAGGCTGGAGGGTTTATTCTACAGCTTCTGCCGGGAGCATCGGACGAGGTCATTGATCAATTGGAGAAGAAATTGGGTGAGATTACTTCCATTACTTCTTTGCTGGATGAAGGAATGACTCCTGAAAGAATCCTGGAACATATTTTAGGCGAATTTGACCTGGAAATCCTGGAAAAACTGCCAACCAGGTTTTTGTGTAACTGTTCAAAAGAGCGTATTGAAAAAGCACTGATCAGCGTTGGGAAAAAGGAACTGCAGAATATGATTGATGACGGGGAAACCATCGAGGTAAACTGTCATTTTTGCAGCAAGCATTATCCGATCACAGTAGACGAGCTGAAAGTTTTACTTTTAAAATGCAGGTGATGCGTCGAATCAAACAGGAAAAAGTAAGGTAAAACCCCATTTTTATTCCGACAATACAGAAAGGAGCATGTGTATGATCAATTATTCAGAAGACCAGAACAAACAGTATCACATTCAGGTTGGAAAAGGTGAAGTAGGAAGATACGTGATCCTGCCTGGAGATCCGAAACGCTGTGAGAAGATTGCAAGGTATTTTGATAATCCGAAACAAATTGCGGATAACCGGGAATATGTGACTTACACAGGTACACTGGATGGTGTAAAGGTTAGCGTCACATCGACCGGCATTGGAGGACCTTCTGCTTCGATCGCAATGGAAGAATTGTACCAGTGCGGTGCGGATACATTTATCCGTGTAGGTACCAGCGGCGGTATGCAACTGGATGTGATAAGCGGTGATCTCGTGATTGCCAATGGAGCAATCCGCAATGAGGGAACAACCAGAGAATATGCACCGATTGAATTTCCTGCTGTGCCGGATTTTCAGGTGACAACGGCTCTGGTGCAGGCAGCCAGGAACTTGAAAAAGCCATTTCATGTAGGTGTGGTTCAGTGTAAGGATTCTTTTTACGGGCAGCATGCTCCGGAGATGAAACCAGTTGGATATGAGTTGATGAATAAATGGAATGCATGGATTCAGATGGGATGCAAATGTTCGGAAATGGAGTCAGCGGCGGTATTTATTGTTGCTGACTATTTGAAAGTCCGTGCCGGTTCCGTGCTTCTTGTTATGGCAAATCAGGAACGAGCGAAAGAAGGTTTGGAGAATCCGGTTGTCCATGATACGGATGCGGCAATTCAGACGGCGGTTGAGGCAATCCGGATTTTGATCCGAGAAGATGCGGCAAAGGAGTGAGAAGAATGATTGCGACACAGGAACTGGTAAGACTTGCACTGGAAGCAAGAAATATGTCGTATTCTCCGTATTCTGGATTTCAGGTTGGTGCGGCTTTGCTTGGAAAATCGGGGAAAGTGTATCAGGGCTGCAATATTGAAAATGCGGCATATACGCCGACCAACTGCGCGGAACGGACTGCATTTTTCAAGGCAGTCAGCGAGGGAGAACGGAAATTTGATGCGATTTGTATTGTTGGCGGTAAAGCGGGAGAACCAACCGTTTATGCGGCTCCCTGCGGGGTTTGCCGTCAGGTAATGATGGAATTTTGTGATCCGAAACAATTCCGGATTATTCTTGCAATTGATGAGAACCAGACGAAAGAATATCGGTTAGAAGAACTGGTTCCGGAAGGGTTTGGACCTGCCAGTCTGATATAAGAATGTACGAGAGGGGCTGCAAAAAAATGCCAGAAAAAAGATATAAAAGAGTGTTTTTGATTGTGATTGATTCTCTCGGTATAGGCGGAGCAGCTGATGCGGGGGAATACGGAGATCAGGGGACTGACACTCTGGGACACATTGCTCAGAGCGTGAATTCCTTCCGGATTCCAAATCTTCAAGAACTTGGAATGGCGAATCTTCATCCGCTCAGAGGCATTGTGCCTGTGGATAAACCGTTGGCATATTATACTAAATTAAATGAAATGAGTCGTGGTAAAGACACTATGACCGGACACTGGGAAATGATGGGTCTGAAGACAGAAAAACCTTTCATTACCTTCACAGAAACCGGTTTTCCCCCGGAGCTTATCAAAGAACTGGAAGAGCGGACCGGTCATAAGGTTATTGGCAATAAGAGTGCCAGTGGAACGGAGATTCTGGATGAATTGGCAGAAGAAGAGATTGCTACCGGACACATGATCGTTTACACTTCCGCAGATTCGGTTCTTCAGATTTGCGGGAACGAGGAAACCTTTGGTCTGAATGAGCTTTACCGATGTTGTGAGATCGCAAGAGAACTGACTATGCGGGATGAATGGAAGGTTGGCCGTGTTATCGCAAGACCGTATATCGGAATGAAAAAAGGCGAATTTCAACGTACCAGCAATCGTCACGATTATGCAGTTCCCCCATTTGGAAAGACTGCTCTGGATGCATTGAAAGAGCATGGTCTGGATGTGATTTCTGTAGGAAAAATCTGTGATATTTTTGCAGGCTGCGGTATCACGGAAGCTTATAAGTCCAGGAGTTCCGTACATGGAATGGAGCAGACGATTGAACTTGCTGGAAAGGATTTTCAAGGACTTTGTTTTGTTAATCTGGTGGATTTCGATGCTCTTTGGGGGCATCGCCGCAATCCGGTGGGATATGCACAGGAACTGGAACGGTTTGATAAAAAGCTGGGGGAACTTTTGGAAGTATTGCGTGATGATGATCTTCTGATGATCACAGCAGATCATGGAAACGATCCTACTTATACCGGAAGTGATCACACCAGAGAACAGGTGCCTCTGCTGATGTATTCGAAATCTATGAAACAGAGCGGTCCGCTTGCACAGGAGGATACGTTTGCAGTCATTGGAGCGACGGTGACGGATAATTTTGGAGTTGCGATGCCGGAAGGGACCATCGGAAAATCGATTCTAAATACAATTAAATAAAAAGAACACAAGTAAACATAAAGTATTTATCTAAACAAAAGATGTACAAAAGGAAGAGTCTAGAATACGTTGACAAGCGTTGATATTCGAATTTATAATGAATATATCGCTAAGATGAAGGAGGTATTTTAAGATGCGGATTGCATTGATTAATGAAAATAGCCAGGCTGGAAAAAACAGCGTTATTTACAGAGAACTGACCAGCGTAGTAGAGCCGATGGGTCACGTTGTTGACAACTATGGTATGTACGGTGTAGAGGGTGAGAATTCTTTGACCTATGTTCAGAATGGTATTCTGGCATCTCTGCTTCTGTCTTCCGGCGCAGCTGATTTTGTAGTAACCGGATGCGGTACCGGCCAGGGTGCATTGATTGCCTGCAACAGCTTCCCGAATGTTGTCTGCGGTCATGTTGCAAATCCATCTGACGCTTATCTGTTTGCTCAGGTAAATGACGGAAACTGTGTTGCAATGCCGTTTGCCCAGAATTACGGCTGGGGCGGTGAGCTGAATCTGCGTTACAGTTTTGAAAAACTGTTTGGTTTCGGCAGCGGAAACGGATATCCGCCGGAGCGCGTGGTGCCAGAGCAGAGAAATAAAAAGATCCTGGACGGTGTGAGAGCGAACAACATTAAGGATATTATCACCTGCTGCAAAGGACTGGACCAGGAACTGGTTAAAGGTGCTGTAGCTGGTGAGAAGTTTAAAGAGCTGTTCTTTGCAAACTGCAAAGATGATGAGATTCGCGCATATGTGGAGACCTTACTGTAAGCATTTGAAATGTTCAGATCATACATATACGGCAATACCGGGTGGAGAAAATTCCATCCGGTATTTTTTTTCTTGAATTGTATAAAAAGTTATGTTAAACTTGCTTCAAATAGAGATGCCTCAGGGGGCAAAAATGGTGTTTGCAGGAGGTTTATTATGAACTGGAAAAATGCCGGTCATCATTTTGTGACCATAACAGAACATAAAATCCTGGTCATGTGGAACTGTTTCCGGGTAGGACTTTTTAAGCAGGGAATCCTGCATGATCTGTCTAAGTACTGCCCGACCGAGTTTCTGACCGGTGTCAGATATTACCAGGGAACCCGCAGTCCAAACGCAGCAGAACGGGAAGAAAAGGGATATTCCGAAGCATGGCTTCATCATAAGGGACGTAATAAGCATCATTTTGAATATTGGATTGATTTTTCCAAGACAAATGGCGGTTTGACTGGATGCAGGATGCCGGTGAATTATCTGGTGGAGATGGTCATGGACCGTATTGCAGCATCTAAGGTTTACCGGGGGAAAGATTATACGGATGCATCGGCTTGGGAATATTATCTTCGTGAGAAGCCGTTTTTGGGAAATTCCATGCACCCGGATACAAAAGCGATGTTGGAAAAAATTTTGCTGATGCTGAAAGAAAAGGGCGAAAAGGTTACGTTTGCGTATCTGAGATATTTATTAAAAAATGGTTCTTATTAAAAGAATGGTCTGGAGATTCCGGGAGATATTTTTTAGGGTTTCTGAAAAGAGCGTTGACAGGGCGTCAGCGCTCTTTTTAAAATTTGGGAATTAATCCTGAAAAATATCTGCAGGATAGTGATATACCTGTGCATAAGATTCCAGTTCCGAGTCGGATGCCGGAAGTGCCGGAATCAGTCCGGTACAGTCGGTAGCGGAGACGGCCCGGATATCGAGTCCTTTCGGGTCATGACCGTAAGGATCATTTTCATAGGGTTGTTCTTTGGGGTCGATTTCTTTTGGAAGGTCGTTGTTGTTGTGGTTACGATTAAAATAACTATCATTCATATTTTTCACCTCATGATTAGTATGACACGCAGGGTTTTTAAATATGTATGGCAGCTTTCGTAACTTTTTGTGAATTTAAGATTACTTTTCTTGATTTCTGATATAACACAGGATATAATAGAGAATGGTATGCTAAAAGCATGGATATACGACTGGAACAGGAGAACATATAAAATTATGGATAATAACAACAACCGGCCGCAGGAAGAAGGAGGAAACGGAAGATTTCCCAAAAATCAGATGTGGATCATGCTGATTGCTGCGATTTTTACGATTTTCGTTGCAAAAATGATGACGAATATCATGGTGAATGAACGGGAAAAGGAAATTCCTTATTCTCAGTTCTGGGAGCAGGTCGAGCAGGGAGAGGTGGAATCGGTTACGATTACCAGTTCGCAGATTGAAATCGAATATAAGGAAAGCTCACCACAGTATAATCCGATATTTTCCTATTACACGATACCGGTCAGCCGTGATTACGGTCTGACAGATCGACTTCTGGAGTATCATGTGGAATTTAATCAGGAGAAGCAGACGAACAGTTATCTGCTGGAGGTTCTGCTCGGATATGTCCTTCCGTTTGTCGGCATTTTTATTGTCATGAATCTGATGATGAAAAAGATGGGCGGCGGAGGCATCATGGGCAAGAGCAATGCCAAGGTATATATGCAGAGAGAAACCGGTGTGACGTTCGAAGATGTTGCCGGACAGGATGAGGCAAAGGAATCTCTGGTAGAATTGGTAGATTTCCTTCATGATCCGGGAAAATACAAGCATATTGGTGCAAAGCTGCCGAAAGGTGCATTGTTGGTAGGACCGCCAGGTACCGGTAAGACTTTGTTGGCGAAAGCAGTGGCAGGAGAGGCAAAAGTGCCGTTCTATTTCCTGTCCGGTTCTGATTTTATGGAACTTTATGTTGGTGTCGGTGCATCCCGTGTCCGCAGTTTGTTCAAGCAGGCACAGCAGACCGCGCCGAGTATTATTTTTATCGATGAGATTGATTCCATCGGTCGCAGCCGCAACGGTTATGGCGGAGGCGGAGATTCCGAGCAGCAGCAGACGCTGAATCAGATGCTGTCGGAGATGGATGGCATGGATTCTTCCAAGGGACTTTTGATCCTTGCAGCGACGAACCGACCGGAGATTCTGGATCCTGCACTTTTACGTCCGGGACGTTTTGACAGACGTATCATCGTGGATAAACCAGATTTGAAAGGCCGTGTGAACATTCTGAAGGTGCATGCGAAAAACGTTGCTCTGGATGAGAGCGTAGATTTGGAGGCGATCGCCCTGGCAACTTCCGGTGCGGTAGGCTCTGACCTTGCCAATATGATCAATGAGGCAGCGATTCTGGCGGTTAAGCGAGGACGAAACGCTGTGAGTCAGGCGGATCTGAATGAGGCTGTCGAGGTTGTTCTGGTGGGTCAGGAAAAGAAAGACCGTATCCTGAATAAGGAAGAGCGCCGTATTGTTTCTTATCATGAGGTTGGTCATGCACTGGTGACTGCTTTGCAGAAACATACGGAGCCGGTGCAGAAGATCACCATTGTCCCGCGCACAATGGGAGCACTTGGCTATGTGCTGCAGGTTCCGGAAGAAGAAAAATACTTGAATACCAAGAAAGAACTGGAAGCAAGGCTGGTGGTTTGCCTGGCAGGACGTGCTGCAGAGGAAATCGTATTCGATACGGTTACGACCGGTGCAGCCAACGATATTGAACAGGCGACCCGCATTGCGCGTGCGATGGTTACTCAGTATGGTATGTCAGAGAAATTCGGATTGATGGGACTGGCAACGCAGCAAGACCAGTATCTGACCGGAAGAACGGTCATGAATTGTGGTGATGCGACTGCTGCAGGTGTAGATGATGAAGTGATGCGGATTTTAAAAGAATCTTATGCAGAAGCAAAGAGACTGCTCTCTGAGAACCGCGAGGTTATGGATGAAATCGCTGCTTTTCTGATTGAAAAAGAGACGATTACCGGTAAGGAATTTATGGAAATTTTCCGGAAATGTAAGGAAACACCGGAACCGGACGTTCAGGAAGAATGTGGGGATGAAAACCAAAATGAGTCATGTTAATGAGATGTGATGTGTCGTACTTCGTTCGGAGAGAATGAAAAAACCATATGCAGGTCAGAACTTAGAAGGGTTCTTTTCTGCATATGGTCTTTTTTGTTGCCATGCATACAAAGGAAGCTGCCAGTGGAAGGTTCTTATATCACGGAACCTCTGCTTTCTTCAGTGCCCGTTCAATGGTCTGCATCAACACCTGAGACGTATATCGGGATTCATCCGGATAGATTACATGTTCCAGAGACTGGGAACTGCAGATCTGTGCGGTCAGATTTTGAAGCGAGGGCTGTACCAGGGGATACATGGTAGTAACGGAATCGCTGAGCGGCACCATTTGAATGGATTGGATGCGATTAGAATCAACGGCCACTTCCACGTTGATTTCCTGTGACCCCAGCTTCAGGGTTGCAGAATAAATTCCGGGTATGTAAAGCACCTGGTCTGTAGAAGCAGGGGTGTCTTTTTTGGGACGAAACATAAAAAGCAGAAGAAGTACAAGCAGGATTCCGAGACCGATGAAGATGGCTGTATATATGATTTCTTTCATTCGCAGCACAATGATTTTTGTTTTGGAGCTCATGGGAACCTCCGGGGATGTTTGATATAATCTATTCTATCTATTGGTTTTTTATGCTATGATAAACAGTAAGCTTAATGAAGGAGTTTTTGTATGTCTTTACAATTGATTTTAGGTGGTTCCGGTTCGGGGAAAACCACATTTTTGCATGATTCGGTCATCCGCTCATCCATCAAACATCCGGAGCAGCTCTATTTTTTGATTGTGCCGGAACAGTTTACCATGCAGACACAAAAAGATATCGTTACCCGACATCCCAATCATGGAACTATGAATATTGACATTGTCAGTTTTCAGCGCCTGGCTTATCGCGTATTTGAGGAATTGGCGGTGGAGAGTCTGCAGGTTTTGGATGATATGGGAAAATCTATGGTTCTTAGAAAAGTTGCGGCGAATCAGAGAAAAAAACTCAGGCTTTTTTCCGGTCATTTGAATAAAAATGGATTTGTAGGTCAACTGAAATCCATGCTGTCAGAGTTTTATCAATACGGGATCACTCCGCAGATGTTAAAAGCTCTTACAGCAGACGCCAGGACACCGCTTATGAAGCAGAAACTGGAAGATTTTATTGTCATTTTCGAAGGATTCCAGGAGTATATCGCAGGGCATTATATCACAACAGAAGAGGTTCTGGACGTGCTCTGCCGTCTGATTCCGGAGTCGGAGATTGTAAAAAGCAGCGTGATCGCGCTGGATGGCTATACCGGTTTTACGCCGGTCCAGTACCGTCTGATCGAGCTGTTCATGGTTCATGCAAAGCAGGTGATCGTGACAGTAACTGCAGATCAGACAATGCCGCTCTATGAAAAGACAGGAATGCAGAAATTGTTTTACATGAGTCATCAGATGGTCACACGGCTGGATCAGTTGGCACAGGAGCGGCATGTGAAGAAATTAAAAGACGTCTGGATGCCTTCTCCGTCTGTTCGTTTGCATGAAAGCGCGGAGCTGGCATGGCTGGAGCAGAATTTGTTTCGTTATCGCGGCAATACTTATCATGGAACCATGTCGGGAAGTCTGGAATTATATCAGGCGAATAACCCCACCGATGAGGTTGCCGGAGTGGTGCACCGGATTCAGCAGCTGATTCGAGATGAGGGGATGAAATATAGGGAAATTGCGGTAGTAACCGGTGATCTGAACGGGTATGGACGAGAAGTGGTACATCAGTTTGAAACCAATCAGATTCCCTTTTTTCTGGATGATAAAAAGACGCTTATGAACAACCCGATGGTAGAACTGATTCGGGCAGCATTGGATGTGGTGAGAAAAGATTTTTCTTATGAAAGTGTTTTTCAATTCCTGCGTACCGGTCTGATCAGCAGTGATCGGGAGATGTTGGACCGCATGGAAAACTATGCACTTGCTCTTGGCATTCGCGGGCATCGCCGTTTTGGAGAGACCTGGGAGCGGGTGTATCGCGGTGGAGGAAACTTAAATCTTCAGGAATTAAACGCTTTTAAAGATGAAGTACTGGCACCGCTTTTTGCTTTGCGGGAATCGTTTCATCAGGAAAAATTAAATGTGGAAGGTATGGTTTTGGCCGTAAAATCGATGCTTGCAGACTGTCAGATTCAGGAAAAGATGGAACTTTATCAGGAACATTTTGAAAGGATAGGAGAGCACCGTCTGCAGAAAGAATACGGGCAGGCATATGAACTGGTTGAGGAATTGTTCAAGCGGCTTTCGAATCTTTTGGGCAGCGAAGTGATCAGTGTCAAGGAGTTTTCCGAGATTCTGGATGCGGGATTTGAGGAAATTTCGGTAGGTGTGATTCCAGCGACCGTAGATCGGGTTGTGGTCGGAGATATTACACGAACCCGTCTGGCACATGTAAAGGCTTTGTTTTTTATTGGGGTCAATGATGGAATCGTGCCGATGCGCAAAGAAAAAGGAAGCCTGCTTACCGATCAGGAGCGGGAGTTTTTTGGTGAACACAAGCTGGAACTGGCACCAACTGCCAGAGAAGATAATTTCCAGCAGCGATTTTACCTTTATCTGATGATGACCAAGCCATCCGGAAAGCTGATTCTGTCTTATTCCGGTGTTGGTGCAGACGGAAAAAGCCGCCGTGCCTCTTATTTGATCGCAGAACTATGCAGAATGTTCCCTCAATTAGCATGCAGAGAAAACAAGGCGGAGATTTATTCGGTATCGGAAGGATATGAAACTTTGATCGAGGGACTTAGACGATATCGAAAGGGTGATTTAAGCGATGCAGAAACCGATCGTTTTCTGGAACTGTACCGTTGGTTCTTTGCCTCTGGGGAACATCAGGAAAATGTGAAACAACTGGTCGAAGCAGCTTTTTATATTTATGAAAAACAGGGACTTGGTCATGCAGTTGCAAGGGCACTGTACGGTAATATTTTAAGTGGAAGTGTTACGCGTCTGGAACAGTATGCAGCGTGTGCATACGGGCATTTTCTAAAATATGGACTGGAACTGATGGAACGAAAGCGTTATGAACTGGCTGCGGCTGATATGGGAAACTTGTTTCATGATTCCATTGATCTGTGTTTTCGTAAGGTGAAAGAAGAAGGATTGGACTGGCGCAGCATTACGGATGAACAGCGCACAGAGTTGGTTCATCGCTGTGTGGAACAGGTAACATCTGCTTATGGAAATACCATTTTAAACAGTACGGCGCGAAATGCTTATCTGGCAAAACGTGTGGAAAAAATCACACAGCGCACCATTTGGGCACTGCAGTATCAGATCAAAAAGGGAGACTTTATACCGGTTGGTTTTGAGATGGCATTTACTGCGGCTGATAATCTAAAGGCATTAAAAATTTCCCTGACAGGAGATGAAGAACTGCATCTGCGAGGCAGAATTGACCGTATGGATATCTGCCAGGATGGAAATCAGGTTTATGTAAAAATCATTGATTATAAATCCGGAAGTGCAAGTTTTGATCTTCTGGCCCTCTATTATGGTCTTCAGCTTCAGCTTGTGGTCTATCTGGATGCGGCAATCGAACTAACAGAGCGCAGATATCCGGAGAGCGAAGTGCTTCCTGCAGGTATTTTATATTATAATATTGCCGATCCAGTGATTCAAAAAGAAGGAGAAACGGATCCGGAAAAAATTGATGCACAGATATTAAAAGAACTGCGAATGAATGGTCTGATCAACAGTGAGCTGGAAGCCATCCGGCACCTGGATCATTTTATCGAAACCGAGTCGGATATCATTCCGGTCGTTCTGAAAAATGATGAGGTTAATCAGGCAAAATCATCGGTTGCAAACCGAGAAATGTTTGATCGGCTGCGCACGTTTGTTCATGAAAAGCTGCGTTGTCAGGGCATGGAGATTCTGGATGGTGAGATTGCTGTGGAACCGTATAAGAGCGGCGGGCGCACAGCCTGCGATTACTGTCCGTATCATGCGGTCTGTGGATTTGACAAGAAGACTTCCGGTTATGAATATCGGAAACTTCAGAACAAAAAGGCGGGAGCGATCTGGGAGGAATTATGTCAGGAAAATCAGTAAACTGGACAAAGGAACAGAAGCAGGTCATTGAAAGTCGTGGGTGCAATCTGCTGGTCAGCGCGGCGGCCGGAAGCGGAAAAACAGCGGTCCTGGTAGAGCGTATCATCCGGATGGTAACGGAGGGAGAACATCCACTGGACATTGATAAATTGCTGGTCATGACGTTTACCAATGCGGCGGCAGCGGAGATGAGAGAACGAATCGGAGCGGCTATTGAAAAAAAACTGCAGGAAGATCCGGGAAATGATCATCTGCAGATTCAGGCGGCACTGGTTCATCACGCGCAGATCACAACCATTGACAGTTTCTGCCTCAGCATCATTCGCAATCACTTTAATGTGCTGGATCTGGACCCGTCGTTCCGCATCGGTGATGAGGGGGAGCTTACTCTGCTTAAGGGTGATGTCATGCATGAGCTGATCGAGGATTATTATCAGAATGGCGGCGCTGCGTATGAACGGTTTGTGGAGACTTATGTACCGGGAAAAAGTGATGCAGGAATCGAAGATTATATCATGCAGGTGTATCATTTTTCTCAGAGTCATCCGTATCCGGAACGGTGGTTTGCGCAATGTCGAAAGGAACTGATATCAACGGAGGAATCCGCGTTCGATTTCGAAGCACGCTTTCCATGGATGCAGTTTTTGATAGAGGATGCAAAGCGCCAGATACAGGAATTAAAACTTCAGATGGAGGAGGCACTGAAACTTTGCGAAGAAACAGAAGGGCTTCAGGTTTATAAGCCTATGTTTTCTCAGGATGTGGAGAATCTGATCGGAATATCAGAATCAGAAAATTTTGAAATGCTGTATGAGCGTCTGTCTCAGATTACCTGGTCCAGGCTGGCGGCAGTCCGCAGCAAAGAAGTGAATCCGGAAGTAAAAACTTATGTAAGCGGATGCCGAGACCGGACAAAAAAGGCCATAACGAAACTTCGGGATGCGTATTGTTTTGAATCACCGGAAGAGATGCAGGAAGATATGGAAAAAACTTCCGGTACTGTGTCCATGCTCCTGGAACTTGCAGAGGAATTTTCCAGACGATATCAGGAAAAAAAGAAAGAACGGAATCTGGTGGATTTTAATGATCTGGAACATGAAGCACTGCGGGTTTTGATTCGGACGGAAGATGGAAAAGAAACTTATACCGAGGTGGCAGATGAGTTCAGCAGGCAGTTTGAAGAGGTGCTGGTGGACGAGTACCAGGACAGCAATCTGGTTCAGGAAACACTGATTCATGCGGTATCCAGAGAGCGTTTTGGAACATACAATGTGTTCATGGTAGGAGATGTGAAACAGAGTATTTATAAGTTTCGTCTCGCTCGCCCGGAACTGTTTTTGGAAAAGTATCATAATTATGAAACATACGATCAGGCAGAAGGATTATGCAGGAAAATTGAACTTCACCAGAATTTCAGAAGTCGGGAGCAGGTGCTGACCGGAATCAACGATATCTTTTATCAGATCATGACGGAAAACCTGGGGAATATCCGTTACACGGAAGATGCTGCGCTGCATCCGGGTGCAGTATTTCCGGATGGCGAAAAGACAGCCGGGATACCGGAACTGCTGGTCATGGACACTTCCGGGGCATCCTTGAATGAGATGAGCGATGATGCGGCGGATTATACCGCCAAAGAGCTGGAAGGAAAGATGATTGCAGCCCGTATCCGGGAGATGACAGATCCGGAACAAGGTCTGAGAATCTGGGACAAAAAGTTGAATGGAACCGGCGGGTATCGGACGGCGCAGTATCGGGATATTGTGATTCTTCTTCGAAGCACAGCCGGCTGGACGGAAAATCTGTTGTCCATCTTGATGAATGAAGGAATTCCGGCCTATGCAGAGTCGCGCATGGGATATTTTAACACGATTGAAGTGGAAACGATCCTGAGTCTTTTGGCAGTCATCGATAATCCAATGCAGGATATCCCTTTGGCGGCCGTGCTAAAATCCCCGATCGTGGGACTTCGTGATGTTGAACTTGCGAAGATGACTGCGTTTTTTAAAGCCTCTGCAGATAAAGGACAGGATCGTGGAATTTATGCGGCCATGCAGTGCTGTCTGGAACATCCGGATAGGGAAATGCTGGATGACAGTCTGCAAAATAAACTGCAGAAATTTAAAAATCAGTTGGTTGAATTCCGGAGGGAAAGTGCTTATCTTTCTATCCATGAACTGCTTTATCACATCTTTGAACGTACTGGATATTACCATTATGCAGCTGCGATGCCGGCAGGAGAAACGCGAAGAGCCAATCTGGATATGCTGGTGGAAAAGGCGTCTGCTTATGAGCAGACGAGCTATAAGGGATTGTTTCATTTTATTCGCTATATTGAGAATTTGAAGAAATATAATACAGATTTTGGTGAGGCATCCACGACGGGAGAAGAGGATAATACGATTCGGATCATGAGCATTCATAAGAGCAAGGGTCTGGAATTTCCAATCGTTTTTCTGGCGGGAACCGGAAAAAAATTCAATCGCCAGGATGTATACGGCAAAATTTTGATCGATCCGGAATTGGGAATCGGAACCGATTATCTGGACCTGGAACATCGCGTCAATACGACAACGCTGAAAAAAAACGTGCTTCGCCGCAAGATGGATCTGGATAATCTGGGAGAAGAACTGCGCGTTCTGTATGTTGCACTTACCCGGGCAAAAGAGCAGTTGGTGATCACAGGAACCAGCAGGACGTTGGAAAAGACGATGGAAAAATATGCGAAAGTTCCGTTAGCAGACGGACAAATCCCATATACGGTTCTGTCGTCTGCAGGTTCGTATCTGGACTGGATTTTGATGAGTCTTGGTGGACGACCGGTGCGGATTTCCGTGAAGAACGTTCCTGTGGCGGAGATGGTCGGAGAAGAACTGGAACGTCAGGTAGAAATCCGGTATTCTAAAGAGCAGCTTCTGAATTTTCAGACGAACCAGTCTTACGACCGGGAATACCAGGAATGGTTAAATCATCGTCTGCAGGGAACTTATCCATATGAGGCAGATATTAATCTGCATACAAAAATGTCAGTTTCCGAACTGAAAAAGCAGGGGCAGATGACGGATGAAACGGAAAGTGTCTGCATGGAAGGACCGCTGGATCTGGACTGGAACGTACTGCTGAATAAAGGAGAAACGGGACAGGATGGAGAAATCGTTCAGGAGAAGACCGGAATAGAGCCGATATCCGCGACTGGCGGTGCAGAGCGGGGAACTTCTTATCACCGGGTACTGGAACTTCTTGCATTTCATCAGCTTCACAGTCTGGATGATGTGCAGATGGCTCTTGATGAGCTGCGGGAACGCCACAAGATTTCTGAGTCTGTTTACGGACTGGTGGATGCTGAAGAAATCTGGAAATTTCTTCAGTCTGACCTGGGACAACGGATGAGCAGAGCACAGGAAGAGGGAAGGCTTCATAAGGAACAGCAGTTTGTAATGGGGATCCCGGCCAGAGAGATGGGCGCTGCAGACAGTGATGAGCTGGTAATCATTCAGGGTATTATTGATGCGTATCTCGAGGAAGATGGGCAGTTGGTGATCATTGATTACAAGACGGATCGCGTATGGAACCCCAGGATTCTGGCGGAACATTATAAGTGTCAGCTTGATTATTATGAACGGGCGGTGAGTCAGATGACTGGAAAAAAGGTGAAAGAAAAAGTAATCTATTCTTTGACAATGCACCGGTCGATTTATCTTTGACTGTGCCACAAGACGGTATGGGCCGGCAAAAAGTATGAAAAATCCGCTTGACAAAATGGATGCGGATTAATATAATTAAAATCGAATCAAACGTAAGTAGTGTGTTACTGATAATGTAGATTGATCAGGCATAAACTATCCATGATGCGAGAAGCAGAAGATGGGCAGTTTATGCCTTTTTGTTTGCAAGTTAGATAATCCTCCTCCTGCAGACAAATTACCCGTGTGATGCGCAGCACGCCCCCATTGCAGACGACTGCTTTTTCTTCTTCCCGCAAAAATGGTAATGTTCGGATTCAAGAATAATGAAAGAAGGTAAGGAGAAATGAAAGACAAGATCTTTGGGGTATTGCAGAGAGTAGGAAGATCCTTTATGCTTCCGATTGCAATTCTTCCTGTAGCAGGAATTCTGTTGGGTATTGGCGGTTCTTTTACGAATGCTACAACAATCAGTGCTTATCATCTGGAGGCAATTCTTGGTGAAGGCACGATCTTAAATGCTTTTCTTAACATTTTAAATAGCTGCGGCAGCGTTGTGTTTGATAATCTGCCGCTTTTGTTTGCCATTGGTGTCGCTGTTGGCATGGCAAAACAGGAGAAAGAAGTTGCTGCTCTGGCAGCTGTTATTTCTTTCTTCATCATGCACACAGCGATCCATTCGATGCTTGTCATCTCTGGACATCTGGTTACCGCAGGTGCGGTTATGGATGCATCCGGAAATGCATTAACAGGTATGGTAAGTTCTGTAGAGCAGACTGTTGACATGTTAAATGGTACGGTGACAAAAGTATTGGGCATCACATCTTTGCAGATGGGTGTGTTTGGCGGTGTTATCGTAGGTCTCGGCGTTGCTGCTCTTCATAATAAATATTACAACATACAGCTTCCTCAGGTTCTTTCTTTCTTCGGAGGAACTCGTTTTGTGCCGATCGTGAGCAGCGTTGTTTATATTTTCGTAGGTATTGCAATGTACTTCGTTTGGCCGGTGGTTCAGACTGGTATTTATGGTCTGGGTGCGCTGGTGAACAATTCAGGTTATGTCGGAACATGGATTTATGGTATCATTGAACGTGCGTTGATTCCGTTTGGTCTGCATCATGTATTCTATATGCCTTTCTGGCAGACTGCAGTAGGCGGTCAGCTGGAAGTTGCCGGTCAGATGGTTTACGGTGCACAGAACATTTTCTTTGCAGAACTGGCACATATGAGCGAGATTACGCATTTCAGCGTAAATCCGGGTACCCGCTTTATGACTGGTAAATTCCCGTTCATGATCTTTGGTCTTCCGGGTGCAGCTCTGGCTATGTATCATGTTGCAAAACCAGAAAAGAAACAGGCAGCAGGCGGTCTTCTGATTTCTGCAGGTCTGACTGCAATGCTGACCGGTATTACCGAGCCGATTGAGTTTACCTTTATTTTCGTAGCACCGTTCCTGTATGCAATCCACAGCGTGCTGGCTGGAGCATCTTATATGTTGATGCACATTTTAAATGTTGGTGTTGGTATGACGTTCTCCGGCGGTATCATTGACTTGGTAATGTTCGGTATTTTACCGGGCGCATCTAAGACAAGCTGGTATTGGATTCCGATTGTCGGCGTAGGTTACTTTATTGTTTACTATTTCCTGTTCAAATATCTGATCCTGAAATTTGACTTAAAGACTCCCGGTCGCGATGATAGTGAAGAAGTCAAGCTGTACACCAGAAAAGATGTAAATGCGAAAAAAGAAGGCACTCAGGGCGGTGATGATGCTCGTTCTGAAGCAATTTTAAATGGTCTTGGCGGTAAGAAAAATGTAGTTGATGTGGATTGCTGCATTACGCGTCTGCGCTGCACAGTCAACAAACCGGAACTGGTAAATGAAGCATTACTGAAGAAAACCGGTGCAGCAGGTGTGATCAAGAAAGGTCAGGGTATTCAGGTAATTTACGGACCGACGGTTCCGAATATCAAGGCAGACCTGGTAGCTTATATGGCAACCGCTCCGGATGTGGAATATCATGCAGAGGATGCGGAAGAGACAAAAGACGTGAAGGAAACTGCAAAGGAAGCGGCAAAGCCGGCAGAAGAAGAGAAAAAAGCAGGAAAGACCGCTGCACTGTACAGCCCGTTCAATGGTAAAGTGCAGAGCATCGAGAAAGCACCTGATGAAACATTTGCACAGAAAATGATCGGTGATGGTTTTATGGTAATGCCGAACGACGGTGAAGTTCTGGCACCATGTGATTGTGAAATCGCATTTGTATTTCCGACCAAACATGCAGTTGGTATGAAAACATCTGATGGAATCGAATTCATGCTTCATATCGGTGTGGATACCGTAAAACTGGACGGCAAGGGCTTTGAAGTTATGGTAAAAGAGGGCGACAAGGTTAAGAAGGGTACAAAACTGATGGAGTTTGACCTGGATTACGTTAAGAAAAATGCAGTATCTGAGGCATGTATGATCATCTTTACAGCACTTCCGGGAGGCGCATCCATAGAAGTGAAAGAAGAAAAGGACATCCATGCACTGGATAAGGCTGCTGATCTGTTGATGCCATAAATGAAACTGCTGACAATGTAGGGGAGATATGCTATAATAGATACAATATGAGAAGGAGATTGGATAATGGGGGATGAGGAATGTATCGTGTAATAAAGGTACTGAACAATAATGGGGTCCTTGTTTATGATATGGAACGCAAAGAAGAAGCGATATTGCTGGGGAGCGGCATCGGATTCGGAAAGCGTATCAATGAACGATTTGAGGATGATAAGCGTGCAAAGCGCTATACGATTGTAGACCGCGAAGAAAAGAATCGGACGGGCCGTCAGGTTTTGAGCGGAATGAATCCGGTATTTCTGGAACTGGCAGGCAAGATCGTGGAGATTGCCGGACAGGAACTCGGACGATTGAATCCGAATATCCTGGTGCCTCTGGCTGACCATATTGCTGTGGCAGTGGAGCGGATGCAGAGCGGAATATGCCTCAAAAATCCATTTCATAAAGATATCGAGACCTTATACCCGGAGGAGTACCGGGTAGCTGTAATGGGACAGGAACTGACCCGGGAACTGACCGGCTGTACCCTTTACGAAGACGAAATTGGCTATATTGCGCTTCACATCCGTGCCGGACGCATGGATGAGAAGCTGGAGGAATCCCTGCAGATGGTTACCCTGATGAAGCTGGTGACCAGGCGGGTGGAAGAGACCATGAAGATCCATTTGGATCCGTCTTCCTTTGCCTTTGAACGATTCATGTCTCACGTCCGTTATCTGATTGTCCGGATTCGTGATGAAGAACCAGTGACTCTGGATATGGATGAATATGCCAGAACGCAGTTCCCTGAGATGTACCATCTGGCAGAGGAAATCTGCATGGAGCTGGGCAGGGAACTTGGAAAGTGTGTGCCGAGGGAAGCGGTTGGACATCTGGCGATTCATTTGGAACGGCTCCGCAGATAATGCATACAGTCAACATCATAAAAAAGGAGTTCCTCATGAAAAATGTGAAAAAGAAAAGACAGTCTGGCAGTTGTGAAAGCTGCATGTATTATTCCTATGATGAAGATTATGAATGTTATACCTGTGAAGTGAATCTGGATGAAGATGAGATGGCAAAATTTATGCAGGATAAATTTTATGACTGTCCATATTACAGGTCAGGAGATGAATATTTAATCGTAAGAAAGCAGATGTAAAAACATCTGCTTTTTTCGTGTCCATGCATCCTGCAAAAGCTGCCAGCGGCAGGTTTTTGCAGGTTATGATAAAATTCCGCGTTCTATAAACATGGTTTCCAGAATCTCGGCTGCATCGGCAACCAGATCGGCACAGGGGCGTTTTTTATAGTATTCTAAAGTGCGTGCAGATGGATCCGGGGCATCCTTTTTGTGATCCAGACCGAGAAGTTCACGGCATACGATACTGCCGTTGCGTTCCTGAAAACGATGCGCCAGTTCCTGGATGAGTGCATAAAGCTCTTTTTTACGCCCATCATCTTTTGCGTCATCGTACCCGAAGCATAATCCTGCTGCCATAAACATGCCACTGACCGATCCACATACTTCTCTGAGACGTGCCATACCGCCGCCGAATGAGGATGAAATCATGGCTGCAGTTTTTTTATCAAGATTCAGTTCTTCACAAAATGCAAGAAGGACAGCCTGAGAGCAATTATAGCCTTCCAGAAAGTAAGAACGTGCCAGTTCCTTGTGATTCTTCATATGATTCCTGACTCCTTTCGCATTGTTTTCTGATGATTCAGCATTTTTTCATTATTATAGGACGTTTCGATAGTTTTGTCCATGAAAATGTGGTACACTATCCTTTGATGGGAAAGGAGATAAAAGTATGGTAGAAACTGTTTTTCACGAATTTCCACCTTTATATGATAAACAGAGCAGCGTGTTGATTCTGGGTACGATTCCATCACCGAAATCACGAGAACAGGGATTTTATTATGGACATCCAAGAAACCGGTTTTGGAAAATGCTGGCATGCGTATTTGAGGAAACGGAGCCAAAGACGATCGAGGAAAAGAAACAGTTGGTTCTGCGACATCATGTAGCGCTTTGGGATGTGTTGGCAAGTTGTTCGATTGAAGGAGCGTCTGATTCCAGTATTCGGAATGTGGTGCCAAATGATATGAATGTGATTTTCAGCCAGGCAGCAATCAAAGCTGTTTTTACGACTGGTACCAAGGCAACAGTACTTTATCGAAAATACTGTGAGCCTATGTGTCATATTCCCTGCATTGGATTGCCGTCGACCAGTCCAGCTAACTGCCGCATGACAGATGAAAATTTATTAAAAGAGTATCTTGTGATAAAACAATATTTGTGATACCAGGGCCAGCTCTGAATGGCTGCCAACTATTATGATAAGAAAAAGTTATAAAAAGTCATTAGATATTTTGAATAGTAATATTTTTTGAAAAATGCTAGACTAAAAATAGTTTGTAAAAAGGGGACATAGGATGAGTAACAAAAATTTCTGGATTTTATTGCTGCTTTTGCTTTCTGGTATTGTGCTGGGAGGTTTCCTTGGCAGTTTGGCGGATGGCATCAGTTGGCTTTCCTGGCTGAATTTTGGGCAGTCTTTTGGTCTGGATACACCACTTGTTGTAAATTTGGGCGTGATGGTGATCACGTTTGGTCTTTCTATAAAGATCTCGATCGCAAGTATTATTGGAGTGGCAATCGCATTGATTATTTATCGTTATCTGTGATGTCTGCCAAAAGGATCTTCCTGTGCTGATCAACCGAAGCTGTTTTGTCATACAGCATCCGGTTTCAGATATATCTATAAATGAATGGAGGTATACAAATGAACCTTGAAAAACTGTTTCATTTGAAAGAAAACCACACTGATGTCAAGACAGAAGTGATGGCCGGTATTACCACGTTTATGACGATGGCTTATATCCTGGCTGTGAACCCAAGTGTTTTGAGTGCGGCGGGGATGGACAGCGGTGCCGTGTTTACTGCGACGGCTCTGGCATCTATGATCGCAACGTTATTGATGGCTGCATTTTCCAATTATCCGTTTGTTCTTGCACCTGGTATGGGGCTGAATGCGTACTTTGCCTATACGGTAGTTCTGCAGATGGGCTATAGTTGGCAGATGGCATTGGCAGCGGTATTTGTAGAAGGTATTATTTTCATTGTATTGTCACTGACGAATGTCCGCGAAGCTATTTTTAACGCGATTCCGATGAACTTAAAACATGCAGTTTCTGCAGGTATCGGTCTGTTTATTGCCTTTATCGGTCTGCAGAATGCGAAAATTGTTGTAGGAAGCGCTACTCTGGTTTCCATGTATTCCTTTAAATCATCCATCGCTGCAGGAACATTTAACAGCGAAGGTATTTCCGTTCTTCTGGCTCTGATCGGTGTCCTGATTACTGGAATTTTGCTGGTTAAGAATGTAAAGGGCAGCATTCTGTGGGGAATTTTGATCACCTGGGGTCTCGGCATTATCTGCCAGTTGACTGGTCTCTATCAGGTGAATCCGGAACTTGGCATGTACAGTCTGCTCCCGGATTTTTCTGGTGGTATCAGCATTCCGAGTCTGGCTCCGACCCTGATGCAGTTGGATTTCAAGGGAATTTTTAATGTAGATTTCTTTGTGATCATGTTTGCGTTCCTCTTTGTTGACCTGTTTGATACGTTGGGAACGCTGATCGGTGTAGCATCCAAAGCAGATATGCTGGATGAAAAAGGAAAACTGCCGAAGATTCGTGGTGCTTTGCTTGCAGATGCACTGGGTACTTCCATTGGTGCATTGATGGGTACTTCTACCACAACTACTTTTGTTGAGAGTGCATCTGGTGTTGCAGAAGGAGGCAGAACCGGTCTGACTGCGGTATCAGCAGCAGTGTTGTTCGGTCTGTCCTTATTCTTATCTCCGATCTTTTTGGCAATCCCGTCCTTTGCGACGGCTCCGGCTCTGATCGTAGTAGGATTTTTGATGATTACTTCTGTAACGAAGCTTGATTTCAATGATTATACAGAAACGTTTCCGGCTTACATTGCCCTGATTGCAATGCCGTTTATGTACAGCATTTCCGAGGGTATCGCTATGGGTGTTATTTCCTATGTGATCATCAATGTATGCAGCGGAGCTTGTAAGAAAAAACATATCAGCCCACTGATGTATGTGCTGGCAGTATTGTTTGTTCTGAAATATGTTTTATTGTAATAAAAGTTTCGGGTCTGCCGTATGGCAGACCCGATTTTTTCAAGTCTTTTAACTTTATTCTATTACTTTTGCCCCAGAACTTTTTTCAATCTTCTTTCGAATCACAATATAACAAATGATATGTGCTGTCAAGGTCACGGTCCAGGTAACCGGATAAGAAAAGTATAACGTCTGCAAAGTTCGGTTCATTGCAAAGATAGTAAAAATCCATACGATTCTCAAGGCACACGCGCCAGTCAAAGATACCAGCATAGGAACAATGGAATGTCCCATGCCGCGTAATCCGCCTACCATCGTATCCATCCAGCCGCAAATGACATAAGTGCCGCTGACGATTGTCAAACGCTGCATACCATATCGGATGACTTCCGGGTCAGACGAATAGATTCCAAGTAATTCTTCTCCAATTATAACTGCGCCGCATCCCATCACGACTCCTACCAGCGTAACCAATCCCATACAGTAGATCATAATTTTTGTCATCCGCTTAAATTTACGTGCGCCGAAGTTTTGGCTGGTGAAGCTCAACGCGGTCTGGTACAGAGCGTTCATGGCTGTATAGACAAACCCTTCAATATTTGCCGAAGCAGTACCACCCGCCATTGCCACAGAACCAAAGGAGTTCAGGGATGACTGTATCATTACATTGGAAATGGAAAATACTGCACCCTGAAATCCGGCAGGCAAACCGATTTTTGCAATAGCCATTGCCCTCCCGGGAATCAATCGCAGTTTAGAAGGTACTATTTTATAGGAAGCTTCTGTTTTTATCAGGCATACAATAATCATTGTTGCTGAAACGCACTGGGAAAGTACAGTCGCCAAAGCGACACCTGCAACCCCCATGGAAAATATAATAACGAAAAACAGATTTAAAACAACATTGACCACACCAGCCAGAAAGAGAAAATACAGTGGCCGTTTCGTATCTCCAACAGCCCTTAAAATCGCACTGCCGAAATTGTAGATCAGTGTCGCAGGCATACCGATAAAGAAGATTTTTAAATATAAGGTAGAAAGAGGGAGCACATCTTCCGGACTTCCCATCAGACGCAGCATCGGTGCAGATACCAATTCTCCCAAAAGTACAAGAAAAACGCCGCTGACGGCTGCAAGCACGATGGAAGTATGTACGACCTCATCTAGGTCCTGGAATTTCTGAGCACCGTAAAACTGAGCAACCAATACATTGACACCGATCGAAAGACCGATAAACACATTGACTAACAAATTGATCAAGGATGTAGTCGAGCCAACTGCTGCCAGGGATTCGCTCCCGGCAAATCGTCCTACAACAATAATATCTGCCGCATTAAAAAGAAGCTGTAAAATGCCGGATAACATAAGCGGCACCGCAAATATCACAATTTTGGAAAATAGTGGGCCGTTGCACATATCCATCTCATAAGTTCTGGATGTTTTCTTTTGCATACTCATATGCACCCCTTCTGAAAAAATTCTGTATTCTTAAATATAGCACGTTTAACTTTACAATGCAATACAAGTATTTTACACAAACTTTATATTCTGACCTGTGCAGTAACTACTCAGCCTGACAGATGAGTAATTGCATATGTTTGTGACCACTTTTTTCGTTCATATCTATTTTCCCGGGTGCTTTCATTTTTGCATGGAATCAATATGCCTCATTTTAAAAAAAAGATTCCTTTTTGCCTTGATCTCAAGTATCTATTTACCAGAAATGCTCATAAAGATTCCTTTTCTCACTTATTTTGGAATCAATTTTGGAAATTTCCTTATATAGATTCTCAAAAAAGGAATCTTTTTTATGCTTTTATTAAGATCGATTCTCTCGTAAATAGGAACGACCTCACAAACTCTGAAATATTCGTATTTTCGCTCGTTTTCATTGTTCTGTTTTCTGTTTCACTTCATTGTTTCTGTAACGATTCATCTGTCAGGCTGAGTAGTTACCCTGTGTATTCACATCAGGTACGAGTCAGGATTGTAATTTTAGAAAAACGAGGAAACTGTCGGTGGCAGGTTCTGCAGGTCTGCTTGCAAAGTCCCTCTGATTTGTGTTAAGATGGTTTTTATCAATATTTGTCTGGTATCAAGATGTTTGGGTCAAAAGGTCTTTTGAACCATCTGATACCGAATTGCTCCGTGCTTTGCACTCCCGCAATTCTCAAAAACATTCGTAATCCGCTCATTTTTCTTCAAAAAATGGCTACTTACTCATGTTTTTGGCGGATCCCAAAGTCAAAAATCCTCTTGCAAGCAAGCTGGCATCGGATTTTATGACTTTTTGACCCTGGCATCAAAACAAAATATGAAAGGTTGATAAAGCAATGAGTGAAGTTTATAACAAACCGGAACTGGAAAGTGCCTGGGCATGGCGCATGGGAGATTCGATCTTTTTTGATTTGGAGCAGGAAGATTCTCTGATTGGTGCCTTGGGATATAGGAACCCGGAGCAAATGCCTCACATTATTTCCTTTGTCGGAGGCGGCGGTAAAACAACGTCTATGAACCGTCTGGCGTTGGAGTTGGCAGAAAAAGGATTTAAAGTTTTGGTGACTACCACGACGCACATTGGCTGTCCGGAGACGGGACAGGTGTATAAAGGGGAAAATGCCTCGGATATCTTAAATATAACGTGGGAGAGTAATATTTTGACAGTTGGAAAGCCGATGAAGCTGGAGACGGAGGGATTTCCAAATAAGCTATCCATGATGAATGGACTGGATGATTCTGCGGTGCTGGAAAAACTTTTGGAGATTTCTGATTTTATCTTGATTGAGGCAGATGGTGCTAAGCGTCTTCCGCTGAAGATTCCGGCTGATCACGAGCCGGTGCTGATTCCGCAGACCGGACTTGTGATTGCCTGTGTTGGATTAAGTTCGGTAGGAAGGACTTTTGAAAGCACATGCTTCCGGTTTGCAGACAAAGGGAGCTGGCTGATGCGGCAGGCAGATGACCGGATTGAACCGGAAGATATTTCACTGATTTTGATGGATCAGCGAGGTAGCCGTAAGAATCTGGACGGACGTTATTATAAGATTATTTTGAATCAGGCAGATACGAAAGAGGATCTGAACCATGCAAAGCAGATAATTTGTGCACTTCCTGCAACGCTTCAGTCGGGTGTAGTGGTAACGCGTTACAAAAAATAGATGCTCACGGCAGATTCGTTATTGCTATTATGAGAAATATTTGCTACAATAGGCATCAAAGCGTTTTTACGATGTTTATAGTTGAAAGGAAATACTATGATCAAATTAGAACGAACCAGTGTGATGAACTTCGAGAATGCCATGCGCGGCGCGAGAAATCCGATGAACAGCTGGGAACGGATGGACAGTGGCTATGACGAAGACGGCAATTATATTCTGGGACCGAACGATCTGGGACTGGCAAAGCGTCTCCGCAGAGCAGGCAGTGACCATCGCAAGTATATCCGTCAGATTTTTGTTTCTGTGGACATCACTGCACCGATATATTGGTGGAAAGAATACGATACTTATAAGGTTGCTACCGTAGCGAACTCGACCAGTACCATGCATAAGATTCACAGCAAACCGTTTGAACTGGCAGATTTCAGCCATGACCATATGACACCTGAGACGCTTGCATTTATGGAGACTGTGATTGCACAGTTAGAGCGGATTCGATTAAAATACATGGAAACGAAAAGCAAAGAAGACTGGTATGATATGATTCAGCTCCTGCCTTCCAGTTATAATCAGATGCGGACCTGTACCTTGAATTATGAGACTTTGATCAATATTTATTTTGCGAGAAAGAATCATAAGCTCCAGGAGTGGCATACATTTTGTGATTGGATCGCATCACTTCCTTATGCGAAGGAACTGATCATTGCAGAGGAGGAATCTTAGATGAAACTGATTGCAGTCGTTGACAGCAACTGGGCAATTGGCAGCAGAGGGCAGCAGCTTGTGAATATCCCACAGGATCAGAAAATGTTTCGAGAGATGACCTTGGGGAAAGTAATCGTCATGGGCAGAAAAACGATGGAAAGTTTGCCGGGAGGTCAGCCTCTTTACGGACGTACTAATATCGTGCTGACAAAAGATCCGAATTTTCAGGTCAAAGGCGCAAAAATCTGTCATAGTGTCGATGAAGTGATGGAACTTTTGAAAGGAGTTTCCCAGGATGATATTTACATCATCGGCGGACAGACGGTTTACGAGCAGTTCCTTCCGTTTTGTGAGGAAGCACTGGTGACCTGGATTGATTATGTATATGCGGCTGACACCTATCTGCCGAATCTGGACAAGGCAGAAGACTGGAAGTTGGTCGAAGAAAGCGATGAGCAGACGTATTTTAATCTTTGTTATACCTATCGCACATACAAAAAATGCTGATTTGGCGTGATCGTTCATACAACTTGTCTGAACGGTTACGATTTGGAAACGATTCACTGGCACGAATCGTTACCGATAAAATCAATATCACAGGGGTGATCTTTTGCCCCAATATCTTATTATGATTAAAAGATACAAATAGGGAGGATGGAAATGTATAAAATTTTGAAAGCCGAGAAACTGGCTGAGAAGATTTTCCTGATGGACGTAGAGGCTCCGCGTGTTGCAAAAGCATGTGAGCCGGGTGAATTTGTAATTGTAAAAATGGATGAGAAAGGTGAGCGTATTCCGCTGACTATCTGTGATTTCGACCGCGAGGCAGGGGTCGTTACCATTGTATTCCAGATTGTGGGCGCTTCCACGCAGAAAATGTCTGAACTGCAGGCCGGCGATGCATTCCAGGATTTTGTAGGACCGCTTGGTCAGCCGTCTGAATTCGTAAAAGATGATCTGGAAGAAGTAAAGGGACGCAAATATCTGTTTGTAGCAGGCGGTGTTGGTACTGCGCCGGTTTATCCGCAGGTAAAATGGATGCATGAGCATGGCATTGATGTCGATGTTATCATCGGTGCAAAGAATAAAGATCTTCTGATCCTGGAAGATATGATGAAAGAGGTTGCAGGCAATCTGTATGTGACCACGGATGATGGTTCTTATGTAAGAAAAGGTATGGTTACTGATGTGATCAAAGATCTGGAATCACAGGGCAATCATTATGATGTCTGTGTAGCAATCGGTCCGATGATCATGATGAAATTTGTCTGCAAGCTGACCAAAGAGCTGGGAATCCCGACAATCGTCAGCATGAACCCGATCATGGTAGACGGTACCGGTATGTGCGGAGCATGCCGTCTGACTGTTGGAGGCGAAGTGAAGTTTGCGTGTGTAGATGGACCGGAGTTTGACGGTCATCTGGTGAACTTTGATGAGGCGATGAAGAGACAGCAGATGTATAAGACCGAGGAAGGCCGCGCTATGTTAAAAGTACTTGAGGGCGACACCCATCATGGTGGCTGCGGCAACTGCAATGATTAATTCCAGATCGGAGGACAAAAAAGTGGACGTTTTAAAGAAAGTACCTGTAAGAGAACAGGATCCGAAGGTTCGTGCAACCAATTTTGAAGAGGTTTGCTACGGCTACAATAAAGAAGAAGCAATGGAAGAAGCTTCCAGATGTTTAAAATGTAAGAATAGTGCAAAATGTATGAGTGGATGTCCGGTATCCATCAACATTCCTGGATTCATTGGTCAGGTGGAAAAAGGTAATTTTGAGGAGGCAGCCAATATCATCGCGGAGTCTTCTGCTCTTCCGGCAGTCTGTGGTCGTGTATGTCCGCAGGAGAGCCAGTGTGAAGGTAAATGTATCCGGGGAATCAAAGGTGAGCCGATTTCCATCGGTAAACTGGAACGTTTTGTAGCTGACTGGTCCAGAGAAAACGGATTCGTCCCGAAGGCAGCAGAAAAGAAACTGGGCAAAAAAGTTGCCGTAGTTGGTTCCGGTCCTGCAGGATTAACCTGTGCAGGTGATCTGGCAAAACTGGGATATGATGTGACGATTTTTGAAGCTCTTCATGAGCCGGGCGGCGTGCTGATCTACGGTATTCCGGAATTCCGTCTTCCTAAGAATACAGTGGTACGTGCTGAAATTGAAAATGTAAAGAAACTGGGCGTTAAGATTGAGACGAACGTGATCATTGGTAAGTCCGTAACCATCGATGAGCTGATGGATGAGGAAGGTTTTGAGGCTGTCTTTATCGGTTCCGGTGCAGGTCTTCCGAAGTTCATGGGTATCCCGGGTGAGAACGCCAACGGCGTATTTTCAGCAAATGAATATTTGACACGTAATAACCTGATGAAGGCATTCCGTGAGGATTATGATACCCCGATTATGGAAGGTAAGAAAGTTGCAGTTGTAGGCGGCGGTAACGTTGCTATGGACGCTGCAAGAACTGCACTTCGTCTGGGCGCCGAGGTGCATATCGTATATCGACGCAGTGAAGCCGAGCTTCCGGCACGTGTGGAAGAAGTACATCATGCAAAAGAAGAGGGCGTGATCTTTAACCTGCTAACGAATCCGGTTGAGATTCTGACTGATGAAAATGACTGGGTAAAAGGCATTGTTGTCCGCAAGATGGAACTGGGAGAGCCGGATGCATCGGGAAGAAGAAGACCGGTTGAGATTCCGGGATCCGATTACACTATGGATGTTGATACTGTAATCATGTCTCTTGGTACTTCTCCGAACCCGCTGATTTCCTCCACCACCAAAGGTCTGGAAATTAACAAGAGAAAATGTATCGTTGCAGATGATCAGTCTGGTCAGACGTCCAGAGAGGGAGTATTTGCAGGCGGTGATGCGGTTACTGGTGCAGCTACTGTAATCCTGGCAATGGAGGCAGGCAAACATGCGGCAAAGGGTATTCATGAATATCTGAGCAATAAATAAATACGACGACATGTGTCTCTTGACGCAAGTTATCGTGTTGTAAGCGTTAGAAAAGGGTACTGTGCTGACACAGTGCCCTTCATTTGATAAGGGGGTGAGTATCTTATGCCTAAGGCAATGACAAAAGAAGAAAAATACAAACAAATGATTGAAACACCGGTAGAAACACTGATCCCACGTTTGGCCGTTCCGACCATCATCAGCATGCTGGTCACCTCCATTTACAATATGGCAGATACGTTTTTTGTAAGTCAGATTGGTACCAGTGCTTCCGGTGCGGTAGGTGTGATGTTTTCTGCTATGGCCATGATCCAGGCCATCGGTTTTACATTGGGTATGGGAAGCGGAAACAATATTTCCCGTGCTCTGGGCAATCGGGAGGAAGAAAGAGCCAGTGTATTTGCGGCAACTGCATTTTTTACAGCTGCTATCATTGGTATCCTGATCGCAGTATTTGGCACACTGTTTTCGGAAAAGTTGGTTTATTTTCTGGGAGCGACCAAAACAATCGCGCCATATGCGCAGGATTATGCCAGATATATTTTATTTGCAGCGCCGTTTATGCTGACTTCGTTTGTGATGAATAACCTTCTCCGTGCACAGGGAAGCGCAATGTTTGCTATGGTAGGTATTACGACCGGCGGCGTTTTGAATATGATTCTGGATCCGATTCTGATTTTTGGGTTTGATATGGGAATTTCCGGAGCGGCAATCGCTACGATGGTCAGCCAGATGATCAGCTTTGGAATTCTGCTCTATCAAAACAATTCCCATGAGGACTGCATTAAGATTCAGATTTCCAGATTTCGTCCAACGTTGAAAATTTACGGTCAGATTCTCCATGCCGGTCTGCCGTCCTTCTGCAGACAGGGACTGGCAAGTGTGGCGGCAGTGGTGCTCAACTATGCGGCAGGTCCTTATGGAGATGCGGCGATTGCAGCTATGTCCATCGTGACTCGTTTTATGGTATTTATCAACTCTGCGCTGATCGGATTTGGCCAGGGATTCCAGCCGGTATGTGGTTTCAGTTATGGTGCCAGTCGTTATGACCGTGTGTTGGAAGCATACTGGTTTTGCGTGAAGGTTGCCGTGGTGATGCTGACAGTATTTGGCGTGGTGGCGTTTATGTTCAGCCGTCCGATCATTACGTCTTTCCGAAGAGAGGATTTAGAGGTGATAGAAATCGGAACACTGGCGCTGCGGCTTCAACTTCTGACGATGCCGATTCAGGCGTGGGTGATCATGATCAATATGCTGACTCAGTCGATCGGGTATGGATTCCGTGCATCGGTCGTTGCCATGGGACGCCAGGGGCTGTTTCTGATTCCTGCTCTGATCATTCTCCCGCGTGTGTTTGGTCTTCTTGGACTGCAGATGGCACAGCCGATTGCCGATGTCTGCACCTGCGTGATGGGTACGGCAATCGTGATAGGGGTATTAAAAGAGTTAAAAGAGAAGGAACACGGCATGCAGGAGGCGAATGGATAATATGGCTGGAATGGGAACCTTTTCCATAAAGAACAAAATCTTACATAGGACCCAGAATCTTACCTTGACAAGAGCTTGGGAATAGGGTATAAGAAGTATAACAAAAGAGAAAGAGGTATGGGATATGGATGCATTAGAAACTTTAGCACAGCCTGCGCTATATGGCACAATCTGGGCACTGGTACCACCAATCGTTGCGATTGCACTTGCACTGATCACCAAGGAAGTGTATAGTTCCCTGTTCGTGGGAATTCTGGTAGGAGCGATGTTCTACTCCGGATTTTCATTTGAGGGAACCGTGATCCATATGTTTCAGGACGGTATGATATCGGTATTGTCTGATGGATGGAATGTGGGTATTTTGCTGTTCCTTGTGATCCTTGGCGGAATGGTTGCCTTGATGAATAAGGCAGGCGGTTCTGCAGCGTTTGGTCGCTGGGCGGGCCAACGCATCAAGAGTCGTGTGGGGGCACAGCTCGCGACGATCGCCTTGGGCGTTTTGATTTTTATCGATGACTATTTTAACTGTCTGACGGTCGGAAGCGTTATGCGTCCGGTTACAGATAAAGAGAATGTTTCCAGAGCGAAGCTGTCTTATCTGATCGACGCAACAGCAGCACCGGTCTGCATCATTGCTCCGATTTCTTCCTGGGCAGCAGCCGTAACCGGTTTCGTTGAGGGGCAGGATGGACTCGGTCTGTTTATCAGAGCGATTCCGTATAATTTTTATGCACTTTTGACTTTGGTCATGATGGTAAGTCTGGTTATCATGAATGTGGATTACGGTCCGATGGCAGTGCATGAAAAAAATGCAAGAAAAGGTGATTTGTATACTACGGACAGCCGTCCATATGCAAATGTAGAGAATGCGCATATGGTACGAGGCAATGGAAAGGTGATTGATCTGGTGGTTCCGATCCTGGCATTGATCACTTGCTGTGTAATCGGTATGATCTATACCGGAGGTTTTTTCAGCGGAGAAGATTTTGTTACGGCATTTTCCAACAGTGATGCATCGCTCGGTCTGGTGTTGGGAAGCTTTTTCGGATTTTTAATTACGGTTGTATTTTTCCTGGTTCGCAAGGTGCTGACTTTTCAGGAGTGTATGTCTTCCCTTCCGGAAGGATTTAAGGCAATGGTACCGGCAATCATGATTCTGACGTTTGCATGGACACTGAAAGCGATGACAGACAGTTTGGGTGCAGCAGAGTTTGTTGCATCTGCAATGGAGAATGTTGCCGGTGGTCTGATGGGACTGCTTCCGGCGATCATCTTCCTGGTAGGCTGTGGCCTGGCATTCGCGACTGGTACAAGCTGGGGTACTTTTGGTATCTTGATTCCGATCGTAGTAGCAGTATTCAACGGAACCAACGAAGAAATGATGATCATGTCCATTTCTGCATGTATGGCCGGTGCTGTATGCGGTGATCACTGTTCTCCGATTTCCGATACGACCATCATGGCATCCGCGGGCGGGCAGTGTGACCATGTCAATCATGTTTCCACGCAGCTTCCGTATGCGCTGACGGTAGCAGCGATTTCCTTTGTGACTTATATCATCGCAGGATTTGTGCAGAACGCATGGATATCTTTGGCGATCGGTGTGGTGATTACGCTGGGTGTACTGGTTATCATTAAGAAGAGACAGCCGGCAGAAGAATAACAGAAAATATGAAAAGAGACTGTTCTGTATCCAGCAGAATGGTCTTTTTTCTGTTTCCCTTGCATTTGAAAAAGGAGATACGTGTCCGAAATGCATTTCTTTGCACAATGGATGAAAAAACGACAGTATGATGTATTTTGTCTGGTTTACATTCTCTGATAAAAATAGTAAAATAGAAAAAAGATGTGGAAAAGGGGAA
This sequence comes from Brotaphodocola sp., assembly GCA_051877535.1. GTDB lineage: Bacteria > Bacillota > Clostridia > Lachnospirales > Lachnospiraceae > Brotaphodocola. The sequence goes on from JBJEIZ010000028.1 coordinate 35,888, forward strand.
GGCGAATGCGCAGAATTTATCGTACAATTCGGGCATCATGGTTATCGCTTGCATTGAAACGTAAATTTCATGTATATATCTTTTCGTTGTTTTTGATTCTTGTGCTCACCGTATTATTTAATGTCCGGATAGTGGATTATACGGTCGGAGGATTTGGCGTGATTCTTGATGACAATCTCCGGTGTGGGGAGCTGCAGGAAGCACTGGGACAGGAATGCAAGGCATTTGAAGATTATATACGCAGCCGTTCCTCGGAGAATCGGGAAGCCTATGTCTTGTCCTGTGCCCAATCGGAGCGATGTATTGCCGCATTGCCGTTTGACTATGATCGGATTGGCAGTGAGCGGTATGGAAGAACCTGGAATATCCAAAATGGCTATGAGAATTATCGGATATCCCGGGAGAATCTGTTTTTGATGGATGTGGACAGCGACGCTTATATTAAGAAGCTGTATAAAGTTTATTCTATGCAGAAGTATCTGCGAGATTACGCAAGAGAACTGACTCAGATCACCATGGAAAACGGGAATGCTGCTTACGAGAGCAAAGTCCCTGAATTTCAGCGGTTTCCAATTATCATTGGAATTTTTGCGGTTCTTGTCTGGATTTTTATGATTCTTTTTTCTGGTGTGATGACAAATACGATCGTAAAGCCGGCACAGATGTTGGCAGATAGTTCCCGAAGAATCGCACAGAATGATTTTTCCGGAGCAGATCTGACGGTTGCCAATCGTGATGAAATGGGAGAGCTGGTTTATGCTTTCAATATCATGAAACATGCAACAGAAGGCTATATCAACACGCTCAAGAAAAACAACGAAATGGCAGAACTGCTTCATAAAGAAGAACTGGAACGTATCGATATGGAGAAACAGCTGAATGTGGCGAGGCTGGAATTGCTGAAAAGTCAGATAAACCCGCATTTCCTGTTTAATACGCTGAATATGATCGGCTGTATGGCAAGATTGGAAGATGCAGAAACCACAGAAAAGATGATCTGCAGCATGGGAAATCTGTTCCGTTATACATTGAAAACATTTGAGCAGATTATCATATTGGAACGGGAATTGAAAGTTGTGGAAGATTATATTTATATTCAGCAGATGCGTTTTGGAAACCGGATTCGGTATGACAGCAGCATTGAAGTGAATGCAGGAGAAGTGCAGATTCCATCTTTTTCTTTGCAGCCAATTGTTGAAAATGCGATCATTCACGGACTTTCTAAAAAAGAATCAGGCGGTCGCCTGCATCTGCGTATCTGGCAGCAGGACAGCAATGTGATTATTTCGGTGACGGATACGGGTGTAGGCATGACAAAAGAGAGCTGTGAGAGTCTGAAAGCGGCGCTGAACAGCCGGAAGACGTCTCATTCCGGAATTGGACTGGGTAATATTTACAAACGAATTCATATCATGTACATTGGCGGTGATATGAAAATCTATAGCCGAAAAGATTGTGCGACAACGATCCAGATGATCCTGCCGCTGAACGGGCTCAGGCAGGATTACATGGACGAAACGGACGGCGATCGAGGATAAAGGAAAACGGAGAAAGAGTATGTATCGAGTATTGATAGCAGATGATGAAATGATTGAACGAAAAGTGTTGTATAAAACACTGGTGAAATATCTTGGAGATCAGTGTGAGATCTACCAGGCAGAAAACGGACGGGAGGCACTGCAGATTTATGCCGAAAAAAAGATTCAGATCATGATTTTGGATATTGAAATGCCGGGAATCAGCGGAATTGAAGCAGCAGAACAGATTCGTGAGAAGGATAAAGATTGCTGTATTATTTTTTTAACGGCATATGATGAATTTGCCTATGCAAAGAAGGCGGTTCATGTTCGTGCACTGGATTATCTGCTGAAACCGTATGAAGAGAAAGAGTTGCTGCAAATCATGGATGAGGCCATGCGTCTGACGGAGGAAAGCATGAAGAAGGAATCGACGGATGAACCGGAGAAGAAAGGGGATGAAGTGGTTCCCGAAATCGCAGAGCAGGTTCCTGAGATTTCATACATGGAAGATATGACGGAACTGGAAAATACCAGCATCAGACAGATGAAAGTGAAGAAAAAGATTATTGACTATGTTCAGGAGCATTATATGCACGAACTGTCCATGCAGGATGTGGCGCGCGTCATGAATTATTCAGAAGCGTATTTCTGCAAATTATTTAAGCAGTGCTTTAATCAGAATTTTACGTCTTATCTGACGGAATACCGCATGGAACAGGCAAAAAGAATGCTTCAGGAACCGACCGTCAATATCAAAGAAGTCGGCAAAGCGGTCGGTTATTCGGATGCAAATTATTTTGCGAAGGTTTTTAAACGTGCGACTGGTCACAGCCCGACTGAGTATCGCATGGGTCACTTAAAAAAATAAAGGAGGAGGTGGAAGCCTTTGGATATGATTCGAATGAAGTAATTACTTGACTGAAAGCGCTTACAGGTATATAATTTTAACTAGGACAAAAGTTCACTATTTTCAAGGAGGGTTTACCACATGAAACCGTTTATGGACAAGGATTTCTTACTTTCAACCGAAACCGCACAGCAGTTATTCCATGATTATGCAGAGAAAATGCCGATTCTGGATTATCATTGTCATTTGAATCCAAGAGAAGTTGCTGAGGATCGTAAGTTTGAAAATATCACTCAGGTTTGGCTGGGCGGCGATCATTACAAATGGCGTCAGATGCGTTCAAATGGTGTTGATGAGAAGTATATCACCGGCGATGCTTCCGATCGTGAGAAATTCCAGAAATGGGCAGAGACTTTGCCGAAGCTGATCGGCAACCCGTTGTATCACTGGAGCCATCTGGAACTGCAGAGATATTTTGGTTATAATGGTTATTTGAATGGGGATACCGCTGAAGAAGTCTGGAATCTTTGCAATGAGCAGCTTCAGAACAAGTGGACTGCTCGTAAACTGATCAAAGCATCCGGAGTTACTCTGGTATGCACCACCGATGATCCGGTTGACTCTCTGGAGTGGCATGAGATGATCGCAAAAGACGAGACTTTTGATGTACAGGTTCTGCCGGCATGGAGACCGGACAAGGCTACCAACATTGAAAAACCGGACTTTGCGGCATACGTTGCTAAACTGGCTGAGGTTAGCGGTGTGGAAATCAAAGATTTTGATTCTTTAAAGGATGCAATCAGAAACCGTATGGAATACTTTGCTGCAAGAGGCTGCAGCGTATCTGACCACGGTATTGAGTATGTGATGTACTATCCGGCAGATGAGGCAGAGGTAGATGCAATCCTGAAGAAGAGACTGGCTGGTGAGACTCTGACCAAAGAAGAAGAGAATAAGTACAAGACTGCATTTTTACTGTTCCTGGGCAAAGAGTACAAACGCATGAACTGGGTAATGCAGTTACACTATGGCTGCAAACGTGACAACAACGCATATATGTATCAGCAGCTTGGTCCGGATACCGGATTTGACTGCATCAACAACTATGCTCCGTCTGCACAGATGGCAGATTATCTGAATGCACTGAGCGCAACGAACGATGTACCGAAGACCATTATCTACTCCCTGAATCCGGTAGACAATGCTGCAATCGGCACCTTAATCGGATGTTTCCAGGGCAGTGAGACTGCAGGTAAGATTCAGCAGGGTTCTGCATGGTGGTTCAATGATCACAAGACCGGTATGACAGAGCAGATGATCAGCCTGGCTAACTTAGGTTGCCTGGGCAACTTTGTAGGTATGCTGACTGACTCCAGAAGCTTCCTGTCTTACACCAGACATGAGTATTTCCGTCGTATCATGTGCGAACTGATCGGCGGCTGGGTAGAGAACGGTGAGTATCCGAACGACCAGAAAGCTCTGAAAGAGATCGTAGAAGGCATCAGTTACAATAATGCAGTAAGATACTTTGGTTTTAATTTATAATACGAGTAAGAACGGCATTCCTGTTTTTATTGGCAGGAATGCCATTTTTATCAGGACGGAGTGGTTCCATGAAAAAAAGAATCGCGGTGTTTCTATTGGGAGTACTGATGATTTTGTCATCATGCAGCCAAACAGAGCAGAAGGCGGAAAAAGATCATGCTCCTGACTTTGTGTTTACCTATGCGGAAAACCAGGCGGAAGATTACCCGACAACGAAAGGAGCTTACCGCTTTGCAGAATTGGTGAAAGAACGTTCAGGAGGACGGATTGAGATTCTGGTAAAGTCAGGCGGTGTTCTGGGGGATGAGAAGTCTGTCATCGAGCAAATGCAGTTTGGAGGTCTGGATTTTGCCCGAGTATCCTTGTCGTCGCTGAGCGAAGATGTACCGAAGCTGAAAGTGCTTCATCTTCCTTATCTTTACAGGAACGCGGCTCATATGTGGGAGGTTCTGGATGGAAAGATCGGGGACGATTTTTTACGATCTTTTCGGGGAACCAATCTGGTTGCATTGTCCTGGTATGAGGCTGGATCACGTAATTTTTATAATTCTCTTCGCCCGATCCACAGACCAGAAGATATGAAAGGCATGAAAATTCGTGTGCAGGAGTCTGAACTGATGCTGCGTATGGTGGAAATTTTGGGGGCATATGCTGTTCAGACTCCGTATGATCAAGTGTATTCTGCTCTGGAAACACGAAAAATTGATGGTGCAGAGAACAACTGGCCGTCTTATGAATCCGAGAAGCATTATCAAGTAGCAAAATATTATACGGTAGATGAGCATGCGCGTGTGCCGGAACTTCAAATAGTTTCACGATTTACATGGAACAAGCTGTCAAAAGAGGATCAGAAACTGATCATCGCATGTGCGCAGGAGTCGTCTCGTTACGAACGGCAGTTGTGGGAAGACCAGGTGGAGTCTTCCAGAAAACGGCTTCAGGAAGCAGGATGCGAGATTGTAGAACTGACATCGACGGAAAAGGCGGTTTTTCAGGAAAAGGTACGTCCGCTTTACCGGGAATTTTGTGAAGAATATTCAGGTATTATTGATGAAATTGTTTCAACGGGACAGGAATCGGTCCCAGATTCTTGACTTTTTAAAGTTCATCTAGTATAATCCATTCATTGGCGTTGATGATGGTTAAGTAGTTCGTAATATCATTCCTTACAGAGAATCGCATCATGGCTGGAAGTGCGAAGGAACCTTATGGATGAATTTCAACATTGGAGTCACATAATTTAATAAGAAAGTGCAGATATAGCCGGAATAGCCATATCTGAACATGGGTGGTACCGCGGGTTTTCTCGTCCCATAATGATTCTTTGTGAATTGTTATGGGGCTTTTCTTTTTGAGAAAATGCCTGATTGGATACCGGATGAAGATATAACTTTGAGAAAGTAGGAGAAAGCAATGCAGGAATTGAATGGGTTAACTGAAAAGCTTGACGCGATTAAGCAGGAAATTTTAAGCGGCATGGCATCCTTAGACAGTTCTAAGGTTGTTTACGAATTCAGAAAATCATTTCTGGATTCCAAGAATGGTAAGATTGGTCAGTTGATGAAGGGAATGAAAGACATTCCGCCGCAGGAGCGTGCAAATTATGGTAAAAGTGTGAATGCCCTGAAAGAGTGGGCATTGGAGCAGTTTACTGCGATGGATGCGAAAATGAAGGAAATTGAACTTCAGAAAAAATATGAGAGCGAAAAGGTGGATATTTCCATGCCGGCAGAGAAAGTGGAGACCGGCAACCTGCATCCGATCACGCTGATTCGCAACCAGCTGATTGATATTTTTGCTTCCATGGGATTTGAAGTATTCGAAGGTCCGGAGATTGAGACGGATTATTATAACTTTACGGCGCTGAATACTCCGCAGGATCACCCGGCGCGCGATATGCAGGATACATTTTATCTTTCAGAAGAATTTTTGCTTCGTACCCAGACCTCTGCTGGTCAGATCCATGTTATGGAGAATAAGAAGCCTCCGATTAAAATCCTTTCTCCGGGCAAAGTGTTCCGTTCAGATGATGATGCTACCCACTCTCCGATGTTCAGCCAGATGGAAGGTCTGGTTGTTGATGAAGGCATTACGCTTTGCGATTTGAAGGGTATGTTGGATGAACTGGTTAAGAAAATTTTCGGCGAAGAAACAACAACTCGTTTAAGACCGTCTTATTTCCCGTTTACTGAGCCTTCTGTAGAGGTTGACGTAAGCTGCTTTGAATGCGGCGGTAAGGGCTGCAAACTTTGTAAAGGTACCGGATGGATTGAGGTGCTTGGCGCAGGCGTGGTAAATAAAAAGGTTCTGGAATGCTGTGGTGTTGATTCTGAAAAATACAGCGGATTTGCATTCGGCATTGGTATTGAACGTCTTGCAATGCTTAAATATGGCATCAACAACATCAAGATGCTGTTCGAATCTGATGTGCGTGTATTAAAACAGCTTAACGACTAATAACGGAGGAATATAGATATGTTAGTACCATTAAGTTGGCTGAAAGATTATGTGGATATCGATGTACAGCCGAAAGAACTGGAAGAGAAATTATTTTCCTGTGGTTTTGAAGTAGAAGAACTTTATGAGATTGGTAAAGATATCAGCAATGTAGTAGTTGGTCTGGTAGAGACGTGTGACCCGATTCCAGATACCCATCTGCATGTGTGTAAGGTAAATGTGGGTCAGGGAGAAAATCTGCAGATTTGCTGCGGAGCGGATAATGTAAAGGCAGGAGGCAGATTCCCGGTTGCGCTGGTTGGAGCAACGGTTTATGGAACGGCGAAAGATCACAAGACCGTAGAAGGTGTGATCAAGATCAAAAAAGGCAAACTGCGCGGATATGAATCCTGTGGTATGCTGTGTTCAGGAGTAGAACTTGGAGTTTCTGAGAATATGTATCCGGGTGCCGGTTACAACGGACTTCTGGTACTTCCGGATGATGCCGAAATCGGTGCAGATGTAAAACCGATTCTTGGTCTGGATGATTGGATGTTTGATATTTCCATTACGGCAAACCGTGCTGATTGTCAGAGTATTTTCGGCATCGCAAGAGAAGTTGCAGCGGTTCTTGGAAAAGAACTGAAAACTCCGGCACTGGATTATACGGAGACAGACACAGCAAAAGAAGGGTTTGCTGTTACAGTAGATGCTCCGGATCTCTGTCCTCGCTATATGGCTCATTATGTATATGATATCAAGATTGGGGAGTCACCGGCATGGATGAAACGTCGTCTGGCATTGGTTGGTATGGACGCAATCTCCAATGTTGTTGATATTACGAATTATGTATTAAAAGAACTGGGTCAGCCGATGCATGCATTTGACTGTTCTTATCTGGAAGGAAATGCCATTCATGTGAGACGTGCACAGGAAGGTGAAAAGATTGTGACCCTGGACAGCAAGGAGTTTACCCTGGATCCTTCCAACCTGGTGATCTGCGATGGAGTGAAGCCGGTTGCGCTGGCAGGTATCATGGGAGGTTTGAATTCTGAGATTCTGGATACTACTACGGAGGTTATGTTTGAGTGTGCGAAATTTGCACGTGATAATATCAGAAAGAGTTCTCGTGCACATGGACAGATTACCGATGCAAGTTCTCGCTACGCAAAGGGTGTCGATGAGTATGCTACCGTTATGGCAATGAAGAGGGCACTTCATCTGATCGAGGAATTGGGATGCGGTAAAGTATCCTGCACACACTGTGATGTCAATACCGGCAATTCTGTAGAGCCGAGAGAGATGAAGGTCAGCATTGCAAAAGTAAATGGTGTTCTGGGTATTGAGGTTCCGACGGACGAAATCATCCGTATTTTGACAAACTTGCAGTTTGCACCGACCGTTGACGGGGATGAGCTGACTTTGCAGATTCCGGCATATCGTGAAGATATGGAATCTTATCCGGACGTTGCAGAAGAAGTTATCCGTATGTATGGTTATGAACATGTGATTCCGACCTTTATGCCAACTGCAAAAGTAACGGTTGGAGGATGCAATTTAAAACAGAAGACGGAGCTGAAATTAAAGAGAGCACTTTGCGGAACAGGTGCACACGAGTGTGTACATTACTCTTTCTTCTCTCCTGCAGATTTGGATATGTTGGGCTTTCCGGAGGATGCAAAAGAGAGAATGGCAATTCCGCTGTTAAATCCGATCAACGAAGGGCTTTCCATTATGAGAACTACTTTGGCTGCATCGATGATTCATGCGATTTCCCGCAACCAGAAAAGAGGCAACTTGGAAGGACGTCTGTTTGAGATCGCAAATATCTTCCTTCCAAAGTCCCTGCCGTTAACGGAATATCCGGATGAGCAGAGTGTTCTGTGCGCAGGTGTATTTGGTGAGAAAGAATCTTTCTTTACTCTGAAGGGAATGGCGGAGACTGTTGCAGATGCTTTGTGTGTTCAGTTCCAGTATGAAAGAACACAGAAATCATTCCTGCATCCGTATCAGACTGCGGCAATTCTTTGGAATGGTGAGGAAGTTGGTTATTTGGGTAAAGTTTCTTATGAGATTCAGGACAGTGAAGATATGCGTGTATCTGCATATGTGATGGAAATAAACCTGCAGAAACTGACTCCGGCATTTGCAAATGTACCTAAGTTTGTTCCGCTTCCGAAGTTTGCAGAAGAAAAACGAGATCTTGCGTTGATCATGAGTAAGGAATTGACTAACGGAGAAGTGGAGAAGTGCATGAAAGATGCATGTGCTTATATTACCGATGTAAAACTGTTTGACGTTTATGAGGGAAAACCGATTCCGAAAGATAAGAAGAGTATGGCTTATACTGTTGTATTTACTCCAAAGGACGAGGAGTTTGGCGCGGATACGGTTGACAAGTTTGTTGAGAAGATCCTGAAAACGCTGAAAAAGAAACTGGATATTGAACTGCGCGCGTAATATGTCTGTGTGTTGTTTGCATAGGAACGAAAAAAATGGTTATCCTTATTTTAGCTGAAATAAGGAGGCCATTTTTTTATGGATAGAGAGTTTGAGATTACAGGTGTACGAGCCCGGGAAATTTTGGATTCCCGCGGTAATCCTACACTGGAGGCGGAAGTCATGCTTGGGGGAGGTGCTGTGGGACGTGCGGCAGTACCGTCTGGTGCATCTACGGGAAAATATGAGGCGGTGGAGCTGAGAGACAGCGGAAAACGGTATCATGGCAAGGGAGTCACAAAAGCGGTGGAACATGTGAATACGGTTTTGGCAGAGACCTTGATGTTTGAGGACGCATTTTGTCAGGCAAATATAGATCGAATGCTCAGGGAAGCAGATGGTACAGAAAATAAAGCGAAATTGGGCGCCAATGCGATCCTGGCTGTGTCACTGGCTGTTGCCCGTGCAGCGGCAGCACAGCAGAGGATTCCGCTTTACAGGTATCTTGGCGGAGTTAATGCAAGGACAATGCCGGTGCCGATGATGAATGTACTCAATGGAGGGGTTCATGCAGATAATACCATCGATCTGCAGGAATTCATGATTGTGCCGGTGGGGGCAAAGACATTTAAAGAAGGCTTAAGAATGTGTTCAGAGGTATATCATACCCTAAAAAACCTGCTGAAAGTCGGTAAATACAGCACTTCAGTGGGAGATGAGGGTGGATTTGCCCCAAACCTGAGAAACACAGAAGAAGTGCTGACTTATCTGGTAGATGCGATTCATTTAAGCGGTTATCAGCCGGGAAAGAATTTTCAAATCGCCATTGATGCAGCAGCAAGTGAACTGTATGATGAGGATACCGGTCTTTATATTTTTTCCGGAGAGAGTGAAAAAAGTGGAATTCCGGTACGCCGTACTGCAGGGGAAATGGTGGAATATTTCAGGAGACTAACGGAAGGATTTCCTATCTGTTCAATCGAAGACGGTCTTCATGAAGAAGACTGGGAAGGATGGAAACTGCTGACAAAAACTCTGGGGCATAAGGTGCAGTTGGTTGGAGATGATCTGTTTGTGACAAACACAAAACGTCTGGAAAGGGGAATTCAGGAAGGAGCTGCCAATTCTATTCTTGTCAAAGTGAATCAGATTGGAACTTTGACGGAAAGTCTGGAAGCAATCGAGATGGCAAAAAGCGCCGGCTATACTTCTGTGATTTCCCATCGTTCCGGAGATACGGAAGACACATTCATCGCAGATTTGTCAGTGGCGGTAAACAGCGGGCAGATTAAAACTGGTGCTCCGTGCCGGTCTGAGCGAGTCGCAAAATATAATCAGCTTCTTCGAATTGAAGAAGAACTGAACGGAACTTCATAATTTGTTAACATTTTCGACTGGAATTGTACTTGTATTTTGGAGGAAATGATGGTAAACTATATGTGTTTTACTATTAGGAGGTGCGATTTTCATGCTGAAAGTGATTTTATCCGTTATTTTCGTTCTTATATGTGTGGCTTTGGTCGTAGTAGTACTGCTTCAGGAGGGCAAGTCTGCGGGACTTGGCTCCATCGCAGGTATGGCTGAGAGCTACTGGGGCAAGAACAAGGGTCGTTCCATGGAAGGCAACTTAAGCAAATTCACTACGATTGCAGCAATTGCTTTTATGGTACTGGCTATTGCATTAAACGTACTGTAATGATGAAGCACTCTTGGGAACAAGGGTGCTTTTTTCGTCATATGGAAGCATGATACCAAAAAGCCGTAAGAAGCGGGTTTTTACAGAGAATTTTTATAGAGGAGAACCATGACAGAAGCATTATTAAAGCAGAGAAAAGAAATGATGTTAAGCCTGATTCAGGATCCGACTTATGTTCCAATGAAATTAAAAGAGCTTGCCATGCTTTTAAATATTCCGCGGGACCAGCGCGATGAACTAAAAGAAGTGATGGATGCTCTGGTAGCTGAGGGAAAGGTGGGACTTTCCAAGCGGGGCAAATACGGAAAGCCGGAAAGTTTTGCACTGATCGGTGTGTTTACCGGAAATGCAAAGGGATTCGGTTTTGTCACCATTGAGGGTCAGGAAAACGATATTTATATACCTGCGGATAAGACCGGGGATGCGCTGCACGGAGATAAGGTGCAGATCGTGGCGTCTGCAGCAGGTTCAGGACGCAGACCGGAAGGCGCAGTGATCCGGGTTCTGGAACGAGCAAATGAAACTTTGGTTGGTTATTATCAAAAAAGTAAGAATTTTGGATTTGTGATTCCGGATAATCAGAAGATCAGCACTGATATTTTTATCCCGCAAGGCAAAGATATGGGCGCGGTAAGCGGCCATAAGGTGGTGGTCCGTATCATGGATTACGGTGGAGAACGACGTAATCCGGAAGGAGAAGTGACGGAGATTATCGGTCATGTCAATGATCCGGGTACGGATATTCTTTCGATCGTAAAAGCATATGGAATTCCGGATGAGTATCCGTCTGATGTAATGGCGCAGGTAAGCCGCATCCCGGATGAAGTTCTGGAATCGGATATGGCAGGACGTAAAGATCTGCGCGGCTGGCAGACGGTTACCATCGACGGGGAAGATGCGAAAGACCTGGATGATGCGATCACCATCAGCCGAGAGTCCTACGGATATAAGCTGGGTGTTCACATTGCAGATGTGACGAATTATGTGACGGAAAAAAGTCCGCTTGATCAGGAGGCACTGAAGAGGGGAACCAGCGTATATCTGGCAGACCGCGTGATTCCGATGCTTCCTCATAAACTTTCCAATGGAATTTGTTCTTTGAATGCAGGTACAGATCGTCTGGCTTTAAGCTGTATTATGGATATTGACGGGCAGGGACGCGTGATTGGTCATGAGATTGCGGAAACGGTGATTCGTGTAGACCGCCGCATGACTTATACGGCAGTCAATGCAATCGTGACCGATCGGGACGAGGCAATGATGGAGGAGTATGCGGATTTTGTGGACATGTTCGATCTGATGAAAGAACTGGCAGATGTTCTGCGTGAAAAGCGACGCCAGAGAGGTTCGATTGATTTTGATTTTCCGGAGAGCAAGATCATTCTGGATGAAAAGGGAAGAGCGGTGGATATTAAGCCATATGAACGCAATGCTGCAACTAAGATCATTGAAGATTTTATGCTGATGGCAAATGAAACGATAGCAGAGGATTATTTCTGGCAGGATATTCCGTTTGTCTATCGTACACATGACAATCCGGACCCGGAGAAGATGAAACGTCTGGGTGTGTTTATCAATAACTTTGGTTACACCATCCGCACGCAAAATGGGGAAGTACATCCGAAAGAACTGCAGAAACTCCTGAAGAAGATTGAGGGAACAGATGAAGAGGCGCTGATCAGCCGTCTGACTCTGCGTTCCATGAAACAGGCAAAATATATGCCGGTATGTACCGGTCATTTTGGACTGGCAGCAAAGTATTATACCCATTTTACTTCGCCGATCCGCCGTTATCCGGATCTGCAGATCCATCGTATTATCAAAGAGAATCTCCGTGGCGGCTTGACAGAAAAACGCATTGCGCATTATGATAAAATACTGACAGGTGTGACCATTCAGTGTTCTACAAACGAACGCCGCGCAGAGGAAGCAGAACGGGAGACGGTAAAACTGAAAAAATGCGAATACATGTCCAAACATATTGGAGAAGTATTTGAAGGTGTGATTTCCGGTGTGACAAACTGGGGCTTTTATGTGGAACTCCCGAATACGGTAGAGGGTCTGGTTCATGTCAATGATCTGCACGGAGATTATTTTATCTTTGATGAGGAACACATGGAACTGCATGGTGAGATGACAGGACAGACTTATAAGCTGGGACAGAAGATTTCCGTTGCGGTAACCGGAACGGACCGTCTGACCCGTACCATCGACTTTATTCCGGCAGAGAGCGAGTGTTAGTTCGTTCAGGCAGATGATCGTGCTCACGCATCAGCCGGATAAAACAGGGAGGAGTAAGAAGTGAAGGAATCAATCAAGCTGATTGCCAATAATAAAAAGGCATATCATGACTATTTTATCGATGAAAAAATCGAGTGTGGCATTGAACTGTTCGGAACGGAAGTCAAATCCATCCGTATGGGAAAATGCAGCGTTAAAGAAGCGTTTGTCCGGATTGAAAAGGGCGAAGTATACGTTTATGGCATGCATATCAATCCTTATGAAAAGGGGAATATTTTCAACAAAGATCCGCTGCGTGTACGGAAACTTCTTTTGCACCGCACGGAGATTAACAAGTTGGAAAGCAAGATTCGTGAGAAAGGTTATACTCTGGTTCCGCTGCAGGTTTATTTTAAGGGAAGTCTGGTCAAGGTGGAGATTGGTCTGGCCCGCGGTAAAAAATTGTATGATAAGCGGGACGACATTGCGAAAAAAGATCAGAGAAGAGAAGTAGAGCGTGATTATAAGCAGAAACTTCGGTAAGGACAGGCGTATGAATGATTTAACAAAGGGCAGACCGTCGCGGGTTATGCTGCGGTTTGCTCTTCCGATTGCGCTGGGAAATATATTCCAGCTTTTTTACAGTCTTGCGGATACACGAGTGGTGGGAAGCACACTGGGTATGAGCGCGCTGGCAGCTGTTGGGGCAACGACTTCCATCAGCACGTTGTTTATAGGATTTTTAAATGGATTGACGAACGGGTTTGCCATTCTGGTGGCGAGAGAGTACGGTGCGGGGAGAAAGGACGGCGTGCGGTGTTTGAGTGCTGCAAGTCTGGTACTGGGATTTGTGACAGCGCTTGCATTGACGATATTATGTGTAACGTTTCTGCCGTTTTTGCTCCGTCTTTTAAATGTTCCGGCAGAACTGATGACGGAAGCGGTGTCTTATATCCGTATTATTTTGCTGGGATTGTGTGCGACATTTGCGTACAACGGCTGTGCAGCGATTTTGCGGTCGGTAGGTGACACAACGGCTGCACTGGTATTTTTGATCGGTGCCAGTTTCTTGAATATTGTTTTGGATCTGGTATTGATTCTCGTATGTCATATGGGAGTGGCCGGAGCGGCGCTGGCGACGGTGATTTCTCAATGTCTGGCAGCCGCAGCCAGCTTTGTATATATGGTCAGGCGCTATGCGATGTTTCGTTTTAAGCGTTCTGATTTTCAGGTACATAAGGAGGATGCAAAGCGGTTATATACGTCCGGACTATCTATGGCGGTGATGATGTCTCTGGTATTTTTCGGAACCCTGTCACTGCAGTGTGCGATCAATACGTTTGGAAATGATACGATCGTGGCGCATACGGCAGCCCGCAAGCTTACAGAATTCTACATGCTTCCGTTTTCTGTACTGGGGGCGACTATGGCGACTTTCTGCGGTCAGAATATGGGTGCGGGAAAAAGAGACCGGATCAGAACCGGAATCTGGCAGGCTCTCTGGATTTCCTGGGGATGGTCCGTATGTATGATCGGGTTGAGTTATACAGCGGCGCCGTCACTCATTCATCTGGTGACAGGAACGGATGAGGAAGTGGTGATCCATACCGCATCCGCTTATTTAAAGTTTGATACGTTGTTTTATTTTGCACCTGCGGCGATTGCGATTCTCCGGAATGCCCTGCAGGGAATGGGAGAGCATACCATACCGGTCTGTTCCAGTTTCATTGAACTGGCGGGCAAGGTTGCAGTAGCGTTTTTTCTGACACCGGTCATGGCATATTGGGGAATCATTGTGGCGGAGCCGATCGTGTGGTGCCTGATGGTGATCCCTCTGATTTTACGGATGAAAAAGTTATGGAAGATATGAGCGAATGGCATATTAATTTTCAAAAGAATCATTGATTTTGTCGGGTAATGCGATTATAATGAATCTTAAATTGTTATATCGTAACTTCCTGACAGAGTTATGATATACCTACTTGGATGGAGGAAGAAAGTCATGGAAAAGAAAAATATTGACTGGAGTAACCTTGGATTTGGTTACATTACAACGGATAAACGTTATGTTGCTGAGTATAAAGATGGTAAGTGGGGAGAAGGCGTGATGACGTCGGATGCAAATGTGGTCCTGAATGAGTGTGCAGGTATTCTGCAGTACTGTCAGGAATGCTTTGAGGGTCTGAAAGCTTATACCACTGAGGACGGCAGTATCGTTACGTTTCGCCCTGATTTAAATGCAGAACGTATGATGGATTCTTGTGCAAGACTTGAGATGCCGCAGTTCCCGAAAGAGCGTTTTCTGGAAGCGATCGATCTGGTTGTAAAAGAGAATGCAGCCTGGGTTCCGCCGTACGGCAGCGGTGCAACACTGTATATCAGACCGTATATGTTTGCTTCAGGTCCGGTTATCGGTGTAAAACCGGCGCAGGAATATCAGTTCCGTATGTTCTGTACTCCGGTTGGTCCATATTTCAAAGGCGGTGCGAAACCTCTGACTATCTGCGTCAGTGATTTTGACCGTGCGGCACCTCATGGTACCGGTCATGTAAAGGCAGGTCTGAACTATGCGATGAGCCTCCATGCAAATGTTACCGCTCATGCAAATGGATACGATGAGAATATGTTCCTGGATCCGGCTTCCAGAACTTATGTAGAGGAGACAGGCGGTGCCAATTTCCTGTTTGTAACCAAAGACGGTGAGTTGGTTACCCCGATGTCAGATTCCATTCTGCCGTCTATCACAAGACGTTCCCTGATGTATGTGGCAGAGCATTATCTTGGCATGAAAGTCAGTCAGAGAAAAGTAAAACTGGCAGAGTTGGGTGATTTCGCTGAGTGTGGTCTGTGCGGAACTGCTGCAGTCATCTCTCCGGTTGGCAAAGTGGTTGATCATGGCAGGGAGATCTGTTTCCCGAGCGGAATGGCAGAGATGGGACCGGTTACCAAGAAACTTTATGATACCTTGACCGGCATTCAGATGGGTCGCATTGAGGCGCCGGAAGGCTGGATTCGCAAAATTGTATAATTGGGATGCTATGGGGCTGTTGTAAACGTAGATGGATCATCTACCGGAGCAATGGCTCTTTCTTATGTTTGGAAATAAAAATGGTCCACTGGACCATTTATTGATATGTTTGGCAATAAAAGGTGATGATTATTACATATAAGATCAGGATTTTCCCTTATATTTTGGGAAAATTCTGATTTTTTTTGATCCGTGAAGTCAATGAGCCAGGATAAGCTGGAAAACGAGTGAACAGATCGTAAATATAATGGATGTCAGAAAGGAAATTAAAGAATATAAAGAAAATAGTACAGGAAAGTACTTTCTAGAAAGAATAAATAACAATCAAATTTTTTCATTTTTTTTTGTTCATATTTAACAAAGATAGGTAAGTCTTTTCAGAAGTCTTTCAAAGCATTGTATTTATTTCAAAAGCTTATATGATTGTGAATAAGAAAAAAAGAAAGGAGCTTTCCACATGAACCAGAAAATTCAAAATCTGAAAGGATGTCTGATTGTTTCCTGTCAGGCATTACCGGAGGAACCTTTACATTCTTCCTATATCATGGGAAGAATGGCAGTTGCGGCGCAGCAAGGAGGTGCAAAGGGAATTCGCGCGAACACAAAGGAAGATATTCAGGAAATCAAGTCTGTAGTTGATCTTCCGATCATTGGAATTGTAAAGCACAACTATTCAGACTGCGATGTGTATATCACTCCGACCATGAAAGAAGTTGACGAGCTCATGGAAGTGAAACCTGAGATCATTGCGATCGATGCAACGATTTCAGACAGACCAGGCGGAAAATCGCTGGATGAATTTTTCCGTGAGGTGAAGGAAAAATATCCAGATCAGCTGTTCATGGCAGACTGTTCTACCGTGGAGGAAGCAGTTCATGCGGATGAGATTGGTTTTGATTTCATCGGAACAACCCTGGTTGGATATACCAGACAGAGTAAGGGTGACAAGATCGAGGCAGATGATTTTGCTATCCTTAGAGAGGTGATCGCAAAGGTTTCCCATCCTGTCATTGCGGAAGGAAACATTGATACACCGGAGAAGTTAGTAAGGGTTTTGGAACATGGCGCTTTTTGTGCAGTAGTTGGTTCTATTATCACCAGACCACAGTACATTACAAAGCGATTCACCGATGCACTGAAATAAGCGAAGATTAAGGAGCGAAATAAGATGAGAAATTTAGAAAAATATAAGGGGATTATTCCTGCATTTTATGCATGCTACGACAAAAAGGGAGAAATCAGTCCGGAGGGTGTACAGAAACTGACTGAATACTATATCAATAAGGGCGTGAAAGGCGTTTATGTCAATGGCTCTTCTGGTGAATGCATCTACCAGAGCGTAGCGGATAAGAAGACCGTACTCGAGAATGTGATGAAAGTCGGAAAAGGAAAACTTACCATAATCGCACATGTGGCATGCAATAACACCAAAGACAGCATGGAGCTGGCTGGGCATGCAGAGAGTCTGGGTGTTGATGCAATCGCAGCAATTCCTCCGATCTACTTCCGTCTGCCGGAGTATAGCATCGCAAAGTACTGGAATGACATCAGCTCCGCTGCTCCTAACACAGATTTTGTGATCTATAATATTCCGCAGCTTGCAGGCGTGGCACTGACCCAGAGCCTGTTTGCTGAGATGCGCAAAAATCCGAACGTGATCGGTGTCAAGAATTCCTCCATGCCGGTTCAGGATATCCAGATGTTCAAGGACGCAGCCGGCCCGGATTACATCATTTTCAATGGTCCGGATGAGCAGTTCATCTCCGGTCGCGTGATCGGTGCTGAAGGAGGAATCGGTGGTACTTACGGTGCTATGCCGGAACTTTTCTTAAAGATGGACGAGCTTGTTAGAGCCAACAAGCTTGAGGAAGCAAAGGAGATCCAGTACGCTGCAAACAACATCATTTATAAATTGTGCTCCGCACATGGCAATATGTACGCAGTGATCAAAGGAGTCTTAAAGATTAATGAAGGTCTTGAGCTTGGAAGTGTAAGAGAACCTCTGATCGGATTAACCGATGCTGATATGGCGATCGTAAAAGAGGCAGCTGAGATGATCTGTGATGCGAAGGCAAAGTATCTGTAAGATAGGGTGAGCGTATGATTTTTGGAAATATTGCTCATATCCCGGCTTACTTTTTTCTGGAAGAAAAAGTAAAAGAATGTTTTTCTTATGCAAAAGAGCATGATTTGTGTTCATTTTGATCTTAACTTCCTGAAAAATATGAAGGTGAAGGAGTATGTACCTGCAGATGATTTTGTTCCAATGGATGGTGATAAGAATGCATCGGTCGTATTAAGGGACGGTGATTTTCTGATCTGTTATCCGGAGGATGGACATCGTACTGCAGTTGCAGTAAAAGAAAGCACCGCGGTCAAGAAAGCAATTTTTAAAGTAAAAATTTAAGATTACAACGGAAGGAGGTTGACCGGCGAAGGCTGACCGGCGAAGGCTGACCGGTCGACTTTCAAAAGATCGGAGTATCAGATGAAGAAGTATATTGTTATTGATGTTGGCGGAACGGCAATCAAATACGGTTTGATCGATGAAGCAGGGCAGATTCTGGAAAGACATGAACGCCCTACAGAGAGACGGAAAGGCGGACAGAAGATTCTGGAAAAGGTGCTGGGAATTGTAGAAGCCTATCATTCTGCTGATACCGTTTCAGGTGTGTGTATATCTACTGCGGGAATGGTTGACGTAAAATCCGGTGAGATTTTTTACGCTTCTTCTCTTATCCCAGACTATATCGGTGTAAACTACAAAAAGGAAATAGAAACCAGGTTCCATCTGCCCTGTGAAGTGGAAAATGATGTAAACTGCGCGGGTCTGGCAGAATACACCTCCGGCGCTTCAAAAGGAGCGCACAGTGCCATCATGCTTACGATCGGTACGGGCATCGGCGGCTGTCTCGTCTATAACGATCATGTTTATCACGGATTCTCAAACAGTGCCTGTGAAGTGGGCTATATGAGAATCGGCTGCGGGCGCTTTGAGCAGCAGGCCGCTGCAAGCGTGATGAGTGAACAGGTCGCAAAGGAGAAAGGGGAAACAGCAGAGCTTTGGAATGGAAAGAGGATCTTTGAAGCTGCGAAGAATCAGGATGAGGTCTGTATCCGGGCGATTGAGACGCTGGTCGATCATCTGGCGGAGGGAATCGCCAATATTTGTTATATTGTCAATCCTGAGAAAGTTGTTCTGGGTGGAGGTATCATGGCTCAGGAAGAATATCTTAGCGACTTGATCAATACGGCACTTGACCGGTATCTGGTCTCCAGTATCAGGGAAAAAACGACAATTGCTTTTGCACATTATAAAAATGATGCAGGTATGTTAGGCGCATTTTATAACTTCATGCAGAGATTTCATCAAGGTTAATAGTTTCATCAAAAAGGGAAAGAAACAGATGTTTGTCGTTGTCAAATTTATTTTGGCAATCTTCAAAAATATCTGCCAAAGTGAGCTGCTTATGTGTTATCATATAGGTATATCCCCTTTAGGTGGATTGGTGAATTAGTTTCTAGGCAATTCTATTTTACCATAAACCTTGAGGAGATATTTTATTTTAACAACAAAAAAACGTATTTATGCGGCTTTAGGTGTTTCGCAAACGCCTAATTGTATTTAAAGCGAAAGGATATCCATGAAAAAGCGAGACATTTCAATCATTACAACGATCAAACAGAGTTATCAGCGGTTTACAAACGTTGAGAAAGAAATTGCAGATTTTTTTCTGAATAATGATGAGATCATGGACTTTTCAGCCAAAAATGTATCATCAATCATATTTGTTTCTCTGCCATCGCTTTCCCGCTTTGCTAAGAAATGTGGATTTGCAGGCTATCGTGAATTTATCTATTCTTACAAGAAATATCTGAATCAGAAAAAGGAATCCCTAACGGGTGAGATGCAGGACACGCTGAAAACATATGAAGATATCATAAAGCAGATGTCAGTGCTGCAGAATCGCAATCAGATTAACCGTGTGCTGGATATGATGCATCATAAAGAGCGTGTATTCGTGTGCGGAAAAGGAAGTTCCGGCCTCGCCGCCATGGAGATGGAATTCCGATTTATAAGAATTGGACTGAAGATCACTGCAATTACTGACGATGACAGAATACGCATGCAGGCTGTATTTCTGGAACCCAGCGATCTGGTAATTGGGATCAGTATCAGCGGTACATCAGAAAGTGTGAATTATCTGCTGAAGAAGGGCAGGGAGAAAAAAGCGTTTACGGTGCTGTTTACAGCATATCCGAGGGAAGAGATGAAAGAATTCTGTGACGAGATCATTATTGTTCCGGCACTGCCAAATATGGACCGAGGCAATCTGATCTCCCCACAGTTTCCGATTTTGATGATGCAGGATATCCTGTACTCCCAGTTTAAGGAGTACAATCAGACCCAAAAAGAAATGCTGCACCATTCCACAATTCGTGCGATTAAAAATAAAAAAGGAGAAGACAATGAGAATTTATAAAGCAAAAGATTATAAAGATATGAGCAGAAAAGCGGCTAATATTATTTCTGCCCAGGTGATTTCAAAGCCTAACTGTGTTCTTGGACTGGCTACCGGTTCTACCCCGATCGGAACTTATGATCAATTGGTAGACTGGTACAACAAAGGTGATATTGACTTTTCCGAGGTGACGACAGTAAACCTGGATGAATATAAGGGTCTTGATAAGGCGAATGACCAGAGTTATTACTACTTTATGCATAAACATCTGTTTGATCGTGTTAATATTGATCCTGCAAAGACAAATTTGCCGGACGGTATGGCAGAAGATACAGAGGCGGAGTGCAGAAGATATCAGAGTCTGATCGACAGTCTCGGCGGAATCGATCTTCAGCTGTTAGGGCTTGGTCACAACGGACACATCGGATTCAATGAGCCGGGCAATTCCATTGAAAAGGATGTTCACTGCGTAGATCTGACCAAACAGACGATTGAGGCAAATAAGAGATTTTTTGCAAGCGTTGATGATGTGCCGAAGCAAGCGTTTACGATGGGTATCAAGTCCATTATGCATGCGAAAAAGATTCTTGTGGTTGCAAGTGGCGAAGATAAAGCAGATGCTGTGAAGACTGCTTTCTTTGGAAAGATTTCACCAGAGTGTCCGGGCTCCATTCTTCAGCTGCATCCGGATGTTGTACTTGTAGCGGATGAGGCTGCATTATCCAAAGTTGATCTGTAGTATATAGGGAAAGAAGTGAGACCTGATTATGTTAATATCAAATGTACGGATTTTTAATGAAAATCATGTGTTTGAACACGGATCCATTCGTGTAAAGGATGGAATGATTACCGAAATCATTTATGGGGATGAGACCGTGGATGGCGAAGAAGAAGTATTTGACGGAAACAATATGAGAGCCATTCCGGGACTTGTGGATATCCATTTTCACGGATGTATGGGCGTTGATCTGTGTGATGCGAGACCTGACGGTATCGATATCATGGCCCACTATGAGAAAGAAAATGGCATAACCACGATCTGTCCTGCGACGATGACCATGAGTAGGGATGAACTTAAGGACATCATGAAGGTGATCGGAAGCTATGAGGATCATGGCGGAAGTCATTTTGCAGGTATTAACATGGAAGGCCCGTTTATCAGTCCACGCAATAAAGGTGCACAGGCAGGATCGAATATTATTCCCTGCGATGTGGAGTTTTTCAATGAATTACAGGAGCTGAGCAAAAACCGGATCCGGGTTGTAGATATTGCGCCGGAAGAGCCGGGGGCGATGGAATTTATAAAAGCAGTGAGCAAAACCGTTCCTGTGTCCATTGCACATACGAAATCAGATTATGATACGGCAATGGAGGCGTTTCAAAATGGTGCAGATCATGTAACGCATCTGTGCAATGCGATGCCGCCGCTGCATCATAGAGATCCGGGTGTCATAGCTGCGGCAATGGATGCCGGAGCCTATGTAGAACTAATTACAGACGGCATTCATATTCATCCGGCGATGGTAAGAGCAATTTTTAAGATGTTTGGACCGGAGAAGATCTGTCTCATCAGCGACAGTATGAGAGCTACTGGGCTTATGGACGGCGCATATACACTTGGGGGACAAAACGTGTATGTGAAGGGTGCGTTGGCAACGCTTGCGGATGGAACCATCGCAGGCTCCGTGACTAATCTGATGAAGGGACTTAAAATCTGTATTCAGAAGATGGGAATCGCTCCGGAGGATGCAATTCCCTGTGCGACAGAGAATCCTGCGAAGTCCATCGGGATTTTTAAGGAGTGTGGCAGCATCGCAGTCGGTAAGCGGGCTGACCTGGTGATTATCAACGATAATTTTGACGTATTAAAAGTATTTTGACATTCGTGTGAGTAATAGAAGAAGGCTTTCTATATCTACGAAAAATTCATAAGATGATTAACCACGCAATCGTCAGAATAAATGTAGAAGAGATGAAGAAAATGCAGCATGAAAGTACTTTCTATCTCAGCACGAAATATTAGAAAAAAAAACAGATTAATTTAGTGAAAATTACTAAATATGGGGAAGCTGTTTCAGAATATTTTGAAACTATTGTGTTTTTGAGAGAAAACCAATATGCTAATACCAGTAACAACAAGAGTTCTGGATACGCATAAACAGCGTATCGGAAAGCAGAAATTCAACAAAGAAGAAAGGGAGAAAATCATGAAAACGAAAAAATTACTTGCAACGCTTGTACTTGCAGCTGTCAGCACATCTGTACTGGCAGGATGTGGCGGTTCCTCAGGTTCGACTTCTTCAGCAGCACCTCAGGCAGCATCTCAGGCCGCTTCAACAGAGACCAAGGCCGCTTCTGAAGATAAGGCAGTTTCATTAAAGATGGGTTTCCAGGCAAGTGCCTCCTCCAATGAGAACAAGGCAGCAGAGCTGATGGCACAGAAGGCAAATGAGTATTCCAACGGCACCATCACCATTGAGATATATCCTGGCGGACAGCTCGGTGACGACAGAGCCATGATCGATCAGGTTGCAGCAGGAGCACTGGATCTGACTTTTGCGGAGACCGGAAGAATGGGGCTTTGGGAGCCGGAACTTGAGATCTTTGGCTATCCATTCGCTTTTGATGATTTCGACCACATGACCAGAACCTTAAATGATACAGAGTATGGTAAAGCTATCTACGCAAAGCTGGAGGCAAGAGGTTGGAAGATTCTTGCTGACGGATATAACGGTACCAGACAGACGACCTCCAACAAGAAGATTGAGACCATCGATGATATGAAAGGTATGAAACTTCGTGTGCCGAATGCGGATGCAAACCTTGCATTTGCAAAGTACTCAGGTGCGGCAGCTACTCCAATGCCTTTCGCCGAAGTTTATCTTGCACTGAAGACCAATGCGGTTGACGGACAGGAAAACCCACTTTCCACCATTGATGCACAGAAGTTCTATGAGGTTCAGTCTTACTGCGCATTGACCGACCACATCATCAACGATAACAATTACATCATGAGCAAGATGGTTTATGATAAGCTCTCTCCGGCGCAGCAGGAAGCAATCACCAAGGCTGCACAGGAAGCTGCTGCATTCCAGACAGAACTCTTTACTTCCGATGAAGCGGCTCTGATCGAGAAATTCAAACAGCAGGGCATGACCATCACCACTCCAGACAAGACTCCTTTCAGAGATGCCTGTGCTCCGATGTTTGATGAATATGTAGAAAAATACGGCGATGCAGCTGTAAAGGCGATCGAAGAGGCAAGAAAGTAATCGGTAACCAGTGTAGTCCGGGGAATCGTCCTTACGGATTCCCCGGATCAGTTTCATGAAAGCTACGGCTTTGAGGTATAACACTATGGGAAAAACAACGAACGAAAAGTCTGCAGACTTTATCCATAAGCTGGAAAAATTGGAGCAGTGTGTTGCAGTTATCCTTTTTAACATCATCCTTTTTTCGCTGCTTTGGCAGGCGATTTCAAGAAAAATTGGTTCTCCGTCCTCCTGGACAGATGAAACCAGCCGCCTTCTGTTTGTATGGATGGGTGCTTTCGGTTGCCACTTTGCACAGAAGGAAAATCTTCATGTAAGAGTCGATGCGCTTCTGCTCTCTTTCCCGAAGAAGGTCCAGCTTGCGATTGAAGTCGCAATTGATGTGGTTATGACCGGTGTACTGTCATTCATCTTCTACTATACCTTCTCTATCGTAAAGAGAAAAGCATTTACTCCCCTTGTTACCCTGGGTATTGGAGAAAGCTGGTTATATGCTGCAATGTTCTTATGGACAGCGCTGACGATCCTAGAAATGATCGTTCAGATCGTGAATGTTGCAAAGCATGGTGAAGTTGTAAGAGAGTGGGTTCGCGAAGATGCGAAAAATGATTTCTATGATATAAAGGAGGAAAATTGATATGATACTGGCTTGTACCTTTGTATTATGGTTTATCCTGATGATGGTTGGTGTCCATGTCGGATACAGCTTTATTATCGTTTCCCTCTTTTTCTTCGCGATGTCAGGAAGCTGGAATCTTGTACCATTTGCTTTGGAACAGATGTTTAATGGTATCAACAGCCAGACTCTTTTGGCGGTACCGTTCTTCGTACTTGCAGGTAACCTGATGAACGGCGGTGGTGTAACGACCAGAATCTTTGATTTTGCCGCATCTATGATTGGCCACAAAAAGGGCGGACTTGCCCATGTTAATGTGCTTGCATCCCTGATTTTCTCCGGTATGTCCGGTTCGGCACTGGCTGATGCCGGCGGACTGGGACAGCTTGAGATCAAGAGTATGAAGGACGCAGGATTTGACGAGGGTTTTGCAGGTGGTATCACAGCAGCGAGCTGCATTATCGGACCACTTGTTCCTCCTTCAACATCGATGATCATTTACGCGGTACTCGCAAGCCAGAGTGTAGAGAAGATGTTCATGGCCGGTATTGTTCCGGGACTGCTTACTACCGCGGCTCTGATGATCATGTGTGCTTTCCTTGCTCATAAGAGAAATTATCCTGCTGAGCCGAAGAGAAGCTGGGCTTACAGGGCAGAATCTTTTAAGAAGAGCTTCTGGGCACTGTTAACTCCTGTTATCATTCTGGCTGGTATCTTTACCGGTTATCTGACCCCTACCGAGGCCGCTGTATTTGCTGCCTTCTATACGATCATTCTGGGATTCTTCGTATATAAAGAGCTGAATCTTGCGAAGTTTTTCAAAATCTGTATGGAGTCCATTAAGACAAGCGGTACAATCGTGCTGATGATGCTCGGCGTAACCTTATTCCAGTACATCATCTCTCGTGAGCAGATGCCTCAGGCAATCGCAACCTTCTTCACAAGCCATGTAAGTTCCAAGTTCATGTTGCTTCTGATGATCAACATCGTGCTCTTGCTTCTTGGTACCTGTATCGACGCGCTTCCTCTGCAGATGATTCTTGTACCGATTCTGTTACCGGCAGTTATGGCTTACGGTGTGAACCCGATTCAGTTTGGTGTAATAGTAGTACTCAACCTGATGATCGGTATCCTGACACCTCCAATGGGAACCGCATTGTTTGTAGTAGCCCGGGTAGGAAACATCCCATTTAAGACGATGGTCAAAGGCGTTTTTCCTTTCCTGGCTCCGCTTATCGTTACTCTGATTCTGCTTAACGTATTCCCGCAGATTACATTGGCTCTGCCTACTTTATTAACTGGAGGAGTATAAAGGAAACATTAGTGAAGAATTATCATTTTTGATTTGATTGAATTCAATGAAGTTGAAAGACGGCTTTCTCTTTTATTAGAGGAAGTCGCCTTTTTTAGTTGTTGCTGCTGTTATTATTTGACACGATTCAGGTATACGAACAGCAGCTCTGAGTTGGAGTAAGATTTAATATACAGATATAAAAAATTCATGCTAGGTGGAAAGGAGATGACTATATTGAAGAACCATTTTCGATACATGGATTCGTGGATTGAAAACCGAAAAGCATCGAAGCACAATTCATATTTGAGAAAAATCATGAGAGATTGTGGCTGTGATAAAGCAGAAGGTTTTATAAAAATCACACATGCTGCATCTATTAACGACACATTCTGGATAAAAAATGAAACAGAGAACATTTCAAAGTTGATCTGAATCGCAACAGCGTTCTTCTTTGCCTCAAAAAGTATACTCAGGGTGCGTTGAAATTGTAAACCGGATTCATGCAGCAGGCAATGACTGCCGATTTGTATT
>JBJEIZ010000029.1:0-14702 GCA_051877535.1 Brotaphodocola sp.
ATCTTAAAAGGTCAAAATTTTTGCTTTTTTCTATGTTTTTAAAAAAATACAATTCATCCCGCCTGCTCACCCTAAAAAGCCACAACGATTCTGCATCCTTAACATAAAAATCCCCGCCAACTGCAGTTTATACAGTCGCGGGGTTCGTTTCATGCCTTAGTATGCAAGATGAGCTGCCAGTGGCAGGCCATCTGCATGGCGATTCCTTGCAGGTGCATACACACTCAAATACAAGCTCGCCTTCCATATTTATGTAGTTCGTCCATACCGCAGTGTCATCGCCCTGATCTCCTCCTGCAGCTGATCTGTCAACTCGCCTTCCTTCAGTCTCCATTTCCAGTTCTCTCCAACCGTAGACGGGGTATTCATGCGGCAGGTATTGTCATATCCGAAATAATCCTGTATCGGAACCACACACAAATTCGCGCGGCTGCGCATAATGACACTGATAAAAGACTTGTGCAGCTCTTCCTCAGGCGTGTACCGATCGCAGATATAATCACGAGCCAGCCGACGTTCTTCCTTGCTGATCGTCTTGAACCATCCCGCAATCGTCTCGTTATCATGAGTTCCGGTATATGCTGCACAATTCTCCGTATAATTGTGGGGGAGATAGTCACTTGCACAACCAGAATCTCTGGAATCGAACGCAAATTCCAGAACTTTCATGTTCGGAAAACCGCTTTGACGCACCAACTGCCGGACCGAATCCGTCATAAACCCAAGATCTTCCGCAATGACCTCTTTCCGCCCCAGTGCCTGCTCGATATGGCAGAACAAGTCAATGCCGGGACCTTTCTCCCAATGTCCGTTTTTTGCGGTCTTATCACCATATGGAATAGAATAATACTCATCAAATCCACGAAAATGGTCGATCCTCACCACATCATATAAGTGAAAACAATATGCCAGTCTGGAAATCCACCACTGATAGCCGGTCTTTTTGTGATAATCCCAGTTGTACAGCGGGTTGCCCCAGAGCTGACCGGAAGCAGAGAAACCATCCGGCGGACAACCGGCTACTGCAATCGGAACATTTTCCTCATTCAGCTGGAACAAATGCGGATTTGCCCATACATCTGCACTGTCCATCGCAACATAAATCGGGATGTCGCCAATCAACTGAATACCCTTAGCATTTGCATAAGCTTTCAGCTTGCCCCACTGCTGATAAAATTTAAACTGCAGATACTGCTGGAATTCGATATCCGAATACAGTTCTCTGCGATAATCGTTCATGGAGCAGCCCCGGCGCAGACGGATATCTTCCGGCCACTCCGTCCATGCAACACCATCAAAATATTCTTTCACGGCCATGAACAGCGCATAATCAGAAAGCCACCATTCATTCTGACTCACAAACTTCTGATATTCCGGATCCTCGCTGATGTTGCTGCACTCATACGCTCTGCGAAGAAGGGTATAACGACCATGATAGATTTTTTCATAATCCACATTGCCCGGATCGGTTCCGAAATCGACCGCATCGCACGCTTCTTCAGTCAGCACACCTTCTTCTATCAGAGTTTCCAGACTGATAAAATATGGATTGCCTGCAAACGTTGAGAACGACTGATACGGAGAATCTCCATAGCCGGTCGGTCCCAACGGAAGGATCTGCCAATACGTCTGCCCGGCTTCCTTCAGCCAGTCCACGAAGTCATAAGCACTTTTTGAAAAACAACCAATACCATATTTAGACGGCAGACTGGTAATCGATAACAAAATACCTGCTGATCTGTTCATGATATGAAATCCTCAACCTTTTCTTTCTATCACGCCAACGGGAAATGACAAAATACCTTTCTTTCTCCATAATCCCTGCATGGCGGCACATCAGTACTGCAGATGTCCTTTGCATACGGACAACGCGTATGAAACCTGCATCCGGTCGGCGGATTTACCGGAGACGGAATTTCTCCGCTCAACAATTCCTTTTCCTCAAAACGCGCCTTCGGGTCAGCCTTCGGAATCGCATTCAGCAGAAACCGGGTGTACGGATGCAGCGGATGTTCATACAGTTCTTCGGTATCTCCCACCTCACAGATGGTGCCTAAAAACATAACGCAGACACGATCCGCAATAAATTTAACCACGCTCAGATCATGAGAAATAAACAGATACGTCAGCTTATACTGTTCCTGCAGATCTTTCAGCAGGTTCAGTACCTGCGATTGGATAGAAACATCAAGCGCAGATACAGGCTCATCGCAGATGATCAGCTTAGGGTTCAACGCGATTGCACGTGCGATACCGATACGCTGTCTCTGACCGCCGGAAAACTGATGCGGATAACGGTTGTAAAACTCCTGCGGGATTCCCACCTCCCGCATCAGTTCCTTCACCCGCGCTTCCAGTTCCTTTTTATTTTTCATTCCATATGTAGTCAGCGGTTCTGCAATGATATCCTTCACGCTCATACGCGGATTCAGAGATGCATACGGGTCCTGGAAAATGATCTGCATCTGCTTTCTTAAAGATGCAAATTCCGATTCCGGCATACCTACGATATTCCGTCCTTCAAAATAAACCGCACCGGAGGTTGCATCCAAAAGACGAATCAGGGTTCTGCCCAGAGTACTTTTTCCGCAGCCGGATTCACCTACCAATGCCAGGGTTTCACCTTCATAAATTTCCAGATTAACATTCGATACCGCATGAACGACCTGCGGATGTTTCTTTGTTCCCCCAATCGGGAACTCCTTCACCAGACGTTTTGCTTCCAGCAGGATTTTCTTTTCTTTATTTTCCATCTAACTGCACCCCGCTTTCATATTTGAAGCATCTTACGCCATGACCGTCTGCGGTCTGATACATCGCCGGTTTTTCTTTCCAGCATCGCCCATCCGCCTGCTCACAGCGGGTACAGAAATTACAGCCTTCCGGAAGATGCAGAAGATTCGGAACCACACCCTTAATGGTATAAAGACGCTCCGCCTTCTCATCCAGCTTCGGAATAGATTTTAAAAGTCCCTGCGTATACGGGTGCTGTGTATGTTCAAACAACTCGAACGTTTCCGCACGCTCCATCACTTTACCGGCATACATCACATAAACATAATCACAGATTTCTGCGACAACCCCCATGTTGTGCGTGATTAAAATAATGGAAGTGCCCTGTTCCTCACACAGCTTCTTCATCAAACGAAGAATCTGTGCCTCAATCGTAACGTCCAGTGCCGTGGTCGGCTCATCCGCGATCATCACCTTCGGCTTGCAGACCATTGCCATACCGATCATGACTCTCTGGCGCAGACCGCCGGACAGCTGATGCGGATAGCTGTTGTAACGTTTCTCCGGCTCCGGGATACCAACCTGACGAAAAATATCAACAACCCGTTTCTTTGCCTCCTCTTTGGAAACCTTCTGGTGCAGAAGAATTGCCTCCCGAACCTGTCTTCCCACCGGGATTACTGGATTCAGAGAAGTCATCGGCTCCTGGAAAATCATGGAAATTTCATTGCCTCGCACTTTTGCAAGTTCCCTCGGTCTCAAATATGTGATATCACGTCCATCCAGTGTGATCGTGCCATCCACGATCTTACCCGGATAACGCAGAAGTCCCATGACGGACATGGCAGTCATACTCTTACCGCAGCCAGACTCACCTACAATACCGATAATCTTGCCGGCCGGAACCTGAATGCTGACTCCGTCAACAGCCGGAACCTCACCCTTTGCAGTAAAGAAGTGAGACTTCAGATTTTTTATATCCAATATGATCGATTCGCTCATCCTTCTTCCTCCTTACTGCTCTTTTAAGTATGGGTCCAGGACATCACGCAGACCGTCACCCAGGAAATTAAATGCCATTACAACAATCATGATTGCCACGCTCGGCGCAATAGACAGCCACGGTTCCGTAAACAGATATTTTTTGCCGCGCACGACCATAAGGCCCCAGCTTGCGGACGGCGGCTGCGCGCCAACACCCAGGAAGCTCAAAGATGCCTCAGACAGAATTGCGGACGGTATATTCAAAGTAAATAATACGATCAAAGACGGCAGGCAGTTCGGCAGAATGTGACGGAACATAATCGTCCACTTTTTCACACCGATCGAGCGCGCTGCCTCCACATACTCTTTCTCTTTTAATGACAAGGTCTGAGAGCGCACAACGCGCGCTGTGCTCGCCCAGTTGACCAGGCTCAATGCGATAAAGATGTTGATGAGACCTCCGCCCATGGTATACATAACCACCATCGCCAGCAGCAGTGACGGGAACGCCAGCATAACATCCGCAAGACGCATAATGATAAAATCCACCTTGCCGCCATAGAAACCGGCACACATTCCAAGCACCGTACCGATCGCCATAGAGATCAAGGTCGGAACCAGACCAATGGTAAGGGAAATGCGCGCACCGAAAATGATTCTGCTCAGGACATCACGTCCAAGCTCATCCGTTCCCAGCCAATGCGCCGCACTTGGATGCTGCAGACGATCTGCCAGACTCTGTTTTAAATGGTCATACGGAGCAACAACCGGTGCAAAAATCGCAGCTAAGATGATCAGGACAATCAGGACAGCAGAAAATACTGCCAGTTTGTTCTGACGCACCAAAGTCTTCGCCTTGTCCAGCCATGTATCCGATTCACCAATCTGATCCGCATGATTTTCTGATTGATTCATAAATTCTTCCGGTTCTTCAGGACGTTTGCTGAATGGTTCTTCCAGCGTAGTTTTATCTAAATTCTTCATTTTATGCGCCCTCCCGGATTCTAGGATCTAATACATTGTAAAGCAGGTCAGCAGCCAGATTGCCGATGATGATCAAAATAGTGGTAAATACAACCGTTCCCTGCAAAAGCGGCATGTCACGGGTCTCTATCGCATTGACCGCCAAACGTCCTATCCCCGGCACGCCAAATACACTCTCTGTCAGGACAGCACCGGAAAGCATACTGGAAATCTGAAGCGCCATCATGGTAACAACCGGAAGCATTGCATTTTTCAGCGCATGTCCGATGATAACGCCATGTTCCCGAAGTCCCTTCGCACGTGCTGTGCGGATAAAATCATTCTGCATGATCTCAACCAGATTGGACCGGGTCATGCGGGCGATACTTGCCGCAGAGTTCCATCCCAGCACGATAGCCGGAAGGATCATCGCCTGAATCGAATCGAATCCGGAAACCGGAAACCATTTTAATTTAAATGCAAATACATACTGCAGAACCAGAGCAGTCATAAATACAGGCATGGATACACCCATAAGTGCACATCCCATAAACAGACGATCTAACAGACGGTTTTGACGGATTGCAGCCACGATTCCTGCCGTGATACCGATGACCCAGGCTACGATCGCTGCCAAAATGGACAGCTTCACCGTGTTTGGAAATGCATCCAGAATGATCTGGGTAACATTTCGATTCAGACGGTACGATGTTCCGAAATCACCGCGCAGGGCATTTGCCACATATTTGAAGAACTGAATATACAACGGCTGATCCAGTCCCATTTCTTTACTGATTTTCTCGATTACAACCGGATTGACATGTTCTCCCATCATGGTCGTAACCGGATCACCCGGAACAATACGCAGCATAATGAAAATCAATAATACTACACCAATCAATACCGGGATCGATACCAGAATACGTTTCAGCACTTTTCTAAACACTGAGAATCCCCTTCCTGTACGTCCAATGCAATGTGACGCGTCACACTGCATATTTGCGAAAAAGATGCCGCAAAATCGATTGCTCCATTCTGCGGCATCTCCTTTTTTACTTTCGTCTATGTTACTCGCTTAAAGAAATACCATAAAAGAACTGATCACCGATACCGCTCCATACCGGTACAAAGTTCTGTACACGTTTGCTCACTGCAAACAGATGATTTCTGGAATACATCGGTGCCCATGCTGCATCCTCATGGATGATCTTCTCTTCCAGAGCCTGGTACTCAGCAATACGTTCGTCATCGTTGATGATTGCACGCGCTTTTGCTACACGATTCATGACCTCTGTATCCGGATAGTTCAGAGAACGCATCGTTGTATTTTCTGCATTTCCAAAGAACGTGTAGATAAAGTTATCCGGATCATTTAAATCCGCCGTCCAGGTTGCCAGGAACGAACCAAGTTCACCGGATTTTCTGGTCTCTAACCAGGTAGCTGCATCGTAGTTCTTAATTTCGGCATGAATACCTACTTCCGCAAGCTGCTCTTTGATGATCTCAAGAGCCATAGTAGTCGTATCGGAAGCAGAACTGTCTGCTGCCAGTTCCATGGTAAAACCATCTGCATAACCAGCTTCTGCAAGCAGCGCTTTTGCACCTTCCGGATCATAATTGATCGGAGTCTGATTCTCATTGAAACCAATCAGACCATGCGGGAAAATGCCGTACTCGACCTGACCGCGTCCGCCGTACAAAGCATCCAGAATGGTCTGCTTGTCAATTGCCATCTGGAATGCCTGACGTACTTTCAGGTTGTTGAACGGCTCAATGTTCTCGTTCATAGTCAGGTAAGAAATACCTACGCGCGGTCCGTTGATGATCTGATCCGGATAAGCAGCCTCAAAACGATCGATCGCATCCGTTACATAATCCAGGTCAAGAATGTCGAGGGCTCCGCTTTCAAACATCATCGTCTGCGTCTCAGTATCCGGAATGATATTGATCACAACACCCGGAAGTGCAGTCGGCTCTTTCCAGTAATCATCATTTCTGGTCAGAACGATCTGATTGTTGAAGCTCCAGCTCTCAAACTTAAACGGACCGGTACCTACCGTAACAGCAGGATCCATACCAAACTGATCCCCTGCTGCCTCCGTTGCCTCGCTGTCATAAATAGAAACTGCGGAAGTGGCAATGCTTGCCAGGAAACCTGCAAACGGCTCTTCCAGTGTCATTTTCACGGTGTAATCATCCACAGCTTCGATTCCTTCCAGTGTATCCGCCTCACCGGTCAGAAGTGCACCGGCACCTTTTACCTGATCGATAAAGCTGCTGTTTACAACGCCGTCTGCAGTCAGCATACGGTTGAATGTATATACAACATCTTCTGCAGTAAAATCATTGCCGTTGTGATACTTCACGCCCTGTCTCAGATGGAACGTATACTCCAGACCATCATCGCTGATATCCCAGCTTTCAGCCAGGCTTGGTACAATTTTAGATGTACCTCCATCTACTTCGATTTCCACCAGCCGGTCGAAAATGTTCATAGGAACTTCGTAATCATTAGATGTCTTCTGCACATCTGCAGTCTGAATATCTGCCTTCAAAACTGCCTGCAGATAATCCGGATGTGCACCTGCACCAGATGCTGCAGGTACCTCTTCAGAAGCAGATACGGATTTTTCTGGTGCTCCGCTCTCTGCTGCACCTTTGCTGCCGCCGCAGCCGGTCATTGCAAGGCTCATAACCATGGTGCCTGCAAGAATCAGGCTCATTTTCTTTTTCATAACATTGTCCTCCTCACTTTTTCTGAACAAATCGCTAAAGTCAACGAACAATCTGCCCCTGCATACTTAAATATACTGATGGCTGTCTAGATATGCAGAAAAAGGTGCAGCACCTCCTGGGCCGCACCTTTGCAATTCGCCTTCACCTATCCAGAAAACTCGCTTAGTGGTTTCCATAATACCATAGACCCCACGGTTTTTCAACCATTTTTTTCATTTTCCCAGGTCTCCAGCCACTCCATGCACCCTTCATGCCAATGCCTCCAGGCTGCATTTCTAACCTCAGCATACCGTTCCAGCTGTTCTTGCACAACGCACATATTTCGTTCATCTGTCTTCTCATCAAGTACTTTTTTATCCTTTGACATGTTTGTTGTCTCATCTGGAATCATACCTTTCCAATACGCCTTTGACTGCTGATATTCCAACAACGCCTCTTGATACTGCCTTTCCGCAATTTCGTAATCTTTAGCCGCCGGTTCCACTTTTTCCATTACCAGACGCAATTTCCACTCCAGGTACGCCTCTTCTGTCGGAATTTCCCGCAATCTGTGCCGTTCCGCTTTCGGAACTGACCGCATTCCCGCGATCAGTGCCTGATCCTCTGCCTTTACCTGGGCCGCAATGCTTTCACCTTCTGACGCTTTCCGGCTGCGTTCCAGATAATGTTCATATCCAAACGGATAATACATGACAGACTGTCCTTCAAAAATCAGCACTGCATCTGCCACCTGTCGGATAAAATACCGGTCATGAGAAACGAATAAAATCGTGCCTGTATATGCCTGAAATGCCGATTCCAATGTTTCTTTTGCCTGTACATCCATGTGATTCGTCGGCTCATCCAGAATCAAAAAATTGGGGCGACTCTGCAAGAGTTCCGCAAGTACCAGTCTCGCACGCTCTCCGCCGGACAAATCACTGACTTTACGCGCCGCTTCCTTTCCGCCGAATAAAAAATTTCCCAACGTGCTGCGCACTTCTTTCTCTGTCATAGCAGGAAATAAGTCGTGAAAATGTTCCACTACCGACTTCTCCGATTGGATTTCTGATGCATGCTGATCAAAATATCCCAGCGTCACATGATTTCCCAGCGTATAACTTCCCTCAAACGGTTCCACAAGCCCTGCAACCGTTTTTAAAAATGTGCTTTTTCCAACTCCATTTGCACCCAAAAGTCCTATTTTCTGCCCTCTTCGGATACGCAGTGACAATTCCAACAAAAGCTTGTCGTAACCTAATTTGAGATGTTCTGTCTCCAACACCCATTTGCTGCCCGGGATAAGCGGAGCAATCTCACCGGTAAACAGATGTACATCATCGTCTTCCGGCTTATCAATTTTCTCCATACGTTCTATCTGCTTTTTTTTTGCCCGCGCAAAGGATGCTTTTGTCGGTTTGTGCTTGAACCGTTCGATGATTTCTTCCAGACGCGCGATTTCTTCCTGCTGCCTCTCATACGCTTTTCGCTGCAAGATCAACTTCTTTTGTTTTTCCCGGCGATACTGCGTATAATTTCCCGGATATTTTATCAGTTTCTTTCCAGAAACCTCATAAACCACATCTGCCACCTGATCCAGAAAAAAACGGTCATGAGACACCATCACGACTGCGTGCTCGTATGTCTGCAGATACTGTTCCAACCACTCCACCGAAGCGATATCCAGATGGTTGGTAGGTTCATCCAACAGCAGAATATCCGGTTTCTTTAAAAGCAATCGAATCAACCCTATTTTCGTCTGCTCTCCGCCGGAAAATGATGCAAGCAGCCGCTTTTTATCTTCTTTTTTAAACCCGAATCCGGTAAACAAAATATCGTATTCCCGTTCGTACTCAAACCGTTCCCGTTCAAAGGTATCTTTCGCCGGACAATCCTGCAGAAGTTCCTCTTCCACCGTGCGGTTTAAATTTAAAAATACCTGCTGATGCAGCATACCCACAGACAGGCGACGGGACCGGAATATTCCCTCGCTTTGACGACGGTCATCCCGGTCCAGTTCCAACTCGCCTGAAATCAGACGCAGAAGCGTCGTCTTTCCGGCACCATTGCGGCCAACCACCGCAATCTTCTCTTTTCCTTTTATTTCAAAATTCATATGCGACAGAATGAGTATTCCTCCTGCAGATACGCTTCCGTCCACAATCTGATATAACATGCAACTCCTTTATCACTGCAGTGCCTCTGCCTGCTTTATTCCACAACCGGCAGGGTACTTAATGCCTTCTTAATTTCTTCATCCGTCGGGATATAGTCATTCATCAAACCGTCATTATATTTCTGGTATGCATACATATCAAAATATCCCGTTCCGGTCAGACCAAATACAATATTCTTCTCTTCCCCGGTTTCTTTGCACTTCAGGGCCTCATCTATAGCAACTTTGATCGCATGACTGCTCTCCGGTGCCGGAAGAATACCTTCTACTCTTGCAAATTCCTGTGCTGCTTTAAATACTTCCGTCTGCTCTACGCTTCTTGCAGTCAGTAAGCCCTGATCATACAACTCAGAAACCACAGCACTCATACCATGATACCGCAGACCGCCGGCATGATTTGGAGACGGAATGAAACCGCTTCCCAGTGTATACATTTTCTGCAGAGGACAAACTTTACCGGTATCGCAAAAATCATAAGCGTATTTTCCACGAGTCAGACTCGGACAGGACGCCGGCTCAACTGCAATCAGTTCATAATTTGCCTCACCTCTCAACATCTCGCCTACAAACGGAGAAATCAGACCTCCTAAGTTAGAACCGCCTCCTGCACAGCCGATGATCATATCCGCTTTGACTCCATATTTGTCTAAAGCAGCTTTCGTTTCCAGACCGATTACGGATTGATGGAGCAGAACCTGACTCAGCACCGAACCAAGCACGTAGCGATACCCCTCCTGGCTGGTTGCAGCTTCCACTGCCTCAGAAATAGCACAGCCAAGGCTTCCTGTAGTTCCCGGAAACTCTGCGTTGATTTTTCTTCCTACCTCAGTCAGCATAGACGGAGAAGGCGTTACCTGTGCGCCGTAAGTACGCATTACCTCGCGGCGGAACGGTTTCTGTTCATAAGAGCATTTTACCATATAAACCTGACAGTCCAGATCAAAATAAGAACATGCCATCGATAATGCAGTGCCCCACTGACCTGCACCAGTCTCTGTCGTAACACCCTTTAATCCTTGTTTCTTTGCATAATATGCCTGCGCGATTGCAGAATTCAGCTTATGGCTTCCTGAAGTATTATTACCCTCAAATTTATAATAAATGTGTGCCGGTGTGCCTAATTTCTTCTCCAGACAATATGCACGCACCAATGGAGACGGTCGATACATCCTGTAAAAATCGCGAATCTCTTCCGGAATATCAATATAAGGATCCGTCTCATTCAACTCCTGACTTGCCAGCTCAGAGCAAAAAATACCAGACAGTTCTTCATGAGTAATCGGTTTTAACGTCTGCGGATTTAAAATTGGTGCCGGTTTCTTTTTCATATCAGCACGTACATTGTACCACTGCTTCGGCATCTCGTTTTCTTCCAGATAGATTTTGTAAGGGATCGTCTTATTCATAATCTTGTCCTTTCTCCTATATAAGGAATTACTTTTTTACAATTAATCTACAAAACCTAAGAAGTTTCCCGAAAAGTGTTTCCAGTTTTTGTATAAACTAAAAAAACCCCAGTCCTCTAACTTACGCTTAGGACAGGAGTTATAACCTCTGCGGTGCCACCTAATTTCATTCTTTCGAATGCTCTCTACTGTGTACTAACATACACTCCCTGCTGTAACGTGCAGTCACGTCTCGCCTACTCTGATTATCATTCTCTTTTCAGCTCGCCCTCCCGGGTCCATTCGCCATCTTTCCCATCACTGCATTCCCACCAACAGCAGCTCTCTGTGCATGTTTCAGACAGGTACTCGTCCCGATCAATGGTTTGTAATTAATTGTCTTGTTGATAGAATATAGCAAATCTTTAAAAATGTCAAGCTGTTTTTTCTGATTATTTTTTATCAAGCTAACGCAGAAAAGTACACAAAAGATTGAATTTTTTCTTTGAAAAAGTGTTGACAAAACCGTATTTTTGATGTATTATATGTTTCGTTGCTGATGAAGCAATCAACAAAATAATATGTGTGCGTAGCTCAGCTGGATAGAGCACTTGGCTACGGACCAAGGTGTCGGGAGTTCGAATCTTCTCGCGCACGTATGATGAAAGACATTGCTTTTATAATAAAAGCGATGTCTTTTTTGTTAAGTATACCGAAATGGCCAGCGACAGATTTTACGACTGCACCTCTGTGTATCAATACGGGCGTCCAGACACCGCGTTTTGCCATGTACATTCGCAGATTCAAATATTTTTTAAAAGTGTTGACAAAACCGTATTTTTGATGTATTATATATTTCGTTGCTGATGAAGCAATCAACAAAATATGTGTGCGTAGCTCAGCTGGATAGAGCACTTGGCTACGGACCAAGGTGTCGGGAGTTCGAATCTTCTCGCGCACGTATAAAGAAAAAGCCCTTGAGATTTCAAGGGCTTTTTCTTTTTCTAATGCAAGATATCTGCAGGCAGCCATTCGCTTAACATGCTCAAGTATATAGAAATATGCAGACAACCTGATATTGGCAGATTGCCCGCATATTCCTTTTAGATCTACATCTGTTGTCCCACCAGATAATTGACGAATTGCTGTGCTGTACGTCCAGAAATTCCTCCGTGGCTTAATTCCCACTTGTTTGCCTCTGCGCAAAGTTCCTGATCAGACAAGGTAACGCCTGCCTTCCGTGCCAGTTCTATAACAATATGGAAATATTCCTTCTGGCTCGGCTTCGAGTAATTAATTGTAACACCAAAGCGATGCACCAGAGATAGCTTCTCTTCCATCGTGTCAGAACGATGCATGCCTTTACTAACCTCTACGTCATCACGATCACTCCAGTTCTCCTTGATCAAATGACGTCTGTTCGAAGTTGCATAAATCAAAATGTTATCCGGGCGCGTCTCAACGCCGCCTTCAATCACTGCCTTGAGGAACTTGTACTCAATCTCAAATTCTTCAAACGACAAATCGTCCATGTAAATAATAAAACGATAGTTACGATTCTTAATCTGTGAAATAACAGCAGACAAGTCTTTAAACTGATGTTTGTAAATCTCAATCATGCGCAGGCCATCTCCATAAAACTCATTCACAATGGCCTTGATGCTGGTCGATTTGCCAGTGCCGCTGTCGCCAAATAACAACACATTATTCGCTTTTCTGCCCTCTACAAATGCTCGTGTATTGTCCACAAGTTTTTTCTTCTGAATCTCATATCCAATCAGATCATCCAACATAACTGTATCCATATTATTGATCGGACAGAATTTCACACGCCCCTCTTCAACCGGCTGAATACGGAATGCTTTGTTTAATCCAAACATACCTACGCCAAAATCTTTATAGAAGCTGGTCACACACTCAAAAAACTCGTGCTCGTCTTTTGTCTGCTCTAATTTTAAACTCAGTGCCTGAACCTTCTCACTCACATTCTTATTATACATCAGCTCTTTCTTGCCGATTGCCGTATAATCGGATATACGACTAAAGCAATCAACATTCAAATAGGATTCCAACTTGCTGAAATCATAGTTAAACAGATCCCGAAATGCTCGAAAATCCCCCTTTGCAAAATAATTGACACTGCCGTTGTTAGCCCCCACCTTCTCACAGGTAATGCTGAACGGATTCTCATTTGTAATCAATAAGAACGTCAAATAATTATGCCAAAGATTCTTATCAAATCCATAATCTGTTGCAACTTGCAGCAAATGCTTCATCTGCGTAAATACACGCGTTGCCAATTCTTCCTTTGTCTGACTGCCATCATCCATTTTTCGGATAATATCTGCCAGCTGCATCAAAATCGTATCCTTCGGCATATCTCCATAAATCAATAATCGTGAAACTATTTTATACATGAGCAACACCTCTTCTGTATCTAGAATTCTATATTTTAAAACTGTCTTTCACACTATAACATATTTTTTTAAAAAGTAAAAGGCAGAATAGCTCATTAGCTATTCTGCACAGTATGGGGAACAATAAATTGTAAATGGCAAATTATGATAATCCTTATACGACAATAAATTTCTCAATATCGCGACACAACTCTGTCTGTTCATCTGCATGCACAGTTAAGGTCGCCACTCGGTCACAACCCAAATGAATCAATCCCAAAATTGATTTTGCGTCTACCATAATGTTTTCATCTGTTAAATCCATTGGATATGGATATTTCTCTACTTTCTTTACAAACTCCAATATTTCCTCTGCATTTTTAAATGTTACCTTAAGCGCCTTCATTTCGATTACTCCTTTATTAATCATTCTGGTCAAATATAGGAAATTTATACAGTATCTCAAATATTTAGAGTCATTTCCTCTTAATGCCAATATTCTACCATATTTTGACAAAATATGCAGTAGAAATTTTTTTAGAAATTAGATGATTTTTTTAGTTTTTTAGCCGCATTTTCTTTTTTAAAATAAAAAAAGCCCTAAATCTCCAAATGGAAAATTTAAGACTCACCTATAAAATCTGCTACTGGCAGCTTCCTCCGGATGCATGACAATAAAAAAATAATGCCGCAGGCCGGAATCGAACCGGCACGGGAGATTAGTCCCGCAGGATTTTAAGTCCTGTGCGTCTGCCAGTTCCGCCACTGCGGCATTCTTGGCTTAGCCAATAAATCAAATGGGGCCTACAGGGCTCGAACCTGTGACCCTCTGCTTGTAAGGCAGATGCTCTCCCAGCTGAGCTAAGACCCCAAATGAAACTTATAAAATTGTTTGCTTATATTAAGCAAACGACCCGGATGGGACTCGAACCCACGACCTCCGCCGTGACAGGGCGGCGCTCTAACCAACTGAGCCACCGGGCCAACAAATCAATTATTAGGTTAATGGACCTTCAGGGACTCGAACCCAGGACCGACCGGTTATGAGCCGGTTGCTCTAACCAACTGAGCTAAAGGTCCCCTGTTGGTGTTGCTTAATGACCCCAACGAGATTCGAACTCGTGTTACCGCCGTGAAAGGGCGATGTCTTAACCGCTTGACCATGGGGCCTCATATGCTTTTTTCTCTTCTCAACTCCCCGAGTAGGACTCGAACCTACGACAGCGCGGTTAACAGCCGCGTGCTCTACCGACTGAGCTATCGAGGATTAAAAGGAAATGCTTCTGCATATACCTTCAAAACCACATATTGAATTTCATCCGTTCTTCTTTTCCTCTGTTTTTACCTAAA
>JBJEIZ010000030.1:0-14668 GCA_051877535.1 Brotaphodocola sp.
AAACAGAGGAAAAGAAGAACGGATGAAATTCAATATGTGGTTTTGAGGGTACATGAATCAATAGTACCGAATCGGTGATGGCGGGGTGTGGCTCAGTTTGGCTAGA
Organism: Brotaphodocola sp.; assembly: GCA_051877535.1. Lineage (GTDB taxonomy): Bacteria > Bacillota > Clostridia > Lachnospirales > Lachnospiraceae > Brotaphodocola. The sequence continues at coordinate 107 of JBJEIZ010000030.1, forward strand.
GCGCCTGGTTTGGGACCAGGAAGTCGCAGGTTCGAATCCTGTCACCCCGATGTAATAAATAAGCGCGAGTGGCTCAGTTGGTGGAGTACAACCTTGCCAAGGTTGGGGTCGCGGGTTCGAGTCCCGTCTCGCGCTCTTAAAATAAAATATGCTGCTGTGGCTCAGTCGGTAGAGCGTCGCATTGGTAGTGCGGAGGTCACGGGTCCGATTCCCGTCAGCAGCTTGTAAAAATCTCTTGAGAAATCAAGAGATTTTTTTTGCCATATATTCGGAGAAAACTGCCACTGGCAGTTTCTGCAGGTGTTTATCCTTTCTCCTTTTGTTTAAAATAAGCCTTATATTTGTCGGAAAACAACTCATTTCCCATACGTCTTACACCGCCATAAAGATGCTGGTGTAAAAGTGGCTCAATGGAAGTTGTTTCCTTACGCTCAATAATCTGGATCAGCTCCTGGTGTTCCTGAATGACGTCCGGAACATTGTGTCCCTCCAGAATATCCAGTCGAATAAAGCGAGAGTAGTCTGCATGCGGTTTGGTAAGATTTTCCCACAAGGACATTTTGTGAGTGGCTTCAAACCATACCTGGTGCATGGACAAATCAATATTTAGAAAGTTTTTCATATCGAAATCCGGCTGGTTCAGCCGGGACGCAGAATCCAGCAAACACTGATGAAGATAGTGGATACGTGCGATGTCAGTCGGAGTATAGGATTGTATAAAATCGCGCAGTACCATACTTTCAACAGCAAGACGCTGATAAATCCATTGCGATGCAATATCCAGGTCGATCGCTGTGACGATCGTGCCTTTATGAGGAACAATCTGAACAAATCCATTCTGCTGCAAACGCTGCAGTACACTGCGGATGGGTGTTCTGGAAATGTTAAAACGCTTGCAAAGGGGAAGTTCACTTAATATTTCGCCGGGTTTTGTTTTTAGTTGAACAATCTCTCCTTCTAATTGTTCATAAATTTCATCACATGTCAGAGTGGTTTCCAAAAGGCACCTCCATGGCTGATTATCAGCACTTATTATTTATATGTAATTGTTCAGAGCCAAGCATTTTTGAGGTTGGATCTGAACAGTTATATTTATATGATTTATTATAAGTTCTGGAGTATAAACTGTCAAATATAAACACAATAATCTTTTTGATGTATACAAGTTGTCATATTCGCAGAAATATTGGAAAAGAAATTGTTAAAAATGGATAGAGAGGAAGCGTTTGCCATGAAAAATAGTACTATTTTAACAAAAATCAAAGAGAAAACAACTACAGATATTAGAGAAAACGACGAATAACAAAGAAAGAGACTGTATGATGTATACAAATGAAAAGATGGGAATTTATTGCCATCAGGACAAAATTGTGATAATATTTACATAAGGTTGTATACAAGAAGAATGCAACACAATAATATTCAGGAGGGTTAGGTTTTATGAAAAAACGAATCGCGTTATTGTTGGCAATGGTTATGGCAGCATCCAGTCTGTCAGCATGCGGAGGAAGCAGTAAGCCTGCAGAGACTGCTGCAGCAACAACCGCCGCTGCAGCAACAGAGGCAGCTTCAGCAGAAGCAGCTCCTGCAGCTGATGGTGATGCTTTTGCAGACCTGGGTGATTTTACAATGATGGTTGGTCATGCACAGCCAGAAGGAAATCCACGTTATGTTTCTATGGAAAAGTTTGCTGCAGATGTTGCAGAGAAGACAAATGGTCATGTTACCGTTGAGGTATTTGGCAATGGTCAGTTAGGTACGGAGAAAGAAATGCTGGAACAGGTAGTTGCAGGTACTGTTCAGGGCATGAGAGGCGGTCAGTTTGACTTCAGCCCGCGTCTGTTGATGTTTACGCTTCCTTTCCTGGCACAGAATCGTACACAGGTTACAGCTCTCTTACAGAGTGATCTGGCAAAGAAGGTATGTGAAGAAGCAGAGGCTGAGACCGGAACGGTTATTATCAATCTGTGTGATGCAGGCGGCTGGAGACAGTTCTCCAACAGCAAACATCCGATTACCAAACCGGAAGATCTGCAGGGATTAAAAATGCGTACTAACGGTATGAATACCATTGACAAGACCTTTATCGCATTAGGCGCTACCACAACAACAATTCCATATTCTGATCTGTATATGGGTCTGAAGACTGCAGTAGCAGATGGTCAGGAGAACCCGTGGGTTAACGTAGAAGGTATGAAATTCTATGAGGTTCAGAAGTATTTTACTGAGGTTAATTATCAGTTCCATCCGGATCCATTCTATGTAAACGCAGCATGGTGGAACGAACTTCCGGAAGAGTATCGTGATATTATTTCTCAATGTGCAACGGATATGGGCGAGTACAATGACCAGTTGATTGATGAGAACCAGGAAGCTGCTAAGCAGGTTGTTATTGATGCAGGATGTGAAGTATATGTTCCGACAGAAGAGGAACTGAAAGCATTCCAGGATGCAGTACAGGTTGTTTATGATCAGTGTGTAGAAGAAGGTATTCTGACTGCAGACGAGCTGGCAGAGTTGAAAGATATCGTTGCAAATGCAAAATAATACTTTCTAATGTTTCAGGATATTTGACATTGGTAAAACAAACTCCTGGAGATCAGGTACGGGTATTGTATCTGAATTTTCCGGGAGTTTCCTGGTTTTATAGGACAGTATGCAATAAATCTTGAAGGAGGGTGATTATCATCGAAGGGTTAAAAAAGTTTCAGAAAATCGTATTTGATATCTATTTTGGAATTGGTGTAGTTGCGATGGGATTATTGGCCGTTCTGGTAATCTTTGCGGTAATTTCTCGTTATTTCTTTTCCCTTAGCTGGAAACACTTGGCAGAGTTTAACGTAACATTATTTGCATTTACAACATTTTGGGGAATGGGAATCAATGTTTTAAAAGGCGAGCATGTCATGATCGATATTTTGTATGATATGGTAAAACCGGCAGTGAAACGTTGGCTGAGTGTTGTGAATTATCTGATCGTGCTGATAGTAGATTTGGTATTTGTTGTTCAGGGTTTCAATTATGTAGGTGTAGCAGGAAAGCAGATCAGCCAGGGTATGGAAATTCCGATGAAATATATGTACGGCATCATGCCGGTTTGTGGAATTATCTGTGCCGTCTGCGTTGTGATCAAAATTATTGAATTCATCACAGCAGATATTTCCTACTTTGCACCAAAGAACAAGGCATTGACCAAAGAAGACTAAAAGAAAGGGGCTGAGTATTCGTTATGGCAATGATTATTCTGTTAGTACTGCTGATTTTCTTTGCAGCTCTTGGTGTGCCGCTTGCATTTGCCATCGGCGCCTCCTGTGTTACTTATATTACTACCAACGCACCTGCATTTATGACTATGGTTCCTCAGCGAATCTGGAATGGTGTATTCAGTGAATTGATGATTGCAATGCCTCTTTTTATGTTGGCCGGTGAGCTGATGAATACAGGTGGTATTACAAGACGTATCATCAATTTCTGTCTGCAGATTCTTCGTCCGTTTCACGGCGGTCTGGGAGAGGTAAATATTGTTGCATCTATGATCTTCGGTGGAATTTCCGGTTCTTCTGTAGCAGACACTTCTGCACTGGGAAGTATTTTGATTCCGGCGATGGAGGATCAGGGATATCCGCCGGAGGCAGCTGCTGGTATTACCGTTGCATCTTCAACTATGGGTATGATCATTCCGCCGTCAACGCCAATGATCGTGTATTCTATGATTTCCGGTGCATCAGTAGGTGCTTTGTTTATGGCAGGAGCAGTTCCGGGAATTCTGATCGGTCTGACTCAGTTGGTTGTAGTATTTTTGATCAGCCATAAAAAGGGCTGGCATCCGGAGCTGAAGAAATTCGACGGAAAAGAATTTGCTTCTGCAATCCTTTCTGGTATTCCGGCTCTTTTGATGCCGATTTTTATCATCATCTGCGTATCGTTTGGTGTTTGTACCGCTTCCGAAAGTGCAGGTGTAGCAGTTCTGTATTCGATGCTCGTTGGTTTCTTCGTTTATAAAGAATTGACATGGAAAGCCGTTTGGGAAGCATTAAAGAAGACCTTGATTTCTTCCTCATCCATCATGCTGATCATTGGTTTTACTACCATTTTTACATGGGTGCTGACCATGCAGAAGATTCCGCAGATTGTAGCAGCATTTTTCATGGGATTAAATATGCCGGCATGGGGCATTGCACTGGTTTTCTGTGTTATGATTCTGATGATCGGTACATTTATCGACGTAAGTCCGGCAATCCTGCTGTTGACTCCGATTATGCTTCCTGTTATGCAAAGCTACGGATTTTCCGCTCTGCAGTTCGGAGCAATGATGATTACCGGACTTGCAATCGGTCTGGTAACACCGCCGGTTGGCATGTGCCTGAATGCGTGCAATAAAATTAACCGAATGCCGATCATTGCGATTTTCAAGGGCGCGCTGCCGTATGTAATCTGCAATATCCTTGTCCTTCTGGGCATCAGCTTGTTTGCACCATTGACAACCTGGCTGCCGCAGGTTCTGGGATACAGCATTTAATTAAGATTTAGAAAAGCGCAGTTCTGGTGCGTTTTTCACATTCGTTAAGAGACCTGATAAGAATCGGATATTCTGTTCTTACCAGGTCTTTTTGTTGCCAAGCATATCAATAAATGGTCCAGTGGACCATTTTTGATTACCAATCCACTACCTGATCGATAATTGCTCTTTGCTCTGTGCTTGTTTTTCTTAAATAGATACGGGTGGTTTCAATACTTTCATGTCCCATGAGGTCGGACAGCATAGTAATGTCGTTATAACGTTCCAGGAAACTTTTGGCAAAGCGATGGCGGAAGGAGTGTGGGTAAATGACATCCGGGTCCAGTCCGTACTTCTCAGCAAAAAATTTTAGCTGATTGGCAATCCAACGAGTGGTAAGCGGATTTCCGTGCTTATTCAGAAAAATGAAACCGCTGGCGCGATCTGTCTCTTCGAACCATGCAAGCGCTTCTTTTTGAAGTGAAACAGGAAAGTAGATGCGGCGAAGCTTTCCGCCTTTGGAATAAAGATCCAGGTACCCCAGTTTAACATGCTCAACTTTGATTTTAACCAGTTCACTGACACGCGCACCGGTAGCAGCCATAAAACGGATTACAAAATACCAGAAGGTTTCCCCGTCTTTTAACAGACAATTCTTGAAGTAAAGATAGTCTGCTTCGCTGATCACATTTTCAAGAAATGGCTTTTGCTGGATTTTGACAGAAGAAAGTTTCCATGAATCTTTTTTCAAATATTCCAGATAGCAGTTCATGGCACGGATGCGCAAATTCACGGTTTGTGGCTTGTAATGCTCGATTAGATACATTTTATAATCCCTCAGGTCCTCGCGAGTGAGAGAGTTGTAGCGCTCCTTAAATTGCTTTAAGGTATTCATGTAGGCTGTGATGGTGTTTTTTGATAACTCCTTGTCTTTTAAGTATTCTTCAAATTCGTTTTCCATGGCGATATCCTCCCGTATTAAAATGGCGTTTTAAGAAAAAACAGCAATAAAAAAAGTGACAACCTGTCACTTTACTTGATAAGTTATTTTATATAATATGGTTGAAATATGAATAAATTTTGAAGAATCTCTAAAGAAAACAGATATTTTAAAAAGTAAATCTAATAGAATTATGTAAATTTTATGTACTAGCAAATTCGCCCCCCCCTTTCCCTGCAATGTGCAGGGGTTTGTAAAATATTCCCCACACATTGAATGGGATGCAACGTGTGGGGAATATTGTTTTTTGTAACACAATGCGGTGCGTTTTTGGCGCACCGCATCATATTTTAGTTATACACTATAACGGAATAACCGACTAAAAATTAGTAGGTGTAATCGTTATCAATGATACTATCACTTGGCTCACCTGTCAGATTAATCTTACCATCTACAGTAATCGTAATATCGGTATCATCCCAGGTCTCTTTCAGAACATTGCCTGCAGCATCGGTAGCTTTATCCAGATCTTTTTCATTGGTGTACATCTTGATCTGCTTATTATCTACATAGAAGTACCAGTCATCACCGTCTTTAGCTGCGGTCTTATTCTTAACGATTGTACCAGAAGTATTTACCAGATAGTAGTTTTTATCCAGAGTACCAACCAGTCTGATGGTATCGTTATCATTGTTCTTGCTGCCTGTTGTGCCATTACCAGCTTCGTCGCCGTATTCGCTTCTCAGAGCACTGCTGGAAATCAGGTTTACAACAGCATCATCAGAGCCAGTGTCGCCAGTTGCGTATACAACTCTGTATTTATCATCGGTATCAGCTTTGATCTTCAGACCACCTTTGTAGATATACTTGTTATCATCAATACCGGTCCAACCTTTACCTTTGCCCTCAGCACCGCCGGACTTGCTGAAGTAGAAGCTGTAGCTGTCGCCATCCAGATTGATGGTGGTTGCACCAGTCTTCATAGCGCCGTCATTGTCCTCATCGTTACCGAAGTAGTAGAAAGAACCACCCCTTGCAAAGAAATCTTCATTTTCCATCAGATCATCCAGATCGTCAGAGTCCATATCTCTCTCCACCAGTTCAGAAATGGTACCGTCAGATTCTACTACCAGAGCACACAGACCAGTCAGCATAGAACCTGCTTTGTCATGACCTTCCGGAGCGAAACCATAGTATTTGCCATTGATTTTCTTAATCTGACTTGTGTAGATTTTACCATCACCATCAGCGTAGTACCATCTCTCATTCTCATCTTCTGCATCGCCTTTTGCGAAGGTGCCAGAATACTCATCGAAAGTATTGTCATCACCGTCATCATCCGGAGCAACTACTTTGAACCAACCCTTGGTTGCACGAGCACCGTCTTCCGGACTATTGAAGTATCTCCAGTTCTTGGATGCGGTTGAATTAGATGCGGTATCGGTAGTAGCCAGGGTCCACTCGTAAGTCATAACACCACGATAATCGAAACCATAGTACTTACCATTCAATTTTTTCTCTAACAGTTCTTTGCCATCAGCAGCGGTACGTTTTTTACCATTGGATTTGAAGTTGAACCAATGATCCTGATCCTCATCATCCTCAGAATCATAAACAGTAATCTTCTGCCAGCCGGTCTTCAGAGAACCATCTTCCCAGTCGCCCAGGTAGTATTCACACTCTTCCCAGGATTCGTCATCGGTAGATACCAGGTTAGCGTCATCTTTCTTAACCCAGCCATACAGCATCTTACCTTCCTCGTCGAAAGCATATCTCTTGCCATCGATGGTTTTGAATTTAACTTCGCCGCTGTCGCCTGCAGTGTAAGCTTTACCAGTGGACTGCATGTAGTAGTAACGGTACTCAGCCGGATCTTCATCCTCATCCTGCTCTTCGTTTACAACTTTAACCCAGGTATTGGTAACCATAACACCGTTAGCGTCTACATAGTAGTAATCGTCGTCGTCTTCGATCAGTTTGTCAACTGCCATAGCGCCGCCTTCTTCGCTGTCCAGCCAGTACCAGTTCTCACCAGATTTTTTCCACTCATCTTCTACTTTGTTGCCATCTTTGTCGTAGTAATACCACTGACCATCTTCTTCAACCCAGCCGGTAGCTGCGAAAGAAGTCATGGAAGCGCCGATAGCTAACAGAGCTGCTGCAGATGCAACTGCAACTAATTTAGTCTGCTTTCTCATAATAAATGCACTCTCCTTTTTGATTTTTCGAATTCCTTAAGAAATCCTTAATTGCATTACGAGATGATTATACTTCGGATAAGGTAAATTATCAATAGTTTTTTAACATTTTTTCCAGGTTTTTGGAATATGAACAAACTCTTGAACCTCTGTCAGAAGTTCTCATCTCTCTCATCACGTCGTTAGTATAATACACTTTTTGGCAAAATGCTATAACGAAACTCTAAGCGTTTTCTTACGAAAACCTTACGAAAGCCGAAGTTTTTGCGAAAAATGTATTAATATTCGTGCAAGATTGATTTAAGACTATGGAAATGCAAATAAGTGTGATATACTGTTGTTCATAAGGATTTGTTTTTTTGCGTTTTTGAACACTATTTTTTTGAATATTTCTTTTCAGGAGGTTTCCATATGAATCGATTGGGACTGATTTGTCGTTGTGTGGCGGAAAATCCGCATGCTTCCCAGCGGGAATTGGCTCAAAAAATGAACCTTTCCGTGGGTACCGTGAATACATTAATTAAGGAATGTATGAAGGAACGGCTTCTTGCGCAGGGCAAAAGTATTGCCGGTACTTATGAATTAACCGGGAAAGGGGATTCCTTTCTGGAACAGTTTCAAGTGGATGGAGCTTTAATTATTGCTGCCGGATTCGGTTCTCGCTTTGTTCCTCTTACTTTCGAAACGCCGAAAGGTCTTTTGGAAGTATTTGGTGAGCGCATGATTGAACGTCAGATTAAGCAGCTTCATGAAGCAGGCATTACGGATATTACGATTGCAGTCGGTTATTTAAAAGAGAAGTTTGAGTATCTGATTGATAAATATGATGTCAAGCTGCTTTACAATCCGGAGTATTCCAGTAAAAATACATTAACGACCATTTATCGAGCACGAAAGGTTCTTGAAGGACGTAATATGTATATCCTTTCTTCTGATAACTGGATGCGCAGCAACATGTTCCACGCTTATGAATGTGGTGCCTGGTACGCTTCCACTTACATGGAAGGCGATACTTCAGAATGGGTTCTTTCTTATAATAAGAAAGGACGCATCATAGATGTACAAATCGGAGGACGAGATTCCTGGGTTATGTACGGACCGGTTTTCTTCTCAAAGGAATTTTCTGAAAAGTTTCTTCCTTTATTAGATATTTATTATCACACCCCCGGAACCGAACAGTTTTATTGGGAAAATGTCTTAATGCGTCATCTGGACGAATTGGAAATATACATTAATCGCCAGCCAGGCGACCAGATTTATGAATTTGAAAATCTGGAAGAACTGCGCCAGTTTGATCCACGGTACCAGAATCATTCGGATAATAAGGCATTGGAGTTGGTTTCTGATATTTTTAAGGTACCGGAGTCTGAAATCCATGATATCCGATGTCTGAAATCAGGCATGACCAATAAATCTTTCCTATTCCAGGTCCATGAGCAGCACTACATTTGCCGTATTCCAGGTCCCGGTACAGAACTTTTGATCAACCGTCAGGAAGAAGCTGAGGTATATAAAGTTATTGCACCGCTTCATCTTTCTGAACATATTGTTTATATGAATGGAAAAACTGGCTATAAAATTGCGGAATATTATGAAGGGGCGCGTAATTCCCGCGCAGATAACTGGGATGATGTGGCTGCCTGCATGAAAGAGTTACACCGACTGCACGAATCTGGACTGGTTGTTGACCATGATTTTGATATCAGAGAGCGGATTGCTTTCTATGAAAAACTTTGTATTGCCCATGGGGGCACTTTATTTGAAGATTATGAATTGGTTCGATCCTGGATGAATCAACTGATGGACAGGTTGGATGCATTACACCGACCGAAGACACTGGCTCATATTGACAGCGTTGCAGATAATTTTCTTTTTCTTCCGGACGGATCTGTTCGCCTCATTGACTGGGAATACGCGGGAATGAGCGATCCGTTAATCGATATAAGCATGTGCGCCATCTATTCTTATTATAATGATGAGGCAGTAGAGCATCTGATGGATATCTATTTCGGACGCAGGCCAACCGAGGAAGAACGTCTGGTGATTTACAGTTACATTGCTCTCGGCGGTTTTTTATGGGCATTGTGGGCAGTATATAAAAGCGCTTTGGGAGAAGAATTTGGCGAGTACACGCTGATTATGTATCGGTACGCAAAGCGATATTACAAAAAGTGTATACAATAATCAAATCAGCATAAAATTCCTTATGCAAATTGTAATAAAAATGTTACCATTTCCCATAACGGTTATGCTATAATAAATTTTAGAAAATAAATCAACTTTCATATACTTAAGGAGGAATTTTTGATGACAAGCAAACGTCGCATCGCTTCTCTTGCTTTTGCCGGTATGATGGGTGCTATGACTCTGGCTTCCAGCTTTACCGCTTTTGCGGCTACCGGTTGGGTTCAGACCGGCAGTACTTATGTTTTTTACGATTCAGATGGCTCTCTGCACAAAGGCTGGATTAACACATCGGACGGATATTATTATATGGATCTCTCTACCGGCGAGATGACCGTTGGCTGGCGCAAGATTAATGACAACTGGTATTATTTTAAGGACAATGGTCTTATGGCTACCGGTTGGGTCAACGACGGCGGCAAATATTACTATACTCTGACTGATGGTACGATGGTTACCGGATGGCTGAAAATTGGCGATGATTACTATTATATGCGCGGCGATGGTTCTATGGGTACCGGATGGCGCTCTATGGATGGCGCATGGTACTATTTTAATCCATCAGATGGCAAATGCGCAGTCAATACTGCAGTGGAAATTGATGGCAAATGGTACATGTTTGGTGCAGACGGTAAAATGATGACTGGCTGGCAGCAGATCAACGGAAACTATTATTATTTTCACACGGATGGTGTTATGTTGACCGGATGGCTGAGCGATGGCACCAACAAATACTATATGAATCCATCCAGCGGCATTATGTCAACTGCATGGACCCAGATCGACGGCTCCTACTACTATTTTAATAATTCTGGTCATATGCTGACCGGATGGATCCAGATTGATGGTTCTTACTACTACCTGAATCCGAGTGATGGAAAGATGGCCGCAGGTACTGCAATGACGATTGATGGTGTAACCTATCAGTTTGCTGCCAACGGTGTCTGCAACACCAGTGTATCCGGAGCAAATGTACAGACCGGCGGCACGACATCCAGCACACCTGGAACAAGTTCCGGTTCCTCCGACTCGATTTACTCCGGACCGGGCACCTCATCCAGCAGCCAGGACGATTACAGCAACTACGGACCGGGCGTTGTCGGAAGCGGCTCTTCCAATTCCACTGTTTCCGGACCGACCAGCAGTTCTTCTTCAACAACCAGCGATACTCCAGTTGCACCAGATACTTCTTCAAGTACCAGCCTGACCCCGGGACTGACCACTGGACCGCAGCCGTAAGACTGTCGAAGCGATAACAAAGGTTATGGAAAGACTTTAACCGCATGTTCAGGTTAAAGTCTTTTCTTTTTTTCGAAGAACATCGAAAAAACACCGATTACAGATCTTCTGGTCCTTTGCAGTGTCGTTTTACGTCAATCAAACTCAAAATACAGACAGAAAGGATACTTACTTACATATGGCTAAAAAGAATTTAAAAAATAGAGTTTTCACAAAGTTTTCAGCATTGGGACTCGCATTTATTCTCGGCTCCGGCAGCCTGATTCATCCAAACACAAAGGTCTGGGCTGCGTCTTCCCACAGCCGACTTCATGGAGATACCTATCAATTGGCAGATGGAACGGCTATCAGCGGGGTTATTGCTCGCGGAATCGATACTTCTCACTGGCAGGGTGAGATTGATTGGAAACAGGTTGCACGCAACGATATCGAGTTTGTTATGTTGGGAACTCGTTATCAGGGCGAAGTTGACCCCCAGTTTCACACGAACGCCACAGGTGCTGTGAATGCAGGAATCAAGCTTGGCGCCTATATCTATTCTTACGCTATGACTGTGGAAGAAGCCGAAGCGGAAGCGGATTTCATTCTGGATTTAATTAAAGATTATCCGATTTCTTATCCGGTTGCGTTTGATATTGAGGATAGTTCTCAAGCCTCGATTGACCCTACACAAATTTCTGCCATGATTAATGCTTTTTGTAAAAAAATTGAGGATGCCGGTTATTATCCTCTGGTTTATGCCAATGATTACTGGCTGGCAAACCGAATTGATTTGTCTAAACTGAAATATGATGTCTGGGTCGCCCGTTATGAGGTAAAGCATGACTTTGAAAATCCGGTCATGTGGCAGGCAACCAGCACCGGCTCTGTAGATGGAATCAATGGAAATGTAGATATTAACTTTCAATATAAAGATTTTTCCGAAAAACTTCCATCGGATTTATGGCGTCGGATTGGCGAAAAAAACTACTATTATAAAAATTATGTAATGCAAAAAGACAGTTGGATCCACGATGGAAACGGATGGTATTTCATGAATCAGGATGGTCAGCCATCTACCGGTTGGCTTAATCAGAATGATATTACTTATTATCTTGATCCGAATACCGGAAAAATGACACAGGGTTGGCTTTTGACTTCCGATGGATGGCATTACTTTAACTTAAACGGTGCCATGCAAACCGGTTGGCTTATGGATCAGGGATCCTGGTATTATATCAACGAAAAGGGCATCATGAGCAAAGGATTGATCGAAGACGGAGGAAAATACTACTTCCTGCGTGACTCTGGTGCCATGGCAACGGGTTGGCGCATGCTTGGCGATGCATGGTATTACTTTGGCGGTGATGGTGCGATGAAGACTGGTTGGATTGGTGACGATAGTGCCTGGTATTATCTGAATCCGGAGAATGGAAAAATGTATGCCAATACACAGATTACTGTAGATGGTGTCGTTTATAACGTAGATGAAAATGGCGTTTGCCGAGAAGTGAATCTGGATACGACCGTATCCGAAGCTGATGATTCGAATGGTACGAACGTTATAGATGGTATGAATCATACAGAAGGTACTGGTAATGCGGACAATGCGCATGATATGAACGAAACCGGCACAGATATTATGCCAAACACCGGAATAGAAAGTGCTGTTATCGGTATCGGAACCGCTGCTGCAGCAAATCAGCCTTCTGCTGCCTCAGATCACCGCACTTCCGCGACGATCGTTTCAGGAGGCAGCAGTGTGGCAGCCTCTGGCAGTAATGTAATATCTGCTGGCAGCGGTCCGGCATCCGAAAGTAAACCGACTGTATCTGTATTACCTGTGACCATGCCTCCTCAGTAAGATTTGATTCCCTATAATTTCGCCGACAACAACCGTACCTGTGTCCGCTTTACAAAGACATTTATGCATGACACTTTTTGGCATTATGTTCACTTCTGCAGGTCCAATAATTTACCTTATAGGAAGTATAATCATCTCGTAATGCAATTTAGGATTTCTAAAGGAATTCGAAAAAATCAAAAAGGAGAGTGCATTTATTATGAGAAAGCAGACTAAATTAGTTGCAGTTGCATCTGCAGCAGCTCTGTTAGCTATCGGCGCTTCCATGACTTCTTTCGCAGCTACCGGCTGGGTTGAAGAAGATGGTCAGTGGTATTACTACGACAAAGATGGCAACAAAGTAGAAGATGAGTGGAAAAAATCTGGTGAGAACTGGTACTGGCTGGACAGCGAAGAAGGCGGCGCTATGGCAGTTGACAAACTGATCGAAGACGACGACGATACCTACTACGTTGATGCTAACGGTGTTATGGTTAAAAATACCTGGGTTAAAGTTGTAAATGAAGATCAGGATGAGGATGATGATCCGGCTGAGTATCGTTACTACTATATGCAGAACAATGGTAAAGCTTACACCGCTCCGGATGATGGCGAAACCTCTTTCAAGACTATCGATGGCAAGAGATACGCTTTCGATGAGGATGGTAAGATGTTGTATGGCTGGGTAAAAGAAGAAGACGCTACCCTGGCTACCGATGACAGCGATTGGGAAGATTGCACTTACTACCTGGGTTCCTGGGAAGACGGTGCTATGAAGACCGGCTGGCAGAAGATTACCGTTTACGATCAGGACGAGGATGAGGATATGGACTACTGGTTCAACTTCAAATCCAACGGTAAAGTTCGTAAATCTGTAAATGAGAAGAAATTAAATGGTAAATACTATCGCTTTGATGAGCGTGGTGTAATGGTTTATGAGTGGGCTCTGGCATCTGGCGCTGACGGTGCATCTGTAAACGACTGGATGTACTTCTCTAACCCAGAAGATGGTGCTCGTAAGACCAAAGGCTGGTTCAAGGTAGTTGCTCCGGATGATGACAACGATAATACTTTCCGGGATTACGATGTAGCTGGTTTCGCACCTGGCGATGCTGATGATGAGAGTGAGAGATGGTACTATGCTGATGGCGATGGTGATCTGTATCATAGCATCATCAAGAAGATCAATGGTAAATACTATGGCTTCTATCCGGAAGGAACCAACAAGTCTGGTTCTATGCTGACTGGTCTGTGTGCTCTGATTACTGACGGCGATAAGATTGTTAAAGTAATTGAGAGAGATATGGATGCTGATGATCTGGATGACTGCATGGACGGCAAAGGTATCTACGCTGAAATGTATGGCAATCCGAACGCATCTCTGTTCTACTTCGGTAACGATGAAGACAGCGACGGTGCTATGAAGACCGGTGCTACCACAATCAATCTGGATGGCGACAGCTATAGCTTCTACTTCAACAAGAGCGGCGGTGCTGAGAGCAAAGGTAAAGGTTGGACTGGTATTGATGATAACAAGTACATCTACAAGTTCGGTCTGAAGATGAAAGCTGATTCTGATGACAAGTACAAAGTAGTTTACGCTACCGGCGATACCGGCTCTGATAATGTTGTAGTTGAAGAAGTTGATTCTGCTAAGCTGAGAAAACTGGCTGAAGAAGCT
>JBJEIZ010000031.1:0-2929 GCA_051877535.1 Brotaphodocola sp.
TCATCAAATGGTATACTTCGGAAAATATTGAATTCCCGATTTTTCTTTGCTATAATTCTTAATCAAAAAGGATCTGGATTTTGATTATAAAGGAGGGAGACAATGTTTTTTATCATGGGAGTCAGCCAGGGAAGAAAAAAGCTGAATTTTGACCAGATGATCGTGTGCAATCACTGTGGCAGATATGGGCATCTGGAAGTGTATATGATGTATTCTTATTTGAGTTTCTTTTTTATCCCGATCATCAAATGGGGGCGCAGCTACTGTGTGCGTACCACCTGCTGTGACACCGTAATTCCGATTGACAATGAATTGGGAAGACAGATCGGGAGGGGAGAAGTGACTTCGCTTCCGGAGAGCATCATTCCGGATAATTACCGGTATTCATCGAAAAAGCGGTGCAGGCACTGCGGATTTGAGACAGAGCAAGATTTTCAGTTCTGTCCCAAATGCGGTGAGAGATTGTAATGCGGAAACTAGCAGAGCCAGAAAAACTGCAGCAGCTTAAATGCTACTGCATCAACTCTTTCATTTCGTGGAACAGGGCGATATCTTCCGGTAAAATGCGGAGATTGGTGGTCAATTCCTCGCCTTCCGGAGTGATGATCGTACATTCAAGAATGGTGCCTTCGCGGAGTCCTTTCTGGCTGACAGCGGCAAGGAAACGCGGAAATTTCGGATGATTCTGAGTAAAGCGTTCCCAGACAGATTTCATCTGCATGAGTTTCATTGGATTAACCATAGTTTCATTCCTTTCTTACAGACAATGAAACTATTATAACCACGAAACTGTTTTTTGAAAAGCCTGGTCTTAGAAAAGTACAAAAGAAGTGACTGAAGGATCACAATCAGTTGCTAAAGGAGAGATACACATGTTTTCAAGAAAAGATTTGCTGAGATTATTATGTCCACTGATCATCGAACAGATATTAAATGTTCTGGTTGGCATGGTGGATGTTGTGATGGTAGCAGCAGTTGGCGAAACTGCCGTGTCAGGTGTGGCGCTGGTAGATTCCATCAGTATGCTGATTATTCAATTGTTGGCAGCTTTGGCGACCGGAGGCGCTGTAGTCTGTTCTCAGTATATAGGAAAACAAAAGGAGGAAACGGCACGCGATGCAGCAGGTCAGCTTGTCCTGATTACAGTCGTATTTTCTGCCTCTATTGCGGCCTGTGCATTGACCGGAAATCGAGGCATATTAAAGCTGATTTTCGGGCGGGTTGAAGAGGATGTCATGAATAATGCGGTAAAATATTTTGGTATTACTGCATTATCTTATCCATTTCTTGCCTTATATAATTCCTGTGCGGCATTATTCCGTTCTA
Organism: Brotaphodocola sp.; assembly: GCA_051877535.1. Taxonomy (GTDB): domain Bacteria; phylum Bacillota; class Clostridia; order Lachnospirales; family Lachnospiraceae; genus Brotaphodocola. The sequence continues at coordinate 1,327 of JBJEIZ010000031.1, forward strand.
TGGGCAATTCCAGGGTGTCCATGATGGCATCCTTGGCTATGAACGGACTCAATATCGCAGGAAATGCAATCTGCATTTTTGGTCTGCATATGGGGGTAGAAGGTGTGGCAATTCCGACGCTTTTATCTCGTATGTTTGCGGCATGTTTGATGTTCATCCTTATCAGCAGACCGACACATTCTCTGCGAATCAACTCGGTTAAGCAGTTGAGTCCAAGACCGGAATTGATCAGGAAAATCCTTCAGGTCGGAGTGCCGAGCGGGTTGGAAAACGGTATGTTTCAGTTCGGAAAAATTGCTTTGCAGAGCCTGGTTTCCACTCAGGGAACGGCGGCTATTGCCAGTTTTGCAGTGGCATCGAATCTGGTAACCTTTCATTATCTTCCGGGCAATGCCATAGGTCTTGGAATGATTACGGTTGTCGGTCAGTGTGTCGGAGCAGGAGAGTATGAGCAGGCGAAAAATTATGTAAAGAGGCTGGTAAGATGGATTTATATATTGATTGTTTTGATCTGCGTCCCGATGTCAATTTTCAGCCGCAGCATTGTTGGAATTTACCATCTGTCCCCAGAGGCTTCCGAACTGGCGCGGAATATGATTTTGATTCATGTGCTTGCTATGAGTGTTTGGCCGTTGGCTTTTGCGATTCCGCATGCATTGCGGGCAGGTCTGGATAACCGGTTTACCATGATAATTTCTGTATTTTCCATGTGGTTTTTCCGCATTGGATTTGCATATTTATTTGTAAAAGTTCTTCATACCGGCGTTATGGGAGTATGGTTTGGTATGTTTATTGACTGGATATTCCGTGCAATTATGTATACCAACCGATTCCGGGGATTCACTTCAAGGGCACATCAGGTGTAATGCTAAAAAGCGAGGAAGCCTCGCTCCACAACTGACATGATCAGTTATGGAACGGGGCTCCCTTTTTGAGTTTTAGGAATATTTTTATTATTGAATCCATGCACCATCTGCGCCAACCTGATAGCCATCTGGGGTTACGGTATTTCTCAGGAGATGACCCATCGTTCCGTCAGAATTCTCGCTGAAATAATACCATACACCATTGATCAGATGCCATCCGGTATACATAGCACCCTGATCTCCGTCGGAAAGCGGATGCAGATAGTAGCGATTGCCGTCCTGGTCATCGATCCATCCGGTTACCATGTAACCTGCATCGTTGAAGTAATACCAGGTGTTTTTGCCTGCCCAGTTCTGCTGCATCCAGCGTGCGTGAGGCCAGTCTCCGTTATTAAACTTGAACCACCAGCCGTTTTCATTGTGAACCCAGGAGCCTGCTTCTGGATTGCTGGAACTGCTGCTTCCGCGTCCGCCGCCGCCGCCGTGACTGCTTCCGCCACCGCTGCTGGAACCACTTCCAGGTTTATCTGAATCGCCTGGCTTATCCGGCTGATCTGGCTGGTCTGGTTTATCTGAATCGCCTGGCTTATCCGGCTGATCTGGCTGGTCTGGTTTATCTGGATTGCCTGGCTTATCCGGCTGATCTGGCTGGTCTGGTTTATCTGAATCGCCTGGCTTATCCGGTTTATCTGAATCGCCTGGCTTATCCGGCTCATCCGGCTCGCCCGTGTTTTCGC
>JBJEIZ010000031.1:3029-5545 GCA_051877535.1 Brotaphodocola sp.
GGTTTATCTGAATCGCCTGGCTTATCCGGCTCATCCGGCTCGCCCGTGTTTTCGCCGTAGTTCATCAGACCGAAATTCAATTCGTAATAGTTACCATCGGAATCGCGGTAAGCATATGCCTTGCCGTTTTCATCCTTCATGTTGTCTGGCATATATTCATCCTTTGCAAATCCAGGAATATCATTCGGGGAAATGCAATGACCTTCTTCATCCACTGCAATTACGGAATCATCTTTCGGCAGAGTGATCGGCATACGGCCGGTCGGTGTGTACTCGCCCAGGATAGCATCCATAGTTGCGTCTGTAAAGGTATCAAAGCCTGCCAGCAATGCATCGGAATACGGCTCTACATTGCCTAACAGCCATGCCAGCGTGAAGTTGACGTTAGAAATTACTTTACCGCCATTTTTATGGACAGTGTCTGCAATCTGTTTGATCTGACCTGCATTCTCAATGGTAGACTCTTCAAACGTTTCATCGGTCAATAATCCGGTTTCCTGGTCTACTTTATGTACAGTCTTATCGGTGCAGATATCCAGTTCCAGTAAGCCGTCGGTTGCTGTAAAAGTTGAACCGGAGCTTGGGTTTACAAACAAAAGGGCATAATCGGCATCCTCGTAATCATCTGTCATCTTAAAACCGCAGCCTTCCAGACTGTCTCGAAGATTTTCTGTTGTAGCGTCGGAATCACTCTTTCCAAAATACTGAACATAAACCTTTTTGCCGTCCAGCTTTTCATCGGTAAGCGGAAGAACCTGTTCTGTATTCTTCAAAAGAACTACGGATTTCTGATGTGCCTCATAAGCTGCATCCCAATTGTCTGGATTGGAGACAATCTCCTCAGCCTCTTCTGCATTTCGATATGGGTTTTCGAACAGTCCCAGTTCAAACATTTCTGTCAGAAGTCTGGTATTCGCTTCTACCATACGTTCACGGGTCAGAATAAGCTCGTCTTCCGTAAATCCTGACGGAGCATCATGAGTATCGTAATAGTTGTTTTGGCTGCGATCATAAGCGTCAATGATATCCTGGACGATGCCGATATCGCCGATGATATCCGTTCCTGCATTGATCGCAAGTGCGGTCTTTTCGGGATCGTCAAGATCTTCTACTCCATGGTCTCTGTTTCTGGTAACACCGCTGTCACTGTTGACATATCCCTCAAAGCCCATTTGTTCGCGAAGCAGTTCAGCCAGGAACCATTCATTAAATGCAAAGCCGACCGGACGCATAGGTACGTTTTCGCCCTCATAAGTTTGTGATGCGCTCTTTTCTGCGGATGGAATTGCGTAATACGGCATGATAGAGGAAACGCCTGCATCGATAGCAGCCTGGAATGCCGGAAGATGATAGGTTTCCAGACTTCCCTCGGTAGCATATACATTCCATTTGCCAAGTTTGTAATGCGGGTCGAATCCATTTTCACGAGCACCGCCGCCCGGGAAGTGTTTCACGGTCAGGGCAACGCCATCTTCTTCCAGACCGCCGTCACCCTGGAATCCGGTTACCAGATGGTAGATAATATCTGCGTTCAGCTCCGGATCTTCGCCGAAGGTTCCGTAGGTTCTCTGCCATCTCGGATCGGTCATGGTATCAGCCATATACATATAACCTTTTTTCAATCCGCAGGCATCCCATTCACTTCTTGCTATGGATGCAAATTCATCGATCAGGGAAATATTGCCTCCGTCGCCTCGTACTGCAGCAGCCAGACCAAGAGTACCCGGCCAGGTTGAGAATACGCCGGAAGCTTCATTGGTGCCTAAACCAGAGTCTGCGTTTTCATTTCTGGAGTTGGAAGCAACCACTACCGGAATAGCAAATTCTGTTCCTTCGGCTACCATGTTCAACTGGTTGATCCAGGAAGCCATATATTCCGGTGTCGGATTTTCCCTTAAAAGGAAATGACGGAGATGAAGATCCTCGATATTTTTTATGGTATTTCCATCCGCTTCCAGTCCCATAGTCTCTTTCATGATTAATGAAAGTATCGGATCCAGTCTCTCAACCAGATATCCGGACTCATCGATTTTACTATGAGGTCTTATAATAGATGCTATGATTTTGGATACCAACTCACCGATTTTGCCGGGGAGTTTGATATCTGGCTGTGGCAGCATAGAAGCAATCATACTGGCTGCGTATTCATCTACTTGGCCTGTGAACTGTGTGCAGATCATCATCATACCAGCCAACTGTTCAACAGACATCTGCTCAGCCAGATCCGCTGCACGATCTTCTGGATCGTTATTCCAGTTCTCATAGTAATCCAGCTTTCCGTTTCCGTTAGAATCCTTGTAGTACCTGCCATCTGCATCCTGAACAACACCCTTCACGGTGACGCCGATAGTCGGACCATCGTCATTCTTGTACAGCTTCAATGCGTCGTTTGCGTTGGATGGGGTCGCATCCGACGGAGAAGCAGCAAAAGCATTTGAGTAAGAAGCAGTAGATGCATTTAATCCAGAGGCAGCAATGGCATTTGATCCAGAAGCATTTGAGTAAGAAGCAGTAGA
>JBJEIZ010000031.1:5645-27732 GCA_051877535.1 Brotaphodocola sp.
ATCCAGAGGCAGCAATGGCATTTGATCCAGAAGCATTTGAGTAAGAAGCAGTAGATGCATTTGAGTAGGAAGCCCATCTGGCTATCTGAGCTTCTTCTTCATCCTCCAGATCATAAAAACCTTCGTCTTCATCAAGAATGTCATCATTCTGATGTTCTGCCTCAACGCCTTCTGCCCGGACTGACAGCGGCGCCACATTTGTTACCAGCATACTGGCGATCAAAGCGACAGCAGCTTTTTGTTTTACCTTGTGTAATTTCACAAGATTCCCCCTCCTTTACCTGAATATTTTATTATTTTAGACCTAAAAGTACAGTTTGTAATAGGACAAACTTATGGTATAATAGTACTATCTTACGATATCGGGAGATGATTTTATGAAACCATCCAGCAAACGTGTATACAGCGATCGCGCCATGATTCACGACCTTTTAGAAAAAACAGCCGGTATTCAGGTCAACTTTTTGCCAAACAGTTTTTCAGAGCTGAAGCAGTACGATATTATGCTTGAAAAGTGTATCCGGCAGCATTTTTTTGATCTGACTCAACTGGAAGAACAGACTCTTTACTGTGTCCAGGATATGTTCCAGGTTGAGTATCTGATTACCAGGCATCAGATGCCGGAAGATATGCTGATCATCACGGGTCCTTTCCTGACCAATCCGCCGACGGAGTTTTTTATTATTTCTGTCATGACGCAGAATCACATTCACTCCGGAGTAAAAACACAGCTTGAAGAATATTACAGACATATTCCGGTCATAGAAACCTCTACCGTGCGTTATCTGGCATGTATCATCGGTCAATATTTCTATGGCTGTGATACCAATTTCTCTTTTAACGTGATTTTCTATCGTTCAAAAAAGAAACTCTCGGAATCTCTGCTGATGGAATTGCCGGAGCTGACGCAGACGGCAGCGGTTCAGCTGGAACAGGTATCAGCATTGGAAAATCTGCTTTTTCAGGAAATACGTTCCGGAGACAGGAAACATGCACTGCAGTTTTATGACCGTCTTTGTAAAATAGTTTCCGCTGCCAATTCTGATGTGGTTTCCGATATCGAGTTGTGCAAAAGCTACAGTTATTCATTGATTGCGCTTTGTCGTCGTGCTGCACAGGAAGCAGGTGTGCCGCCCACGGTAGTGCATATGATGGCAACTCATCATCATACCATGATTCGCAATACCAGTTTCATAGATCAGATCAATGAAAACAACATCCGGATTATTTCACAGTTTATTGAATTAATTCAGAATTTGTTTTTATCCCATTACGGGAAATATGTCCAGAGTACGATGGAATACATTGCCCTGCATATTGACTGCGAAATCACACTGGCTGAACTGGCAGCGCATGTACAGCTTTCCCCTACTTATCTGGCAGGTATATTCAAAGCGGAAACCGGACGTTCGATCATTACTTTCATTAATGAAAAAAAGATGATTTATGCCCGTTTGCTGCTGAAGAACACGTCCATTACTGTTCAGGAGATTGCACATCATCTGGGATATCAGGACACCAGTTATTTTATACGGGTATTCCGCAAAAACAACGGTATGACACCATCGGCATACCGGTCTCAATGTCATCAGGCGGCAAAAACGCGGTAAATAAAGTTGCATAGTAAATGGAAAACTGGTACAATTAGAACAGACCGTCTGTGGTGAATTTGGTACCGCAGAGATGTAGCTGCGAGGTATGGAACAGAAGGTATTGGACAGTTACACAGATATACAAATTACGAGAAGGGGATTACAGCAATGAAGAGAGAATGTGGTATGCTGCTTCCGGTATTCAGTCTGCCGTCACCATATGGCATCGGCTGCTTTTCCAAAGAAGCGTATGATTTTGTGGATCAATTGAAGGAGGCGGGACAGCAGTATTGGCAGATTTTACCGTTGGGACCAACCTGTTACGGAGATTCTCCGTATCAGTCCTACAGTGCCTTTGCAGGCAATCCGTTTTTTATTGATCTGGTTCAGCTGGTGGGACAGGGTCTGCTGACTGCGGAAGAATGTGATGAGGCAGATTTTGGTGATGAAGAGCCTTACTATGTCGATTACGAAAAGCAGCATGCAGAACGTTTCACTTTGCTCAGGAAGGCATATGTCCGTTGGAAAGAAAGCCTGAAAGAAATGAAGTTTACGGATAAGGACATTCAGAAATTTCTGGATCAGCAGCTTATGCCGGAGACGAAAGATTATTGTGTCTTTATGGCACTGCGCAAGGAATTTGATCATGCTATATGGACAGAGTGGGAGGAAGATATCCGTCTTCGCAGACCGGAGGCACTGCGCAAATACAAGGAGAAGCTGGCAGAGGAAATTCAATTTTACGAATTCCAGCAGTATCAGTTCATGCATCAGTGGCAGAATCTGAAAACATATGCAAACGACCAGGGGATTCGCATCGTTGGTGATATTCCGATTTATGTAGCGTTTGACGGTGCAGACAGTTGGGCACATCCGGAGCTTTTCCAGTTTGATGCAGAGAATAAGCCGCAGGCAGTTGCAGGCTGTCCTCCGGATGCATTTTCCGCAACCGGTCAGCTGTGGGGGAATCCTCTTTATCGCTGGGATTATCACAGACAGACGGGTTATGACTGGTGGCTGAAGCGCATGACTTACAGCTTCAAGATTTATGATATGGTTCGCATCGATCATTTCCGCGGATTTGATGAGTACTGGTCTGTTCCGTATGGCGACGCAACGGCAGAACGCGGTCATTGGGAGAAAGGACCGGGAATGGAATTATTCCGCGCGATGAAGAATCGTTTTGGTGAGCCGGATATCATTGCAGAGGATCTTGGTTTTCTGACTCCATCGGTTTACAAGCTGCTGGAGGACAGTGGATTCCCCGGCATGAAAGTTCTGGAGTTTGCATTTGATGATTCTCACAACAGTACATATCTGCCGCATAAATATGATGCGAACAGCGTGGTTTATACAGGAACTCATGACAATACTACTCTGCAGGCATGGTATGCAGCGTTGGATCCGGAAGTCCTGGAATTTACCAAAGAGTATCTGGGCAATGAGCACACTCCGCAGGGCGAAGTTCATTGGGATTTCATCCGGCTGGCGATGAGCAGTGTGGCGCGTCTGGCGGTGATCCCGGTACAGGATTATCTGGGATTGGGCGCATGGGCGCGTGTGAATGAACCAGGTACTGTGGGCAAGAACTGGAAATGGCGTCTGACCAAGGACCAGATCACTCCGGAATTGCTTGCAAAAGCAAAAAAAATGGCTCAGACGTATGGGCGCTGTCCGTATGTAAAGCCAGAGAAGAAAATAGTGAAAACAGAGAAAGAATAGATCACCGTTCAAATTTCAGACGGGGCAATTTCTTGTCGGGGCAAAACCCCGGTAGGAAATTGCCCCGTCTGGATTATACTATATCACAAAATAGGGAACCATTATTCTGCAATCACTTCCGTCTCTGTCGGTTCTTCTTCGGAAGTCTGCACATCTCCGCTGCTGTTGGCGGTAATCGTGCTGCGTGCTTCATTGCCGGCTTTGTCCAGTGAGATAATGGAAAGTTTGCCGGAATCCATCTTATAAGATAAGGTGTTGGTATCGCGGTTGACACTGATCGGCTCTATCGTTTCCCCTTCTGAAGTCAGGGCAGTAATTGAATCGAAATCAACACCGGACTGGCTGTCAGTGACAGTCAATGTCAGGACGCCATCAACCACGCTTGCATCCTCGATCGATGGAGGATTGTCATCGAGGACGTTGACATGTTCAAATACGGTGGCGGACATGCCGTTGAAATTCAGAACGGAAGCCTCGATGGAACCGTTTTTATAAACGGTTGTTGTGTAGCTGCGGTTCTTTGTTTTGGTCAGTTCCAGCGGTTCTCCATCCATAGTCACAGTTAATTCTTTTGTGGGAAACAGGGTGTTGATCGTCACATGGACTTCCGTAGAGAGATAGTCATTGGTGTCACTGACGGTGCAGGACAGTGATGGTGTGGCAGTTACAAGATAAAACAGAAGTCCATTGAATACAACGAAAGGAAGAACATAGAATAAGAATACATGTCCCCACTCTGCTGCAGTATTTTTCTGGCGTCTTCTGCGCCGGGTTGAGATTCTTTTGTTGTCCATGGTAAAACTCCTTTATTTTAAGGCATATCCGATGCCGTGTTATGTTTTGAAAAAGAAATGATGCAGGTTCATGACACGCAGCATTTCAGGTAACTGTTCAGAAAATAAGCATAGCAGAAAACGGAGGGTTTTACAAGTTAACATTTTCTTAAATGAAATGATGTTTCAGGCTTTTCATGTGTGTGGGAATGTGGTATGATAGAATCAGGCGTGAGGTTAGGGGTGGATAACTCCTTTGGAAAATAAAGAGGGCAAGAGTATGATACGGAGAGCGGCTAAATTTGCAGCAAAGGCACATGAGGGGACTTTTCGAAAGGGGACGCAGATTCCATATATTTTTCATCCTATGGAAGTCGCGCAGATTACTGCCATGATCACAGATGATCCGGAAATTATTGCGGCAGCATACCTGCATGATGTTCTGGAAGATACGAACGTCACAGCGGAAGAGCTGGAAAAGGTGTTTGGCAGTCGTGTACTCTATCTTGTCCAACAAAAGACAGAAGACAAAACTCTGCCCTGGAATGAAAGAAAAGCAGCGACGATTCGCCATTTATTCAGTGCTGACCGTGATGTGAAGATTCTGACATTGGCGGATAAGCTGAGCAATATGCGCGCGTCTGCCCGAGATTATATGGCGATCGGCGAGGATTTCTGGAAGCGGTTTAATGAGAAACGGCGAGAGTCTCACCAGTGGTATGCCAAAGGTGTGATCGAAGGGTTGGAGGAATTGTCTTCATTGCCGGAGTATAAAGAACTTTGTCGTTTATATAAATTTATTTATGGGACTTGATTATTCAGGTCCCATTTTGTATAATAAGAAATACATTCTGTCAGTTCTTGACGGGAGTTCAAAGGCGGACCGATTCCTGGTCTGTGTTTCCAACATAGCATAAAGTGAAAAAAGGGGGAATTCTGTTATTGAGAAAACAAAATAAGGAAAGTGGGAAATGTCCCGGTAAAGTGCGTGTGCTTCAGCTGATGTGCTGGGGGATGCTGTTTTTGGTACAACTATTTTTGATCCGGTGCCTGGAAACACAAGCAGCGGAAGGAAAAAAATATCCGGAGAGGGACCATGCAGTCAAAGTTTGGGAATTCCGGATGGTTTCGATTCCGTTAAAGGAAATCCCTGTGGAACGTGATGTGATTTATGAACAGGTAGAAGCTTTGTCAAAAGTTCCGGAATTTATGGAATTTTCAGTGGAGGAAGAGGGAAGGACGGCAAATGTCAGTTGTTGGTCTGATGATATGGAAGCGGGAAATGCCAGGTGGAGCAGTGATTTTTCTTTCCCGGTTACTTTTCATGGATGCGATGCCGAGTATTGCCGGTTGGAAGATGTGCTGATTCCGTATCGGGAAGAAAAACCGGAGCTGGATGGATATGAGATGCTGCTTTTGCGTCTGATTGGAGCGCCGGAAGATGCATACCGTGTCACTGATATTTTCTGGGATGGAGAAATCTATATGGATGAAACGGGAACCGTGTGCAGGAATGCATTGGCAGTAGGAGAAAAGCTGGTGCAGGATGTTCAGGTCCATTATGTAGGGACCGCAGAATTTCCCGCGTGTGAGGAGTGGAAAATTGCAGAGGAATATGAATTTCCCTGTCCGGAGTGGAAATCGTCGATGAAAGACCAGCCGGGGCAGGTGCTTGACGAATCGACAGAAACGGTGGATGGGCAGCAGGAATTTTGGCAGAATATAATTCGGACGATGACGATTGCATTTAGCCTTCTTCTGATTTTGCTGTTTGTGATTGTTGTGGTAAAACGCCGGTTATAAAGTTTCACACCCCCTGCATACTTTGATGTATGAAGGGGGTATTCTTATGTCTGAATGGCATTTGATTACTGGTGAAGCAGTACTGAGAAAGCTGGAGACGTCCCGTGCCGGACTGAACGTAGAAGAAGCAGAGAAACGTTTGTATAAACATGGTGCGAATATTTTAAAAGAGGAAAAGAGAAAAAATATTGCACAGGTGTTTTTAGAACAATTTCAGGATCTGCTGGTCGTTATTTTGATTGCAGCGGCCGGAATTTCCATGATATCAGAGAATGTGGAGAGTGCAGTCGTAATCATGGCGGTATTGCTGCTGAATGCGGTTCTGGGAACGATACAGCACGAAAAGGCACAGAAGTCTTTGGACAGCTTAAGAGCAATGTCAGCACCGGAGGCAAGAGTCATACGAAATGGGCGGCAGGTGGAAATTTTGTCATCCGATGTGGTGTTAGGAGATATTCTTCTGCTGGAAGCCGGAGACCTGGTGGCAGCGGATGGGAGGCTTCTGGAAAGTTACAGTCTGATGACAGATGAAAGTTCTCTGACTGGTGAGTCGGGAAGCGTGGAAAAACGGGCGGAAATTTTGTCCGGATGTGGACAGATTCCGCTTGCAGAGCGGGCAAATATGGTGTATTCCGGTTCGCTTGTCACCAGTGGACGGGGGGTGGTCGTGGTGACTGCCACCGGCATGAATACGGAGATTGGAAAAATTGCTTCTATGATGAATGCGACAGATGAAAAACGGACACCTTTGCAGATGAGTCTGGATGATTTCAGCCGAAAGCTGGCGATGGTAATCATGGGGATTTGTATGCTGGTTTTTGGGCTTAGTCTTTATCGACAAATGCCGATTCTGGATTCACTGATGTTTGCGGTTGCATTGGCAGTGGCGGCAATTCCGGAAGCGCTGGGCTCGATTGTGACCATCGTACAGGCTATGGGAACACAGCAGATGGCACGGGAGAATGCGATCATCAAGGATTTAAAAGCGGTAGAAAGTTTGGGATGTGTATCGGTAATCTGCTCTGATAAAACGGGAACATTGACACAGAACCGCATGTCAGTACAGGAAATCTGGGCGGACGGGAAAAAGGTTCTTCCTTATGATATCAATATATATGATCCTGTGCACCGGTATTTGATGTATGCCTCGGTGTTGACCAATGACGCGGTGGTTGAGCAGGATGCTGTGACAGAGAAGCGGTTGGGGGATCCGACGGAGCTGGCTCTTTTGGAGTTCGGAGAACAGGCATGTGTCCACACCGAACAACTGCGCATGAGCTATCCAAGAATTGGTGAAATTCCGTTTGATTCCCAGAGAAAAAGAATGAGCACTCTGCACCGGATTGATGGAAAAATTCTGTTATTTTCCAAAGGAGCGATGGATGTTTTGCTGGAGCGAAGCGACAGCATTTTAACGTCATCCGGTGTGCACCCAATGACCGTAAGCTGGAAACAGAAAGTGCAGCGGCAGAACCGGGAATGGTCCGGACAGGGATTGCGTGTGATTGCCATGGCGTATCGGGAATTTGAGGGAAAAAGTGATAGCAGCACACCATTGTGCGGGAAAGAGGGAATGTTGAATGAGACATTGGAAAATCATTATAGTTTTCTTGGAATGGCAGCGATGATGGATCCTCCGCGCCCGGAGTCCAGAGCGGCAGTGTCAAATGCCAGGCGGGCAGGGATTCGGCCGGTTATGATTACCGGGGATCACCCGGTTACGGCTATGGCGATTGCGGAAAAAATCGGGTTGGCAAAGCCTGGAGATTTGTGTATATCCGGTCCGGAATTGGACCAGATGTCGAATGAAGAACTGGCGGAAAAACTTTCACGGATTTCGGTGTATGCGCGGGTTTCTCCGGAACATAAAAACCGTATCGTAGAAGCATGGCAGCGTCGGGGGAATATTGTGGCAATGACCGGGGACGGTGTCAATGATGCTCCGGCATTGAAAAAAGCAGATATCGGCGTAGCAATGGGAATTACGGGAACAGCGGTTTCCAAAGATGCGGCATCGATGATCTTGACGGATGATAACTTTGCCACGATCATCAAAGCAGTTGCCAATGGGCGGAATGTTTATCGAAATATCCGTCATGCAATTCAGTTCCTTTTGTCTGGAAATATGGCCGGGATTTTTTGTGTGCTTTATACTTCGCTGATGGGGCTTCCCATGCCCTTTGTGCCTGTACATTTATTGTTTATTAATTTGTTGACGGATTCTCTTCCGGCAATTGCAATTGGAATGGAGCCGCAGGAAGAAGGGCTTTTATCGATGCCTCCGAGAAATCCGGGAGAAGGGATCTTGACAAAAAATTTTCTTTGTCAGATTTTTCTGCAGGGAGGATTGATTGCACTGTGTACCATGATCGCTTATCATACCGGCATGGAAACCGGTGCGGTGGGGCGTGCCAGTACGATGGCATTTGCGACATTAACTTTGGCGCGTTTGTTTCATGGATTTAATTGCCGGAGTGAACATTCGATTATTCGGATTGGCCTGCGCAGCAATCCATGGAGCATTTTGGCATTTGAGGCGGGGGTAGTACTGCTGATGGCGGTTTTGTTCTTACCGGGACTTCAGGTGCTTTTCGCTGTTGCAGATCTGAGCAGGAGACAAATTCGATCGATTTTTGTATTAGCGCTGCTTCCTACTTTGATGATTCAGTCGGTGAAGACTGTGAGAGAGGCGTTGGAGTAGAGAATGTGGGGTGATAGAGAGAAACAAGAAGGCTGTCACCCCTCATACAAGATAAGAATTTTAAATTGAATCTGCTTCGTTTTTCGAGTATACTATTCATAAAAGTGGTAGCAACCAGTGGCAGGAGGATTCTATATTTTATGAAATTAGTGACTTATCAGGTAGAGCAGAAAGTACGTGTCGGACTTATTAGTAAAGATGGAGAATGGGTGTATCCAATTGAATCGATCGGACCGGAATACAAGACGATGTTGGAAACTGTGAAGAATATGAGTGAATCAGAGAAACAGCTTCTGGAATATGCTTCCGGGCGGGAACCATATTCGATCCGTGGAGCGGCACGTCTGGAGGAAGTGAACATTCTGGCACCGATTCCGGTTCCGGAGCAGGATGTGATTTGCCTTGGCATCAATTACATGGAGCATGCAGCAGAATCGGCGCGCTTCAAGCATGAAGATTTTAATGGAGAACGTCCGTATGCTGTATATTTTTCCAAACGTGTCAATGAAGCTGTTGCAGATGGACAAGCCATTCCGTCTTATCCAAATCTGGTCGACAGTTTGGATTATGAGGCAGAACTGGCGATCATTATCGGAAAAGATGCGAAAAATGTTCCGGCATCCGAGGCAAAGGATTACGTGTTTGGTTATACGATCATCAACGATGTCAGTGCCCGCAACGTGCAGAATCGCCACAACCAGTGGTATTTCGGCAAGAGTCTGGACGGATTCACGCCGATGGGACCGTGCATTTTGCTGGCGGATTCTGTCCCGTATCCTCCGCAGTTAAAGATTCAGTCTTATGTCAATGGGGAATTGAGACAGGACAGCAACACCAATATGCTGATTTTTAATATCGATCATATTATCAGTGAGCTTTCTCAGGGAATGACGCTGAAAGCCGGTACGATCATTTCCACCGGCACCCCGGCAGGTGTCGGTATGGGCTTTCATCCTCCGAAGTTTTTAAAGACCGGTGATGTAGTGGAGTGTGTGATCGAGCATATTGGCAAGATTACAAATTATGTGGAGTAAGAGTAAAAAAGGACTTGCCCGCGATATGCGGGCAAGTCCTCTGTTATCTTAGTAGTTTTCAGCTTTTCTCTCAAAGTAAGCCTTCGGATGTGCGCAAACCGGGCAAACTTCCGGAGCTTCCTCGCCTTCATAGACATAACCGCAGTTACGGCATTTCCAGCCAAGAGGTGCATCGCCTTTGAAAGTGCCGTTTTCTTTTAAGTTCTTTAAAAGCTGCAGATAACGTTTCTCGTGAGCAGCCTCAACTTCAGCAACTAAAAGGAATTTCTTTGCTAACTCAGGGAAACCTTCTTCTTCTGCATCTTTTGCCATACGAACGTACATATCGGTCCATTCTTCGTGCTCGCCTGCAGCAGCGTCGATCAGATTATTCTCTGTGTCGCTGATGCCATGAATTTCCTTGAACCACATCTTAGCGTGTTCTTTTTCCTGATCAGCGGTCTCCAGATATAAAGCAGCCATCTGCTCATATCCAGCTTTTTTAGCAGCAGAAGCATAGTAGGTGTATTTGTTGCGAGCCTGAGATTCACCAGAAAATGCTTCCCATAAATTTTTCTCTGTTTTGGTACCTGCGTATTTATTAGCCATATGAATATCCTCCTGTGCGAAAAATTTGAGTGACAGCCCATTACTGCCATTATAACATATTTTGAAAAATTGTGCCAGATGCATAAATTTAAAGGAGTGAACCCCAAAAAGCTCACCCCCTTACAGAACTTTGTTTATTAGCCAAAGTATCTCTTCAGCAGACCTTCGAATGCTTTGCCGTGTCTTGCCTCGTCACGAGCCATCTCGTGAACGGTATCATGGATTGCATCCAGGTTGGCAGCTTTTGCACGTTTAGCCAGATCAAATTTACCAGCGGTTGCGCCGTTCTCAGCTTCAACTCTCATCTCCAGGTTCTTCTTGGTGCTGTTGGTAACAACTTCGCCCAGAAGTTCTGCAAATTTAGCTGCGTGCTCAGCCTCTTCATAAGCTGCTTTCTCCCAGTAAAGACCGATCTCCGGATAACCTTCTCTGTGAGCAACTCTTGCCATAGCCAGATACATACCAACCTCAGAACACTCACCCTCAAAGTTTGCTCTCAGATCAGCAAGAATATCTTCGCTAACGCCCTGTGCAACACCTACGATGTGCTCAGCAGCCCAGGTTCTTTCCTCTCCCTGTTTGATGAATTTCTCTGCCGGAACTTTACATACCGGGCAAACTTCCGGAGCGGAATCTCCTTCATGAACGTAACCACATACTGAACATACCCATTTAGCCATAGTCTCAATCTCCTTTATTTATAAAATATATTTTGTTTTTGCAATCAGCAATAATAGTAATTATTACTGATATTATAATACCAAATACAATGAGCCTTGTCAACTGTTTTTTCGAGATTTATATTGACAAATTGCAACAGCGGGCTTGACCATAAAAGCGGCTGCCAGGAAAATCAATGATTTTCCTGCGCCAGACAATCCGGACAAGTGCCGTAAAAATAAGTGACATGTGCGCTGATCTGTCCGTCAAATGCCTGCTGTGCCTGCTCGATCACACCGTGAAGCGGTTGAATCGGAAGGTCGATAACAGCACCGCAATGCTGACAAATGAAATGATAATGCGGGGAAAGGTCAGCATCAAAATGATCTTTTCCGTCTCCGCAGCTCAATTTCTTTACCTCGCCAAGTTCTACCAGAAGATTCAGATTCCGGTAAACAGTGCCAAGGCTGATGTTCGGGAACTCTTCACGAATCGCAGCATATACGGCGTCTGCAGTCGGATGATCATGATGCGTCACCAGATATGCTTTGATGGATTCCCTCTGACGGCTGTACTTTAGTGCTTTCATATATTAGCTCCCTCAGACTAAATTTTCATGCCCGCCGTGCGGGACTTTTCTGGCAGATAATAATAATTGTTACTATTTATATCATAAATGAAAAGTCCGGCATTGTCAAGGAGAACAGCAAGAATTATCATTGTTTCACAGCATTTCTTTTGCAATCTGTATGAATTCTTTGGTTGCCCGGGACATATAATGACCTTTGTGATACCCGATTGCCAGCACGCCGTGAGCTTTGGGGTGATCCAGAGGATAGTAGGTGACCGGCATGGACTGACTGCGGATCACCGGCTGGTCCTTACTCCCGGAAATGAACATTTTGGGGTAAAAGGTAATGCCCATGCCTTTGCCGGCAAGAGCACGCACGGTTTCGATATTTTCTGTCTCCAAAACGATTTTTGGAGTAATCTGGGCTTCTTCAAACATCTCATCGGCGATGGTGCGAACCCGATTGCCTTCGTTGATCAGAAGGAAAGGACAGTTGCGCAGAAGCTGCAGGTCGGTGTGTTCGGCCAGCTGTTGTATTATTTGCTCAAATTGTCCCGGGAATTCATGTTCCAGTACAGAATCCGGAACGGCAAGCAGAATTTCCTCTTCGCAGAGCGGAACGGTTTCGATATTATCTACTTTAAACGGAAGCATGTCGATGATCAGGTCTACATCTCCATGAATCAGATCATTGGCAAGCTCAGAGGAATTGCCCTCGATCAGGCGCAGATCAATATTCGGAAATCGTTCTTTGTAAACGGGAAGAATCTCCGGAAGGATCACGCGCCCGCGGGTATGGGAAAGACCGATGACCAGCTGACCGACGGAAAAATCCTTGATATCAGCCAGTTCGCGGTACATTTCGTCTTTTAACTCCAACATCTGTCGGGCCTTCTGTTTCAGTGTTTGCCCCGCATAGGTCAGTGTCAGCGGCGTGGTGCGGTTAAAAAGTATCACATCAAATTCTTTTTCCGTATTGGAGATATGGTTGCTCAAAGACTGCTGGGAAATATACAGCCGTTTGGCAGCTTTGGTAAAATTCAGTTCTTCGGCGGCAACCAGAAAATACTCCAGATTCAGAAAATTAATCATGATTCGGTGCCTCCCGTGTAAATATCCTGACGGAGTGCCGGGATGAATTCCGCAGCTTTTTTGATGGAGCTGTTTACAACCAGTTCTTCCGGAAATCCGATTTCTTCTAAAAGCGCATGTGCACGGGCATGGTTGCCCACGTCAGCTTCGCTGTGTGCATCGCTGTTGATAATGATTGGAACCTGATAACGGCGGCAGTATTCCAGCATTTCCAGGTAGTTTTCACGGGCACCGACACGGCTGCTCTTTGGATGCAGGGAACTGGAATTCATTTCCAGAAGTACATGGTGTTCTTTGGCACCCAGCACGAGTTGTTCGTAATTTACCGGAAAACGTCCGTCATCCGGATGGCCAATGATCTGAACATAAGGATTTTTCATGGCCCCCAGGTAAGCGGCAGTGTTTTGCTCGGCAGTACCTTTATCGTAGCACGGATCATGGATGCTTGCGATGGCGAAATCAATCTTTTTTAAGAAACGTTCTTTTAAGTCAATGGTGCCGTTGTGATCAATAATGTTCAATTCACAGCCCATCAGCAGTTTGACGCCGTAAATTTCCCGTGGAATAACACGGAAATTAAGAAAATAATATTCGTGGCATGAACCGGGAATTCCGGGAGCATGCTCGGTAGAACCAAGGAGTTTTATCCCTTTTTCCGATGCGGAATGAAGCATTTCATAAAGGGTGTTGTATGCGTGCCCGCTCATGATCGTATGAGTATGCAAGTCAAGAATGTCTTTCATGCAGTTCACCTCTGTTTTATTCTGGGAATAGAAATATTTTTATTTTGCAACAGTATATCACACTTTTGTACAGAAAACTATAGAAAAAAGCCTGGAAATATGGTAAAGTCAACATATCTGACGGAGTATGTCCTCCGCGATACTATTTGTGAAGGAGTGTTGTAATTATGAGCGAGGCAGTAAAAGAAACTATGGAAGATTTTGCCAAGGAACTTGAGGCATCCTATAAAGAGTTTGATGAGCGCCGCAATGGATATCAGGAACAGGAAGGACCAGATGCAGAGAAATGGACAGAATTGATGACCATGATGCAGGAAAAGACGGTTGTGAATGTGAAAGTGAAAGAGGTAGTCAAGGGAGGTCTGGTTACTTATGTTAATGAGATCCAGGGATTTATCCCGGCATCTCAGATTTCCACTCAGTATGTGGAAAAGTTGGAAGACTGGGTTGGCAAACATCTGGACGTGATCGCGATTACCGTTGATCCGGAAAAGAAAAAACTGGTACTGTCCGGCAAAGCAGTAATGAAAGAGAAGGAAGCAGCGGAGAAGGAAGCAAAGCTGGCTGCAGTGAAAGTAGGTTCCGTTGTGGAAGGCACCGTTGACAGTCTGAAGGATTATGGCGCATTCATTAACCTGGAAGGCGGTCTGTCCGGACTGCTTCATGTTTCCCAGATCAGCAAACAGCGGATCAAACATCCTGGAGCAGTTCTGAAAGAAGGTCAGACTGTTACGGTGAAAGTTATCGCTGTTAAGGACGGCAAGATCAGTTTGAGCATGAAGGCTTTGGAGACTGAAGATGAAGTACAGGAAGAAGCATTTGATTATAAGGAGACCGGAACGGCGGTGACAGGTCTCGGCGCGTTGCTGAAAGGTCTGAAGCTGTGATCCGGTGTTTGAAATGTAAATAAAACATCGAAGGAGGGGTAAGCGTGGCATTCCCCGAGAATATTAGTCAGATTGACCGGTGGAAAACCAGTATGTTTTTGTATGATTCGGCGCTGAAACAGATCAATACTAAGATCGACATCATGAATAACGAATTCATGCAGGTATATGGCTATACACCGATTGAGCACATCAAATCCCGGTTAAAAACGCCGGAAAGTATTGTTAAAAAATTGAAACGGCACGGGCTGGACGTCACGATTGATAATATGATGAATCGTCTGAGCGATATCGCCGGTATTCGAATCACTTGTTCTTTTACCAGAGATATTTATCAGATTGCTGATATGATCGCCAAGCAGAAAGACATTACTGTCCTTTATGTGAAGGATTATATCAAACAGCCCAAGACCAATGGATATAAAAGTTATCATATGATCATTACGCTCCCGGTTTATTTATCAACTGGTCCTGTGGAAACAAAGGTAGAGATTCAGATTCGTACAGTGGCTATGGATTTCTGGGCCAGCCTGGAGCATAAGATTTATTACAAATTTGAAGGCGATGCGCCTGATTCCCTTCAGGCGGAGCTGAAAGCCTGCGCAGACATGGTGGATATGCTGGATGCGAAAATGTTTTCCTTAAATCAGTCCATCCTGGAAAGCGCGATAGAAGAGAAAGAATAGCACATATGAAAAAACTTGCAAAAGAAACCTGGCATGCACTTGGCCAGAATTGGAAGAACGTTCTTTTGTTTGAAGTTTTATATCGTGGGATCATGCTTCCGGTTTATCTGCAGCTGACAAACCGGACATTGCAAACGGCACTCCGGATAGCCGGATACAGTTATCTGACTGCGGATAATATAGGAAGTTTTCTGATGAAACCTGTGACCTGGTCAGTTGGACTTCTCATCATGATTGTTGGGATACTGCTTCAGGCGCTGGAGATGGCCGGACTTATTACTGCATTTCAGGGGGCAGCCTATTCCCATAAGCTGTCCCCATTACACATTTTGTGGGGCGGCATCCAGAAACTGGATGAAGCTGCTGCCAGAAAGAATTTCAGGCTGATATTTCTGATGCTTGTGGTGTCATTTCTGGGTCGTGGGATTTATGCAGTAGGTCTGTTGTACCATATGAAACCATGGAATGTTCTTTTACAGAGATTGATTACGGAACCGCTTATGTGGGTGATTCTGCTGCTGCTATTGACTGCGTCGGCGATCATAGCTGTCAAGACTATGTTTGTCTTTCCGGTTTGTATGATCGAACAGAAGACGTTTAAAGAAGCAATGCAGCGAAGCAGGGAACTGCTCCATAAGCATATGAGAAAAGCCATTGGCCATCTGATTAACTGTCAAGTTGTAGTATTGGGGATGATTGCCGTATGCTATGGAATCAGCGTGCTTTTGCTGAGCACTTATGCGGTTCTGTTTGCAGAAGAAAATCTTGTGACAGTAACGGTGTACCTGTGGGCGGAGCGTTTGAAAATGACTTGGCTTTTCATTGGCAGTGTGGTAACCATGGTGGTTTACTATGCGGCATTGACGATTATGTTTTATCAGTATGCCAACCGAAGGTATCACGTACCGGGGTGGAGACTGGTCTATCCGGCAAAGGGGACGGCTGCTCGAAAAAGGCTTGCGGAATTACTGTTTATAGTTACAGCGGCGGCAGCAGCGATTGTAGTCGATTTTGAAAAACATGGCTCCACAATTTCGGGCGATATGATGACCGATATTCAGGTCATTGCTCATCGCGGAAGCACAAGGAATGCACCGGAGAATACTCTTTCTGCCATAAAGACGGCAGTCGGAGAGATGGCTGACTGCGTAGAAATCGATGTACAGATGACCAAAGATGGCGTTGTGGTTCTGAGCAATGATGCGAATCTGAGAAGAGTAGCCGGGGTAAACCGGTCTATCAATAATATGACACTGGAGGAAGTGCGCCAGTTGGATGCGGGCAGTTCCTTTTCACCGGAATTTGCAGGAGAAATGATTCCGACACTGGAGGAAGTTCTGCAGTTCTGCAAGGGAAATGTGAATTTAAATATTGAGATCAAACAAACACGAACAGACAGCGAGCTTCCGGATCGGGTAGTGGAGATGATTCAGGCACAAGGGATGGAAAAGCAGTGTGTGGTTACATCGACCAGCATGAGTCACCTGATGAGAGTGAAGGAACTGGAACCGAAGCTGCACACAGGGTATATGGTATCTGCTGCTTACGGAGGTTTTGACCCGGGACGGCAGGTGGATTTTATCAGCGTCCGGCATGAGTATGCAGACGAAGAACTGGTCCGGCATATCCATGAGCAGGGCAAACGTGTGTATGTCTGGAACGTAAATGTGCCGGCTGAATTAAAACGTCTGAAAACCGTCGGCGTAGACGGAGTGATTACAGATCGTCCGGTGATGGTACGGGAAACTCTGTACCAGAACAAACGTCTGGAATGGCTGACGAACAGACTGAAACAGGTGTTCAGATAGGAGGAACATATGAGAGTAGTTTTACAGCGCGTGACGAGAGCCAGCGTCAAAGTTGATGGTGCAGTGATAGGTCAGATCGACAGAGGATTTCTGGTTTTTCTTGGCGTGGCTGAGACAGATGATGAGAAAGTTGCGGACAAGATGGCGGATAAGATCTGCAAACTTCGTATTTTTCAGGATTCGGGAGGAAAGACGAATCTGTCATTAGCAGATGTTGGCGGAGAAATGCTGGTGGTCAGCCAGTTTACTTTATATGCGGATTGTCACAAGGGAAACCGACCGAGTTTTATCAAGGCCGGTTCTCCGGTAAAGGCAGAAGCCCTTTATGAATATTTTGTAGAGCGATGCCGACAGTATGTGCCAAAAGTGGAGCATGGAAGTTTTGGAGCGGATATGAAAGTAGATTTGTTAAATGATGGACCATTTACTTTGATGCTGGAAGCCGATGAGCATGGAGTGATTGCACCATAAGGAAGAAAAAGCGATTTTCGCACACAGTTGTGAATGAATAGAATGATCACGACAACAGGAGGATGAAACATGACAGAAGAAAAATCAACAGGAAAAATTTTGGAAGAAAAGCTGCTTTGGAAATTTCCGCACATAGCAAAGGATGCACCGGATGAGGTGGAGAAAGCATCCGCTTTCTGTGAAGGCTATAAAACATTTTTGGATGAGGGAAAGACTGAGCGCGAGTGCGTGGAGGCAGCAGTGAAGCTGTTAAAAGCAGCAGGATATCAGGAACTGGATGTGCATGCAGCTTATAAACCAGGCGATAAGGTATATCAGGTAAATCGTGGAAAAGCATTGCTCATCACTACATTTGGAGAAAAACCGATGTGTGAGGGTGTGCGTATCAACGGAGCGCATATCGATTCTCCGCGTCTGGATCTGAAGCCAAATCCAGTTTATGAAAAAAATGATATTGCTTATTTTAAGACCCATTACTATGGAGGTATCCGCAAATACCAGTGGGCGACGATTCCGTTAGCAATGCACGGTGTTGTGATCAAGAAAAATGGCGAAAAAGTCAACATCTGTATTGGGGAGGAACCGAATGATCCGGTATTCTGCATCAGCGACCTGCTTCCACATCTGGCTGCAAAACAGAACGAGCGAAAATTGAGTGACGGCATTCGAGGTGAGGAACTGAACATTATCATAGGTTCCATTCCATTTGCAGATGATGAGGTGAAAGAACCGGTTAAATTGCTTGCCCTTCAGATTCTGAATGAAAAATATGGAATGACTGAGTCTGATTTTTATCGCGCAGAAATTGAGATGGTGCCGGCACATAAGGCGACAGATGTAGGACTTGACCGCAGTCTGGTAGGTGCTTACGGTCAGGATGACCGTGTTTGTGCATACACGGCTCTTATGGCAGAAATAGAAACCGTGAATCCTCCTTATACTACCATTACTGTGCTGACAGATAAGGAAGAGATTGGTTCCGAAGGCAATACCGGTATGAACTCCCATTTCTTCTGCCATTATCTGGAGTATCTGGCGCAAATGCAGGGGGTGGATCCGAAGGATGTATATCGCAGCTCCATGTGTCTGTCTGCAGATGTAAATGCAGCTTACGATCCGACATTTTCTGATGTATTTGAGGCAAATAATTCCAGCTGCATCAACAAGGGCTGTGTTTTGACCAAGTATACCGGTGCACGCGGAAAGTCCGGTGCGAGCGATGCAAGTGCAGAGACTATGGCAAAGGTGATTGCCATTATGGAGGAAAACGGTGTTTACTGGCAGGCAGGTGAGCTGGGCGCAGTAGATCAGGGCGGCGGCGGAACGATCGCCAAATTTGTGGCACATTTAAATATTGATGTTGTGGATCTGGGCGTGCCGATTGTTTCCATGCATGCGCCGTTTGAACTGGCTTCTAAATTGGACGTTTACAATACATATAAAGCATTCCTCGCATTTTATAAGTAGAACGTTCCCTGTTCGTAAAAATTTTATGAAATTATCTGCGAACTACTTTTTAAAAATACGACAATATGTTATAACTGTAGGAAACACTCTGATGTCGGCGGGAAACTGCGTCGGTACTTTGTGTAAATCCAAAAAGAAGAGGAATTGATATGAAAAAATATGTGAAACTGACACTGTGTGGTCTTGCGGCAATGGCAGTAATTACCGGCTGCTCCAAGAAAGAAGAGACAGCGGAGACGACCACTGCTGCAGCGGAGACTGAGGCGGCAGAGACGGCAGCGGAGATTACAGACTTTGGTAAGATCGTGAAGCTGGGTGATTATAAAGGGGTCGAAGTTACCAAGATGGACACTACCGTGACAGATGATGCGGTGGAACTGCGTATCGACAGTATTTTGAAAGCGAATCCGGAGTATATTCCGGTGACAGACCGTCCGGCACAGAATGGCGATGTGGTAGATATCGATTTTGTCGGAATGAAAGATGGCGAGGCATTTGAAGGCGGTACTTCTGAGGGGTACAAGCTGGAACTGGGTTCCGGTTCTTTTATCGACGGGTTTGAGGATGGCCTGATCGGTGCAGAGGTAGGACAGGAGCTGAGCCTGAACCTGACTTTCCCGGAGAATTATGGTGCTGCAGAACTGGCCGGACAGGATGTTGTATTTGATGTAACTGTCAATGGTATCGATGAAGTGAAGGATGCCGTTCTGGATGAAGCATTTGTAAAGAGAATATCGGATTTTGATACGGTTGAAGAATTCCGTGCGGATATTCTTTCTACCATGCAGGAAGAGCAGGAAGAACTGGCACAGAAGCATATTGAGAGTGATGCATACTACGCAGCTTTGAACAATTCTGAGTATGAACTGAACCAGTATGCAGTCGACCAGTATTATACAAATCAGATGGATTACCACAATGCGATCGCGCAGATGTATGGTTTCAGCCTGGCTGATTATGCTTCGGCGGTTTATGGGAAGGATGAAGCTGATTTTGAGACCTATGTCCGCGAGCAGGCAGAGGACGCAGTCAAGGAACAGCTTTTGATTGATGCAATCGTAGAGGCAGAGCAGCTTGTGGTTGAGGATGCGGATATCGAGGCTGTGGCAGAAAAAATGAACCTGGACGTAGACACTCTGAAATCCAGCTATGGTGAGGATCAGACCAACGAGTACGCGCTGTTCTTCAAGGTAGTGGATCTGATCAGAGATAATGCAGTTGTAAAGTAAGACAGGCAGGACGACAGGATAAAACATATCTGACAGGGGGATTTCTTTTATGCAGTTGTTGAAAGACAGAATCCGCAAGGACGGAAAAATTTACGAAGGCAATGTATTAAAAGTAGACAGTTTTTTGAATCATCAGATGGATATCAAGCTGTTTAATGAGATGGGAAAAGAGCTGAAACGTCGCTTTGCAGACGTGGAGATCAACAAAATTCTTACCATTGAGGCATCTGGCATCGGTATTGCATGTGTCGTAGCGCAGAGTTTTGATGTGCCGGTCGTATTTGCGAAGAAGACAAAGACCAAGAATATTGCAGGCGATGTTTACACTAGCCGTGTCGAGTCGTATACACATGGTCGTGTATATGATATCATTGTTTCCAAGGAATTCCTGGGAAAAGGTGATAAAGTGCTTTTGATTGATGATTTTCTGGCGAATGGCAAGGCGTTGGAAGGGTTGATCGAGCTGGTAGAGGAGTCCGGTGCAGAGCTGGCAGGTGCCGGTATCGCTATCGAAAAAGGTTTTCAGGTAGGCGGAGATATTATCCGAAAGAAAGGTGTGCGTCTGGAGTCGTTGGCGATTGTTGACAGTATGGATGCAGAAACTGGAATCATCAAGTTCCGTGGTGAATGATGTGAGCAGGAAAGCATTATTTTTTGATATTGACGGAACTTTGCTCAGTGAGGTAAACCGGACGGTTCCGGATAGTGCAAGACAGGCACTTGCAAAGGCACGTGCCTGCGGCCATCTGGTATTGATCAATACCGGTCGTACCTGCAGTGAACTTGGAACATTGAAATCATTGTTTGATATGGATGGATGGCTGTGCGGCTGCGGAACCTATGTGGAGTCTGGGGGAAACGTATTGTACCATCGTTCCATTCCGGAAGAACAGCAAAAGAAGATTTGCCGGGCAGTAGAGAAAGCAGATGTTGACTGCATACTGGAAGGTAAAGATTTTTGCTATGTGCCGGGACCGGACAGTCGTTTTGAACGGGGTATGATTTTCCGTAAGAACCTTCCGCATGCGATTCATCCGGATATGGATTGGCATATCGCATGTGGGACAGCCGACAAATTTTGTATTGTAGCGGATGAGAAAAGTGATCTGGATGGGTTCTGGTCCAGTCTGGACGGAGCTTTTGACGTCATCGACCGCAGCGGATTTTATGAATGTGTGCCGACAGGACACTCCAAGGCGACTGCGATCGATGTGATTCTGAACCATTACGGGCTGACCTTGCAGGATGCCTATGTATTCGGTGACAGCACCAATGATCTGGCGATGTTTGAGCATGTGCCGAATGGAATTGTGATGGGAAAACATGCAAAGGAATTGGAGCCATATGCGACGTTTGTGACAAAAACGGTAGAGGAAGACGGCATCTGGTATGCAATGGAACAACTGGGATTGCTGGAACCGTGATGTATTTTTGAATATGGAATCAGGGAGTGTGGCAGATCATGCTTGCGGGTATGGTCTGCTTTTTTTATTATAAGGCAAATGCTTTCTTTTTTTGTAGCAAAAAGAAACGAACGTCTTGCAAAATTTCTGCATGGTGTAGCAAATATGAACAGAATTGTAGAAACCTTTGCCGCCCGTGCAGAGGAAGCACACTTCTCCCATCTGGCGAGCTATGAGGAAATTGAAAGCAATGACTATAATCTTTCCGTTTCCACTTATGTTGAAGCCAAAGATACCAGACAGAAAATCGACATTGTGAAGTTCAATGCCGAAATTGAAGAAATCGTTGCCCGTGAACAGGTTCTCCGTGGTGAAATTGCGAAGATTATCGCAGAAATCGAGGTGGGCGTATGAATGAAAAGTATCTTGAAGCTGTCAGAACGATAAAGGCAGCGATTTTGCGAAGCCAAAACACAGCTGTCAAATATACAAATGCGGAGATGCTGTCTCTGTATTGTTCAATTGGTGGTTGTGTTTCCGGCAATTCCAGAGAAGGTACATGGGGAACGGGTGCAATTGATGAATGGCAACCTTACTTTCAGACAAATGTGGACGCATTGCCAGACAGTGAATCAATAATATCAAACATGGCATGGCATTTGTAGATATGGATTATTACCTACTTAAAGGAATTTATCGCCCCGCGAAGTCCGGGAGTAATGAAAAGCCGGGGTGACGGAGAGCAAGAAAAGGAATTTATCGCCCCGCGGAGCCCGGGGAGTAGTGAAAAGCCGGGGTGACGGAGAGCAAGAAAAGGAATTTATCGCCCCGCGAAGCCCGGAGTAAGGGAAAGGGGC
>JBJEIZ010000031.1:27832-56625 GCA_051877535.1 Brotaphodocola sp.
GAGAGCAAGAAAAGGAATTTATCGCCCCGCGAAGCCCGGAGTAAGGGAAAGGGGCTGTTTTTTATGTCCGAAATGCAGTGTGACATCCCATTCATGTGTTATATTGCATTTGTGAAATTGGAATATTTATGATATACTCAAAAGACGAATGTGACAATATCATAAATGAGAATAGATTGAAGGAGATCGGTATGAAAGTAAGGATTGGAACAAGAACAAGCAGACTTGCTATGGTCCAGACGGAACTTGTGCGTGATATGATCCTAGAACGTTTTCCAGAGGCGGAGATTGACATTGTGCCGATTGTTACACAAGGTGACAAACAGTTGGAGAAGTCTCTGACCAGCTTTGGCGGCAAAGGAGTATTTACAAAAGAACTGGAAGAGGAACTTCTGCAGGGCAATATTGATATGGCCATTCATTGTGCAAAAGATATGCCAATGGAGTTTCCGGACGGGTTGGCGTTAGGTGCGGTGCTGGAACGCGCAAATGCATCGGATGTTCTGGTGACTTTGCATGGACGTCCGGCAAGCCATCTTCCGGCAGGCAGTATCATAGGAACCAGCAGTCTGCGCCGGGAATTGCAGATTCGGGATCAGAATCCCCAGGCAGCGATCAAAATGGTGAGAGGCAACGTACAGACCAGATTGCGTAAGCTTTTGGAAGGGCAGTATGATGGTCTGCTTCTGGCGGCAGCGGGTTTGGAGAGATTGAAAATTGTGGATCCGAACGAAGCAGAGATGGTTGATGCGGTGGCTGTGACAGATGGGAATGCAGCAAAAGCAGATGAAGTCTGTGATACGCAGCTTCTGAAAATCAATTACCGGGAAAATCCGGAGGATGAACCGAAAGTACTCTATCTGGAATATTTGGATAAAAAACAGTTTATTCCGGCAGCGGGTCAGGGAATTCTGACGATCGAGATACGTCAGGGAGAACTAAGTGAGCTGATGCAGGCGTTGCATTCCCCGCAGGCAGAAGCACAGCTGCGCGCAGAGCGGGATTATCTGTCCATTCTTGGGGGTAACTGTAATGCACCGTGCGGCGCTTATTGTTATGAGGAAGGAAAGAAGCTGAAGATGGATGTCATGTATGCACCGGACGGAAAACATACAATTTATCGAAGCGATGTGGTTGCATTGGAGGGCAGTGAGCCGGAATACCTGAATCGGCAGGCAAAAGAATTGGCTAAAAAACTGGCACTGCAGGTAAGCCTGAAAACGGTGTCCTTAGTTGGCGCAGGTCCGGGAGATGGCGGTCTTTTGACGCGCAAAGGTCTGGAGTGTGTGCGTAAGGCGGATGTTATCGTGTATGATAATCTGATCTATGGTTCGGTTTTGAATGAGGCGCGGCTGGATGCAGAACTGATTTATGCAGGCAAACGTTCCAACAATCATTTTATGACGCAGAGTCAGATCAATGCGTGTCTGGTGGAACATGCATTAAAGGGAAAATATGTGGTTCGTTTAAAGGGCGGTGACCCGTTCATTTTCGGACGCGGCGGAGAAGAGGCTCTGGAACTGGTCAAATACGGAATCCCATTTGAAATTGTACCAGGTGTATCCTCCTGTTACAGCGTTCCGGCATATGCGGGAATTCCGGTGACGCACCGGGATCTGGCATCTTCGTTTCATGTCATTACCGGTCACGAGAGCAGTGCCAAAGACGGCAGTGTTCTGGATTATGCGACTTTGGCAAAGGAAGAGGGAACGTTGATTTTCCTGATGGGACTGAAGAACCTGGAACAAATCGCGGCGAATCTGATGAAACATGGGAAACCTGCGGACACGCCGGCAGCGGTGATCCAGCAGGGAACGACTTCCCGCCAGAAGCGTGCACTGTCGGATTTAGCGCATATCGTGGAGGAAGTGAAGCGCCGCGGCATTCAGACTCCGGCAATTACAGTGGTTGGTCCGGTTGCCGGTCTGGCAGGTTCTCTTGACTGGTTTGGCAGAGATGTGGGAAAGAAAAAACAGGCTTTGACGGATGATATGCCGCTTCATGGCAAGCGTGTCCTGATTACAGGTACGCGCTATTTTGCACAGGAAATGGAATCGGAATTAAAGCCGCTCGGCGCGGAGGCAGTAGCCGTCAGCCTGATTGAGAGCCGTCCGTTATGGGGAGAAGTCCAGGAGAAAGCATTGGAAGAGCTTGAACGGTATCAGTGGCTAGTGTTTACCAGCAGCAATGGCGTGGATCTGTTTTTTGAGGCGATGCGTCATGCGAAGAAGGACCTGCGCAGTCTGATGCATATAAAATTTGCGGCAATCGGGCGAAAAACGGCAGCGGCATTAGAGGCGCATGGTTTCTCCTGTGATTTTGTTCCATCCAGCTTTTCCGGAGCAGACCTGGCAGCAGAGTGGATTCCGACGCTGGAAAAAGACACGCGTGTCATGCTGATGCGTGCAAAGGAAGGTTCTGCGGTGCTGCCTAGAAAACTGAAAGAGGCAGGCATTAAGTTTGCAGATATTCCTCTTTATGAGACCTGGGCAGATGAGCGAAGACGCGAAGAATTGAACCGGATCGTGAAAGAGGTGGATTATGTGACCATTGCCAGCGCGTCAGCAGTGAAAGCATTATGCCGGATGCTAGATGACAAGGAAGGGCTTTCTGCAAAAGTGGTGTCCATCGGACCGTACACAACGAAAGAGGCAGATGAACGGGGAATCAAGGTTCAGGTGGAAGCTTCGGAATTTACGGCAGCAGGAATTGCGTCAGCAATTTTGGCAGATGCGAGCGGATGCGGCGAGGAAGCACTGTATGAAATTCCGGAAACAGGAATGATGCAGGCAGACGAGGATATGCAGGAAGACAGAGCAGTGTGTACGCATAAGACGGACAATGATGGGACTTTGAAGAGCGTCGATATGACCAGACGAAGTCAGAAAAAGCATAGCGGTACAGATACCGGGGAAACGGCATATTTCCCGATGTTTTTTGATATGTCCGGTCAGAAGATCGTGATTGCAGGTGCAGGTGTGATCGCTACCCGCCGTGCAGAAACGTTGGCTGGATTTGATGCGGACATTCTGGTTGTAGCACCAGATGGCACCGAAGGCATGGAGCAGTTGGAGAAGGACGGCGCAGTGCGCTGGGAGCGCAGAGCATTTGTCGAGAGTGATCTGGATGATGCTTATATGGTACTGGCGGCTACCAGCGACCGAGAGTTAAATGATGCGATCGCAGCTATGTGCCATGAGAAGAAGATCCTGGTCAATCATGCAGGAGACAAGAACCAGTGTGATTTTTATTTCCCGGGTATTGCGCGGGATGGACGGATCGTGATCGGAGCAACTACATCCGGTAAGAATCACCGTCTGGCACGTCAACTGACGGAAGGACTTCGGGTGTGGCTGGAGCAGATGGAGGGCAAATAATAACACCTGTGGGAGAATTTGCTATGGATATATTGTGCATCGGGGCGGCGGTTATGGATATCACCGGCTGGCCGATCGATCAGAAAAAAGAGTGGAAAGAAAAGCAGCGGATTTCTGAGATCCGTATTCAGCCAGGTGGTGACGCGGTCAACCAGAGCATTCACATGGCGGCACTGGGATTTCACCCGGGGCTGGCGGCCTGTGTAGGCGCGGACACCAATGGTCGGATTTTAAAAAGTGCGCTTGACGGCATGGGAATCGACACTGCCTGGGTGAAAGAAAAAGGGAGTTGTGCTACGGGAGCGGCTATGGTCCTGGTAAGTGAGGACGGCGAGCGGCGGGTGTTCTCTGTAAAAGGAGCTCACAGCATGATCTGTCGGGATGATATTCCGTGGGAGTTGCCGGAGGAATGCTGGGCAGTTTCGTTGGCAAGCATTTTCTCCCTGCCGGAGTTGGAACGGGATGGACTTCTGGAATTTTTGAAAATGGTGAAAGGGCAGGGCAAGCTGGTGTTTGCGGACCTGGCGGCGGATAAACTAGGACTTGGTCTGGATGGAATAAAAAGATTTTTGCCATATATCGATTACTTCATTCCCAGTCTTTATGATGTACTTTCCATGACCGGAACGGATAAGCCGCAGGCAGCCGCTCAGGTATTTCATGTGCTGGGCGTGCCGCATGTGATCATCAAGTGCGGAGAAAAGGGATGTTACTGTTCTTCGGAGGAATATGAGGGATGGATTCCGGCAATTCCGGTGCAGCCAGTAGATACCACCGGTGCCGGTGACTGTATGTCGGCGGTATTTGCGTGCCGGATCCTCAGCGGTGACAGCGTGGAGGCAGCGTGTCGGTATGCTTGTGCGGCGGCTTCTTACAGTACGTTGTTTGCGGGGGCCAGCGGGGTGGTGCTTCGTAATGATGTGGTACGGGAGTTTATGAAGACTTACGAATAACTTGCTTTTTCTCTCCTTCTGTGTTATAGCCAACTTTAGCACGGTGCAGTAACAAAGATATTGCGCCGGGAGAGAAGGACAGCGAAAAAGAACCTTCTTATATTTCCGGAATCGTGCTGCAGCTTGTCAATGTGAAGATCATCATTTACGGTTTGACCATGTTTTCATCCTTCATTCTGCCGCATGTACAGGCACCGGCAATGCCTCTGGGCTTTGCGTTTTATCTGATGGTGCTTGGGGCGATGCTGATCTGGTGTGCAGCTCGCGTGATCGGTTCTTAATAATTAGACTTGACAAGTAAGCAGGGCAGGTGTACAATGACTGCGTTGCTTTAAATAAACAAAGCTTTAAAGCAGTATATTTTACATAGAAATTCCAGGACGAGAACAAGTAAGAGCAAACCCCTGCTTTCAGAGAACTGCCGGTTGGTGTGAGGCAGCAGCAGTTTTGTTTTGAACATCATCTCAGAGAAGGAAAGCCGAAAGTCGTTTTGTTTTTTGCGAGTAGGTTTTCACGGGCGTTTCCCGTTACAGAAACCGCGTATGATGGTACGTTGATTCGTACTTGTTTCGAAAAAAGAAACAGGGTGGTTGCGGTGTTTTTTATCCGTCCCTATTTTTTAGGGGCGGTTTTTTTGTTGTATAGGAGTCTATGTCTCCTGTACAACATTTCAACCATATTTAATCTTTCCAAGGAGGAATGGAAGTATGAAAGCGTACAAAAAGCTTATGGATGCGTTGGCAATGCTGGAAAAGTTTGCTCTGATCGTATCTACCATCATCATTCTGGTGCTGACTGTTGGTAATGTATTTTCCAGAAAAGTCATTCACCAGTCCTGGTCATTTACGGAAGAACTGGTTGTTGCCGTATTTGTCCTGATCACATTGGTCGCTGCCGCACTGGCATGCCGGGAAGGAGAACTGGTCAATCTGACTCTGGT
Organism: Brotaphodocola sp.; assembly: GCA_051877535.1. Taxonomy (GTDB): domain Bacteria; phylum Bacillota; class Clostridia; order Lachnospirales; family Lachnospiraceae; genus Brotaphodocola. The sequence continues at coordinate 33,103 of JBJEIZ010000031.1, forward strand.
GGTCGACCGTCTGCCAAAATCCTGGCGGAAGCCGATGCTTTGTGTGAATACGGCCTTATGCGTGTTTTTTACCTCCGTACTGTTTAAATACGGCATGGATAAAGTCATCACACAGATGGCAAATGGGAAAAGGACCTTTGTGCTGAACTGGCCGGAGTGGATTTTCTGGTCCTTTGTTCCGATTGGCGCGGGCTGTATGATTCTTCATTTTATCGAATTTTTACTGGATTATTGTACCAATGAGAAGGAGGAAACGAAATGATCAGTGCAGTGTTATTTATCTCGTTCTTCATCTTTTTGATTATGGGAATTCCGATCGGAATCTGTCTGGGATTATCTTCCGTTTGCGCAATTCTCTATTCCGGAACGTCCTTAACGATCGTTGCGACGAATATGTACTCCGGCATCAGCAAATTCCTGCTGCTGGCGATTCCGTTTTTTGTCCTGTCCGGCAATATCATGGCAAAAGCAGGTATTTCCAAACGGCTGATCAAGTTTGTTGACACTTGTGTGGGGCACAAACGTGGTGGTCTTGCAATTGTATGTGTTATTGTAGCGTGCTTCTTCGGTGCGATTTCCGGTTCCGGTCCTGCGACGGTTGCAGCGTTAGGCAGTGTCCTGATTCCGGCGATGATTGAGCAGGGCGGCTTTTCCGCACCGTTCTCTGCGGCGCTGATGGCGACGGCCAGCTCGATTGCGATTGTTATTCCGCCGAGCATTGCCTTCGTGGTTTATGCATCGATCACGGGTGTTTCTATTGCAGACATGTTTACTGCAGGTATCGTTCCTGGTATTCTGATGGGCGCTGTTCTGGTCATTGTAGTTATGATCGAGGCGCGGAAAAATAATATTGAGTCTTCTCATCCGAAAGCAGGCATCAAGGAGCGAATCGATACTTTTAAGGATGCGTTTTGGGGTCTGATGATGCCGGTCATTATTCTGGGCGGTATTTACGGTGGTATTTTCACTCCTACCGAGGCAGCAGCCGTTTCCGTTGTGTATGGCCTGTTTGTTGGCATGGTTGTTTACAAAGAAGTAAAACTGAAAGATTTGGGCAACATTTTGATTGATTCTGGTAAGACTACCGGCGGCATCATGCTGATCGTTGCATGTGCATCCCTGTTTTCTTACGTTTGTACCACATTTGGCATCGCGCAGGCAGCATCTGAGCTGCTGGCAGGAATTGCACATAATCAGTTCACATTCCTGCTGATCGTCAATGTCATTTTCCTCATTGCAGGATGCTTTATTGATGCAAACTCAGCGATGTATATTTTTATTCCAATCATGCTTCCGGTATGTAAGCAGCTTGGTTATGACCTGGTTGCCTTTGGTCTGGTTGCAACGGTAAACCTGGCGATCGGACAGGTAACTCCGCCGGTTGGCGTAAATCTGTTTGTAGCAATTTCTGTAAAACTGAAAAAGGGAATGGAAAGCGTAGATCTGCCGAAGATTTCCAGATCGGTGATTCCGATGATCCTTTCCTGCGTGGCTGTACTTGCAGCAATCACTTATGTGCCGTCCATTTCTACTTTCTTACCGAAGGCACTGGCTGGTGAGGGCGCGTACACGGGTACGGTTATGGCGCAGAATGCTTCCGGCTCAGGAACGGGCGGTGAGGATGCAGCAAATGAAGTTTGGGCAAACATCAATGACTATTCAAGTCTTGACTGGAAGGAACAGACCTGGAACTTTACCTGCTCTACTACGGAGACCAGCACCTGGGCAGAGGGCGGCCGTAAGTTTGGCGAGCTGATGGAAAAGGCAACTGGCGGCAAGGTTCAGGTAAATGTTTATGCAGCAGATCAGTTGACCAACGGCAATCAGTCGGAGGGTATCCAGGCACTGATGAATGGGGATCCGATTCAGATTTCTATGCACAGCAACCTGATCTACTCCGCATTTGACCCAAGATTTAACGTTGTTTCCCTGCCATACCTGTTTGATTCTGTAGAAGATGCAGATGCAAAACTGGACGGTGAGGGCGGAGAGAAACTGACAGAAATCTTAAAGGGATATGGGCTGCACTGCATGGGTATTGCAGAAAATGGTTTCCGTCAGCTGACCAACAATGTGCGTGAGATCAAATCTGTGGATGATATGAAGAACCTGAAAATCCGTGTGGCAGGAAGCAATCTGCTGATGGAATGTTACAAACGTTGGGGCGCAGATGCCACTAATATGAACTGGTCTGAAACCTACACCGCGCTGCAGCAGAAGACCGTAGAGGGACAGGAGAATCCGCTTCCGGCAATCGATGCGGCAAGCGTGCAGGAAGTACAGCCGTACTGCTCTTTGTGGAACGCAAACTATGATTGTCTGTTCTTCTGCATGAACCAGCAGCTGTACGACAGTCTGACTCCGGAACAGCAGGCGGTCGTTGATGAGTGCGGTCAGAAAGCAGTAGCTTATGAACGTCATATTAACCGTGCGGGTGATGATGAGATCATGAACCGCTGGCATGAGAAAAATGGTGTGACGATCACGTCTTATGCAGATCTGGATGTAAATTCCTTCCGGACAGCAGTCGATGGTGTGGATCAGTGGTTTATTGAAGAATTAAAGAAACAGAATTATGAGGATGCGGAAGAATTGGTAGCAGCATTCAAATAAGAAAAATATGGGGCGTGCCGTCAGGCACGCCCCATATGAAATGTTAACGCTTAATATCGTAGTTCATATTCATCAGGTCACGGATTGTCTTTGCATCGTCCGTAATATTTGCATCGCCGTGAATGGTATGTTTCAGAACGCTGCTTGCAACAGCGAAGTTGACCATATCCATCGGTTTGTAATTGTGCATCATAGCGTAGATCAGACCGCTTGCGAATGCATCACCGCCGCCGACGCGGTCCAGAATATTGAAGGTGAACATCTTACTTTCGAAAGTATGTCCTTCAAACCACATATATGCTTTCAGGCTGTTTTCACTGCCGCTGTGAGCGTAGCGCACATGGCGGGCGATACACTGGAGGTTCGGATAGCGCTCGATAAATTTCTGGAAGATGTCATCTTGCTGCTCGTAGTTCGGACGGTATGGGATATCATCTTTCCAGTCGCCTTTGCTGTGATCGTTTTCATCTTTCCACAGATGATACGGCTCGATACCTAACAGAACATCGATATATGGCAGACATTCGGTACAGAAATCTCTTGCATCATTCCAACTCCAGAGTGTGCTGCGGAAGTTTCCGTCGAAGCTGACGGTCAGACCTTCCTCTTTTGCAATTTTCAGGCAGTCCATGATCAGCTTACGGCAGTTCGGAGCCAGTGCCGGAGTGATGCCGCTCAAATGCAGCCAGGTAAAGTCTCTTAAAAGACCTCTTAAATCAATGGTGTCGAAATTGAATTCTGTAATTGCACTGTTCTTGCGGTCATAAGTAACTTTGCTGGCGCGAATTCCGTATCCGGTCTCCAGATAATAGGTTCCTAGACGGTGAGTAGGAGTCTGTTCCGGGGTACTTAAAATAACCGGAGTACAGTGAACATCGTTGCTTCGAAGCATACGAACCGCACTCTTACCGATACTGTTGTTCGGTACTACAGAGAAGAAGGTACTGTCCACACCAAGGTTTGCAAGTGCAAGTGCGATGTTTGCTTCACTTCCGCCATAGCTGGCCTGAAAGCTGGATGCCATACGAATCTTGTCGTAGTTAGGCGGCGTCAAACGAAGCATAATCTCACCGATAGTAATGAATTTTTGAGTTTTGTCGCGGCCGATCAATAATGGATTTTCGTGTTCCATAATATCCTCCTTCTTGATTACAATAAAATTGGGCAACTGTTCAGAGGACGTTTTTGTCCGATCCTGAACAATTACAAATTCTGAAATTTTGTTCCATTGTATATATTTTAGTCGATAACAGATAAAAATCCAATAGCAAAATATTGCTTGTTTGAAAAATAGTACAAAAACCAGGAGATAAATTCAGAAAACACAAATCAATTTATATAGCGATTTGCAAGGTAGGACGCCTTGGCAGGGATGGTATGCGGCAGACCGACAAAGAAATTGTCAGAATAATGATGAACGAGTAAAAATGTGCAAGACGAGCTGTGTGTTTTGGGACAGCTCGTCTTTTTTTTATCAATAATACCCCTGCACAAATTTCACAAATTCTTCTACATATGGTTTTAAAATGTAATCTTTATGCATTAAGAGATACAGGGAACGTGTTGCCAGTGCTTCCGGAAGTTCAAACGCAAGAATTCGTTTTTCGAGAACAAAATTCTGTGCTGATTTTTCCGAAATGAAGGAGATACCTAACCCTCCTGCAGTCAGATTTTTGATCGATTCCTGGTCGTTGATGCGGGCTGCAATGTTCAGTTGTTCAGTCGTAATACCAAAATTTTCCAGAAAATAGTCAGCTTGTTTTAAGCTTCCGCTTCCGTTCTCACGCAGGATTACAGGGGTGTTCAGGATTACTTCTTTCAGGTTTTTTGAGTTTGCTTTGAGGTTCAGAAAATAGTCGTTTACCGGAGTGATCATAACTATTCGGTCGCGATAAAACGGGATGCAGGTCAAAAGTGTGTGATCGCAGGACTGCCCCACCATCCCCACATCATATCTGCCGGAAATCATGTCGTCAATAATGCCTTGGCTGTCACTCTGGTAAACGTTAAAATATACATCCGGAAATTGCCTTCCAAATACCGGAAGAATCTCCGGAATGATGTAGGCGGACGGAATGGTGGATGCACCTAACTGAAGAATTTTCTTAGTTTCGGACGTCCACTTTTTCAGCAGATCATCTCGCAGGGAAATCATCTGAACCGCGCACTGATACAGTTCTTGGCCGCGAGGCGTGATTTTTACATTCTTGGTCGTTCGGATGATCAGGCGTGATTGCAGTTCTTCTTCCAGATTTTGAATATGTGTGCTGATCGTCGGCTGAGAAATATATAAACGATTGGCGGCTTTGGTAAAGCTTTGCTGTTCCACGACAGCGATAAAAGATTCTAACTGTTTAAATTCCATGATTACCTCAGAGTTGGTGAGTATTTGCAGTTTCAGGGATGCAAGCTGTTTTTTTCGGTCAAAATCTCCCGAAGCGCTGCGGCTGCAGCTTCAATATCTTCTTCGGTGTTCCACCAGCCGAAAGAAAAGCGGATGGTTCCGGTAGGATAAGTGCCAAGCGTTTTATGCGCCGAAGGTGCGCAGTGGAGACCGACGCGGGTCATGATTCCGTAAGTTTCGTCCAATTGGTAGGCCACTTCAGCATTGTCCATATGCTGCGCCTGGACAGAAACGACACCGGTGCGATCAATCATATCTTTTTTTCCGATAATATGCAGCAGTTTTTCATCTGGATCCAGATCGGAAAGACCAGACAAAAAGCGTTCAGTCAGATTGAGTTCGTGGGAGCGGATGGTATCGATTCCAATTTCATTAAGCCAGATGAGAGCAGCGTGAAGCCCGATAATACCAGGAAGATTCATGGTTCCGGGTTCAAAGCGATCTGGCATAAATTCTGGCAGTTCTTCCGTATGACTGAGACTTCCGGTGCCGCCGGACAGCAGAGGGTCGATTTGTGAGATCATATCATTCTGCAGGATAAATCCGCCAATCCCCTGTGGCCCAAGAAGCCCTTTATGACCAGTAAAAGCAAGGGCATCTATGTGCATATTTTCCATATCGATCGGGTATACACCAGCGGTCTGAGCGCAGTCTACGATAAATTTTAAGCCATGTTCATGACAGAAATCTCCTGTACGTTGAATCGGAAGAAGGGTGCCGCAGACATTGCTCGCATGAGTCATAATCACTGCTTTGGTGTTCGTCTGTATGCGGCCGGAAAGTAGTGAGACCAGCTGGTTGCCGGAGATACTTCCATCCGGACAGCAGGGAATCCGAGTAAAAGAAATACCCTGTTTTTCCAGCTGAACCAGCGGACGCATTACCGCATTGTGTTCCATCGATGAGACAAGAACGTGGTCTCCGGGTTTTAAAAATCCTTTTAAGATGATATTCAGACTTTCTGTGATATTTTTTGTAAAAATCACATTTTTACATTCTGGTCCGTGGAACAGATCACAGAGCATTTGCCGTGTTTCGTAGACGATTTCTTCTACATTGTATGCGTCATTGTAACAGCCGCGGTTGATGTTGCTGCCGATTTGCGTCATATAGCGGTATACGGCATCGGCAACCGGCTGTGGCTTCGGAAAAGTGGTACTTCCGTTATCCAGATAAATGCGTTGTTTCATGATCGTTTCTCCCATTGATGTGATAATATAAGTATAGCGACTATTTATTGAAAAATCAAATAAATTTATTAAAAATATCAATAATTGCAATTTCCCTTGTGAAACGGAGTTTGCTATACTGAGACATATAAAGAAAAAATTGATGGGAGGAATTACAAATGAAAAATGAAAAAACCAGCATAATTTTAGCTGGCTGCGTGATCGGTCTGATCGGCGCGATGCTTGTTTTCTTCGGAAATCCGGCAAATATGGGATTTTGTATTGCATGTTTTTTGCGAGATACGAGCGGTGCACTGGGACTGCATCGTGCAGCAGCGGTCCAATATATTCGTCCGGAAATCATTGGACTGGTGTTGGGAAGTTTTATCGCAGCATCGGCGGCAAAGGAATTTTTGCCAAGAGGAGGAAGTGCGCCGATGACCCGCTTCCTGCTTGGATTTTTTGTTATGGTTGGATGTCTGATGTTTCTGGGCTGTCCGTTTCGTATGATCCTGCGCCTTGCCGGAGGTGATATGACGGCGATTTTTGGTTTCCTTGGATTTTTTACCGGCATTTTAGCAGGTATTTATTTCCTGAACCGGGGGTATTCTCTGAAACGTACCTATAAAATGCAGAAGCTGGAAGGCGGTCTGTTTGTGATGATTCAGGCAGTGCTGCTGGTACTTTTGCTTCTGGCGCCGGCATTTATCTTCTTCACGGAAGCTGGCGGCGGACCTGGCGCAAAACATGCAGCAGTCGGACTCAGTCTTGCAGCAGGAATTGTCGTAGGACTTCTGGCACAGCGTACCAGACTTTGTATGGTTGGCGGACTTCGTGATTTTGTGCTGTTTCGCGAATGGAAACTTCTGGCTGGATTTGCAGCCGTGTTGGTGAGCGCGCTGGTTATGAATCTGATTCTGACAGCGGCAACAGGCGGCACGTATTTCCATCTTGCTATGGAGGGACAGCCGGTGGCACATACCGATGCAGTTTGGAATTTTCTCGGTATGTCCCTCGCTGGATTTGGCTGCGTATTGTTGGGCGGATGCCCGCTTCGCCAGCTGATTTTATCTGGAGAAGGCAATACAGACAGTGCAGTCGCTGTGCTGGGTTTGATGGTTGGCGCAGCATTTTGCCACAATTTTGGTCTGGCATCCAGTGCAGATGGTCCAACGGCAAATGGTAAGATTGCGGTAATCATTGGTCTGATTGCAGTTGCTGTCATCGCATCGGTAAATACATTTTGGAAAAGCGAATAACTGCAGGAAAAATAAAGGAGAATTGGGATGAACATATTAGATGCAAGAGGACTTTCCTGTCCGGAACCGGTTATTATAATCCGCAAGGCAATGATGAGCAAAGCTTCGGAATATGAGATGATCGTGGATAATCCGACATCCAGAGAAAATGTGACACGCTATGCGGAGCATCAGGGATATCAGGTGAGCTATACGGAGAAAAATGGCGAGTATGTGCTCACCATTCGGAAATAAAGAGCCGACATTGAAACAGCATCGGAGAACATATATGATTTACATTGCGACATTTTATTCTCATTTTGGAGCGGTTCATTTTAAAAAGATCTGTCAGAAAAAAGGTGTAGAGGCAAACATGATGCCGGTGCCGAGGGATTTGAGCAGCAGCTGCGGAACTTGTGTGCGTTTTACCGGAAATGATCCGTGTCCAACCGGAGAATATCCGGAAGAAGTGGAGCAGACGGTGCAGGTTACGGAACAGGGATACAAGGTTTTGTACCGAGCGAAAGACAGTTAAAAATGGGATAGAAAGAGGCTGGAAACCGACGAATGAAACGGAATAAGGAGGGCGTGTATGGAAACGGAAGTGAAGCTTACAAAGCTTGCCAAATGTGCCGGCTGCGGTGCAAAGGTCGGCGCCGGGACTTTGGTGCATATGCTGGAAGGATTCCGGACGCATCAGGATCCGAGACTGATTGTTGGATATGATAAAAGTGATGATGCCAGTGTGTATGTCATGGATGAAAATACGGCATTGATTCAGACCACGGATTTCTTTCCGCCAATCGTGGATGACCCGTATCTTTATGGCCGGATTGCGGCAACGAATGCACTCAGCGATATATATGCCATGGGAGGGGAACCGAAGCTTGCGCTGAACATCATGTGCCTGCCGGAGCAGATGAAGGCAGAAACAGTTCAGCAGATTTTAAAAGGCGGTTATGATGCGGCATATGATGCCGGAGCGATCATTACCGGCGGTCACACCATTCATGGCGCGGAACCAATCTACGGACTGGCGGTATCCGGGTTTGTACATCCGGGTAAGGTATTGACCAATTCCAATGCCAGACCGGGAGATGTCCTGATTCTGACAAAACCGCTTGGAATTGGCATATTGACCACCGGTGCCAAGGCTGATATGGTGGAAAAACAAGTGATGGATCGTATTTATCGCCAGATGGCAACTCTCAACAAAACTGCCCGTGATATCATGGTAAAATATCCAGTGCACAGCTGCACGGACGTGACGGGATTTGCTCTGCTGGGACATGGATTTGAGATGGCACAGGGAAGCGGATGTACCATTCACATTCAGGCAGATGCAGTGCCGTATCATGAGGAAGCATATGAACTGGCAGAGATGGGATTTATCCCGGCAGGGGCTTACCGGAACCGGGAATATGCGGAGGATTCCGTAAAGGTTTGTGGCGATGTGAGCCGCGCAATGCAGGATATCCTGTATGATCCGCAGACCAGCGGTGGATTGTTGTTTGCGTTGCCAAAAGAGGATGCAGAGGCGTGTCTGAAAGAATTGCAGGCAGTGATTCCGGGGGCAGCGGTCGTAGGTTCTGTGACGGAAAAGATGGAAAATTGGATTTATCTGGAATAAAGGTGATTTGGGTGATAGTGCAGATACTATCACCCATTTTTGCTGCCATGGATCCGGAGGAAGCTGCCAGTGGCAAGTTCTGCAGGTCATTAGAAAAATCTGCGCTGCCCTGCCTAAAAATGTAACTCAGGCTACTAACCGAAACATTTAAAATTGATAAAATAATGACAGTAACATGTTCCTGAATAAATACAATCATAAAGGAGGAAGTGGAATGGCTTTACCTAATTTTGACTATGTTATCGTAAAAAGCCTGGAAGAAGCATCAAATCTCGTCAAAGAGAAAGGTGCAAAGTGCGTGCTGATGGCCGGTGGAACGGATGTGATTCTGCTGTTGAAGGAAAATGTTCTGAAAGATGTGGATACCGTAATTGATATCAAGGACATTCCCGAGCTGAATCAGCTGAATTATGAAGAAGGCAAAGGTGTGACCATCGGTGCGTTAACCAAATTGTTTGCGATTCAGAATTCTGAGATGATCAAAGCTCAGATGCCTGCAGTTGCAGATGCAGCTCATTATGTTGCATCCAGCCAGGTGCGCAGAAAAGGCACTATGGCAGGAAATATCTGTAATGCATCCCCGTCAGCAGATACCGCACCGATTCTGGTAGCAATGAATGCGACTGTGAAAACTTATAATGCAGATGGCGGACGTGAGATTCCGATCCATGAATTTTTTGTAGGTGTGAAGAAAACTGCTCTTGATAAGGCAAATGGTGAAATTGTGACTCAGATCGTGATTCCGGAACTGAAATCCGGAGAGGGTTCCGCATATTTCAAACATTCCGTAAGAAAAGCGATGGATCTGGCAATTGTAGGCGTGGCTGCCTGGGTAAAAATGGATGGAAGCAAGGTTGCTGACTGTCGTATTGCAATGGGCGGTGTCGGAATTACGCCTCTCAGAGCGCCGAAGGCAGAGCAGATGCTGATTGGCAGGGAACTGACGGATGAATTGTTAGAGCAGGCAGCTGTTCAGGCATCGGAGGAGTGCAGCCCGATCTCGGATGTTCGTGCGTCCGCAGAATATCGACAAGATATGATTCGTGTATACACCAAACGTGCAGTGAAAAAAGCAATCGAGACCATGAAAGCATAACAAGGAGGGAAAAGCATGAAACGAGTTATCAAGTTTAAACTCAACGGAGAAGATGTTGAAGCATACGTACAGGATAATATCACAATGGTAGATTTCCTCCGTAAGCAGATGCATCTGACAGGTACCAAACGAGGATGTGAAGAGGGCGAGTGCGGTGCATGCACGATTCTGCTTGACGGCGGAGCAGTTGCTTCCTGCCTGATGCTGGCAGTAGAGGCTGACGGACATGAAATCCTGACCATCGAAGGTCTGCAGAAAGACGGCGTTCTGCATCCGCTGCAGAGAGAATTCGTTGATAAATGGGCATTGCAGTGTGGTTTCTGTACTCCAGGCATGATCATGTCCGCATTATCTTTGCTGAAAGAAAATCCACATCCGACCGAGAATGAAATTCGCGACGGCATCGCGGGAAACCTGTGCCGCTGTACCGGATATTCGAAGATTGTAGAGGCAATTGATGCTGCTGCAAAGATTATGGCAAAGGAGGTAGCTGAATAATGGCAATGAAATCCAAAGAATATTATGCAGATATTGAAAGCGTATATAAAAAGCCGGAAGACTACGAGCTGGCAGGCAGGGGAAATGCCTATGTTCGTATCGATGCAGAAGCAAAAGTAACTGGTGCGGCTGTTTATACAGATGACGTAGATTTGCCAGGTATGTATTACTGCAAACTGGTACATAGCCCATATGCACATGCATTGATTAAGAGCATTGATTTTACAGAAGCACTGAAATTGCCGGGAGTAAAAGGTGTTCTTACCGGTAAGGATTTCCCGGAAGGTCATAATCTGGGAAACCCGGAAGCATTTAAGGAGCTGGCTGATAAAGAACCGCTGTGTCGTAAGAAAGTCCGCATGGTAGGCGATGAGGTTGCAGCTGTCTGTGCCATTACCGAAGAAATCGCAACCGAAGCTGCAAAGCTGGTTAAGGTTGAGTACGAGCCGCTTCCGGTTCTTCTGGATCCGTTTGAGGCAATGCAGCCGGATGCTGAGCCGCTGCATTATCCGGGTGATGGAAACCTGTCCATTTTTACTGTCATGAAAGCCGGTGATCCGGATAAGGCATTTGCAGAAGCAGACTACACCGATAAACATTATTACAGAACCCAGCAAATGGTTCATGCAGCAATCGAGCCGCATGGTGCTGTTGCAAAATATGAGAACGGTGAGTGGACCATCTGGACCACAACACAGGGTGCATATGTAAGCCGCTACTGGATCGCATGGGGACTGGGTGTTCCGGAGAGTCAGGTTCGTGTCATCAAACCGATGGTCGGCGGCGGTTTCGGCGGTAAACTGGATGTATTTGCGCATGAACTCTGTCCGGCGAAATTCGCTCAGATGACCGGTCATCCGGTAAAATGTATCTTAAAACGTGATGAGGTATTTATGTGTACCCGTACCCGTCACCCGATTTCTTTCGAGATTGAGAGTGCATTTACCAAAGAAGGCAAGCTCCTTGCAAAGAGATGTCAGCATATTCTGGACGGCGGTGCATACGGCGGTTCCGGTATTGCGGCAAATACCCTGTCTCTGATTTGTGCGACCTTCCCGTACAAGGTTGAAAATATTGATATGATCGCAAGACGTCCGTACACCAATCATCCGGCATCCGGTGCAATGCGTGGTTACTCTGCATGTCAGGTACATTTTGCACATGAAATTCATATGGATGAGGTTGCAAATGCGCTGCATATCGATCCGCTTGAGCTGCGTCGTATGAACGAGATCACACCATACTACACCGGTCCTACCGGTCTGGAATTTACTTCCTGCCGTTTTGATGAGTGCATGGTAGCCTGTGCAGATGCAATTGGCTGGGCAGACAGAGACCGTTATCCGATCGGAAGCGGCGAAGCCGTTGGTATGTCTGGTTCCGGTTTCATGTCCGGTACTGGATTCCCGGTATTGGTAACTCCGCATTACTGTTCCGCATCCACCATCGTTCGTCTGAATCGTGAAGGATATGCGGTTGTATTCTCCGGTGCAAATGATATCGGTCAGGGATGTGATACCGTTATGACCATGATCGTTGCAGAAGAATTGGGTCTGCGTATGGATGAGGTAAAACTGATTCAGTCTGATACCACAGCAACTCCTTGGGATGCAGGTTCCTTCGGTTCTCGTGTAACGTTCCTTGGAGGTAATGCGTGTCGCCGTGCTGTTGGCGATGCAAAATTCAAACTGCTGAGCCACTGGGCAGAAGAATGGGGATGCAAGCCATCAGATATCACGATGAAAGACCACAGAGTTTTCGTAAAAGGTGATGCGGAGAAGAACATTTCCTTCAACGAGGCTTGTTTTGGATATGAAGAGAAAAACTTTGGCCGCTGTGTAGCCGGTGTTGGTTCCTTTGCACACGAAGGCGACAAAGATATCTATGTTAAGAACGTTGGTAACTATGCAACTGCATATTCCTTCTCTGCATCTGCTGCAAAAGTAAAAGTAGATATGGAGACTGGCGCAGTTGAAGTGCAGGATTTCGTATTTGGTCATGACTGCGGTCGTCCGCTGAATATCCGTGCCGTAGAAGGACAGATCGAAGGTTCCGTACTTCTGGGTCTGGGCTTTACCTGTTTTGAGGAATGTATTTACGACAAGAATGGTAAACATATGAATCCAAGCTTCCGTGACTATCGTTTCCCGACTGCACTGGATATGCCTCCGATCAAGACGATCATCTGCAGCGAATATGATCCGGAAGGTCCGATGGGTGCAAAAGAAGCCGGCGAAGGAAGTACCGCTCCGGTTGGTTCAGCAATCGGCAATGCGATTAACTATGCAACCGGACTGACCATGCGCGAACTGCCGATCACTCCGGAGAAATTGTGGCGTGCGCTGCGTGAACATGAGAAGACTGGAAAGACCACTTTTGGTGCTGAGGATCTGGCTGATAAATATGCAAATCTGCCGCCGCTGCCGCAGCGTTACTAAGAAAATGATACCAGGGAAAGGGGAACAGAGTGCATGACGAATCAGGATGAGTGGAAAGTAAGTGCGGCGCAGCTTCGCAAAAGCCACGGTTTTTCTGAGCCGAAGACGAAAAGCAATATGAAGAAAAATGCAGAAGAAACGGCGGAGCTTGCAAGTGAAATTCTTCATCTGGCAAGGAATACGCTGCTGATCAATCTGCGCTTTCTGGAGTCAGCATTTGTTCGCTTTGTCCCTGGCAGAGATATCATAACAGGGGAACTGGCCACCGATGGCCAGTTCCTGTATTATAATTCCGTACATATTTGCCGTCAGTTTCAAAAAGGGCGGCAATTTGTTGTGCGGGATTATTTGCATTTAGTGCTTCATTGCCTGTACCGTCATTTATTTACGGGGAAAAAACTGAACGGTGAAATCTGGGATCTGGCGTGCGATATTGCGGTGGAACATCTGATTACAGGATTGAAAATTCCATCGCTGTACGTTCCGCGAGAAGAAGAACAGGCATGGGTTATCAAAGAACTGGAAGCCAGCCTGCCCAGGCTGACAGCGGAGCGTATTTATCGTTATTTTGTGGAAAAAGATTTGTCCGCGACAGATTGCCGGCAGCTTCGCAAATATTTTTATGCAGATGATCACAGTATCTGGCACAATAAACCGGAGCTGATAAGCGGTCAGGGAGAAAATGAACAGCGTATGGAAGAAGATTCCGATGCAGATGAAAATATGGAGCAGGAGAATTCGGAGAATTCGAATTTGAATGACAGCGATTCGGATCAGTCGGAGCAGCCTGATTCCGGAGAAACATCGGACAGCGAAACGCGTGCTGCTTCCGAGGATGAAAAGGATGGAACTGGTTCAGCCGGTGGCGATGAAAAGAAAGACTTGCCGGAACAGGGCAGGGCTTTGGCACCAGAGGAACTGGAACGAAAATGGAAAGAGATAGCCGAGCGGATTCAGGTGGATCTGGATACATTTTCCAACAGTTATGGAGAAAGTGCCGGGAACATGATGCAGACGCTTACAGAAGTAAACCGGGAAAAGGTAAATTACGGGGAGTTTCTGCGCAGGTTTGCAGTGTTGGGCGAAAATATAGAAGTGAATGATGATGAGTTCGATTATATTTTCTATACTTACGGAATGGAAAAATACGGGCGGATGCCGCTCATTGAACCATTGGAATATAAAGAAGTAAAAAAGGTACGTGAATTTGTGATCGCACTGGATACATCGGAATCAGTGTCCGGAGACCTGGTCCAAAAATTCGTTACAAAGACATGGAATATTTTGAAACAGACAGAAAATTTCTTCACAAAAGTCAATGTTCATATTCTTCAATGTGGTGCGAAAGTGGAAGAAGATGTGAAGATTACATCAGAGGAAGAGTTTGATGCCTATATGAGACGAATGGTGCTGCGCGGATTTGGAGGTACGGATTTCCGACCGGTGTTTGATCATGTAAATGCGCTGATCCGGCAGCATGAGTTTCGGAATTTGAAAGGAATTTTGTATTTTACAGACGGTTACGGAACTTTTCCGGCCATGCCGCCGGAATATGAAACAGCATTTGTTTTTTTAGATGAGGGAAGGAATCTGCCGGATATTCCTCCGTGGGTGATTCGGCTGCTGCTGACGGAAGAAGATATCCGATTGTTCTAGGGGGATAGGTATGACAGAATTCGAAATCAGAGAAACATGTCTGTTTAAGTATCATGGAAGTGACACCGTGGTCCGCATCCCAGACGGGATCATGCGGATCGGTGAAAATGCGTTCCGGGACTGTCCGACGATAAAAGAGGTATTTCTGCCTGATTCGGTGGAAGAAATCGAAATGGAAGCCTTTGCATGGTGCGGAGCATTGAGGCGTATTTCAGGAGGAGCGCATGTCCGCGTAGTCGGCCGAGATGCGTTTCTCGGGACACCGTTTTATCGTTTTTATCATGAAAATGAAAACGAGGCAGATTGGGAAAATGATT
The DNA here is from genome assembly GCA_051877535.1 of Brotaphodocola sp. Lineage (GTDB taxonomy): Bacteria > Bacillota > Clostridia > Lachnospirales > Lachnospiraceae > Brotaphodocola. The sequence goes on from JBJEIZ010000031.1 coordinate 48,162, forward strand.
ATATTTACATTGGAAGCTGTCTTCTGGCGGCGAGAAGAAATCTGCGCAGTGCCAGGATCCCGGAAGGAACCACGATGATTGCAGCAGATGCGTTTAAAGAGCGCATTTTGATGAGGGAAATAGATATTCCGGATACGGTAGTCTACATTGACTGGAGGGCTTTTGCGGATTGCTTCAGTCTGACGCAGATTCGTGTTCCGGGCAGTGTGAAAAAGCTGGGATGGCATTGTTTTAAAGGGTGCAAACGGCTGAGGCAGATTGAACTGGAAGAGGGAATCGAAGTATTAGAAAATGGTGTCTTTTCTGAGTGCCGAAGCCTGAAACATGTTGTATTTCCGGAGAGTGTGAAAAAGCTGGGAGGATGGATGTTCTTCGGCTGCGCGAATCTGGAACAGGTGGAGATCAGGGGGAATTTAGATGAGTTCTTTGAGCGGACTTTTTCTGAGTGCAGCAATCTTCACAGGGTGAATTTCCCGAAAGGGTTAAAGAAAATCGGTTCCGATTGTTTTTACAACTGCACAAATATTGAACGAGTGGATTTGCCGGATGGACTTCTTTCTATTGGAAAAAGTGCTTTTTTTGGAGCCAAGTTTTTTGAGGAGCTGCGGTTTCCCAAAACGATCCGGTCCATCGGCTCCGGTGCCTTTACCGGATGTTGGGGTATCCGGGAACTGGTGATACCGGGCAGTTTGGAGTGTGTTGCGGATTATCTTTTTTTGAACTGCGATAAACTGGAAAAACTGGTGGTTATGGATGGAGTTCATGCCATTGGAAATGCTGCATTTCAGAATTGCAGAAAGCTCAAAGAAGTGATTCTTCCGGATACGGTAAAGGAACTTGGAGAATTTGCTTTTTCCGGATGTATCAGTCTGGACGTGGTACGGATGCCGGAACATCCGTCGTCGATCGGGGCCGGGGTGTTTGCCGGATGCCGAAAACTGGCTGATGAGCATGGATTTTATTGCATCAGAAATGTGTGCTATGGATATTATGGACCGGACATCGTGCTGAATGTGCCGGGATATGTGACAGAAATTGCAGATGGTGCTTTTCGGGAAAACTCCCGTTACACGCAGATTCGCATGGGAGCACAAGTGAAAAAAATCGGTGAGCATTCTTTTTCCGATTGTGAAAAGCTTGTATCTGTAAAAGCACCTGGAGTCCCTTTTTCCATGTGGGGCGAAGAACTTTTCATGGCTGCAGTGATTGGATTTTGTGAAGCATATCCGGAGTTTGATGAAAGAAATACCGTATATTATAAACGTTATATCGAGGAACACAAAGAAGAAATTTTAAAATTTTCTATCGACCGGCAGCTGTCTTTTGTGATTCATTATTTTACCAAATTTCAAGTGCTGGAAGGAATGGATTTTGAGCGGATTCTGGAATATGCCCAGAGAAAAAAGGCGATGGAAGCAGTAGCGATCTTGCTGGAATATCGAGGCACAAAAAAGACATCCGTGAATCTTTACGATAAATATTCTCTGGATTAAGGAGGGGCTCATGAACATTGCGGAAGCGAAAGAACAGATTAAACATGCGATGATCGCATATTTTACAAAAGATGAATTTGGTAATTATAAAATTCCGATTGAGAAACAGCGCCCGATCATCTTGATGGGGCCTCCAGGAGTTGGAAAGACGGCAATTATGGAGCAAATTGCCTCTGAACTTTCTGTGGGACTGGTGTCTTATTCGATGACACATCACACCAGGCAGAGTGCGCTGGGACTGCCGTATATTACTGAGAAAGAATTTGAAGGATATCGGTATCAGGTTTCCAATTATACGATGAGCGAGATCATCGGTTCGGTCTATGATATGATGCGGGAAACAGGCGTGCGGGAAGGTATCCTGTTTTTAGATGAGATTAACTGTGTTTCCGAAACTCTGGCACCGTGTATGCTGCAGTTTCTGCAGTATAAGATTTTTGGACAGCATCAGATTCCGAAAGGATGGATTGTGGTGACTGCAGGAAATCCTCCGGAATACAATAAGTCAGTGCGGGACTTTGACATTGTGACGTGGGACCGCTTAAAGAGGATTGACGTGACTCCGGATTATGAAACCTGGAAATCGTATGCCTATAAAAAAGGTGTCCATGCGGTGGTTACGACCTATCTTTCTGCACGGAAAAAAGATTTTTATAAAGTGGAAAATACAGTAGACGGCAAGCATTTTGTGACGGCAAGGGGTTGGGATGATCTTTCAGAGATGATTTATCTTTATGAGGAAAATCATTTGAACGTGGATGAAAAACTGATTAGCCAGTATATCCAGGACCCCAAGATCGCAAAAGATTTTGCTATCTATTACGATCTGTTTCATAAGTATCAGAGTGATTATAAAGTAGAAATGATCGTAGCAGGAAATGCGGATGAAGGCATTATTTTCCGCGCCAGTCATGCACCGATGGATGAACGTCTTGCTCTGTTGGGATTGTTGTTTGATGCGGTGACGGCAGAAGTGCAGCTGGTTTGTGAAAAGGAGGATATTCTGGATGAATTGATGCCGATCATAAAAGAAATCGGTATCGCGTATCCAAATGCTTCTGTGAGTTCAGAGATGGAAAAAGCGATAGAAAAGCTGCAGAAAAAATATGAGCATGGCAAAAAAGCCTCGTCGCTTTCTATCCGGCAGCAGAAGATCTGTCAGAATTTGATTCGGATCTTACAGGAAAATTTGACTATACTGCGTCGGGAGTTTTCCGGAAAAGAAGATGCCGAACAGTATCAGGTCCTGAAAGAAACCTTCCGTTCGTATGTGGCGGAACTGCAGACGATGGCAGATCAAGCAGGGCATGCGCTGAATGCGGTGTTTGAGTTCTGCGAAAAGGCATTCCAGGATGGAGATGAGCTTCTGCTTTTTGTGACGGAGCTTACAGTTCACTATTATACAGCGCGGTTTATCGGTCATTATGGGTGTGATAAGTATTATTTATATAACAAAGAATTACAATTTGAAGAGCGGCAGAGAGACATTTTGAAACGGGTCAATGCGATCAAATGGGATTTATAAGGAGGATAAAAGCATGCTGAATTTTGAAAAAAAGTGGGAAGAGCAGATATATCAGTTGATGCCGGTGATCGAAACAGAGCGGGCTGCATATATCAGCAAAGAGCATGGTCGTTTGAAAGCAATCATGGGAACCGGATACTGGGAAGAGGAAACCAAAAGTTATCAGATTTTTCATGGAAGAGTGGGCGATGATCTGGCACTGATCGATATGAAAATCCGAGACCCATTTGACATTACCATAGAAGAATTGTTCTGGATCACAAAGCAGGTGAAAAAAGTAGAACGGTGCGGAACGTACAGTTATCTGGCATTTTTTAATATGTTTCCTCGGGATTTAACACGCATTAAACTGCTTGCGGCATGCTGGAGCAAACTGACGCATATGCAGATTTGTACAGAAGAAGAAGTAAGGGAAGTTCTGGATGGACATGATGCTTATCTGAATGCTCTTTGTGAAGACGAGGTAAAAGTGATCAAGTGATGAAAGGAACAGCGAGATGAAGGTAGAAAAGAAAGAAACCGAACATTATCTGCTTTCTGTCACGTTGAAAGCAGACAAAGAAGAATTTCGTGCTGCCAGACAAAAGGCATATCTGGATCATACGGATGTTTATGTGGTTCCGGGAGTACTGGCAGGGCTTGCAACTCTGGAGGATTTGATCAAGGTTTATGGTCCGGCGGTGCTTTATGACGAGGGACTTGATCTCTTGATTCCGGAGTATCTGAACAGATTTTTGGAACAGGAGAAAATCCGTATCGTAGGAAAACCAGAGGTAAAGGAAATTTCTTATGGAGAAGACGGCGGTGTGACATTCCGGATTGAAGCCGATATGTACCCGAAAATTGAACTGGGACAGTATCGAAATCTTGTGGTTCCGTTTCCAAGAAGCGATGTGGAACATTTTGAGCGCGCGGTACTGCAGAAAGCTTGTGAAAACATAAAAGGCGATGTTCCGAAACATATGGTGGAACACAAGCTGAATGCCATGGCAGCGAAAGAAAAACTGAATGTCAGCCGTGATGCGATTTACCATCTTCTGGCGGATACCATTGTTGTTTTAGAAGACGCTTATAAGGTTGTCGGTGTGCATCGTCCATTTGTTCAGATTCGGGAAGAGGCGCTGGACATGATGCTGCAGACGGTATCCGGTGATAACAAGGAGGTGAAAAAAGAATTTTTCATTCAGTTGGTACGGTCTTATGTGGAGCGATACCATGCATTAGATGCAGATTTTGATCATATGGTGGATGAGGCGATTCAGCGAAGAATGAAAAAGAAAGCATCCATGACGCCGGATGAACTGACAAGCGAGGCATTTGTAGCCTATCTCGGCTCACTGGGACTGGATGAAAAGCAATGGCGGAAAGAACGGGAAACGCAGGCGGCAAAAGAGGTTTGCTATGATCTTTTGCTGGATGAGGTCGCTGCACGCGAAAAGATTACCGTATCTGAGCTGGAATTGGATGCTTATTTAAACCAGATTGCGGCGCAGTGTCAGATGGAACTGGAGGAAGTGCGGGAGAACATTGGCGATCTGTCACCCATCCGCTGGCAGATGCAGCGAGATAAGGCTCGAACCTTGATTTTGAGCAGTGCAGAGGAAGGGCAGGCGAATGGATAAATGAGTAAAGAAGGGATCAATAGTCTGGAATCAGAGAAGCTTCCCCGTCTTTTGGTGAAATATTGCATTCCGTCTTTGGCCAGCAGTCTGGTTACTTCGATTTATAACATCGTGGATCAATTGTTTATCGGACAGAAACTGGGAATTAACGGAAATGCGGCAACCAATGTTATTTTCCCGGTGATCACGCTGATTACATCGCTTTCTCTGATGTGCGGAGTGGGTTCTTCTGCAAACATGAATCTGGCTCTGGGAAAAAATAATCAGGAACGTGCCAGGAAGGTTGTGGGAAACGGATTTACTTTGATGATCGGATGCGGTGTTGTGCTGAGCGCGATCGTATTATTGTTTTCAGTTCCGGTCCTGAATTTGTTGGGATGTACAGAAACCATTATGCCGTATGCTCTGCCGTATGCCAGAATTGTGGCAGTCGGCTTTGCGTTTTCCCTTGTAGGTGCGGCGGGACCGTTTCTGATCCGTGCAGATGGAAGCCCCATATATGCGTTGGCCAGCATTGCAGCAGGCGCTGTCCTGAATATGATTCTGGATGCCCTGTTTGTTATGGGGTTTGACTGGGGAATTCCGGGTGCGGCATGGGCAACCGTGATCAGTCAGGCAGTCAGCGCAGCGATGGTGCTATGGTATCTGCGTGGATATCGGAGCGTGAAGTTGGAGATCCTGGATTTTTTGCCGGATTTGAAATTGACAGGCAACATATCCGTTCTGGGTGCGGGACCTGCATTTAACTTTATGACCCAGGCAATGTCTTTGGTGTTCCTGAATCATGCACTTCGTACTTACGGGGAAGCTTCGGCATATGGAAGTGAGGTGACGCTTGCAGTTGCAGGTGTTGCGAATAAAGTCAATACCCTGGCTGTGGCGGTAGTGACTGGTCTGACCAATGGCATGCAGCCGATTGTAAGCTTTAATTATGGAAGAAAAAATTATAAGCGTGTGGTGGAAACGGCGAAAACGGTCATAGGAATAGTGTTGGCAGCTGGATTTGTTATCTTCCTTTGCTATCAATGGCTTCCGGTACAAATAGTTTCTCTGTTTGGAGACGGCAGCGAATTATATTTTGATTTTGCAAAAAAATATTTCCGAATTTATCTGATGCTGATCTGTCTGAATGGATTGCAGAGCTCCGTGGCCGGATTCTTTTCTGCACAGGGAAAACCGGGAAAAAGTATTTTGATCTCTTTGACAAGACAGGTTATTTTCCTGACACCGCTGTTGGTGATTCTGCCGCTGCGATTTGGGTTGAATGGCGTGCTTGCAGCGGGACCGCTGGCTGATTTTGCTATGGCATCAGTGGCGGTCTATTTGTTCGTATCTGAGACGAGAAAACTGAAAAAAATGGAAATTGCTTAAAAAAGTTCCGACCGGATTGTGACCAGTCGGAACTCTTCTTTTGTACATGTACCATGCATAATTCTAATCTGTTTGAATGGTACGCATGTAAACGCGGAATTTATCAATGTCACAGATGTAATAAAAACCGTTTGATTTATCAATCAGACCACAGTCTTTTAACTCTTTCAGTTTTCTGGTAACGGTGATTCGATTCATGCCGAGCAGGTCGGCCAGCATTTGCTGATTAATATTTTCTTTGATCAAAATCATCTTATTGTACTGTTCACCATAATGGTCTGCAAAATTTAACAGCAGACGGCAGATTTTCCAGGCAGCTGACTGCTGCGGCAGTGTTCGAATATCTTCCATAGAAGAAAGAAATTTCATGGAAAGAGCTTCGCAGATATCCATGACGACGTCTATATCATGTTTGAAAGCACGCTTTAAAGTACACTTATGAATAGCAATCAGTTCAGAGTCCATCACAGCTTTAAACAAGATAGGACATGGTTTATCAAAGAGGACAAAGCTTTCTAAAAAGATAGAACCCGGTTCCATAAAATTAAACACACGCTGGTCTCCGGCACAGGTGATCTCATAACCAAGAACACGTCCGGACTTTACCAGATAGCAGTATTCTGGTATTTCATTGATATTGTTGATCACTTTACCTTTTGGATATTTACGGGCGATGCCCAGTTTTTCCAGGCGGACAATTCCCCGAGGAAGAGAGATCAGGTGATCTAAAAATTCGTAACTGTTCAGATCTTCCGAATTGGTGTGATTTTCCATGTCGATTCCCCCCAACACGATTCATCTATTTTTCCAACCAGCGCAGTGCCATATATGCGTAAGCTGCACTTCCCTGAAACAGAACAGAATCATTGAATGTTACTTTTGGATTATGCACGCTGTATTCATATCCTTCTTTCGGGCAGCCTACGGATAAGAACATGCCAACTGTCGGTACAAGATGGCTGACGAATGCGAAATCTTCGCTTCCCCCTCCGCGGCTGGTGTTCTGCATGGCTTTTGGACCGATCAATTCCTGCATGTACTGAAGAGCATCGTTGGCCAGGGATTCATCGACCACCATACATGGGCAATAATCATAAAATTCCACATCGACCAGGCAGCGCATAGCTGCACCCACGCCCTGGGCAATCTCAGTCATACGCGTCCGGATTTGCTGATTGATCTTTTCTTCCGGGTCAGCGGTGCGGATAGTGCCCCACATTTCGGCTGAATCCGGTATAACGTTGGAAGTTTCACCTGCCCGCACTTTGCATGTGGTAAAAACGCCAAAAGCATTCGGATCCAGTTCCCGGCTGTTGATTTCCTGCAGTGCCAGGTGAATGTGAGCTGCAGCAGTCACCGGATCAATGGACAGATGTGGCGTGGAGCCATGCCCGCCTTTTCCTTTGATGGTAATGTGATACTGTTCACAGGAGGACATGCTGATGCCGCCTGCAGGGATGGTAATCATGCCGGACGGCATAGGCGTACCTGCGACTACGTGGAACATGACCGCAGCATCTACATGTGGATTTTCCAGTACCCCATGATCGATCATGTCCTGAGCACCCTGGAAGATTTCTTCTGCCGGTTGAAATACCAGCTTGACGGTGCCCTGAATTTCCTCTTCGTGTTCTTTTAAAAGCTTTGCCGCACCGAGCAGCATAGTGGTGTGCATGTCGTGGCCGCAGCCGTGCATTTTTCCTGGAATTTCACTTTTGCAGTTGACATTGGCTTCTTCTGCCAGAGGCAGGGCATCCATGTCGGCACGCAGCATAATGGTTTTTCCGGGATGTTTTCCTCCTGCAAGTGCGATCAGACCCGCTTTGCCGCATGATTTCGGTTCGTATCCCATTTGTTCCAGTTCCTGACGGACTTTTTTTAATGTTTCTGTTAAGTCAAAACCAGTTTCCGGATGACGGTGTAAGGCGCTGCGGATTTCCTGAAGTTCCGGCTGAAGCTCTTTGGCCCGACTGAGGAGTTTTTCTTTATTCATAGTACGATCTCCGTCCTTTCTTAAATAGTGTTGAAATCAAGACATAGTGTCTTCCTATGATATCTTGTCTTGCCTATCTTAATTTTAATCATATTTAAGGGAAAAAACAAGTTATTCCGGTTTTGGCTGCCAGAATTTCCACATTGTCTTGTGAGATTTCTAACTGAGACGTTATGAGGCATCACATATTTTCCTGCACGATATCATATGATGTAAAAAACATTCTGAAGGTGGATACCTTGAAGGATTATATCGAAGAGCGGGCAGTGGCCATCGCCAATTACATCATAGACCATAATGCGACGGTGCGGCAGACGGCGAAGAAGTTTGGAATATCAAAATCCACAGTGCACAAAGACGTGACGGATAGATTAGAACATATCAATCCATCGCTGGCAGCCCGGGCGAGAGTCGTTCTGGATGTCAATAAATCAGAGCGCCATATCCGGGGCGGGATGGC
>JBJEIZ010000032.1:0-1261 GCA_051877535.1 Brotaphodocola sp.
TTATAGAAAGATTAGACAGGTTTCTTTACCGTTGCCAAAACCCATCTATTTATATATCCTATTTGAACATAAAAAGTAACTCTTTTGCTGAAAAAAATATATTTTTGTAATTTTTATATAATTTTGTCTAACATACAGCCGTTTTTATGTATGCATTTTTTTGCTCTGTAAAATCAAAGGCAAAACACCCTGATCAGAAAAATACTGTTCACAGTTTCTTTCATTCTTTTTCTTAATTAGCCGCAAAAATAAGGGCTGCCTCTTTGGCAACCCTGTTTTATGAAACCGCAATGCATTATGATTTCCATTAATCCAGCAGCATTCCCCACATCCCCGGATCCCGGTATTTTCCGGGGAATTCCTCTCCATCCAGAACCCAGGCTTTTCCATTCCAGAATTCACCACCAGGCAGTTTCCAGACTTTGTTGGAAACATCGTATTCCAGATTTTCGATCACATGATAATAAAACCGGCAGGCAGCATATCCATTGGCAACTTTATTCGCCATGGTGGGAAAATCATCCTGATCTGAAATAATACTGTCCTGTAAAGCAGTTTTCCAGAGTGCTTCCATCCCTTTCCACCGGATTCTTTTCTCCGAATCGATCCATTTTTCTCCTGTCCACAATTCTCCGGAAGGCAGCTTCCAGGCTTTTGATTTTGCATCAAAACAGACTTTCTGCAGGAGATAGCGGAATTTCAGAAGGTTGTCCTGTTTGATGACACGTTCCATAAAACCTTCAAATCCTTCTTCCAGCATCGTTGTGAGAAATTCTTCCATACAGGTATGGATCTGTTTTTCTACGATACCGGAATAGGATGCATATTCTTCATTCGTGATTACATAAACCGGCTTTAGAAACTCTTTCACAAATGCAAAAGCTGCAGAAATATTCTTCCGATAAAGACCTGTGACTGCTTTTTCATATTTTTTCGGAATACCTGAAAAATACAGAATAACCGTTTCTTCTCTGCAGACTGCACGGACCTGAAATCCTATCCCCTTCCGATTTCTTTCAGCCAGTCCGCAGTCTTCTTCCAGTCGCTGGATTGCATCTGTGGAAAAATCAAATGTACTGTGTTCCATATCAATTGTCTCTTCTACAACTGTATCCATCGTTTCCTCCTTTGCCTGATGCCATTGCCATGGCTCCTGTACAATAGATTATTTATTGAAAATATGTCTATTCCGGATTCTCTTTTTATACGAAGTCAGAAAAAAAGACAGCTCACAAGGAACTGCCTTTCGCTGGAATTCCCG
>JBJEIZ010000032.1:1361-12145 GCA_051877535.1 Brotaphodocola sp.
GCCCCGTTGGATTCATCTGAATTTCCGCATAGTAATACGAAAAGCCTGCAATCAGCACAGCATAAATCAGAACGCCGACTGTGCAGACGGGATCATCCGACGAGAACCAGTTACCGGTATTCAAAATCCGAAATATAAGCAATTCTTCTTTTCCCAGAAGGGAACTGATCATGACAGGCAAAGACATCACCGATGAGGCAAAAATAACCGGTATCACACTTCCTGGGCATAATTTAATCGGGATGGTTCTCTTTTCAATACCCTGAACAGAAGATATGGAAGCTTTGCCATAGTAAATAACTTCGATGTCCTTTTCTGTTTCCTGAAGCCAAAATGTGTAGAGGAAAAAAAGAAAAATCAGGGAACCAGTTACTGAAGCCATAACCACTTTTCTTCCAAATGAGTCCCCTGAGAGAAGGATCTGCCGCAGCCGGAGGAAATCCGAAGGATAGGAAGATAAAAGATTCATAAGCAGCATCAAAGAAATTCCATTCCCGATAAACAGATCCTTCCGTTCTTCCATTTTCCTTCCAATACCTGCCACCAGGATGGAGCAGGCCGTCCAGATGACTGCTGCTGCAAGGATCCACTGTTTCTGATCGTTCAGCAATAATCCGCTCTTTCCAAAAATAACCGCCATTCCCAGTGCTTCAATCCATGCAAAAGCTGCTGCCATAACCAGTGTGAGTTTTTCATAAAGTTTCCGTTCACCTTCCATCCCCTGCTGCAGATTCCGTACCCTGGAACAGGTTATTCCCAAAAGCTGCATAAAAATTGTTGCGCTGATATAGGGTGTAATATTAAGCGCAGCAATCGACAGACCGGATAATCCGCCGCCGCTGATCACATTCAGAAACAGGAAGGAATCACTGGATTTTAAAAGCTGCTGAAAGAAATCCGTATTCACTCCCGGGGTTGGAACAGCATACAGAGTTCTGCACATCAGTAATACCAGAACAGTCCGCAGACACCTCCGCCATAACGTCTTTTTTCTTTTCAATTTTGTTTTCCTTTCTCGTATCAGATTTCGTGATTAAGATGGTATTTGAAAACGGTACGAGTTCACTGATTCCCGGATTGGAAAATGGAACCCGGTTCCATTTTTCCCGTATCCGGTTCATTCTGCTGAACCATCGAAAAGGCAGCCTTTCACAGCTGCCTTTCCCGAAATCATTGTATAGCAAATCCAAACATCATAAAAACGTTACAGAATTCACCGGCTGATCTTTCTCCATGACAATAAAGTCCTCCAGTGTCAGATCTTTCCCGGTATCCTTCCCGGCCCGGCTCACTGCCACACAGAGCCTGTGGAGCATCACAACCGGCCATAGTACCAGCTGCAGGATCATCAGGATGAAGGAAATTCCATACATGATAACCGTCATCCCGATGCTCCCTGTAATCGCTGCAACGATAAAGGCAAGAAAAAACTCACCCATCGATTTCCAGGGAAACGTATTGATAAAGAATGAAAGAAAAACCATGCCCATCCAGATGGATGCAAGGATTGAAGGAAGAAACTCCTTTGCATCCTCTGAACAGATCTTCTCATAAAGAAAAACAATCGGCTTTGTCACTTTTGCAATCCTGTTTAATAATTTATTCATTGTCCATCCCCTCTTTCCATCATATTCTCTGTCCTCAGGAATCCCATATCGGATAACGGGAAAAAAATCAGTTCTGCTTTCGCTTCAATCTTTTCCAGGGGAACATATTTGTTGTTCCAGTAACGGCTGTCATACGATTCGTTTCGGTTATCGCCCATCACAAAACAGCATCCTTCCGGAACTTCATAGGTGCCATCACCGTCAGAATTCATTTTCTCTAAAATAAAATCATCCCGCAATTTCACCCCATCTGCATAAACGGATCCATTTTTCACTTCGATGGTTTCCCCACCCAGACCGATCACCCGTTTGATCATGTATCTGTCCGGCTCATCTATGGAATGAAAAACTACGATGTCATATCTTTCAATTTCTTCTTTGCCATATCTGACCGCCAGCACACAATCAAATTCATTCAAGGTGTTTTTCATGGAACCGCTGGGTATAAAAACAACCATAAACAGGCAGTTGAATACCAGCCACACTGCCACCCAAAACAGCACATAACGGTACAGTTTTTTCATCAATTTTCCGAACCGGAATCTCCTGCTTCCGGGCTTATGTATTTCAACAGAATCTGGTATGCCTGAAGAATCTCTCTGCATTTTTCCGCGTCACCTCCCCCATTTTCCGTCACGTCCGGATGATTTCTTTTGATCAGTTCATTTCGTATATGCCGGATCTGCTTTTCTGTATACGGAATAGAAACCGAATACAGCTTCATGGCTTTTTCCAGTTCTGATTCCGGGAAATTTTCATGTTCCTTTCCTTCTCCAGTTTTTTCCTGTTCCCTGGTTTTGCTGTTCTTTCTGCCTGGATTTTCCCGGAACGCGCTCAGATCATAACTCTGCTGATCCAACGCTTTTTGGATGGCATTTACCGTATCCACCAGTTCCGGTGGAAATCCATAATAGATCCGTGTTCCCCGGATCTGATAGGGTACCGCTATATCATAAGGAAAGAGTTCTTCCCGGAAGATAATCCCGGGCTTTCTTGTTTCGATACATAACAGCAGTCTGCCTTTTGCCTGTTTTCCCGCCTGACCGTTCAGATGAAATCCCAGCCAGATTTTGTTCAGACAGTTCAGCTCAATCTCCCTGTCGGAAAAGCAGATTGCATGATTGTTTATTCGAAACCAGTTGTAAGCCAGCCAGTGATCATGACTTGGTGCATGAAACAGGCGGATGATCCGGCGGATCTGCCAGTCTGACAGCTGTTCTGCCTGTTCCCGTGCACAACGGGGAAGCTTCCCCAGGCAACTGCCGCAGATTCTTCCGTTTCTGATGACCCGCATCTGACCCATCTGCTGATTGCAGACCGTACATTTCATAAGATGTTTCCCCCTTCGCAACCTGTTATCTGGGTCAGTATACCACAAAATAAAAAGCCTGTTTTTCCAGGAATGAAAATCAGGCTTCCCTCTGTTTAGTGATCAGATACGGTACTTTGATAATTGGTCAGGTGGCCAATTGCTTTTACTGCTGTATAATCATCCAGTATTCTGGATGCAAAATCATACTGTTTTCCGCTGAAGATGAATTCTTCCTTATGCCGTTCATAGTATTCTTTTGCGTTTTCCTCATTATACGCCTCATAATTCACGGCAAAATCAGAACCATACAGAAGGCTCTGCACGACTGCTGCGAGCTTTTCATCGGAAACGTAGTGATCTACCGCACCTGGATGAGACCGGTTGTAGGTGTTTTCGCACCGGATCAGATATGTGAACAGATACCGGATCGAATCTTCACGGGAATGAATCTCCTGATCGGCATTAAAGTATTCATTGATATGGAACATATCATCCCCGGGATCGGAAATTCCCTCATTCAGGTTCCCGGCAATGGCAAGCAGCAATTCCTTATAGCATGTTGGTGCATACGATCCCAGGGAACCGTTTTCATATAGATTTATTACCTGCTCTGATGTAAGATAGGCTTCAATATCGGCTTCCAGTTTTTTCCTTAATGTTTCATTAATTTCTGCCCTGGCAGATGAATCACCCGTGCCGAAATTCAGCAGGTCATCCATATCACTCCAGTTGGTCATCGCATAGGCATTCCATGCATTTTCCCGGTTTTCCTCTGTCCAGCCCTGCCATATCTTCTCATCCTCTGCCACCGATTCCTCATCCATACTGGCTGCGTAAGCCGGTACTGCTGCCATGACAAATATGGATATTCCCAGCGCTATTCCTTTTTTTAAGCCTGACCTGTTTTTCATGTCCTTCTCCCCCTTTTTTCAGATTTTCCGCGCAGATGAGCCAAAGGGACAATATCCCATTTTATTCCTATCGGATGAATCTGCCACACAAAATATCCGATTTCCTGCATCTGCGCCCGGATGCGGAAATGCCAGTTTCCCATTCCCTGATTACAATATGGATTTTTTATGTTTCTCTTGTTCAGCCGTCAAACGTAAAGCAGCCGCCTTGTAACACCAGGTTTGGGAACAACACTTTCACTCAAAACCACACATAAGGAGAATAAAATGGATCACACAACGCAGGAATTAACAAATGCAAAAAAATATCTGATGAACCTCAATCAGGAACTGAAGGAATATGAAGTCATTGAAAAACAGCGTCCCTTTACGGATGAGGAACAATGCCATGTCCTACAGCTTCAGGATCTGTTTATTCAGGCTGCTGAAATCATTCAAGCCAACAGCGATATCACCAATGCCCAGCTCCACTATATTCACTTAAAAGAAGAAGAAAGATCATTCCGGAAACTGCAGGAATCCCGCACGTTGTCCGATAAGGAACGGGAATATCTGGATGGAATCCGGGAAGAGATTTACAAACTGATCCGGTTTATTGCTGAAAAACGGGAATTTGGGGAAGCGCAGTATCAATTTGTGAAGGGCTTCCGAAGACTGAACTATTATAAACTGATCCAATCGGTACGCAGGCTCACAAAAAAAGAAGAATGGGAAATCGATGCCATCAAAACCAGTTTCTGGGAAAGTATTGTCGCCTACGTATCTTCCGAATATAAAGCAATCACAAGCAAATATATCACATACAATGACTCCCGGGCTGATGTCTTACAGTCGGTTGCCGCAAAGGTCTTTGAAATCTATGAGAAATATGATCCGTACCGAAGTACCCCGACCACTTTTTTCGTGACGCGGATCCGGGAAGAGATTACTGCCTATATACGCAGCTACTCCCAGAATCTGACGCAGTATGATGCCAAAAATGTTTCCCTGGTAAGGTCGGCCGTTGCGTACTATGAATCAATTGGCGCTGACTGTGATGAATACATGATATCCAACCGCACGGGGCTCTCTCTGAAAATCGTCAAGTCAACCTTATATTACGCTTCCAATTCCAGAAGGGCCACAATCGATGATGCCTATACCGTACGGTCCAATACACCTACCCCGGAAGAAGAATGCCTGCGCTCCGAACATCAGGAGATTATTAACCGGGCCATCCGACAGGTTCTGGACGATGAGGAAATCGCCATCTTCTATACAAAAGTGAATCCTGAAGATTCCAAACCGCTGCCTTACAGTACTGTAGCGAAAATGCTGCATATGACCCAGCATGAAGTCAAGCAGAAATACAATACGATTATTGCCAAGCTCAATAACAGCAGTGAGTTAATCTATCTGAATTATCTGAGCACTGGGAAAAAACCGGTTCCGAAAGAAACACTTCATTTCCAGGATGATGCCGTTGACATCATGGAGGATCAGCTTCTGTCGGTTATAGAGGAATAGAATGAACGGGAAAAAACAAACGCACTATATCCATAGCCGAGTGCGCGTAAGAAAATATTACACCGAGATTGAAGACGCGGCACGATACCGCATGGAACTGATCGTTAGGTCGCTGGAAAACAATATGGCGCGACGAAAAAGCTGAAAGCCGCGAAGCAGATGGAATGGGTACGGCAGAGGAACACTTGCAAGACACAGACAGAGGAAATTGTAAAGTTTGAGCTGAATAATAATTGATACCGAGAGCGCCCGGGCGGAAAATGTTCGGGCATTTCTTGTGCACCGGTAATGCCAATACAATTTGCGTGAACAGCCCTTTTAAACGCGTGAACTGCAAATCACATTTGTGGAATTATCAGTTTTTTTATGATATTCTATATGTACACAGATTGCAAAAGAAAGGTGGACAATTTCTCCATGGTAAGTTTTTTACTGCAAATATTTTTCGATCCGGTTATTACCCTGATTGAAACAGTTCTGTTTTTCTACCTGTTAGCCGGTAAGCTGGAACTGAAACCTTCCCGCTGCCTGATGGCAGTCTGTTTCTTACTTGAATTTTCTCTTGTGACAGCCATGAATTATTTATCTGTCCCTGACGGTCTCCGCATGTGGATTACCCTTTTTCTGCACATTGCTATCGCATACGTAATCAGTACTTCTCCTGTTACCCGTAAGATTTTCTGGGGAAGCATCTACATGGTAATTGTCGTTTTTGCCGATACAGTTACTTTTTTGTCGGGATCATTATTAACAGATTATTCTGCATCTGAACGCCTTTACGAATATCCGATTACTTATGTGATGACCTTCATCTATCTTCTGGTATGTTTCTGTTCGGTTTTCCTGTTAACCAGAACCAGAAAGCAGAATCTGATTCTTCCCTGGTATCTGCAGGCAGTTTTTTTTATGATGATTGCTTTTGGTATCGTATCGGTAGAACTCCTTCTGGATTTGCTGCTGTATCTGAAACAGATCGACCGATTTACAGAAAATATCCTGTTTTTCTCAATTGCCGTCTTTATCCTGATTCTGTTCCTGTCCATTTTCCTTCTTCATGCTATCGGACTGCTCTATCAGAAAAATCTCGAACTGACAGAGGAAAACCGGCAGAAACTGTTTGAAAAGCAGCAATATGAACTGATCAGCAACACCAACCAGATGCTCCGTACCTGGAAGCATGACTTCCACCACTATATATCTGCGCTGCAGGCAATGACAGAATCCAGGCAGTGGGAACAGATTCAGGAATACCTGCATGAGATCAGCCATGAACTGGAAAAAGGAAGCTGGCTGGTAAGAACCGGAAACAGTGTGATTGACGCGGTTCTGTCCAGTAAGCTCCCACGGATACAGCAATGCGGCATTGCATTCACGCACAGTATTTTCCTGCCGGAATCACTCCCGCTTGACAATCTGGAACTGACTTCTCTTCTGGGTAATCTTCTTGATAATGCCATTGATGCATGCGAAAAACTGGAGAAAACACAGGAAAAATACATACGGCTGGAAATAAAACCCTACAATCAGTTCCTTTTTTTCGATATCAGCAACTCATCTTCCGGAAATCACCGGTTTGATGTTTCCAATGAACTGATCAGCACAAAAAAAGAAATCGGACACGGTATCGGGCTGAAACGAATCAAACAAATCGTTTCAGACGCCAGTGGTTTCCTGACTCTTGCCCCGGAAAAAGACTCCTTCCATGTAAATATTGTCATACCGTTGTCTGTTTCCCTTAACTCACCCACAGGAGGAACGCCATGAAATTAAGCTGCTGTATTATTGAAAACGAATCCATCTATGTCCATCAGCTGACCGATTTACTGCTGCAGTGGGCATCCGGAGAAAAATGTCATCTTCAGATTGACAGCGTATCATCAGAAAAAGAATTCGCCGGACATGACCCCGAAGAATACGATATTATCTTTATTGACATCATACTGGACAGCACGGACAGCAGTGGGAATGGTATTGATATTGCACGAAAAATCCGCTCTGCCTCCTACACAGGAGAACTGGTCTTTCTGACAAATTTTCAGGATTTTGTTTTTGAAGGATATCCGGTTCATGCGCTGGACTACCTGTTAAAGCCTGCCTCTTATGATAAAATCAGCCATTGCATGAACCAGGTACTTGAAAAAACATGCTCTCAGAATTTTGTTTACCGGGTCAAGGATACCTGGATTCAGATTCCCTACCGGGAAATCATCTATTTTTCCAGCAGCAATCACTCAACGAATGTGATCACGGTTCAAAAACAGTACCAGATTCCCAGACCAATAAAAGATGTTTTGAAAATACTTCCTTCCCAGTTTTCCCAGTGTCACCGTACCCTGATCGTGAACCTGCAGTATATCGAAAATATGACCAATAAGGAAATTCTGCTTACAAACCAAGAACGTATTCCCATTGGAAAAAGCTATCTGACACCACTACGCCGTGATTTTATTGATTTAATTAAAAAAAGGAGAATACTGTAATGATTCATAAAATTTCTCACTCTTTTCAATCTTAATCATTCATCTATTCCTTCTCTGTCAGCAGCTCCATTAAGTTGATTCTGCTGACTGTCAGAATTGATATGACACAGCCGGCCAGATAGCACAGGATGATTGCTCCTGCAGCGATCCATACAGTCTTCCCGTATCCCATCAGCAAAAGGAGCAGGATTCCGGGGATACTGCCGCCAAGACACAGGAGCATCTGTTCCATAAAAAATGTTAAGAACACAGTAACCCTGCCTGCACCGATCCCCCGCATTACGGCAAATTCCATTTTCCTGCCATTGATCATAAGCCAGGAAATTACAAAGCCCATCAATCCCACTACTGCCATCAATGCGGGCAGCAGGATATCCGTAAATGTCATGTACCGTTCCAGATTTCCTGTCACTTCCGTAAAGCTCTTGTCCTTCAGCAGGATCGTCGTCCGGATGCGTTTCAGATTTCCCACTGCGCTGAATTCTTTTTCCTCCAGATAATCTCTGAAATGATCCAGCACGCCAGCTGATTTCAAAGAAAAACGACAGGTATCAAATACCGTGGATCCGGCATTGGCGTTATAACGCTCCAGTGTATCCATATCCTGCATCCATGAAGGATTTTCCGTGTTGACCTCTTCATCTGTACAGATCAGAGACGACGGACAGCAGAATGAAAGCGGAACGTAGATACTGTTTTTACTGCTGTTCTGCATATATGTACCGACGATCTGTATGGTAACCGGTGCTGTTATGTAATCTCCGCCGGCAGTATCTGCCCTGGTCCACAGCTCCACAGTATCCCCCGGGGACAGATGGTGCTCATCCATGAAATTCCGGCCTGCCAGCGCCGGATACTGCACACCTTCCCCGTATCCGGCCAAAAACGGTTCATACCGGTCATCCGAAAACATGGATTCATTCCAGCCTTCAAGCCACTGTATTTCCCACTTCTGATGATAGAAAAATTCAGGTGCAGCACTTAATCCGTTCAGGGCTGTAATCTCCGGCTGTTTTCTGAGCCATGCATTCATCCGGTCCCCGGAAGACTGCCCGCTGCCGAAGTCAGGCATCTCTCCCTCAAACCAGTAATGATAGCCGGTACTTACAAGGATTTCATTCAACAGGCCCGAAGAGGATAATTCCTGCACCTCATAAAAGGGCACACCGACTCCCAGGGCACTGCGCCCGCTTGTATCAACAATATAACCTTCCATGGTGCTGTGATAAATATCGTCAAGCTGTGTCTGTTTATCCTGTACGGAACCGGCAAGCATCCCGAGAAACATGGATAACCCAAAGGCGACGCCCATGACAACGCCGGAACGCCAGCCGCCCCTCTTTGCGGCCAGCAGCGCATATCGGGCAGTTCCCCTGCCCCGGGAAGAGGTCTGATCTTTAGGAACACGGACACGGCTTTTTCCCTTCTTCGGACTGCCCGTCCGGTGCATTCCCTGTAAAAATAAAATACACAGCATCATGGCCATGGAAAATACCGCCATACATACCGCTGCAATGACCCGGACAGGAAGATTCCCGGAATCGATCGCATCCATGGCAGCACCCACTGCTGTTTCACTGTATCGTCTATCCACAGAATACAGCCCTTTCGCAGCACGCAGGGTCATATCCAGTACGCGCCCGAACACCATACCTCCGGCGATTCCCCCAAAGATAACAGAAACACCGGATACTACAGCCGCACCGGACAGAATCCACAGACCGATTTTACGCTCCGGTGTTCCAAGGGAGGACAGAACAGACACCGTTTCCTTCTGTCTTGCCACGAACAGATAAGCAAACAGGAGCAGTACCACCAGCGTGGCACAGATTCCTGCTGCTGTCACCGCCTTTGCAATGGAAAGCAGCATTTTCAAAGGACGTGACATTTCCGCATAGCCCTGATCAAACAGTGTCACATGGACCTGCTCCGGCAGCATATTTTCTATCCGTTCAACGGTGTCTGCAGCGCTTTCATTATCCAGCACGCATCTGCCGATCTGATAGCCGAACTTCGGGGAAGCAAAACCTGCAGCACCTCCGGAGACTCGGCCATCAGACGAAAAGACATTCCCCGAAGTCCACAGGCATCCGTCATAAGCACGGCTTTCGTTTGTAATGCCCACAACGGTCAGAGACACCGGCCCCTGAGCCGAAGGTTCCATGTCAAACCGGTCAGAAGGCTGTGAAACCAGTTCTGTCACACAAATACGGTCGCCCACGTCGATTTTCATGGAAAGGGCGGTGGTGCCGCTGATAACACAGGCAGAGGTTTCCCCCTCCTGCGGAAACCGGCCTTCTTTCAGGTATAAAGTTCCCTGATGGAATACTTCCAGGGAAGAAACATCCTTGCTCGCTTCCATTCGGGCATAACTGCCGGCAATCTGATAGGTTTGGCTGTACTCCTGAAAAATGCCGTCACCCTCCGTTTCCGGCTTATCGGAGATCTTCCGGTAGGGCAGCTCCTCACAGCCATCATAAAAGCTGCTCACAGAATACGACCCATTTCCACTGCTTCCCATGATTTTATCAGCATGAATCAGGTACCTTTCACCGCTCTCCGGCTTAAAATCCGTATTCCCCGGATCAAGCATGATCAGCTTTCCCTCGATATCATCCGCAGCATACAGTACCCGGCTGACATAAGCAGAATAACTGCTGCTCTCATAGGTCCCTGTATACCGGCCATTGGAACAGGTATAATAGGGCAGGCTTTCCTTCTGCCCGTCCACAGGAAAAAGAACCTGCAGGCTGCGGGTATCGACCCTGTTTTCATAAACAGAATCGGGAGATACCAATTGATATTCGGATGTGATTTCATTGAAAATAATATAGCGGTCCGGCAGTTCCTGCTCTGTAAGAGCCTTCACGCCGCCTTCCGTGAATACCGGATAGGCTTCCATCTCTTTCCCTTCCCCGCGGACGATCCACAGCCGCCTGTCCGCATCATAAACAACACAATCCTGGGG
>JBJEIZ010000032.1:12245-13859 GCA_051877535.1 Brotaphodocola sp.
CCCCGCGGACGATCCACAGCCGCCTGTCCGCATCATAAACAACACAATCCTGGGGAAGAAGTGTTTCGTCCTCGAAATCGCCGTTTGCTGTCACTGGAATGGAAACAAGGCGGCTCACCTCCAGAACTGCCTTATCCCCACAGGGAAGTTCTCCTGAATTCCTTTTATAATCCTGTATGGATACCAGCGTATTCTCCGATGGCTCCCAAAGCTTCACTCCATCGAGCGCCCCGATATCCACCGATTTCATCTCCTGTGCAGCATTTCGTGAAAATTCATCTGCAGCATCCTGGTTGTTATAATCCGAACCGATATATTCGATCAGGGCAATCGTAGTGTAGGATTCATCGCACTGCGCCAGCATCCGGGAGCAGTAAACCCACATGCCGGCACCCAGCGTAACGGTCACCGTAAGCAGGAAAATCAGCATCCCGAACAGCAGCGATCTTTTTCCGGCCCGGAGAGTTGTTTTGATACCATTGCGTACGTACATAGCTTTCCCCTGCCCCCTTACCTGACTGCTCTTCCGTCTTCCAGCTTCAGGATCCGGTCTGCCCTCGCCGCCATCCCGTCATCATGGGTTACTACAATCACACAATAACTGTTATCGTGTGCCAGAGACTGCAGAATACGGAAAATATTTTCCCCGTTGGCGGTGTCAAGATTTCCGGTCGGCTCATCCGCAAGGAGTATTTTCGTATCCATTCCCAGGGCACGGGCGATGGCCACACGCTGCTGTTCCCCGCCGGACAGCAGCGCCGGATAACGGTTCAGCACACTTTCCGGCAATCCCACACGGGCCACAAGCTCCGTGGCTTTTTTTCTGGCAGCTCTCGCACTCATTCCTTTCAGCTCCATGGGATACATGACATTCTCCGCAACGGTCAGCAATGGAAGCAGACGGAAATTCTGGTAGATAACTGCCGCCTTGTCCCTCCGGTATTCATCCAGCTTCATGGAAGATGTGGGCCTTCCTTCACAGAGAATTTCACCGGATGAAGGCAGGTCAAGCCCTGACATCAGTGACAGAAGCGTAGTTTTGCCACTCCCCGAACGCCCCACAATTGCCTGCAGAAGACCCGTCTCGAATACACAGCTGACATCCTTCAAAGCTTCTACTTTCTGATATTTTGTACTGTATATGTACCCGACATGATGCAGTTCCAGAATTCCCATTCAATATTTACCCCTTTCCTTTTGCAATCTGCGTACATATAGAATATCATAAAAAAACAGATAATTCCATAAATGTGATTGTCAATTCACGCGTTTAAAAGGGCTGTTCACGCAAATTGTATTGACTTTTCCTGTTTGTATGTTAAATTTGATATAAAAAGTTGGGTATTGAAATATTCCCGGAAAGGAGAAGGGGCTTATGAAGAAAAAAATCGTGGGAATGTTGTCACGGGTATTGATGGTTATTGCAGTCATGTATGCGGCTGCTCCCTGTCATGGGAAATATTATGAACCTGAGATACCGAAAGAACTGTATAAGTGATGGACATGAAATTGTAAATATAATCAGAGAAAATTTACTAAGGTGTTTTAGTTACAGCATTTCTCTTTTTCTCTAATCACGTTTACATTTTGTCTCTAACCATATCTTTTGTTAAG
>JBJEIZ010000033.1:0-54042 GCA_051877535.1 Brotaphodocola sp.
CTCCGGTGGTTCTGTTTGTCCTGATTCTATTCGTATATTTTCTATAGAATATCTTTGAATATCGGCAGTATCGGCAACTTGTACCACGAGATCCGGTGAACGCAGGAACCCATCCGGAGCATGAATTTCCACCAACACATATACAGCATCCGTTGGCAGATAGTCCATTCTATAAATCCCTTCAACCGTCTGCCACGCACAAGCATACGCATTCACCTGCGGCAGTTTTTCATATTCAAACTGATATTCAAACACAAAATCAGTTCCCAATCGTTTTTCCTGTTTTTCATAAATTGTAATCCGAATGTCCTTTCCCTGATCCGTTCGGAAAACCAATACAGATGATGTCGGATGTTTCGTATCACGCTCGCTTACATCTGCACAGACAAACTCTGCCCTGTAATTTTCTCCTTCCGATGACCAGCAAACAACTGTCCCCGGCATTGTTCCGTAAGTCCTGTACATGTTCTCAAATTCCGGGATAAAATCTCGATACATTTGACAATTACTGCTGGTCCAGCGATTCAGTATATGCGCTCTGTCATATAAAGGCTGACCTTCTTCACAGCAAATCTGACCTCCTGAATCTAAGATTGCAGGATATAGCCCGAACTCCGCACCACCAATCTTTTGTTTCTTTCGATTTTCCCATGCATATTTTTCCACCTCTATTCTGGTATGATCATTGTTCACCATAAATGTCTGTACTTGCGGCATACTTGTAATTCTGATTTCCATCGGTTCTTTGCGAACAAATCCATTCGGCACTGTCAGTTCTTTCAACGTATATGTTCCCATTGGAATTTCTTCCAAATAAACAGAATTTTCACCCGTCGTCCAACTGCCGCAGACATCCTCACCCGAAACCAAAGCCAGTTCTGCACCAGAAACAGCATGATGACTATATTCACCGAGACCTGTCACAATTTTCCCTTTCACAACGCCACCATGCATCATATCAAGAATTCTATGTTCATAATGCTCCGGTGAATCTATTTTGGAAAATTCAGCTTTAATCCGAGGATCTGTCATACAGATCTCCTGGATTTCTATCTGCTCCTGCACACGAACTCCGACCGGAAATCCTTTGCCGTATCCCTCCGGAGGCTGTAATTCTTCTATTATATAGATTCCTTTCGAGACCCGTTTTAAAATATCCGCGCAGCCATCTGTCAGCTCCAGCCGGAATGGATCATTCGGTGTCCGATCCGACGAAATCCAGGTGTTTTCCAAAATATAACTTTCTCCATACCGATGATAAGTTGACTTCTTTGACTCATCTGGCAATTTTTGTTCTTTACCCGACTGATAAGACGCCTTTTTATAATTTTCGAAATAATCCGACTCAAAATAGCGAATAAAATCACCATTTCTATCCCAAAGATTGGTACCTTCTTCATAAGTATCCTTTGATACTGAATAATAAGAAACCAGTCCATACCTATCATAAATCGGATTCATAAACTTATCAAAGTTACCATTATTCTGATTGATCACTGCTTCCTGATTCAAATTCTTTTCATCTGCTGTTTTATAAACCGTAGTTAATCGATGGCTGACCGAATCACCTTGACCATTCCAACTTCCTGTAATATATTCAAATTCCTGCTGTTCTCCCATTGCAGCGATCCGTGATGTATGGATCTTATCTTTGCTGATAACATTTCCAAATTCATCTTTATGTATATGTACTGGCCACACAAAAACGCTGTCTGTGTATTCAGCATTTTCCGGTTTTATATAAGCCATTCCGGTATTCGGATCAACCAGTGAATCCCGATACCCATCACGGTCCAAATGATAAATCAGCGTCTCTTTTCCCACAATCAATCTTCTGTTCTTTCTATCATATTCAACCTTTTCCAGATCACCCCCATAAAACTCCAGATAAGGAATTCCGCTTCGAAAAGCATACATTCCCTGTCCTGTTCGTCTCAACAAAAGATTATTCAAATCATAATACAGGATATCTTCATTCGTGTCTTTTACATATATGCGCACTACATCATTCACGACATTTCGTTCAATTTCGAGTCCTTCATAATATGCATCCTCTGTATCTCCCGACGGATACAATTCCAATGCCTGATAAAGAGTCATCAAGGCATTGACTGCATATGGATTTTCTTCCGTTTCCAATGTACGCGTAATATAACCATATCCCGCAAAGTTTGAACCGTCATAGACAATCTCTACCTCTTCCCCGGCAGCTCTTCTCGACTGCAAATACATGAGCGTTCCTTTTTTCCACGCATATCCCAAATAATCTCCATGATCATAGGCATATACATAATCCGGATCATTGCCAATCTTAGCCAGTGAACCTTCGATTCGTCCATCAATCTTGTAAGTAATTGTACCGGCTTCTTTCCGCTTCTCTACCTGCAGTGTAATCGGCTCATTTTCCACATAAATTCTGGCAATTTGTTCTGTTTGCTCATTCTGCACATATTCATAAATTGCAGCAAACACACGTTCATTGGGATTTCCCTCTTTATAGTACGCAACTTTATCTGAATAAAGTTCCAATGCTATCGGGTCTGTGCGCACATAACCATCCGGCGGCTTGATCTCACAGATCACATAAACACCGGCATCCAGTGTCTGTGGTGTTTCTAAATATCCCACATTTTGAGTTTCAGGTTCTATATCAGGATTTCTGCTTTCTCGCTCCGTAGAATAGGAATAAATCCATTCCGCTTCTTTCGATAAATCTTCATTCATCACCACCTGATCAGATTCTTCACAAATCGGCGTTCCTGCTGCGACAATGCCTGTGAAAAGAACACCCGGACCAGCCGCATTCCCCATCCATTGTACCCACAAACTCTGCCCCCTGCGCATAGGCTGAATATGTTTTGCTTTCATGGCCTCCAGAAACTCCCTGCTGCCGCAGATCAGCGTTGGTTCTTCATAAAATAATGCTTCCCCATCTCCATAAGGATTTTCATTTCTCTTTCCTTTATAAATCCGAAAAACTGCATCATCATGAAGCAGATTTTCATGAGTAACTGCATCCAGTTTTTCTATTCGAAGTTTTGCAGAATAAACAGGATTATAAAATTTTCTATACGCATATCCCCGATAAGAATTCCCCTGCTCTTCTCCTGAGATACCCGGATCCACTACAGACCATGGAACATTTTTATGCAAATACCTCTCATCATAATCTTTCTGTTCGGTTGGAACCATGATTTCTTTCGGTGATTCAATCTGAAAACCTTTATTTTTCAGATCACCAAAACGAGCATACTGCGGCTGCTGTTCTACAATTATATACGTTCCGTAGGGCAGATAACAGGAAACTCCATAATAATACGTTTCTGAACGCATATCCACAGATAAGGTAGAAGTATCCTCGTCCGCTCCTCCCTGTTCTTCCGAATCCCACAACACAGCATAAATCGTATCCAGGTCATATCGAAAGAATGGCGTTAAATAATCCAGCGCCTGAACAGATGCCTGATAAAGTGCCTGATCGTACAATTCATCCGAATAATCTGCCTCGACAGACAATTGACTCACTTGATCCTCCAGATACCAGTCAATTGCAAATTGACGAACCGCATCTGAAATTTTCTTGTTCTCCAATGTAAACTCGGTTCGGTTTGGAACATTTCCAATCGGTCTTAAAGAAGTAACTGTCG
Source organism: Brotaphodocola sp. (assembly GCA_051877535.1). Taxonomy (GTDB): domain Bacteria; phylum Bacillota; class Clostridia; order Lachnospirales; family Lachnospiraceae; genus Brotaphodocola. Next base: position 3,648 of record JBJEIZ010000033.1, read on the forward strand.
GCTCTGCATCATCCCAAATATCATGATCTGCAACCCGGATCGCATCAAAAAATTTGTCATAGTTATACCCATTTTCATCTTGTTCCAGAATCCTTGCATAAGTATGATCCTCAATACCATCCCCCACTTTTTTTGTCATGATCTTCGGCACCTTTTCCGGATAATGTTTCAGTTCTTTCAGGATTTCCTCTCCGCTTAATTCTTCCTCCTCTCGATTCATCCACACAACATTTCCTGATTCATCACGATACAGCCGTTCCAAATTTGATTTTAAGTAGATCTTAAATCGGAACCCATCAGCTGTATGGATCCGGGAACTGCTTTCTTCTATTGTCTTTGTCAATTTCACTTTTTCTGATATAATCCGTTCCAAAACCAATACCGGCTCTGTACGTGTCCCGCAGTCTTCGTAAACTTGTTCCTGTCCGGGATATGCCAATACAACCGGCTGGATATAAGTTCCGGCAACATCCATCGATGGCACAGCATATGCAGACAGACCGATCCTATTTCCGGCATAGACATCTTCATATCGAATACTGAGCATCAGTTTCCCATCCTCCGGAATCTGTTCCGGAGAAATATGACGCTTGTAAGATTTTCCATCCGGATCATAAGTAAACTCAATTGGCACATGATAAAAAGTTTGTTCCACAGAATATCCACTTTTTTCTTCATATGAGATCACCTCTTTTTGATATATGCTTCCATCTTCATTTCGCAGATAATCTCCGACCCCATAGGCCCAATATGATACAAATTCCTGTGCACTGACAAATTCAATGAGTTCCAGATTTTCATACAGCTCCACCATCTCTTTTTCCGGTTTTTCACGCGCAATTTGAATCCAGCGATACAATCGATTCCCAATTTCATAATCTTCTGGAGCCAGATCAGATGCTGCAATCTTTCGGTACAAATATCCTTCTGTTGCTTCACTATAACGCACATCATATTTTACATAAAATGCATCATCCGATGCACTGTAAACAATCGGCTGGACTTCTCCATCTTTTAGAAAAGAATATCGCAAAACTGCACACGGAACATCTTCCCGAACCGTTATGGTTTCTAACCATGCTGCATTAAATGCCGGGCATTGATCCGAATTCAAATATTGATACAAATTCCTGTGCCAATTTGTCATATCCCCACCCAATGGAATTAACAAATATGGTGCATCTGTTCCCATCGGCAACAATCCGATTTCTGAAAATGCAGCGTTGCATGCTTCTATAAACTCCGTTTCACTCCCTGAGGCAATCCCGGTCAATTCCGGCAAATAACGAATATCAAAGGTTGGAATTGCCCCTTTGGAACCGGTCAATACTATTTTATCGGAATTTACAGGTTCTAGGATCGTATGCTCTGCAAAAATCTGCTCTCCATCAGGAAGCTCGATCCAATCTCCCACATTTGCTTTCACACCGGCACCGTGGATCAAAACCTTGGTTCCAGGTTCAGCCTCTACTGGTTCATAGGACACAACCTCATCCAGCCATTCAGAATACACATCTTTCGTACCTGATGTCGTCACATAGAACGAGGGAACGGTATCTGGGTCTATTCCACTGATCTGGATATCATATCCATTGATCGTATCCCGACTCTCAAAAGTCAATTGCGTTGCCATATATGGTAAATCTTCCTCAGAATCATTCCATATCTGTTCTTCCATCGATACCAGGCGAACCGTTCCTTTTGCCTCCAAATCCCCTTTGTTTAACCATGCAGAGCGATTTGTAATAGCTTCATTGATACCATAGATCGACAATTCGTACCCTTCTGAGCGAACCAATTCCTGTACATAATAAGCACCTAAAATAAGCGGCCGACCAATCCAGCAATTTCCATTTTTCTCTTCTAAATTCTCAATTTCATAATGCCATCGTTTTCCATCAATAGAATCCTCATTACTGCTGTATTTTTCATAGTCACCCATGTATAAATTAGTTGGTCCATGAAAATCAGAAAAAACAAATTCCCCAGTTTCGTAATCATAAATCACACCCGGTTTTTGTGTATAATACGAAAAAGAAAAGTCCCCGTTTTGATTTGTCACTGCCACTGATGTCAGATTTCCTTTTTGGTAAACAATACCTGTCTTTCCATCCGGATGAACAATATCCTCCGCTGCAAACAGACCATATACAGCTCCTTCCAGTGTCGCATCTCCTTGTGTATCTCTGTAAGAATCATACGTTTCCTGCTCACCCGCCTTCAGACTTTGATCACGCTTATTGGCGTGCAGCTCTCCTTCCGTCCGATAGTCATAAACTTCAAACGTCCATGCCGCCCCTGCACCTCCATAATCCGTATTTCCAACCGGTATTGGGGCTACTCTCGATGCGCGTGAAGCAGATGTACTGTGCGAAACACTCCCTTCATACGTTTGTTCCCTCTGTCGCATTGAATCCGACAGCATAGATATCATCCCAGAACTCCCATAACTTCGTTCCAATGGAATGACCTGTCCCGGCAATAAAATTTCCGTCGGCAATGGCACTGCATTGGATATCGTTGCATCAGATACTGTCGCAAGCAATATTTCCGCATCAGAATCTGTCGCTATATCATCCGTTTCTTCAAACCATGCATCCTCATCTATGATGTCCGGATCAAATTCCCAATCCATCCACGATGCAAGGGGGACCTGTGCTTCCCTCTGTATGGATAAATCGCTCGCACTCGTTTCATCCTCTCCGTGTTCCGGCATTACTTTCATCCTTCGAAGAGCATAATATTGGCTGGGATAAATCGTAACCGTTTCTACCGGTATCGTATTTTCATGAATTCCCTCATATCGATTTTCATGAGGTTCATGAATCATCTCCTGGTTATGCAGAATATACCCGCTTCTTGCAGTCAATTCTCTGGCAGAGTATTCGTATGTCAGGGATACAAAAGCTTCATAATGTCTGTCCCGGTCTTCCCGAAGCAAATTTTCTCCTCCATCCAGTGCATGAAAAAATCCTCCCTGGCGTTCTAATGCCTCACAAACAGCAATTTCTCGCTCATACGCATCCATTTCCTCTTCATCTTCAGGATCCGGTTCCGGATGTCCGCCGCAGTACCCTTTCGTGTAAGAATAATATTTTACGTCATGATGAGCTCTTATGCCATTGGAATGCAGCGGTCCTGCTCCAGAACTCCCCATCTCTGTCAACCACCCGTTTTCATCTGTAATCTCCTGATCTTTTCGACATGGATCCACAACCGAATCATCGTAAGGGGAATCCCAGCCAGACCAACGCAGAAACTGGCTTCCTTTCGCGTTATCCCAGTTGTCATCCTCCAGAATATTTCCATCTAATTGACTATCATCAAACGCCTCCAAAATGTCAAACTGTGCACCCTCCAACGGGTATCCTGTCTCTGCATCAAATTTTCGAAGATTCACAATATAATCTGCCTGCCATCGTTCGGTATGGGTGTATCTGGACACCCCGCCGCTGCTCGAAAAATCAGGGCCGGACATATTTTCCTGTTCTCGCCCGGTTCCTATCATAATCTTTGTTCCCGGACACAAGGCAGATACAAGATTGGCTTGTGAATAAGTCAAACTCCATTTGCCGCGCACCTGAACCGGCTGATGCAGTTCGCGCACACTTTCCTTTCCAATCGACGCACAGATAATCCCATTGGCATTCTGCGGATCGATCTTTGCCAGATAGCCACATGCCGGCAGTTCTCCCGTGGCTGAATAAAAATCCAACGCATCATTCATAAACTGATAATTCCAGTCACCCTGCACATCGATTGCTGATGCCATGAGCAGTGGTCTTGTCTCTTTTGTTAAGGGGAATTTGGCATGATACATACCGTCTGCTTCACGACTGACAGACGGCTGAAATGTAAACCCTTCCTCCCCGGATTGAATGCATTCTGCCATTAATTTTGCCGTGTGCCACACCGTACTGAACACATGCTCTGCATTTGCTCTCATTTCTTCATAAACCTGAGCATTTCCCAATCCATTTGGATGAAAACGAGAGGCCCAATCCATCACGATTGGTTCATAAATCCCCCAATCCTGTGTGTAATTGCCAGTAAATTGAACGTCTTCCGTCAAGGTGCAGATCCCTTGGCAAAGATAATAATCTGCGGTTCCCACGATGGAGCTGGAATTTACTCCATTTTGATACGCATGATAATCTGCTCCATAAGCCAACATCAGAAAATTAAAACGAAGACGATATTCATCACCTGCCGCGCTATTACGCATATAGTCCGGAAGATTTTGAAACGTCCAGGGTTCCTTTGCGTACCATGCCGAAGAACAGACCATAGAGGAAACCGGATTATTCGCCGCTTCTCCGCTGTGAGATACACAATAGACACTTCGATATTCTAAATCCCTCCATGCACCACCAGGGCTGAATCCTGTCTGCTGTTTTACGGATGCAATCACTTTGGGAAAGGGATATGTAGATGTGTAATGATTCTGCAGATCTGTCCGTTCCATACCTGCTGCATCTGCCAGTTCATCCCATAGCTGTACCAGTTCTTCATCATAAGTTAATGCTCCAAACGTCACAGCCCCCTGTGCATCAAGCAACGGAACCAAAGGAAGCCAGGCCGTTAAAAACAGAATCCACACCACCAACCAGGCACTTCCCCGTTTCCATCTCTTCAAAATTCTGTAACCTCCTCAACAAATGCACCTTTCGTACCATCAGAATCCTCATTAAAATAATATTTTGAACCGTCAATCCAGTTCCATCCTGTGACCATTTTCCCCTGCGTTCCGTCAGATACCGGATTCAAATAATATTTTCGTCCGTCTGCATCTGTAAACCATCCCGTCATCATAATACCTTTCTCATCAAAATAGAACCATTCATAAGCATTTTGACCGATTGCACGATTGGCATATGGGTTAAAAACGGCTGCCCACTCCCCCTGGTACATGCGCGTGTCATCTGCAAATGTCCACGTTCCATCCTCGTGCTGCGTCCAGACTCCTGACACCACATAGTCCGGCAGTGCTGCTGCAAAATTTCCCGGACCAGCCGTCACGGCTGTCGTTGATGAGTGTCCACCCAAACTTCCTCTGCCAGACCCTCCTCCTGAACCGCCACCGGAATAATGGATATAGGTTTCATCTTTTGTCACAAAATGAATCGTGACATTACAATTGGCTGTAATATGTCCATTGGTCTGATCCTCGCTGGTTGCTGTAATGACCTCTGTATAAGTTCCTGTACCTGTCTGCTGTGCCTTGGAATCGCTTTGAACTTTCGCCCGGTCATTCAGAATAATGTTCTGAATCCAGGCAGGATTTCTCTCCCCTTCCGGGTCATAATTCAATGTGACCTTACACTCCTGTCTATGTTCACCCATAGGTTCGATATGAACGATGTTTCCACTTTCCCGGTCAGACCAGATAATATTTTTCAAAAAAGGCTGTTCCGGATTCAATGCCGCACTCAAAATAATCGGTGCTGTTACCTGATAAGTTTCCACCGGGTTGGAACGTTTTCCTGTTAATTTTCGCGTAAGTGTAAACTCAATTTGATTCTGACTCATCCGCATTCCATCAACACGAACCGTTGTGTGGTCCACGATCTGAAACGTCACATTCACACGGCAATTCCCATAAACTGCCTGTTGATCCACGGATGTCTCAGGATTCGTTGATGCTGTTACAACTGCCGCCTGACTGTAGACCGTATTGCTGATTTTCTCCCGATATTGATTGTCTGCCTGCGCCTCTATTTCTCGATTCAAAATCGTCTGCACAAAAGAGGAATTTACATTTGGCATAATTTTGGCATCTTTTAACGTATATCCCACATCAGAATGATTATCTAAAAGATTCCCATCATCCACAGACCATATCACAGTCCTGTCTGCGACATCCCCACTGCCGTTACAAATTGCATGAATCGATATCGGCTGCACTTCTACTGTCTGATCCAACGCTCCATCAATATAACGGGCAATCAAGACGCCCTGGTCATTCTTTACTTCCGTAACCACATTTGGTGATCTGCGGTTCCCACTTCTGGTATGCACAATCGAAATCGTAGTTTCTGAAGGTTCCAGAACAACACTGGTCGTCACTTTTTTATATTCCACATTCAGCTCAGTATCACATTCCGGCATGACAAATGTATAGGAACCGCCATTCACATACTGCATAGAAACAAAATCGCCTTGTTCATTCAGATAAACCGGTGGTATCACACCACCTGCCTCGCTCCCATCAACAGCCATCTGATACCGGTTTGTTCCCGTATTTTTCGGTGCTGTAAGAACAGTCACAACCTCTCCCGGTGCGATCGCTGCTGTATGATCTTTGTCAATGGTTCGATAATAGGAATTCATTGCTGGAATCGCTGTCAAAACAGCCACATCGGTATCCAGAGTTCCATTATCATTCTGTGCATCAATGCGGGGGATTGATACCAGATAGCCGCGTACCGGCTCTCCCATATATCCCGGTGCAAAATGATCCAAACAGAATCCAAGACCATTTCCATAACCTGAAGAAGTATATTCCCGGTTCAACTTCTGTGTAATAATATAACGGACACCATCTTCCAATTCCTCATAAAAATACCGGTCGCCACACGCAGTTTCAATCTTTCCGGATACAGTCAGATATTTCTTTTCATAATCTGTCCAATAACCAATATGAGCAGATTTTGTAAAGGAATTATCTCCATCGATTGTACTTCCGACCGCCTGTTTTGCTTTTGCTGCAGAGTTCGTAAACAGATACGAAAGATTATTGGTCCGCTCTGTTCCATAAGTAAAAGAATCTCTGCTTTCTCTGGTTCCGATAAAAGTTCCTTCCCTCGATGCGGAACCATTATTCGTGCGGGAAATATCTCCTGCCATCCGCGCCAGAACCAGATTGCCACTTTCATATTTTCCGACAATTCCACCTGCCGCACGGCTTCCGTTTCCACCAATGGTTCCATTCACATAAACGTTATAAATCTGTGCCAGATTCATCCGCCCCGCAATTCCGCCTACATATCCTTTTCCGTATATCCGGTTATAATCTCCGTCCTGCGTGATCGCTGTGCAGTCTACCAGATAGGCTTTCTGAAGATTGCCCACGATTCCGCCTGCAAAACTTTCCGCGCCGGACGAATAAACCACGATTCCGTCTGCAATACAATTTTCGATCACAGCAAGATTCTTTTCTCCTGTTACCTCCCCAGCCAGACCTCCAACGTCTTTACTGGCATGTAATAATCCGGAAACCCGGACATTTTGAATTACCGAATCCCCTTTAATCGTTCCGGCAAGAACGCCTACATTTTCCGCTCCGTAAATATCTTCTCCTTCAATGACCAGATTCTTTACCGAACCGTTTTCAATCACTCCGAATAAACCAACATGATTCAAATCTTTCGAAATATCTACAATTTTCAATCCTGAAATCGTATTGCCGCCGCCGTCAAAATTCCCTTGAAATGTGTTCTTCACTTCGCCGGATAATTCCGTTTTGTTGCGATACCATCCGATCGGATTCCAATTTCCGTTATTCACATTCAAATTGCCAAGATCAATATCCTGCTGCAATTCAAAATATTTTCCTTGAAAGGATTTTCCTGCCGCCACTGCTTCCGATAATCCCATCAGATCTTCCAGATTTTCAATTTCATACGGACATTCCGGCGTACCTTCACCGGAAAATTCCACACTTCCCTCCCAGTTGTTCCATAGATCACCGGCTGTCACCCCTTTCGAAGAAGCCGCAGCCAGAGCAGAAGGTGTGGATTCCCATATTTCTGCATCAGACAAGGTAGCATTTCCCTGTCCATCCACATCCAAAAAGATATCGTTTTCTAATAACTCCGCATCACAGGAAGTTGCAAATCTTTCTGCATTGGAACATGTGGCGCTCTCCGTTACCCCTGCAATAGCAATTTCCCCACAGGAACTGAGCGGTAAAATCACACCTTGCATAAACAGCATCACCGCCAGAATCTCAGCAGTTTTCTTCTTTTTTATCACTTTCATTCCTTTTAAATCCTTTCTTTCCTCAACATGATTCATAATCCGTTCTCCCCATACTCAGACCAATCCTGATCTTCTAAAACAAATGCCGGACGCACACCGATTGTTTTTGTCGCAGCCAGCTCTTGATCTGCACTTTCCTCCACATCTTCTTCATTGCAATCGATCGATTCCGGACGAAGATTTCCATTGACCAAATCTACAACGTAGACCTTTGCATTTGCTTCAGGCGTGCGAAGCCAATATCCTTTGCTGAATTCCCCGATTTGAGACTCTGGATTTTCCTCTTTTTCCCCCTCGAAGCACCATAAATAATCCCGATATGTCAATGCTTCACGCACGGATAAAGAAAATAATTTATCCATCATTTTTTGGTTCCCGATGTAGGATGCGGTCAAATCTGACTCATCGAACTGTCCAAACATTCCTTCCTCTGTTTCTCCTGAATAGGCATACGAAACACCGATATTTACCTCTTTTGCATCAGAAAAATCACTGTCATTTTCATTCAGCCAGGAGCGAATCGCAGAGTACTTATAATCATTGCTTTCACCAAAATTCACAATTGGTCCGGCAATCCATTCATATTCATAGACTCCATCTTCTTTTTGCTGCGGTACATAAACAGAATTCCAATCTGCCGGAATCACAGAATCGCATAGAAATAAGACCAGTTTTTCTCCTGTTCCCTGTAATGTTCCATAAGCATCATCAATACAATAAAATTGATAGCTTTCCCCATCGATTTCACGAGTTACCATGTCACCGATATTCCAATAACCCTCTATCTCATTTTTCTCATCTTTTGTAATAGTGTCCGATATTCGAACTATGATAAACTTTGATACATAATAGATATCTTCCCCGACCTCGATGGTGTCGAGATTGATATGAGAATACTGAACCGTATCCCGAAAGATTGTTTTTAAAATCGTTCCGTTCGGGACTATATTCTTGCCGATCACATAAACCTCACGGCACGTCCCATCTTCCTCATGCAAAGAATCTTCTTCATGAGCGGAATCCAGAATCTGCCCGGCAATCGTCATAAGCCTTACATCCATCTCTTCCTGGCTTCTTACAAGAAACCGACTATCCGGAATCGTACCCGGCGCCTCGCCGGTTACCTTAGATTCCGCCTGAGCAGCAAAATCATACCAGGAAAACAGCATATTCATAGCCATTTGCAATTTTTCCAAATCCTCTTCCTGATCCGTGCTGCCTGAAGCATCCTGACTGCCTTCACCGTCTGAACTGCTTTTGTTCTCCCCGGAATCCCTATTTATATTGCCATTCATACCGCCGGAACCGCCGCTCGCGCTGCCAGAATTGCTGCCGGACCTGTTTCTGCCGGAACTTCCACTTGTGCCCCCAGAACTACTGCCTTTTCTGCTCGTCTGCCCTGCCTCCGCACCATCCCATGTTCCATCCGCACCTACCGTGTATCCATCCGGTGTCACACAACCAGACAACATTGCACCGCTTTGACTCAAATAATACCATTTTCCATCTATATCCTGAAACCATTGTGCCGCTATCATACGACCGTCTTCATTCAGATAGTACCAGTTCTGATCATCATCCAGATACCACTGTGACGCGTGCATCCATCCATCATCTCCCATATGATACCAACCGCTGTCCGTGTCTTGAAACCAGCCCACCGCCAACTGTCCGTCATCCGTTTCATACAACCATTGCCCGGTTCCGGACGCAATCCATCCTGCGTAAGCCGGCATTGACCAGGCAGATGTGCATAAAATCCCCATAGTCATCATTTTTAAAAAACGATTATTTCGCTTTTCCTCTGTTTCAAATGTTCTTCGTTTCTGTAAATCATACTTTCTTTTTCTTACTGGTCTTCTCCTCTTTTCACCCATATGCATATACCTCCAGGAAAAAATAGCGTTTTTGAGTACAAAAAGTCCTTGTACTCATCCTCTCATATGATACTTTTTTCATTAAAAAATCCGGATTTCTAAATTGGAACCAAAAATGAAACCAACGAATGACTCAAGAATAGAATCGTTGTGAACTTCTTAGATTTTTGATTTGTTTGATTATGGTATCACGAATAGAACATTTATGCAAGAGAAATTTTTGAAATATTTTGTATACATGAAAAGTAAAAAATCCGAGTACCCGTATCCCGGTAATTCGATACGGATACCCGGAAAACTTATAAATCCCAGGTTATGATGAGCCAGCGATCAGCCTCTCAGACAAAACTCGCTGCAATCCACCACACGGGTTGCAAATTCCTGATAAAATTCCGGTTCATGACAGATTAAAAGAATACTTCCCTTATATGCTTTCAGAGCGCGCTTCAGTTCTTCTTTTGCATCCACATCCAAATGATTCGTCGGCTCATCCAGAAGCAGAATATTTGTCTCACGGTTGATGAGTTTACATAGTCTTACCTTCGCCTGTTCTCCACCGCTCAGCACACGCACCTGACTCTCAATATGCTGTGTTGTAAGACCACATTTTGCAAGGGCAGAACGCACCTGATACTGGGTATAAGACGGAAATTCTTTCCAGATTTCTTCAATGCAGGTAGTTGTATTTCCCGGAGCCATCTCCTGTTCAAAGTAACCGATAGAAAGATAATCACCCAATTCAACCTTACCGCTTATTGGCGGAATCAGACCTAAAATACTTTTTAAAAGTGTGGTTTTCCCGATACCATTTGATCCTTTCAGAACCACTTTTTCACCACGCTCCATGGATAAATTCAACGGTCTTGTCAGTGGTTCATCGTATCCGATTACCAGGTCTTTTGTCTCAAAAATGCATTTGCCGGCAGCACGTGCTTCCATAAAATGAAACTCTGGCTTCGGCTTTTCTTTTGCCAGCTCGATCACGTCCATCTTGTCGAGCTTTTTCTGGCGGGACATCGCCATGTTTCGAGTTGCCACGCGAGCCTTATTCCGTGCGACAAAATCCTGCAGCTCTGCGATTTCCTGCTGCTGCTTTTTATAAGCAGCTTCCAACTGCGCTTTTTTCGCCTCATGTACTTCCATAAAACGATCATAGTCGCCCACATAGCGGTCCAGTTTCTGGTTCTCCATGTGGTAGATCAGGTTGATAACGCTGTTCAGGAACGGAATGTCATGCGAGATCAAAATAAAGGCATTTTCATACTCCTGAAGATAACGTTTCAGCCACTCAATATGCTGCTCATCCAGATAGTTGGTTGGCTCATCCAAAAGCAGGATATCCGGTTTCTCAAGCAAAAGTTTTGCCAGTAAAACCTTCGTTCTCTGTCCTCCGGAAAGTTCAGAAACATCTTTATCCATTCCGATTTCCATAAGCCCCAGAGCACGTCCAACCTCTTCCACCTTACTGTCAATAATATAAAAATCATGCGCCATCAGAAGATCCTGGATCGTTCCCAGTTCTTCCATCATCCCATTCATTTCATCCTCAGAAGCCTCGCCCATTTTATCACAGATTGCATTCATCTGTTCTTCCATTTCAAACAAATAGGCAAATGCACTCTTCAAAACTTCCCGGATGGTCATGCCTTTTTCCAGTACAGTATGCTGATCCAGATAACCGGCACGCACATGTTTTGCCCACTCAACTTTCCCCTCGTCCGGCATCAGTTTCCCGGTAATAATATTCATAAATGTGGATTTGCCTTCACCGTTGGCACCGATCAGACCGATGTGTTCACCTTTCAGCAGGCGGAAAGATACGTCCTGAAAAATTGCCCGGTCGCCAAAACCGTGGCTCAAATGTTCTACGTTTAAAATACTCATATCATAAACTCCTTTATTTTACTGGGGTTTTCGCCATTTCTGACATGTACTTTTGGTGCTTATACACCATTTTTACACCAATTTTCACTCGTCTCTAATTTTATATGGAAGTCTGGATTAAAGCAAGCAAATCTTGCGTGTCTATAGACTCTCATGGCAAATATCTCTCCTGCTGCTTTTTGAGAAAAAATAAATTCCCATTATGCTCACTTCTTACTCCGCCCGCATATCCTATCACTAACACCATCTTCCCGAGTCCTTTATGGTACTTCCCCTTACTTATCTCCCTCGCGGAAAACACGCGCGGATTGTCTGGATTGCCAGTTCTCACAGCCGAAAAATCCATCTGGCAAACTCTGGCATTGTCCCGGATGAAGTGATTTCCCGGCTGCTGTGCAGTCCCCATAGTTTCTTAAGCATCTGCCAGACAGCAGACACGATTTTGTTACTGCGCAGAAAAACAATGAACGAAATATTCGTAGAAATTTCCTGAAGAAACGCCGCTGAAGTCTTTTTGACACGCCTGCCAGCACCTGCAGAACCTGCCGCCGGCAGCTTCCTCCGGATGTATGGCACCAAAAAATCCGGACTGCGTTGCTCCAACACAATCCGGATTTTCTTCGCCTGTTCACAGTTTTTCTGCTGAACTGCCGTAATTATTCTTCGTCTTCTTCCTCTTCTGCAACAACTGCACCAAGAATACTGGAAACCGTACCTACAGTCGTCGCCACAACAGCAAGAATAATCACAACAATGCCGCCAGCCATGATCATCATAAAATCCATAACATGTTCCTCCTGCTTTCCGTTTTCACAAATCAAATATCTGTAAGATAGTATACCATAACCTGTGACTGAATTCAATCTGTGAATTTCATTCCATCACCGGTGATACATATTTTATTCAGCCATCGCTTCATTCACCATATCTTCGCAGGAACGCATGGCTTCCAGTGTCTTATTCAGCAGCTCGTCCAACTCCCAGCCTAACATCTCCGCTCCCTGACGAATGACATCACGGGAACATCCCGCAGCGAAACGTTTGTCCTTAAATTTCTTTTTCAGGCTGGAAAGTTCCATATCCTTCGTACTCTTGGACGGACGCATTTTTGCTGCAGCACCGATCAGACCAGTCAATTCATCTGCCGCAAACAGCACCTTTTCCATCAAATGTTTCGGTTCCAGGTCACAGCAAAGCCCGTAGCCATGAGAACAGATGGAGTAGATCATGTCTTCGCCCACCCCTGCTGCACACAGCAGCTCCGGTGCTTTTTTACAATGCTCTTCCGGATATTTTTCAAAATCCACATCATGAAGCAGACCGCAGATTCCCCAGTACTCTTCTTCCTCTGCATAACCCAGCTCTTTTGCATACCAGCGCATCACACCTTCTACGGTCAGACCATGAAGAATGTGAAATGGTTCTTTGTTGTGCTCTTTCAGAAGCTCCAGTGCTGCCTCCCTTGTAATCTGGCTTGTTTTCATAATTGTTTACGCCTCCTCTTATCTCGCATGATTCTTTGTATTGCTTTTTCTTACTCATTTTTCTCACACTGTTATCATTTTATCACGTACTTACCGCTTTTCCCAGCATATCTTAATATCAAATCTATTTTTTAAGGAAACTTTTATGAATCCACAACCAACCCCAAGACTTGCTTTTGTTCAGCAGTTATCCGAAAACCGTCCGCAGGCCATGGCATGGGTGCGGGGAAATTCTTCCAATCCGCATATCAGCGGACTGGTCAAATTTTTTGAAACACCATTCAACGGTGTTCTCGTAGAAGCGGAAGTATTTGGACTTCCAAACATTTCCATCCCTGGTTCCTCCAATTTTTATGCCATGCACATTCACCAGTTCGGTGACTGTTCCGACAACTTTATCAATACCGGCGATCACTACAATCCAACCAATATGATGCACCCCCAGCACTCCGGTGACCTGCTCCCACTTCTCGGAAATCAGGGATATGCCTGGTCTGCTTTTTATGACAAACGTTTCCGCATTCCGGATATTATCAATCGCTCTGTAATCATTCACGCCCACGCAGATGACTTTATGACGCAGCCATCCGGCAACTCCGGCGAAAAGATTGCCTGCGGCGTCATCCGTGCTGTCTGACCACTACGATTCAGATACCGGTTCTTCACCGCCGATACAGGCAGGATTTTATTTAATCTGATTCAAAATAAATGGGTCTTTCAGCTTTTTATCTTCTGCCGGCAACACGATTTTCGACATGATTTCTGCCGTTTTCGGTTCCTCATCTACAAACGGCAGAAATCATGTTCCACGTTTCGCTGTGTCTACTGCATTTTTCTGACGATCACTTCCAACTGTTCACAAAGAATTTTTGCCGCCTCAAAGTCATGGTCTCTCAGACAGCTTTCCACACGCAATTCCAGCTCTTTTTTCTTCTGTTCCAATTCCAGATATTCCTGACTGAAATAATTTTTATAGACCATCTTGCGGAAGGTTCGCACACGCATTTTCCGCAGTGTTTTATCCTCCACATAAAGCACATAATCCATCGTATCTGCAATACTGTAAAAATCATGAGAAACCATCAAAACTGCTCCCTGGTAATCTGCCAGAGCTTTCTCCAGCGCAATCTGGGAATAGGTATCCAGATGGCTGGTCGGTTCATCTAAAAGCAGAAGATTCGCCTTTCCTGCACAGATTTTTGCAATCTGAAGCAGGTTCTTTTCCCCGCCGGAAAGAGTCCCCACACGGCTATCCAGTATCGCTTCGTCGAAACAATACTGCTTCAGCAATTCCGCGGCTTCTGCTTTTGTTTCAAAACCAAGCTCCTCAAATTCTTCGTAAATCGTATGTTCTTCGTTCAACATCTCACTGTGATTCTGGGACAAAAAGCCTATTTCCGTTCCCGGGCGAATCGTCACAGCCGGGTTATCTTTTGCTGATAACTGACGAAGAAGCGTTGTCTTTCCCGTTCCGTTCGGACCGACAATGGCAACCTTTTCTCCCGGATTTAAATCAAAATTCACTCCATCCAAAAGCACATCCTCGAATTCCAAATGATAATTCTCCACATGAAGAACCGGGGTGACTGCGGTTTCGGCTGCCGGATCGGCTGCAGTCCCGGATACTGACTCAGCTTCCATATTTTCCGAAATTTCCACCGCTGGAAGCACGATCTTCGGCTGACGGATATTGACAAACGGCTCTTTGATCTGCCTTGCTTCCAGCCGATCCAACTGGGTCTGTTTCGCATGCACGGTCCTTCCGAAGGACGCGTTGTCGAATCTGGTTGCTTTCTCACGCAGGCGTTTTACCATAGCACGAGTGCGTTCAATTTCCTCCTGATCTGCTGCGGCCAACTCCTGCAGCTCAATCTTTTTCTGCAAAAGAGAAACATGATACTCCACAAAATTGCCGTCAAATTCCTGGATATCTGCATTTTCCAGATGCAGAATCTTGTTGAAACAGTGATTCAGCAAATAACGGTTGTGCGTGATGACAAGAATCGTCCCTTTATAGGAATTGATCAACCGGCAAAGACCATTTAGATTTTCAAAATCCAGGAATACATCCGGCTCATCCATGATAAGCAGAGACGGCATCTGCATCATCTGACGTATCACCTGCAAAAGCTTATATTCACCGCCGCTCAACTTTCCCAGTTCCACATCTTCCATGGATTTCATGCCAGCCAGTTTCAGTTCTTTCCCGATATTGGACACATAATTGTTGCCGTCAACCGCATCAATCTCATCCAGTACCTTCTGGTATCTGGCAAATACCTCATCCAGATCTCCCGCTTTGGCCATCTCTGCGCAAAGTGCTTCACTCTGTTTTTGAAGACGGACAAAATCCTCACTGAGATACTCAAAAACTGTCATGGTGTTTTCTTTTGTAGTTTTAAAAAACTGGCTTACATAGCCGATCCGCCCTTCCTGCTTTTTTATGATCTTGCCGGTGTACAGCCACTCGTCCGGTTCCATCAGCATCTGAATCAGCGTAGTCTTACCAGTTCCGTTGCTTCCGATCAGAGCACAGTGGACACCATCCTCCAATGTAAACGAAATATCTTTATATAATACCTTCTCCGGAAAGGAATAAGTCAGTTTCTCGACTTGTATCATCACAAATTCTCCTTTAAGTTTCTATCGTTTTACAAATGTTTATCTATTTAAGCATAACATTTGCCGTCATGTGTTGCAAGTGAAAAGTGATTTCCACAATTTTCACCGGCGGCCTCTCGGTATGATCAACCTGCAGAACCTGCCGCTGGCAACTTCCTCCGGATGCATGGCAACAAAAAAACACGCCATGCTCAGCCTTTCCGGTCAGGCACGACGTGTTGCTTTATCCTTTTATTCCGTTTTCACTTTTACAGAGCCTGACGAATCTTCTCGGCAATTTCCTCATACTCAGCATCCGTCAGTAAGGTCTTGCCCGGATTCATCTCGAATACGCCGCCCCACTCATACTCGTTCTCATACTTCGGAACCAGATGGAAATGCAGATGACATCCAGTATCACCGTATGCACCGTAGTTTACTTTGTTCGGCTTGAATACTTTATGGATGGCTCTGGAAACTTTTGCAATATCAGCGAAAAACTGATTGCGGTCCTCATCAGACAGATCGATCAGTTCGCTTACATGCTCATTGTGAGCCAGAATGACACGACCCGGATGGCTCTGCTCTTTAAACAGATACAAATAACCGGAATCCATCTTACAGATCGGATAACCAAACTTGGCTACCAGTTCCCCCTGCATGCAGTATGCGCAATTACAATCTTTCATCTCAAAATACCTTCTTTCTTAGGATTTGTGTACGCGTAAATTCATAGTTCTATTTTAATCCAGTTTTACTGTATACACAAGCATTTCCTGTATTCTGATAAGATTTTCTTCCATGCGCAAAATCGTCCAGATACCTGAGCCTTCGCCCCTGCCGGCTTATCGCCTTCTGCTTTCTCTTCTAATAGAATTATTCTTCCTCTTCCGCCTCTTTCTTTTTCCGGGAACCGGTCCATGCATACATAACCAGCGCAAGGGCGATAACACCGTAGGAAATGAACACACGGAAATACTCACCGATTGCCGCGTCGCCGAACAGGTTCTTACCTGCGGACGGAGCTACGATGAACAGCAGGTGGAACAGGATACATCCAAGCAGCGCCTGGCCGTTGGTTGCTTTCTTAATAGAAGCACCGCCTACCAGAATTGCAGCACCGGCATACAGACCAACCTGCTCATGGGCGCCATAGGTTTGGAAGGAACCCATGTTCTGAACGAAGATCAGCTGTCCCCAGCCGGCCAGCACGGTAGAGATCATGATGGCGATGACACGGACTCGGTCCACGTTGATACCGGAAGCATTGGCCACGGTACGGTTCTGTCCGACTGCACGGAACTGCTGACCGATCTTCGTCTTCATCAGCGCATTGTTGAAAAGGCACAGCAGGCCCACTACTGCAAATGTTACCAGCGGAACCGTCACCATGGAAAACAGAGATGCCACAAACGGAATCTGATAAAGGACTACAGCTGCAGCGCAGATACCAATGCGGATGGCCGCTTTCTTCGTATCCAGCTTCTTCATCAGGAACATGATCGCAGTAACAACTGCTGCAGATCCACAGATAATCAGCAGAGCTGTTCCGAATGGAACGCGCACAAGGCCGTCCAGAGCATACTTGAAGCCGCGGTCCGTGGAAAGGTCAATGGTGTTCGCTACACCGGTAGATCCCTTGATTACAAGCCCCGGAGCATTCAGCGGAATCAGGTTTCCGAAGATGAACAGGAAAAGCAGCTGATACAGTCCGTTTGCAAAGTAACCAAGAATCAAGCCTCCGATCATCTCCTGGCCTTTCATCTTATTCATCAGATTACCGATCAGCATTCCGAAAAATGCAGCGATCGGCATGGTCATAACCATAGCCACAAGAAATCCCTGCAGACCGGAAATTCCCCACTCAATCACCCAGAGAGCAGCGATCTGCGCCGCCATGGCTCCGATGGTAATCGCAAAGTTGATTCCCATACCTGCAATGATTGGAATGATCAGGGCTAGCACGATAAATGCATTTCGGCTCAGACGGCCAAACAGCTCATACATAACATACGGTATCGTCTGCCCAGAACAGATCAGGCAAATGATACACAATACGACAAACATAATCGTAACTGCATTGCTGCGCAGTATTTCACGAATATCTAACTTATTACGCACGTGAATCACCTCCTGACTTAGTAAGTGCATATAAGATAATGCCGTTGGAAATCAGAATACGCAAGGTCTCTGAAATCGTGGAACCAGGTACGAGTACGTTGGCCACCGGCATACCCAGTGTCAGAACGCCCTGGAACAGGAACGTACCAACCAGCACATGGCTGATCTTGCATCGGCTTGTAGAAGCACCGCCGATCAGGATCGCAGATGCCGCAACGAAGCCCATCTGACGGGGCGCCGTATAAAGCTGCATGAAACCATAGCTCTGAGAGTATACCAAAATACCAATCGCACCGATTACCGTGGAAAGCACCGTACCGATAATACGCATCTTGTCCACGTTGATGCCGGTAGACTCCGCGAAACGCGGGTTGTTTCCAACCGCCAGCATCGCCTCACCTGTCTTGCTGTGGCCGAACAGCCATACCAGGAAGCAGGCAAGCGCCATAAACAGCAGAAGTCCTGTCGGAACCGTAAAGCTTCCGATATTAAATGCCAGGAAGTCATTCAAAATATGCTTAAAGTTCGTGGAGTCAAGTCCAATGGTGTTACGAAGACCTGTACCCAGCGGCCACCGCAGCTTCAGGGAAGTGAACGGCAACACCAGCCATGCGATACACATCAGGGACACGATGGAAAAGCCCACGTATGTAGTTACGGACATCTCGTCGCCCTTCAACCGGTTCAGAAGCAGTCCGTAGAGATAACCGCAGACTGCGGCAATCACGGAACCAACCGCCATGGCGAACACAAAGCCTTGCCAGCCCGGAATCCCAAGCTCGATGGTCAGAAGGCCTCCGATCAGACCGGCTACCAGACCGATAGGAAGACCCAGGTTCAGGCTGATACCGCACTGGATACCCGGAACCATGGCAAGTACCATGATCGAGTTCATACCCATACGGACAACCGTGTTGCTGAGCAGGGTAGACAGGGACAGATCATACCACAGGGTCATAAAGCACAGGAGCAGGAAGAACAGACCGATAATAACACGCGGCATACCCAGCTTTGCAACCAGCAGTTCATAAAACAGCACAAGCACTGCAACCACAACCAGCGCAATGGCCAGATAAATCAGATCGTCCGCATGGCGGAGCAGCCCGTTGCCGGAGCCTTTCTGCGCACCGCTCTGCTCCATATAGCGGTCATACTGGGTAGCAAAGCTGTCGCCGGACTGGTACAGGATACCATGGACTGTCTCCTCCAGAGTCTCCAGCGCTTCATCCGTAAGTACCGGATAAATCTTCTTTAACTCTGCGCCCACATTCTCATAGGTTGCATCGGCAGCCGCCTGCTTCTCCAGCATCTCTGGCGTCGGCTCAAAGCCAGACATATCAACCACAACCTCAGCGTCTTCCGGAACCTCTTCTCCGGCTGCAAGCAGCGCTTCCTGCTCAGCCTCCAGAGCGGCCTTTGCTTCCTCATAGTGGGCGGCCTCATACGCCTCGCGGGCCTCGGTCTCCACATCCGCGTAAGCTTTTAAAGCTTCTGTATATACGATAACAGCTTCGGAAAGCCCTGTCGTATCAATCGAGGAATAATCCGTCTGCGCGGAATCGGAATACAACGCGCGGGTTTCTTCCTCCGCCTTTGCTACTGCGTCACGGATCGCAGACATTCCCCCGCCTGCAGCCTTTGCTTCCTGCTGGGCTTTTGCCTTGGCGATCGATACGTAGCTTTCTACCACGCTGTCACCGGTTGCATTCAATAAGGTACGGATACGCAGTTCCTGAAGGATCTGCTGAGCGGCTTCCCCCGTCTGCTTCGGCAGGTTGACAGCGCCCAAAATCAGGCTAACCGCTGCCGCAAGGCCAAGGAGTGCCGCGATGATTCTTCTTGTTTTGCTTTTCGTCATGATTTCACTCCTCCCTTCTCCACATGTTCAGACGGCTTGATGCCGGACATAGCCAGACCGAAAGCTGCATCAGATGCATGCGGCGACAGAATGTCTACCAGCTTGCCCTCCGAAACAATCGCAATACGGTCTGAAATACTGCGCAGCTCCTGAAGCTCAGAGGAAACAATGACAACGGTCATGCCCTGTTCTCGGTTCAGCCGCACCAGAGTCTCCAGAACCAGCTTTTTCGCACCGATATCGATACCTCGTGTCGGCTCCGATACAAACAGGAATTTCGGCTGCATGCACAGTGCTCTCGCAATACATACCTTCTGCTGATTACCGCCGGAAAGTGTCCCGGAAAACTGAGTCGGGCCAAAGCAGCGGATATCCAGCTCCTTGATCATCTTATTGGCAAGTTCACGGATCGCCCTGCTGTTCTTGATGGAAACCGGACCGAATTTGTGCAAATACTCTCCGCGGATCTGCATGGCGTTAAATACAATATTATCTTCAATGGAACGGTCCAGCAGCAGGCCCACGCCCTTACGGTCCTCAGACACCATAGCGATGCCTGCGTTCAGAGCTTCCTTCGTGTCGCCAAGCTTTAATGGCTTGCCGAACAGCTCCACCTCGCCGGTAACGTCGTAAAGACCCATCACGCCGTTGGGAATACCAAGCTTTCCCTGACCGGCCAGGCCGCCGATACCGAAAATCTCACCCTCATATACGTCCATGGACAGACCGCGCACGCTTTCGCCTGGCATATCCACATGAAGATCCTTCACATGCAGAGCGACCTTTTCATGCGGCACCGAACGCTCCGCTGCTTCTACCACAGCCTCACCCTTACGGCCGATCATCAACTCTGCGAGTTCTACGATGGAAGTCTCGCTTGTCTTGCGGGTTGCGGCCAGTTTACCATCACGCAGAATCGTGATGCTGTTGGAAGCAGCCATAACCTCATCAAGACGATGGGTAATAAAGATAATGGCAATGCCACTCTCTGAAATTTTCTTCATCACGGAAATCAGCTGGGAAGCCTCCGACTCTGTCAGAACAGCCGTCGGCTCATCAAACACCATCAGCTTGATACCGGTCTTATCAATCTCTCTTGCAATCTCTACGAACTGCATATATCCAACAGGAAGCCCCTGCACCATTGTATACTCGTCAATGGTCATTCCCACGCTGTCCAAAGCCTTGCGGGCATCTTTTGCCATTGCCTTCATATCCAGGGTTTCCAGATTCTTGCCGAGAACGCGGCTTACCGGATTCGGATGTGTGATTTCACGATTGAGCTTGATGTTCTCGGTGATCGTGAAACCGGGAAGAAGCATAAATTCCTGATGCACCATACCGATGCCCTTTGACATCGCGTCGTGCGGAGAAAAAATGTGGGCATCGCTTCCGTCAAGAAGAACCTGCCCTTCAAAACCGCCGGTATTATGGATAACCGGCATACCAAAAAGGATATTCATCAGCGTGGACTTACCTGCTCCGTTTTCACCAAGCAGCGCGTGAATCTCACCCTTTTTCACAGAGAGCGAAACGTCGCTCAGGACGGTGTTTTCACCGTAGCGTTTTGTGATGTTCTTCATTTGCAGAACATATTCACTGTTCATGATAAACCCCCTTTTCTATCCGGGCAGGGGTTTTCCTGCCCATGCACCATGCGCATTTTGCGCAGGTTCGGTATTTTGCCCGTAACGCATTGATACGACCGCAGATTTTCCGTTGCTTACTGCTAAAAAACAAGGCTCACCCGCTCAGGTCGGATGAGCCTGTTCCGTATACTGTAAAAGATTAGTTCAGATAGTCATTGAAGTCGATCGGGGAAAGAAGAATGGTATAGTAGTTATCAAACTCCGTACCCTCAGCGTTGGTGTAGAAGCCAAGCTTAGCGCCCTCAACCTTCTCATTCAGCATCGCATTCAGTTTTTCAGCATCGTTCCTTCCAACCTCGCCGTCGATGTATGCCTTTGCATACTCAACACCAACTTCGATGATGGTCATAGCTACCGGTGAAGCCCATGTGGAGTAACGACCTACAGCGTCATGCTCCTGCAGCTTTTCAGCAATCTGATGCAGAGCCTCTTCATCATCGCCGCCGATTGACAATTCCAACCCCAAGGTTGCCGGGAATGCATGGTACGGGCTCGGGCAGCACGGCTGCGGATAGTAAGCATTCGGCTCATCCAGGCAGGCTGCCTGCAGAGACGGCTGCATACCGCAGTTGGTGGTGAAGAATGCAACCTTCTTGCCCGCATACTTTTCTAACTGCTGCGGAACATCCTCAAGGATGAACTGCTGGGATGCGGACAGACCAGCCTCAGCGGTCGGATCCGGAGCGGTTACGTCAACCAGCTCGATGCCCAGCGCGTCTGCATTCTTCTGAAGCAGCTCGTGACGTGCAACGATCAGCTCCATAGCCATGTGGCGCGGGAAGGAATAGTGTACGAGTACATCAATGCCCCAGTCTGCGCACTTCTCCATGATGGTATCGCCCTGTGCAGCCTCATCAGCGTACATCACGATATCAGCTGCTGCGGAAATAACTGCCGGATCCTCCTGCGGAGTGCCGGCGATCAGCAGGATGTCGTCGCGGCCCATCTCACGAACCTTGTCGAAACCAGCCTTAGCGCCCGGAACTGCCTGGCACATAACGATAGCCTTTACGTCAGGATCAGATGCGAAGGATACAATCTGGGAAACTGTGGTCTCCATCTCAGACATGAAGTTGTCCGGATAGGTTGCAGTTACGATATGCTCCGGGCCATAAGTTGCCAGAGCTTTCTCTGCCGCACGGAATTCCTCCTCACCCTGGGATACGGTACCGGTCAAAACAGCGATCTTCCAGTTGTCGCCGGTCTCGGATGCTGCTGCGGCAGCCTCGGTAACAGCGGCCTCTGTCTCGCTTGCAGCCTCAGCAGCTGCTGCGGTGGTCTCCGGTGCTGCAGTGGTAGTTGCCGTGGAACTGGAACCGCCGCATGCGCACAGAGAAAGTACCATAGATGAAGCAAGAATCACACTTAAAAACTTTCTCATTAAATAAACTCCTCCTCTTTTCTTCTTGTGATTAAAAAATCAATAATTATTTTATCATAATATTTCACAAAATACAAATACATTTTTCAACGAATTAATACATTATTTATTTATCGTTATGTCGTTTTACCAATATATTAATTTAATGCAGTATACAGAAACGGTTGCGATTACAGAATATCCTGTCTTCGGATATGGCGGATTTTCTCCTCATCCAGACCGCGGATGACCTCAACTGCCATGCGGATCGTAGATTCAATATCTTCTGCCGCACAGAAATTATAATGCGTGTGGACATATCTGGACGGGATGCCCAGCACCAGTACCGGAACTGCCTGATTGGTCAGGCTGATCTTGCCTGCATCCGTACTTCCGCCGCGGCGAACGGTATCCTGATACTTGATGCCATACTTTTCACCGATCTCATGTGCATACTGAATAAACACCGGATTGGAAATATAACTCTTATCCATGCAGCGAATCTGCACGCCTTTTTTCAGCGAAGATTGCGCCACACCCTCGCGATAATAAAAATCATCTGCCGGTGAACCTTCAAATACGATTGCCAGGTCCGGTTTTACCTGCTGCGCGGTCACAGTTGCGCCTCGCATGCCGGATTCTTCCTGGGCAGCAAACGCACCGACTACATTGACCGCCAGATCATCTGCTTCTGCCAACAGCCTTTTCATCGTTTCGATGATACACATACATCCCATACGGTTGTCAAATGCCTTGCCAAAGCAAATGCCATGCTTCTCATCATACTCGAACTTCACCTCTGGCATCATCGGATCGCCAATACGGATTCCGTAATCCTCCATTACTTCCTGGCGGCTGCTTGCACCTACATCCACTTTGATTTCATCAAAGCTCAGAGAATTATCTGCCCGCTGCGCCTCATTCAGGAAATGAATCGGTTTGGAAGTAATGATTCCGCGGATTTTTTCTCCTTTCTGATTACGGATGATAACGGTGTGTGCCGGAAGGCTGGTCATATGGAAACCGCCCAGCATAATGATGCTGAGTAAGCCATTGTCCTCGATATTCTGTACCATAAATCCACATTCATCCGTATGTGCATCCAGCATGAAGATCGGTTTACTGTTCTTTTCGCCCGGCATTGTCGCATATACATTGTGCATTGCATCATTCTTCAGATCCAAACCCTCACAATGTTTCTGAATCACTTTTACCACTTCTTCTTCAAAACCACTTGGTCCAAATGCATTGGATAAATCTTCAATAGTCTTCAAGTCTGCCATGATCGTTTTATCTCCTCTTCATTTAATACACTACGAAAGAGTGGGCAGTTACAATATTCATCCACTCTGTGCTTTCCAGTCGGATCGTGCGTTCGTTTACCGTTTCCATTCCTGGATAAAAAGACATTTGATATGCTTTTTTCAGATCTTTAAAATTCACTTCATACGTGAACCTGTCTGGAAGTTCCATTCTGCACGCATTCAATCTGCTCTGCAGATCTCCCGACAGCACCTCTGTCACTGCTTCTCTCAGGTTCCGAATGACGGTCTTCGGCGCCACATTGTACGCACAGCCGCCCACGCCATGCTTGGTTGCCACTGTTCGGATCCCCGGAACCATCTCGTGAGACAATTCGCAGATCCGTGCATCACCGGATAAGAAAATGACAGGAACACCAAACATCGCTGCCGTATAGGTATTCAACATGAATTCACTCATCCGTGCTCCATTCAGCAGAATATAGTTGCTGGCACCTGTGGAGGTATGGCTCAGAGGACTTCCTGGATCACCCGCCGGCGCATGATATCCGATGAACATCACTGCATCAAATGTTTCATCCAGGCCATACATCATATTGATCGGATGCCCACTCTTTCCGCGAATCAAAGTCACACCTTCCGGCATCCTTGTAATATCAATATTGCCAGCATCTCCATGACCGTCTTTTACCACAATTTCATCCACTCCTGCCGCCAGAGCTGCTTCACAGACGGCAGCAACCTCTTCGGTCATCTGCTTTGCAAATTGCTGATATGCCGGCTCATTCTTATGCGTCTCGTAGGACATCGTCGTTCCGGCACACCCCTCGATATCTGCGCTGATAAACAATTTCATTCCTATAATCTCCTAAAATTATGATGTTGGGGTCAAAAGGTCTTTTGACCCCTCTGATACCGAATTGCTCCGTGCTTTGCACTCCCGCAATTCTCAAAAACATTCGTAATCCGCTGTGAAATCCGGCACAAGAGCATGACTGCAAACCAGTCTTTTATCTGCTCTCATCCCGGATTTCCCGTCGTTTTTCACTATAATGTTACTCTTTTGTTACTGCTTCTTCAGCTGCCCTTGCAGCTTTTTTTGCCTCATCCGTATCATACAGATGACAGTATACGAAATGGTCATCGCCAACCTGATACTTCTGCGGCGCCTCCACAGTACAGCGCTCCATACAGTGCGGACAGCGGGTATGGAATTTACATCCTGCCGGCGGATTGAGCGCAGACGGAATGTTGCCTTCCAGAATCACACGCTCCTTCTTTGCTTTCGGATCCGGAATCGGAACTGCAGAAAGCAGCGCTTTGGTGTACGGATGCAGCGGGTTCTGGTACAGATTATATTTATCTGCTACCTCTACAAAATTACCAAGATACATAACACCTACACGATCGCTGATATGTTCAACTACGCTTAAATCATGAGCCACGAAAATGTAAGTCAGGTTCATTTCGCGTTTCAATTGATTCATCAGGTTGAGAACCTGAGACTGGATCGACACGTCCAGAGCGGAAACCGGTTCATCCGCGATGATAAGCTGCGGCTGTACAGCCAGCGCTCTTGCAATACCTACTCGCTGGCGCTGTCCGCCGGAGAACTCATGCGGATAGCGATTTGCATGATAGTCATCCAGACCAACACGGCGAAGCAGGTCTACAACTGCCTTATCTGTCTCTTCTCTGGTTTTGGTCAGGCCGTGAATAATCAGCGGCTCCGCGATGATATCGCGAACGGACATACGCGGATTCAGAGAAGCATATGGATCCTGAAATACCATCTGTACTTTTTTACGGATCGGACGCATCTGTTTCGGGCTGTACTTGGAAATCTCTTCCCCATCCAGCACAATAGAACCTTCGGTCGGCTCAATCAGCTTGCAGACACTTTTTCCCAAAGTTGATTTGCCGCATCCCGACTCTCCTACGATGCCAAATACTTCACCGCGCCGCACTTCAAAATCAACTCCGTCAACTGCTTTCACATACTGTTTTTCCTGTCCGAATTTTCCGCCTTTTACAGGGTAATACTGTTTTAACCCCTTTACTTCAAGTAAATTGTCAGCCATCAGTCGTTACCCCCTTTCTGTTGGCACAGCCAGCATCTGCTCTGATGCCCGTCTCCGAGCTCGGTAAATCCCGGCTCTTCTTCATGACACTTATCAAAAGCGTATTTGCAGCGCGGTGCAAACTTACATCCCTTCGGCATGTATTTCGGATTCGGAACATTACCCGGAATGGACTCCAGTTCTTCTACGTGCTCACCCAGCTTCGGAATAGAATTCAGCAGACCTTCCGTATATGGATGGGACGGATTTTCAAAAATATCATATACCGAACCTTTTTCTACCACACGACCGCAATACATAACAACAACGGAATCGCAAATCTCAGCCACAACTCCCAGATCATGGGTAATAAAAAGGATAGAGGTTCCGATTTCTTTTTTCAGCTTGTTCATCAGTTCCAGGATCTGGGCCTGAATGGTAACATCCAACGCAGTAGTCGGTTCATCCGCAATCAGAATCTGCGGATTGCAGACCAGCGCCATTGCAATCATAACACGCTGACGCTGTCCGCCGGACAGCTGGAACGGATACTCCCGCATCATTTTCTCTACACGAGGGAGACCGGTCATTTTGAGGATGTTGATTGCTTTTTCTTCTGCTTCTTTTTTACTCAATTTCTGATGCAGCAGAATACACTCCATGATCTGATCCCCAATGCGCATAACCGGATTTAGACTGGTCATCGGTTCCTGGAAAATCATCGAAATTTTGCTTCCGCGTAGTTTTCGGCGCTCTTCTGCACCAAATTTTACGATATCCTTGCCATCTAACAGAATCTCACCGCCCTCGATCCTGCCGGTGGTTCCCATCAGAAGTCCCATAACAGAAAGTGCCGTTACACTCTTACCGCTTCCGGACTCTCCTACGATGCCAAGTGTAGAGCCCTCCTTCAGCTCGATGTCTACACCATCTACTGATTTTACAACACCGCTGTCCATATGGAAGTAGGTGCGCATATTTTTGATTTCAAGGATGTTTTTACCGTCTGCATCTTTTTTCGGCTCCACCTTGATGATATTTTCATTGTTTGCTTTTGACACGACGCACACCTCCTTAATCAGTCAGTTTCGGGTCAAGTGCATCACGCAGACCGTCACCCAGCAGGTTGAAGCTCAATACAGTTGCGAAGATTGCAAGACCAGGGAACAGAGTAATATGCCAACTGCTCATCATATAGGTACGACCATTGGACAAAAGCAGTCCCCACTCCGGTGTCGGCGGCTGTGCGCCCATACCCAGAAAGCTTAAAGAAGACGCTGTCAGGATGGAAGAACCGATGGACATACTGTACTGTACAATGATATCCGGGATTGCACTCGGCAGGATATGTTTGAACAGAATACGTGCATCGCCGGCACCCAGGTTCTTGGCTGCCTGGACAAATACACTGTTCTTGGTTGCCAACGTATTGCCTCGCACCAGACGGGCGAATTTCGGAATATTAAATACCGCTACTGCAATGACTACGTTGGTCATGCCGCTGCCCAGGATCGCTACGATTGCGATTGCCAGAATAATACCCGGAAATGCAAATAATGCGTCACAGACACGCATGATGATCGAGTCAATGATTCCGCCATAGTAGCCGCCGATCAGACCCAGAACAGAACCGACGACAGCTGCAATGGATACGGAAAATAAACCTACACTTAAAGAAATACCGGTACCGTTCAGGATACGTGAAAACAAATCACGTCCAAATTCATCGGTACCAAACCAGTGTTCTGCAGTTGGTGCCTGCATGATCGCAGTGTAATCGTACTCATTGATGCCATATGGAGCAACGTATTTTGCCACAAACGCAATTACAATCAGGAAAAGAATAAAGATCAGTGCTGCGATCGCAGTCTTCTGCTTTTTAAACTTACGCACAAACTCAGAAAACGGAGTACTGATATCTGTTTTTTCGTTTAATACTTTTTCATCTGCCATCTATCATTTCCTCCTTCTCTTAACTCAGCTGAATTTCCGGATTGAGGACTGCATATAGCACGTCAACAATCAGGTTAATGACAACAAAGTGCAGCGAGAAAATCAGGATCAGAGACTGAATCGCCGGATAATCACGGTAGTTTACAGACTCGATCAGCAAGGAACCCAATCCCGGGAACGCAAACACCTGCTCGGTTACTACAGAACCGCCCAGCAGGAAACCAAACTGCAGACCAACAACCGTTACTACAGAAATCATAGCATTGCGGAATGCGTGTTTCCAGACAACGACTTTCTCTTTCAGACCTTTCGCACGCGCGGTGCGAACATAGTCATCTTTTAATACTTCTATAATGGAAGAGCGAGTAAAGCGGGCAATGATCGCCGCGATACTGGAGCCCAGTGCAATCGAAGGTAATACCAGACTCTTCCATGAGTCTGCGCCGGTAGTCGGGAACCATCTCAATTTTACAGAAAAAATTGTGATAAGCATGAATCCCAACCAGAAAGAGGGCAGCGAGATACCCGAGACAGCCAGTGTCATTCCCGTGTAATCCTGCCATTTGCTTCGGTTTTTGCCGGACCAGACGCCCAGCAAAATACCAACAATCGTACTCCATGTCAGAGCCATGACTGTCAGTTTGGCGGTATTTGCGTAACGGTTTGCAACTTCCGTTGCAACCGGCCGCTTGGTCCTCAGGGAAGTTCCAAGATCCCCGTGTAAGAGTCCTATAACATAGTTCACATACTGTTCCGGGATTGATTTATTCAATCCTAATTCTTCTCTGATTACTTCCACATCCTCTAAAGTTGCCTGCGGACCGGCTACCAGTCGTGCCGGATCACCAGGGATCATACGGACAAAGAAAAATACAAATGTAGTAACAATGATCAGGGTTGGTATTACTCCAACGATTCGTTTTGCTATGTATCTTAACATGCGGTCAACACCTTTCCATATTTGCGGGGCATACCCCCTGTGCTGCTTTTTACGGCAAATGGTCTGACAGCCTGCGGCATCCCACCGCCTGCCATCAAACCATCTGCACGTCAAAACTATTTACTCAGTTTACCATTTCTCAGGTTGATGCAGTTATCTGGGAATACTTTTACGTCAACCATCTTAGAAGAGGTTGCCCAGGTGTTTGCATCGTTAGCCAGACATACCAGCGGAGATTCTTCCCAGATGATATCCTGTGCTTTTGCGTATGCTTCTGCTCTCTTTGCATCATCAGCAGTACCCAATGCATCATGAATCAGCTGATCTACTTCTTCGTTCTCATAGTAACAGATGTTATAGCTCATCGGCGGCTCGGACTCGATTGCCAGCAGCGGACGGATTCCCCAGTCAGCATCACCAGTAGACGGAGACCAGCCGATCACGTACATTTCAACTTCTGCCTCTGCACCAGGAACATTAACATCCTGAACCTTCTGGTTAACCACTGCACTCTCCAGCGCATTAATAGCAACATCGATACCTACCTGAGCCAGCTGCTGCTGCAGGAACTCACACTGTTTGGTGTTGGTAGTTGTGGATGCACACAGGATGCTGGTCTTAAATCCATCCGGATAACCTGCCTCAGCCAGCAGTTCTTTTGCTTTTTCCGGATTGTACTCATACGGGTCATTGCCTTTATAGTACTGAACAGCCGGTCCGATTACGGAAGTTGCCGGAGTAGCAACGCCGTTCTTAACAACTGCACAATAAGCGTCTTTGTTGATCGCATAGTTAATAGCCTGACGAACTCTTACATCGTTGAACGGTGCTTTCTGGTTGTTCATCATCAAGTAACGGACTACGATACCCTCTTCCTGACCAACAGCGATCGTAGAATCGCCGCGCAGAGCTTCAATGCTCTCGGTCGGAACCGGCCAGATCAGCTGTGCATCACCGGACTGCAGCATTGCCACACGTGTCGCATTCTCAGATACCGGTTTAAACGTAATCGTTTTAAAGCCTGCATCCGGATCTACCAGAGCAGTACCGCCACAGATATCAGCGTCATAACCCCACCAATCTTTGTTAAGAGCGATGGTTGCATGTTCACCAGCTACCCATTCCACGAACGTGTACTGACCAGTACCAACCGGTGCTTTTGCTGCCTCTTCATTCCCTTTTTCAATGACTTTCGGACTTACGCACACACATGCCGGATGTGCCAGAGTCGGGATAAATGCACCAAACGGGCTTTCCAGAGTTACTTTTACGGTGTAATCATCAATGATCTCCGTCTCTTTTAAAACGTTGCAAAGAAGGGTAGTTCTCTTGAGTCCCAGTTTCTTGTCACCCCAACGATCCAGATTTGCTTTTGCTGCTTCTGCGTTCCACGGAGTACCATCAGAGAACTGAATGCCTTCTCTTAAGGTGATGATGAATTCGGTCGCGTCATCGTTTGCCTCGTATCCGGTAGCCAGCATCGGGATAATACCCATGTTGTCATCAAATCCGAACAAACCATCCATCATCAATCTCTGAATACCGCCTGACAGAGTGTCGCTGGTATCCATCGGATCCATAGTAGTGAAGTCTACAAGCATCGCTGCAACGATGTCCGTCTCCTGGGAAACAGACTCACCTTCTGCGATCTCTGCAGCTGCAGTTGTCTCAGGTGCTGCAGGCGCATCAGCTGCTGCAGTTGTCTCTGCGGTAGAAGCGCTTCCGCCGCCGCATCCGGTCAAAGCGGCCATCGTTACTGCCAATGCCAGTGCACATAATTTTTTTGCGCTCATTTTCATTATTCTTACCTCCTATTGTATTTACCAGGTTTTTGTCCAATTCAGCGGACAAATGTTCGCCACTGTCGAACACATCTGGTATAACTTTTTAAGTTTATCACACTAAAATATCAACTGTCAACAAATGTCGACAAACAATCTGTCAAGATTTAAAAAAACCCGGCAAAAGCCGGCGCCTTTGCTGGGTTTTCTTAGTATTTTTTGTGACTATTCGTACATCTTACCATTTCTGATGTTCAGAGCTCCATCCGGATAAATCTTTACATCAGTAACTTTAGAGGAGGTTGCCCAGGTATTATCATCCGTACAAGTACAGATTAGCGGACATTCATCCCAAATGATATCCTGAATCTCTGCATAAGCCTCTGCTCTCTTCGCATCATCTGCAGTGTTCAGAGCCGCCTGAACCAGTTCATCAAAATGGTCATCCAGGTAATAGCACATGTTGTAGCTGTGCGGCGGTACAGACTCGGATGCCAAAATCGGGCGGATACCCCAGTCTGCATCACCGGTAGACGGAGACCAACCGGTAATATACATATTTACTTCTGCCTCAGAACCTGGTACATCAACGTTCTGAATTCTCTGATTCAAAACCGCATTTTCCAACGCAACGATCTCGGCATCGATTCCAACGATCGCCAGCTGCTGCTGATAGAACTCAGCCTGCTTTAAGTTGGAAGTGGTACTGTTGCACATGATCGTGGTCTTGAAACCATCCGGATAACCAGCCTCTGCTAACAGCTCTTTTGCTTTCTCCGGATTATACTCATATGGGTCATTCCCTTTATAATACTGTACAGACGGTCCGATAATGGAAGTACCCGGAACTGCGATGCCATTCTTGACAACTGCACAGTAAGCCTCTTTATTAATTGCATAGTTTACTGCCTGACGAACTCGCTTGTCGTTAAACGGTGCTTTCTGGTTGTTCATGGTCAGATACCGAACAACGATACCCGTTGCCTGTCCGACTGAAACATTCGAATCACCTCTCAGCATTTCCATGCTCTCAGTTGGAACCGGCCAGATAACCTGTGCGTCACCGGACTGAACCATAGCAACCTGTGTTGCCGCCTCCGGAGTTGGCTTAAAGGTTACGGTCTTGAAACCTGCATCGGCATCTGCCAACGGTGTACCGCCGCAGATTTCTGCATCATATCCCCACCAGTCTTTGTTCAGAGCAACCGTCGTTCTCTCACCTGCTACCCATTCAACAAAGGTATACTGACCGGTACCAACCGGATTGCTTGCACATGCTTCCGGACCGGCTTCGATAGTCTTCGGGCTTACGCACACACATGCCGGATGTGCCAAAGTCGGAATAAATGCACCGAATGAATCGGTCAGATTAATCTTTACCGTATAATCATCAACGATCTCACAGGTATCAATGATATTGCAAAGCAGAGATGTTCTTTTCAGTCCCAGAGTCGGATTGCCCCAGCGGTCAATGTTCGCTTTTGCTGCCTCTGCATTCCACGGAGTACCATCGCTGAAAGAGATTCCTTCTCTTAATG
Organism: Brotaphodocola sp.; assembly: GCA_051877535.1. Taxonomy (GTDB): domain Bacteria; phylum Bacillota; class Clostridia; order Lachnospirales; family Lachnospiraceae; genus Brotaphodocola. The sequence continues at coordinate 35,996 of JBJEIZ010000033.1, forward strand.
TAATCGTGAACTCAGTTGCATCATCGTTTGCCTCGTATCCGGTAGCCAGCATCGGGATGATACCCATATCATCATCGAAACCAAACATACCATCCATGATCATTCTCTGAATACCGCCGGATAATGTATCACTGGTATCCAGCGGATCCATGGTCGTAAAATCTACGGCTGCAGATGCTACAATGTCTTTCTCCTGTGAAATGGATGCACCCGCTGTTTCAGTCTCAGCTGCTGCGGTCGCCTCAGTCTCAGCTGCTGTCTCTGCCGCCGCAGCTGTAGTCTCTGCTGGCTTCTCACTGCCGCCGCAGGCAGTCAGGGATGCTGCCATAGCAGCTGCCATCATAAGCGCACACAATCTCTTTGTGGTCTTTTTCATAATCAAACCTCCTCTTTCCTGTTCGTTCACCTTATATGAACAATTGTCTTTGACAAACGAACACTTTTCTTGTTCATTACTATACCACAGTAAATTGCATACTGTCAACAAACAAACGACTCACATATTTACTTTTTATCACCCCAATGCTATACTGAATGTCATGAAACTTTGACAGAAAAGAGGACTTCGTCATGTTACCTAAGATAGGAATTACCTGCTTTAATCAAAAAAACCCAAAAAATCATACCCCTTATACAGCGCTCGGCGACAATTACATCAACGCAGTCACCCGCACCGGCGGACTTCCTTATCTGCTTCCGATCATAACTAAGGAAGACATGCTGAACGCTTATGTAGAAGAAATGGATGGCTTCATTTTCAGCGGCGGCATGGATATCTCTCCATGCTTTTACGGCGAAAATCCACATCCGCTTTTAGGCGATACCAGCATCCGTTATGACCGCTGCCAGATTCCGCTGATGCAGAAGGTCATCGCAGCACGGAAACCATTTCTTGCTATCTGCCGCGGTCATCAGGTACTGAACGTAGCATGCGGCGGCTCTTTATATCAGGATGTTTCTCTTTATGGAGAGGATACCATCAAACACATGCAGAGCGCAGAACGCGGAGATGCCTGCCATGTAGTTCATCTGGAACCGGGCAGCACATTCTTTGATCTGTTCGGTAAAGTCGTCTGGACCAACAGCTACCACCATCAGAGCGTAAAAGAACTGGGACACGGTCTTCGTATCTGCGGTCGTTCTGAGGACGGCATTGTGGAAGCTATCGAGCTCGAAAATTATCCCTACGGTCTTGGGATTCAGTGGCATCCGGAAGTGATGCTGGAAGCGGAAGACAGCATGCTGGGATTGTTCGAAGGACTGATCAAAGCAGCGCAAGCGTAGCACACGACCTACCTACAGAACCTGCCACTGGCAGCTTCCTCCGGATTCATGACAACAAAAAACCCGCCGCCTGCGGGTTTTTTGTGTCTATTTTTTTCGAATTTCAATCGCCCGGATTGCTCCCCAGATCATCACAAACGCCAACATAAGCTGTACACCGATGCTGACCATCACCCAATGATTCTGAATCACATTCAGTCCGGAAGCTGCATTTCGCACCACCGGCTGAGAACGATTGGTCAGATTTACCATCGATGCAACAAATGTGCCTGCCGGGTTAAGCAGCATCAGATACTGCCATGAACCCGATGTCATCAGAACTGACGAAGTCTGACTGACTGCAGACATATATTTGTGCGCTCCCGCCTCATTTACATACTGCATAAACCAATTGATCCCAAATGTGCCAAATACAATAAAACCCATGATCGCATAGGTCACAACTGTAGACAGTGTTGATTTCTTAAACAACGCAGAACAGCACAATCCCAGACTCCCGACAAATAATCCTGCAACCATAAAACATAACATCAGCACGATCAGATCTTTCATGGTCACACCGCCATACACAAATACCATAGCAATGATCGGAAAGCTGGACACGATCAGCAAAAACATGGTGCTTAAGGAAGACATCAGCTTACCCACAACAATATCGGTAGGCGTCATCTGCGTCGTAAGCATCAGATCCAGCGTCTGCCGTTCCCGTTCTCCACTGATACTTCCCGCTGATATAGCCGGCATGATAAAAATCAGCATCACAAATTCCAGCACGGATACAAACAAATACAGATCCATAAAACTGCCATACTGAATTTCTGCAGTCAAGCGTACCTGCGCCAGCGTAGAATACATGTTGAGAAGCGCCACCAACGCCAGCACGCCATTAAACACTAAAATCATCAGTGCTAATCGGAAACTGCGTGCCGCCACCATGCTCTCCCGCTTATAGACCGGATTCATCTTCATAGGACAACACCACCCTTTCCTCATCTCGATTGGTAATCTGCATAAAAATCGCTTCCAAATTGCCCGGTTCCCGTATAAAACCACGCACTTTTACGCCTGCCATGATCAGAGCCTGCAAAAGTTCGCTTTCCTGATCTGCATCACCGGTAAAACCGACCATGATTTCCTGATCTTTTATCGTAATGGTCCGCACCAGCGGATGCTCTTTCAATAATTTCATCGCTGCATCCATATTCGCATGAATCTGGATAATCATTGGTTTTGATGTCTGAACCCGTTCAATAATCTCCGCCATGCTTCCACTGACGATCATTTTTCCCGAATCAATAATGCCGATATGACTGCACAATTCCGACAGATCTTCTAGCAGATGGGAACTGATCAGAATGGTTTTTCCCATTTCATTCAGTTCCGTCACAATATTCCGGAATTCCAGACGCGTCCTGGGATCCAGACCGGCTGTCGGCTCATCCATGATCAGAAGCACCGGGTCATGAATCAGCGCGCGTGCCAGACAAAGTCGCTGTTTCATGCCTCGCGACAGACCATCTACAAAGAATTCTTCCTTATCATCCAATCCTACCTGTGCCAGCAGGGTACGGCACCGTTTCCGGGATTTCAGCCCTTCCATCCCATAGCAGGACGCGAAAAATTCCATATATTCAAAAACTTTCAGATTGTCATAAACACCAAAATGATCCGGTACATAACCGATCTTATTCTTTAATTGCTGTGGAAAACGAAGTGCATCGATTCCGCCGATGCTTACTTCTCCGCCATCCGGCATCAAAAGTCCGGTCATGATCTTAATCGTGGTCGTCTTTCCTGCCCCGTTAGGGCCAACGAATCCGTACAGCGCTCCATCCGGAATTTCCATGTTTAAATCATCCAGGGCATGATATCTGCCATATGCTTTCTGCAAATGTTCAATTTTCAGCATTATCGTTCCCTCCCTGCGACCATCGGCATCGGAAGCTGAATGGAATGGAAGCTTCCGGTTCCTTCGTATACATAGCGCACCGTCATCGTGTTGCCCGGTGACAGATAAGAACTTAGTTGTTTGACCTCAAGAGTAGTTCCTTCTAATTCCGGAATCGCATCAAAATTGCCGGTACTGTAATTATAAAAATAAGTGGTTCCGGTGAATACTTCTGTGTAATTGCTTTTACCTGTATTTAAGAATTCTTCGGAAACCGGCTCGAACGTAAGACTTTCCACCGCAATATCAGTACCTAACTGATATTCTAAAGTCAACGGCTCCATTCCGTTCATGGAATTGGTTTCTGCCTGATAATTTCCGCTGATGATCGTCGGCGTTTTCATCAAGACAGACCGATACAAGGTGCTGTCCTGGGATGCATTGACAGATACCGATGAGGTCAGCATGGTAATCCCGTAAATTTCCGCAGAAGAATCCTTTAAAAATTCCCCCTCCTGCTTTTCTTCACAAAATGCAATCACACGACCATCTGCCATATAACCGGACATATAATTCTCCAGATAAAATATAAGCAGATTAGAACGTTCCGTAGCAAGCATAAATTCCTTATCATCAATATCGGCGCCTTCAAATTTTTCCTCGCCGGTCACCCGGTCCGCAACTACATAAGAATTGCTCAGCGGGAAGCGCAGCAGTTCAAATTCTTCCAGATTTTTGGTTTCCCCCGGCTCCATATGCCCCAATTCTACCATATTGCCATACAAAAGCAGCGTCGCCTTTTCCAGGGCATACGGAAAATGATTCGTCACAGTTCCGCTGATTTTACCTTCAAAATATTTTACATCACCGGTAATTCCAATCTTATCGGTATTTTCTGTTTTTTTGTCTAAACGAAAATACCGCGGTGCAAATGCATTGATTCCCTGACCCCGAACCGTCGTAGACTCCGCACCGGTCCGGATTGCGATCTGGTAAGCCATATCATCATCAAAGTTCTGGATTTCTGAATTTTTGTACTGATAATATCTGGTAATCGGCAAAATCGAATATTCCGGATTTAATTCGACTGTATAGGGCTTGTTATATGGATTTCGTATATTCAGATACGTGGTGTCGGAAATATAATCATCCGTCACATCCTGAATCGCTGCATACGTGAAAAAGGTCGATTTAAACCGAGTCGTGCTTCCCAGCACATAAATCAGCGAAGCAAATGCAAGCGAACATACAATCACGCCTTTCCGGTAATGGATCTGCAGTTCCCGCTCTTTTAAAAACAGGTAAAGTCCCGGTCCCATGACTGCCAGATAAATCAGGATCACAATCACATACACCGTCAGATTTGGCAATTTATCCACATCTCCCGTATTAATCAGGCTCTGCACAGACCAGTACTGGCTGGAATTTCCGCTGTAAACTACTTCTGCCAGACGCGCGATCCGGCTTTCGCCCAGAATCCTGGTAAACATAAAATCCACATATCCATTGTAATTTTCACAAAAACGAGACAAATCTCCCAGATCAAATGCAGATACCACGATCATCCCCTGTTCCTTTGCTGCTGCCGTAATCAGAGGAAAACCACTGCTTGAGATCAGCACATTGCCGCCATGCAGCGGAATATCTACACAGGGAATCGTCATCATCCCATCCTGCTGCGAATCCACAGCATATTCTTCTCCCAGGTCGATATGACGCAAGTCAGCAGATTCGTAAGAATCATCCAGAAGCACGGGTGCAAAACGCCCCAGCGTATCATCCACACGATTGCCGGTTCCCAGAATCAGCACACCGCCACTGTACACCCAATCCATAATCGCTGCGGTCTGTTCTTCCGACAGACGGCGCAGTTTAAAATTATTAACTACCAGTACATCCAGAAGGCTCAGCCCGATTGCATTCTCCGGAAATTCATCCGGGTTCAATTCAAAACTTCTGGTTCTCAGCGCACTGTAATTGATACCGATACCGTCCAGATACTGCAGTCGGGACGGTTCATCCGACAGGATTCCGATAAACAGATCCGGTACATCCCGACTGACGCTCAGCGCCAATTTTTTATTGATGATCGTTGCCCCATTCTGATCGGTCAATGTCAAAAACAACTGCTCAGCACTATTTCCAAGCGGAATGTAATAATCTGCGGTAAAATCCGAAAACGGTTCCACTTCCACGTCATATTCATACTGATAAATGGTGCCGTCTGATTCCAGAGATTTGACAAGCAAAGAGCCGCTCAAAACTTCTGTGCGGTCATTTCCAATGGTTACCGTCATAGGCAGATAACGACCGCCTTTTGCCATCCCTTCCAGACCATATTCAGCTTGAAGCGTAATATCATCAGCAGGGATTTCGGATACTAAGGAACTTTCCGTCATATAACTACCGTTCTCCTGTCTGTCATCGGTTTTCTGAGAAGATCTGTTTTCCCCTTCTCTTTGCGGACGTTCCCCCGGGAGCAGATTCAAGTCTGCCGTCGGCGGCATCTTCTCCATCAGATGTTCACTGTCCGCTGACCCAAAGTTTTTTTCCTGCACAGCCTCCGCTTCGGACTTCCCCTGCGGATTTTCTCCCCACAACGCTTCATCTGAAAATGCTTCCGGTATCGGCTGTCCCGGTGCTTTCGCTGCCTGTCTTCCCTCACCAGACTGTCCCGGCGTTTCATCTGAAATCACATCCGGCGTTTTTTCACCCGGAGTCTCAGAAAGTGCAATTCCCTGAGAAAATGGAATCATATGCTCAGTTTCCGGAACCAATTCTTCGGTTTCTGTCCCGGATGTGGCTTCTGCCGCAGTCTCTCCCTGCCCGTTCGTCGTTACGGTATTTGTTGAGGAAGCTGCAGATATCTGCTGCACAGGCGTGCAAAAAGTCAGGGCACACAAGAGCAAACATATCACTGCCTTTCTGCTCTTTTGCGCTCTGACCTTGTTCCCTATTCTCCTGTTCACACTCCACTTCCGGGGCTTATGAATCTGCTTATTCATATCACTCACCCCAGCTTTCTAAAATTTTCTTTGTTAATATCAAAATCAGCCTGAAGCGTCACCGTAAACACGGTTCCGTTGAGATCACTTTTCACATCCACAGTTCCTCCGTGCATATCTGTAATATTCTTAACAATTGCAAGTCCCAGACCAGTTCCTCCGGTATGAGTGGAACGAGACTGCTCTACACGGTAAAATTTATCAAAAATCAAAGGTAATTCCTCTGCTGGAATCACAAAACCATAATTGGTCACAGAAACCTTGACAATATCCTCATCTGCATGCACCTGAACCAGGACGCGCTTGCCGTCTGCCCCGTATTTAATCGCATTATTAATCAGATTATCAAACAAACGTGCCAACAGATTGCCGTCTGCTGTAATAATCTTCGCCGGGACATTACTCTGCAGTTCATAAGATAAGTTCTTATCCGCAAAATTAGGATAAGCTTCTTCCAGAAGCTGACTCAACAGCTTGATAATGTCTACCTTTGACACATGCATGGAAAGCTTTCCGTAATTAAGTTTTGTAAATCCAAACAGATCCTCAATCAGTTTCTCTAAGCGTTTTGCCTTGCCATAAGCAATATCTATGTACTTTTTCTGCATTTCCGGAGGCAAGGCTACCTTACCGGACAGCAGCTCCAGATATCCGATGATGGATGTCAGCGGTGTACGCAGATCATGCGCCACATTCGTGATCAGCTCATTTTTTGTGCGCTCCGATTCACGCTCTTTGTCCATCAAACGCCGAATATCCTCCACCATTTTATTCAGATTTTCTGCCATAGATGAAAATTCATCATCACCTATAACCTCAACACTGGTGTTCAGATCTCCTTCTGAAATGTTCCGGATGGCATCGGAAATGCGGCTGATATATGCTATCGATTTTTCCTGAAGAAGCATAAAGGTCACTGCAAATATCAGGATGCCGATCAGCACATAGGTCAGCACAACTACCACATCAGAACTGCGGATCATGGTAAATAACGCGCTGTCCCATTCTGCTTTTTCTGCGTAGTCAGCCAACATAGAAACATTCATGACGAGAAAAATCTCAACCAGGCATGTTACCAGTGTACTGTAAATGATATTCGCGATCATGCGGGTATGATAACGGCGGCTGAGATCATTTTTGCCGGATTTTTTATTTTTCAATTTTGTAGCCTACCCCCCACACCGTGGTAATGATCTTGTCCTGACGCTCATCCTCCTTCATCTTGCCGCGAAGACGACGAATATGTACCATAACTGTATTATTCGCTTCGTAAACTTTCTCATTCCAGACTTTTTCAAATATTTCATCGGTACTGAATACCTTACCTGGATTGGAAGCCAGCAGATAAAGAATATCAAATTCAATCGGGGTCAGCTTCACTTCTTCATCAAATACCGTTACCTTGTGATTGTCCTTGTTGATCGTAAGTCCCCGGATGCTGATCTCGTTGCGGGCATTCTCATGTACATTGCTGTTCGGATTCAACTGAGTATAACGGCGCAGCTGGGATTTAACGCGGGCAGTCAGCTCCAGCGGATTGAACGGTTTTACCACATAATCATCTGCACCGGTTCCCAAACCGAGAATCTTGTCAAGGTCTGTGGACTTGGCACTCAGCATGATGATCGGTATATTGTTTGTTTCCCGGATCTTCTTACACATCTCAAGACCATTCATGCCCGGCATCATAATGTCTAACAGGCACATATGGATATCTTCTTTATCCAGAATGTCCAAACCTTCCTGCGCGTTGCTTGCTTTAAACACTTTATATCCATCACTTACCAGGTAAATTTCTACCAGATCTGCGATTTCTTTCTCATCATCTACTACCAGAATGTTGATATCTGCCATGATGCATTAACCTCCTTCATGTGACTTTCTCAAAATGATATTGGGGTCAAAAGACCTTTTGACCCTGGTATCTTCAAAATAAGTGTAGCATAAAAAAAGGCTTTGTGCCTTACTTTTTTATTACAAAAAAGGGAGGATTTTGTAGAGAGTGAAAAAGGCTGCCAAACGGAACTTTCCATCCCGTCCAGCAACCTTTTTCTTATAAAACTTTCATGCCCGCTGTCGCAGGCACCGCCATATAGGGAAGTCGATTGCTTCGTGCTTACGCACTCCTGCAATCATTTACTCCACATACGCGATCAGCTTACTTCCATCTTCTGACACATCAATCACGATCGTCTGACCCTGGCTGATATTACCTGCCAGGATAATTCTTGCTGCAAGCGTTTCCACATGCTTCTGCAGATAACGTCTCAGCGGACGTGCACCGTAAGCCGGGTCATAGCCACGTTCCGTGATGAAATCCTTCGCACCATCGGTGAGCTCAACCTTCAGTTCCTTATCCATCAGACGCTTATTTACATCTGCAATCATCAGATCAACAATATGGCTGATATTGTCTTTCGTCAACGGCTTGAACAGGATTGTTTCATCCAGACGGTTCAAAAATTCCGGACGGAAATGTGTACGCAGATCACTCATAACCATCTGTTCTGCTTCCGGACGGATCGAACCTTTCTCATCAATGCCGTCAAGCAGGTACTGAGAACCAATATTGGATGTCATGATCAGGATCGTATTCTTGAAATCTACAGTCTTACCGGTAGAATCGGTGATTCGACCATCATCCAGCACCTGCAGAAGTACATTAAATACATCCGGATGTGCTTTCTCAACCTCATCAAATAAGACTACCGAATACGGTTTGCGGCGCACTGCCTCAGTCAGCTGACCGCCCTCATCATATCCGACATATCCAGGAGGCGCACCGATCAGACGAGCCACGGAATGTTTCTCCATGTACTCACTCATATCAATACGAACCATGTTGTTCTCATCATCAAACAAAGCCTCAGCCAGTGCCTTTGCAAGCTCCGTCTTACCTACACCGGTCGGTCCAAGGAACAGGAACGAACCGATCGGCTTGGTCGGATCCTTAATACCGGCCTTGGAACGCAGAATCGCTTCAGTAACTTTCTGAACCCCCTCATCCTGGCCAACAACACGCTTGTGCAGTACTCCATCCAGATGCAGGATTTTGCTTCTCTCGCTCTCATTTAACTTACTAATTGGAATACCAGTCCAGCGTGAAATGATACGCGCAATCTCATCCTCCGTAACACTCTCATGCACCAGACTCAGATCCTGATTTTTCACTTTTTCTTCCTCTGCAGCCAATTCTTTCTGTAACTGCGGAAGTTTGCCGTACTGGAGTTCAGCAGCTTTATTCAGGTCATATTTCTGCTGTGCTGCTGCGATATCCCGGTTCACCTGCTCAATCTCCTCACGCAGAGAAGACAGACGTTCTACGGAAGCCTTCTCATTCTCCCACTGAGCCTTTCGGTTTGCAAATTCATCGTGCAGCTCTGCCAGATTCTTCTGCAGCTCTTCCAGACGTTCCCGGCTCAGATGGTCAGTCTCCTTTTTAAGCGCCGTTTCCTCAATTTCCATCTGCATAATCTTTCTGGACAATTCATCCAGCTCCGTCGGCATAGAATCCAGTTCCGTCTTGATCAATGCACATGCCTCATCCACCAGGTCAATCGCTTTATCCGGCAGGAAACGATCCGTAATGTAACGGTCCGACAATACCGCAGATGCTACAAGCGCAGAGTCGGTAATCTTAACGCCGTGGAATACCTCATACCGTTCCTTAATACCACGCAGGATGGAAATGGTGTCTTCCACAGTCGGCTGATCTACCATAACCGGTTGGAAACGACGTTCCAATGCCGCATCCTTTTCAATATATTTACGGTACTCATCCAGGGTCGTTGCACCGATACAGTGCAGCTCGCCTCGTGCAAGCATCGGTTTTAACAGGTTGCCTGCATCCATAGACCCTTCAGTCTTGCCTGCGCCCACGATCGTATGCAGTTCATCGATAAACAGGATGATCTGTCCATCACTCTTTTTCACTTCTTCCAGAACAGCTTTCAGACGTTCCTCAAACTCGCCCCGGTACTTGGCACCTGCTACCAGGGAACCCATATCCAGAGCAAACAGCTTGCGGTTTTTCAATCCTTCCGGTACATCGCCGCGAACGATACGCTGTGCAAGTCCTTCCACCACTGCCGTCTTACCAACACCAGGTTCACCGATCAGAACCGGGTTATTCTTCGTCTTACGGGACAAAATCTGAATCACATTACGGATCTCCGCATCACGGCCGATTACCGGATCCAGTTTCTGTGCACGTGCACGTTCCACCAGATCATAACCGTATTTTTCCAGAGTATCGTAAGTCGCTTCCGGATTGTCGCTGACTACTCTTTGATTGCCCCGGACAGTAGACAATGCCTGTAAAAAAGTATCACGGGTAATGCCATGCTGACGGAACAGCTCTTTCATCGTGCGGTCTGCATGGTGAAGCATAGACAAGAAAAGATGCTCGACTGAAACATACTCATCGCCCATGCTCCTGGACTCATCCTCTGCGCTGATCAGTACTTTATTTAAATCCTTGCTGATGTACACCTGACCGCCGCTGACCTTCGGCAGCACAGAAAGCTTCTGCTCCGCTTCATTGATGATCATCTCTTTATGAATGCCCATCTTCGTCAGCAATTTTAAAATCAGACTGTCATCCAATTTCAGCAAACTGTAAAACAAATGAATCTGTTCAAGCTGCTGATTGCCATATTCATACGCCAGTTTTTCACAGTTCTGAACCGCTTCCATCGATTTCTGTGTGAATTTGTTTATATTCATAGTGCATGCCTCCATTCCTGCAATGCAGTAACTACTCAACTTCTTTGTTCTAGACTGAATATAGCACATGTTGTTAGCACTGTCAAGTGGTGAGTGCTAAATTTTATAAAAATTTTGTGCTGCTGCATACACTGACCGACTGATCCGGAAGCGTCATACGAACCGGATTCAGCTCATATTTTTCGATGCGATTCTCTTCATTTTCCTGATTGAACATACGCAGACCAATATTGTTAAAAGATCAGCGGCCGGCTGTGCAAAATAGATACCTGTCACACCGGAAATCTTTGGCAGAATCAGGATAAACGGGACATAAAACAATCCCTGACGGATCATGGACAAAAACAATCCATACCGGGAATCCCCTATCGTCTGAAAGGTTATCGTCATCATATAGCAAAGACCAAAAGCCGGATATAAAGCGACCTGAGCAATTAACAGCCATCTGCCATAATCTACAATCACCGGATTCTGATTAAACAGCATGATCAGCGGTCTTGCCAAAAGAATATACACTGCCTCTACTATTACAGTAAGTACCAGAGAACCTTTTAACGCAAAACGAACTGACTGATGAAAACGTTCTTCCTTTCTTGCTCCAAATGCATAGGAAGCCACCGGCTGATACCCTTGCATGAATCCCATGACCACATAACACCCGATCAGGATCAGACGCTGTACCACGCCATAAGCAGCGATGATTTCGTCCGACTGCGGCAGCGGAGCTGCAACGATATTCGTCAGGGAAGATGCCGCCGACAAGCATATCTGAATGACTGCTGTCGGAATGCCAATAACGGTCACCGACTTAACAAAATCCCAATTGAGCCGAAAACTACTGACTTTCATTTTAATCACAGATCTTCCACTGAGATAAAACCAGGCCAGAATGAAAAAGGCCGCAAACTGTGAAACGGTAGTGGCCAGGGAAGCGCCTTCCACTCCCATATTCAATCCCCAGCTAAACATAAAGACCGGGTCTAAAATTACATTCAGTGCAGCACCCGTAATGACAGCAATCGAAGAAATCTTTACCGAGGACTCTGCTCTTGCTGCACAGTTCATACTCTGTGCAGGCAGATTAGCAAGAGCTGCAATAAACATCCAGAATGCGTAATCTTTTGCCAGAGGTAAAGAGACTTCCGAAGCACCGAACGCACATAAAAGCGGCTCAATAAAAATAATACCGCCTATACACAAAGCAGCGCCCACGCCAAGCGACAAGCCCACAACGGTCGTAACGGTCCTGCTTGCCTCTTCTCCGTCCCCTGCTCCCAACTGACGTCCGGCCAGCACAGCAGCACCGGCTGCAAAAATATTCTCAATAGATACCATGATCAGCAGCAGCGGCAGAGTGACCCCCACTGCAGTCAAGGCAATGTCCGAACCTAACATTCCAATATAAGCAGTGTCTACAATGTTATAAACTGCTTTTGCCAACAGTGCCAGCGTTGCTGGAATTGCCAGCTTTACGATTGCCTTTGCAGGCTGCATATTTCCCAGTACTGAGGGAGTTTTTTCTGTATTAACCATGATTTTCTTCCTTCCTTTCAATAACGCCATAAAGCAAAATATTTAATGCTTTCCGGCAGCTTTCTTCTCTGTCCGAAAACTCCGACGCAGATACTTCCGTCATCTGATATTTCGCATTGATAAAATCCTGAAACTGCCGGAATGTTTCGATCACCTCCGCCTTCGTGATCTGTGGACGAAGGACAACCGGTGCAAGCAGCCGTTCCAGAATTTGTATGTTCATCAAATCAAAATCCCGTTTCCGCTTCTGAACCTCGGACCACAAATGAGCCGGCGGAGAAATCACTGCTTCACAGAAAATGCGCTGATAAACCGGCTGTTTCTGAAAAAAATCCATTCTGGAAGTAAAATATGCCTTCAACTGTTCTTCCACACTGCCGTGTACATACTCCATATGTTCCCGGATATGATCCGTCAGCAGGGCAAAACACTCATCCACACAGGCAAGAAACAGTGCATCTTTTGTATCAAAATAATGATAAATAATCCCCTTAGAAATATTCTCAGCAGCACAGATGGTATTAATAGAACTTGCTCCATAACCTTGTTTAGAAAACTCTGCCAAGGCACTGTCCATAATGCGCCGTCTGGTCTTCTGGTTCTTTTCCTCTCGTTTCATGGCATCACCTCAAAAAAATATTGACCATCAGGTCTGTTTTTGTATTATAGCAAAAACAGACCTGGTGGTCAATATTTTTATCCTGTAAAACGTTTTACCCTTCAATTACTTTGAACACTGCTGTGTTCGCATATGTCAGCGGGTCATTATGTCCGAAAAACACAATGCCATCCACAGGCGCAAGCAGTTCTTCTTTTATTTCTCCCTCTAAAGGATCGATGATCTGCGCCAGCAATTGCCCTTTCACGATTTCGTCTCCTACCTTGACCTTACTGTCAAAGATCCCGGCCGTTCTCGTCCGCACGGAAATCATATCAGAATCCGTCACCACCGAAGACAAGTATCCATCGTGTGTGCGGTATTCCAGAATGCCCTGTTTTGCCAGAAAATGCAAAACACTATGAATGGTATCTTCCGCACTTTTTTTGTCAATCTCCGTCGTCAAAGTACTGTAAATACTGAACGCATGCGTTTCCCAGATCTGCCAGTTGTAATTTAAGGTTGTCGTGTCATACGGACGGATTTTTCGCAAAACAACATACGGAAGACCAAACTGTTTTGCCAGTTCCACATCTTCAAAACCAGTCTGCATCATACGGACATGAGGCATAAATCTGCCAGGCATATAAAAAGATGCAAACTGAATTCCCAACTCGTACTCTTTGATCACATCGAATATCCCCGCAGCAATCCTCTGCGTAGTTTCTCCCAGATCATAGCCCGGAAACATGCGGTTAATATCTGTCTTATCCGTCGGCCAAAACCGCTCTTTGCTGTTCATCGAATATGGATTGAGCGATGGAACGACCAGGATGCTGTGACCATTTTTGATACGGCCCTGTCCCTCTAACATTTTTAATTTTTTTACCAGTTGTGAACAGATATAAATCTGCTGAACCTCATTTCCTCTCAGATTTCCAACAATGCAGGCAGACTTTTTCCCATGACCGAATTCATATCCGCGAATCCGGAATTTATCCCGGTAAAGCGAACCCGCCTCATAAACCATTTTCTTTTCCATAACTGTTTGCCCCTTATTCTCTTGGTGTTTTCAACACATGACTGCTTAAAACCCTGCCCACCAAAGACCCCTGTGCAACCACAGGATATTCCCGGATGGTAAAAAGGATTCCGTCTACCGGAGATAAGATCCGCTCCAGAATTTCTCCCTTCAGCGGGTCGATGATCCAACCGATCTCATCCTCCTTTTTCAACTGTGCCCCATGCTTTACACATGGCACAAACACGCCGGCCTTCGGTGCATTCAGATAACTGACATCCTCCGGATTTTCCGAAATAATCGGAACCCGCGGTTCTGTCACATCACCATCCCAGATTCCCATGCTTTTCATCAGACAGAAAATCCCATCCACAAGCTGATCGCAGTAAGACCTGGTAATCCTCATTCCAACGCCCATTTCTACCACAAGCGTCGGAACATTTCTGCTGTTGAGACTATATGCAAATGTAGACTCCAACACAGTACTTGCCCCATGTACCCAGATGAAATCTACATTTAATTTTTCCGCCATCGGAACCAGAATTTCTTTATGCAGTTCATTAATTCGAATCTGAGGGATTTCTGTCAAAAAAATATTGCTGGCATGAATATCGACACACGCATCCGATCCATCCACATCAGCAATAATCTGCGAAGCCAGATATTCCGTCATATCTCCTTCTTTATTTCCCGGAAACAGGCGGTTCATATCCAGATCAAAGGCTGGAATTCCCCTGATGATCGAGTCAATCCCCAGCGGGTTCATGGCAGGATATATGTCCACGATTCCAGTCAAATGTTCCTTCTGCTCTTCTATTCTCCGGGTCAATGCAAAGCACACATACTGCCCTTCCAGTTCATCTCCGTGAATACCGGTAACAACGCTGATGCGCTTCTCTTTTCCCGTTAATTTTCCATTTGGAGTCATTCGATTTTTCTTAATTTCCAACACTTCATCAACAGGAAGTCCTACTGATACAACCGTTTGAATCATAATCTCTCCTTTAACTTCTCCCTTATTTACATTCTATTGTATGCTTCATGACGGCACTGACAATCCACTACATCATCTACCCGCACGATCACACTCTGCCTCTGCAGTCCTCCGCCTTTTACAACCCCACGGTTGATCATGCAGTCATTGGCATCCCGACCCGTTCCGATCTTGATATAAGACGCACCTGCCGCACATCCATTCGTCGGATCCAAACCATACCAGATGCCATCAGACAAGACCTCAACCCATGCATGGCTGAACCCCTCTCCAATCATCATTCCCGTCACATACCTTGCCGGAATTTTCGCCAGATGACACAAAGCAATCAAAATATGAGCATAATCCTGACATACACCGCATCCTAAATTCCATGCCTGCTCCGCTGTAGTACTCATATCTGTCATGTCCTTCTGATACGAAAAATCCCGATACAGACAGAGCATCAGATATTCCGCGGTCTTAAACATCGATACCTCAGATAATGCTTGTGCTCTCATGATTTTTTCAAAATACTGCCGAATCCCATCTCCGGCCCGATTCATTCCATGCGGATATCTGTATTTTCCAACGTGAGTTTCATCGTTTTCCCGATCGCCATCGGAAAGTCCTGTTTCTGCAATCCCCGACACCTGAAAAGCAAAGGTTTTGTGTTCAAAGTACAAGTTCCCGTACACCATTTGATTACCAAAAGAGTCTTCACTCTTCTGGTAATCATGATCTGGCGTAATCGCTATATTCATATTCAAAATCCGCTGCATATCCGTGTCTTTCGGCAGACATTTTATTATATAATGACATTCCTTTACGAGTTCTGTATAAGAAATTTCCATCCAATAATTGAAATGCAGTTTGCTCACTTGATCAGCTCCTTAACACGATGGATTCCACTTCATTTACGACCTGATAATAGTCGATCTCCGGCGCTTCCACCAACTCTTTTAATTTCATTAGTCTTTCATTATCATAGCAAAGTCCGCTGCGTTCCACTCTTGGTTTTAATCGATTCACTTCCCGCATCAACTCCCGATACGGAATTTTCAGACGTCCGTAAAGATCGATTCGCTCGATCCTTTTTCCGGTTTTTATCATATTTCTCATATGCTCTGAATCGATACTGTCATCTGCGATCCCCCAGAACGCTAAAATATTGTCAATTACCTTCTGCATTTCAATCAACGGCGCTTTGCTTATCTTCGCCTTCTGCATTTCATAAATCGCAAGCTGAATATAGGAAATCACCTCGGAACCAATCTGACCGCGCAATTCAATTGCATTGTCATATGCACGTGTCAGGTTACTGAAAATCGAATCGGGGTTATTCTCATCAAACGGATACTTTTCTTCAAATTCTTCTTTTGATCCATACACATCCGGAATATCAATCTTCCTGCAAAAATCCTCATAATGTTCGGCAATCCCATCAATCAGTTCATCAAAACTATTGGAATAAAGCCGCAAAGTCGTGTATACACGCTCCGTATAACGTCCAAGCCAATACAGGCGGTCTGCCTGCTCTACCGAGATAATACCCATGTATCTTTAAATCCTCCTCCCTGCGATGAATTGACAATAAATGAATCTGGATTTCTCGAAAAACGGGTCAGTCCGCTCTTCCAGACCATAGGTTCATCTGCCATCAATACAAATGCTCGCAAATCTGCTTTCCTTGGCACCGTTTCCCCTTTTTCCTGAATATCTATGTCCAGAAAATCAATCACTTCCTGAGCGATAAACCGGCGAGGTTCTTTCTTCAAGAGTTCTATAAATTCTTTCTTCTGTTCCTTTGTCATTTTACTTCCGAACACAACTCCATAACCGCCAGCTTCTGCCACATCTTTCAATACCAGATGATTAAAATTATCCAGTACATATTTCATATCTTCTTTATAAAATGGCAGATAAGTCGGTGCGTTCTGCAAGATCGGCGTTTCTCCCAGATAATAACGAATCATCTTCGGAACAAAATAATATATGCCTTTATCATCCGCAATTCCATTGCCCGGTGCGTTTAACAATGCCACATTTCCTTTTCGGAATACATCATAAATATGAGGTATTCCAATCAGGGACTCCGGATAAAAGTTTACCGGATCCAGATATTCATCGGAAATTCTGCGGTAAACAGCACCTACTCGCTCTAATTTTCCGTTATAATTCATATAATACAGTTTGTCATTCTCTACCCGCAGGTTCGCATTACTGACCAGATGCGCCCCTGTCTTTTCCGCCAGGTAAGAATGTTCAAAATATGCCGCATTATATCTTCCCGGTGTCAACACTACCGTATGTCCTTCCACATTCACATAATCCATTGTTTTCCGGAGAAGTCTGGCATAATTTCGGTTATCTTCCAGCTTTATATTGGCAAACGTTTCCGGACTGCTGCGGCGGCATAACTCTCTCGCGATCATCGGATAGGAAGCTCCCGACGGTACTCGCAGGTTATCTTCCAACACATACCACTGCTTATTTTTCCCCTGCACCAGATCAATGCCGGAAATATGAGAATAGATATCTTTAATCGGAGTGACCCCCTCACATTCTGCCATATAACCGCTGGAAGCAAAGATAAAATCTTCCGGTATCACCTTATCTTTTACAATTTTTTTCTCGTGATAAATATCTTTCAGAAAAAGGTTCAATGCCATTACACGCTGCTTTAAGCCTTTTTCCAGATAATCAAACTCTTCTTTTTCAATAATCCTTGGGATTGCGTCGAAAGGAAACAATTGCTCTTTAAATGTTCCATTTTTATAAATACCAAATTTCACACCGTATCTGGCAAGCAGTTCATTTACTGTTTCTGTTCTCTCAAGCAAGTCTATATTATACATACCATTCCTCCCTTCGTAACTGTTCCATTTTCTGTTAAAAATGAATTCCCGCGCGGATTCTTATAAAAAAACAGCAGGGCGATGAAGTATAGAACCTCATTGCTCTGCTGTTAAAAATGACTATAACACATTAAATTGATAAAATCAACACAAAATTTTTAC
>JBJEIZ010000034.1:0-2882 GCA_051877535.1 Brotaphodocola sp.
GATCCGGTTGCTATGAAGTGTGCATTTGGCGAGAATCCCAAAAAGTTCTATCAATCTAAAGGAATTTCCAGTCGTATGACCAATGCTGCAGTGATCCGCAATGCATTGAAGAAAGCGCAGATTTATCTGAAAAAGTTAGAAACAGCTGAAGGAGATTCATCGAAATATCCCGCATATGATCAGAAGATGGAAGCATTACTTCCGGTTCTGCGCAGAGAGATTTCATTGAAGGCACATGCACATCAGGCCAATAATATTTTCACTGCTTTGAGTTGAGAATTGCAAAAGAATTTGATGTGGATATTACGTTGGAGCATGTGACGGAAGGATATCTTGTGGTAGAAGAATTGGCTAAGGAAAAGGTGAAAATGGCAGTTGGTCCGTCATTTTGTTCCGGCTCCAAGCTGGAGTTTCAAAATGTCAGCATGGAGAATGCGGGAATTCTTGCTAACGCAGGATGCCATGTCTGTATTGTCACAGATGCGCCGGTAGTACCGCTTCAGGGGCTTCCGATGTTTGCCGGCATGGCTGTGAAGGCGGGGATGGATGAGTATGATGCGCTTCGTGCAATTACCATTAACGCTGCAGAACATCTGGGTATTGAAAAACGGGTAGGTTCTTTGGAAGAAGGAAAAGATGCAGATCTGGTGGCAGTATCGGGATCTCCGTTTTCTACTATGGGGGAAGTACGTTTTGTATTTATTGATGGAAAGCAGATACTGGAATAAAGTCAGGAGGGGGCATGTGCCCCCTCCTCCTTAACCTTGGTGAGATATCAGGTAACTGACAACATATTGTAAAGCTTCAGTAATCGAATATCGTCTTTGGATACCTTCAGCTGCTGGAGCAATTCCGCGTCTTCTTTCAGGCGTGTTTTGGAAAGCAGCATTTTAATTGCAATCGGCATCATTGGGCGGGAAGAGAAACCGTTGAATAATCCCCATTTGGTGTCAGAGTCCAGATAGGATGCCAGAATCTGCACACTGGCTTTTTCCATCGGGGTATCCTGATTTGTGAGAGAGATATGTGTCATGGCATCATAATGTTCAATATATCCCCAGTAGGTATTCTCGCAGTTCTGATAGTTCTGGAAATCTTTATAATTCATATACATCATAATTTTATACTGATGTTCTGCAGTTTCTGAGAGAACATCAAATACACAGCGGATGATGTGGTTGCTCCTGCCGTCAAAGAGGTAGGAGTAAAATTGTGACACTCCACTGAAAAAGGCGGGGCTGGAACTGTTGGAGGACAAAGTGACACGTTTGGGTGGGCAGTAAAGCAGTTGTTCCACATGAACCTGAATCGCATCAGCGATTTCATAAAGCGTTTCAATGTCAACGGCAATTTCCCCTTTTTCGTATTTCGATATGGTGGATTTGCTTTTGTGAATGCTGTCTGACAGGGAATCCAGAGTCATGCCACGCATTTTGCGGAAGGTACGGATACGATTGCCGATTTGTGTGCTGATTTCAGACATAAGGTTCCTCCTTTTTGTTTCGTATAAATCAACATTTTTGCGATTTTCCGGAAATGCAGGAAAGATTAGTTTCAGTTTATCATATTTAGAAACAAAAATCTACTGTGAGTGGAAAATGAAAAGGAAAGTTCCACTCAGGCGAAACTGGCACTGCTTTGACCGGAGAGAAAGTTGTTGTTACAATATAACCATAAAGCAGCTGCGATATAAAGAAAGGAATGGATAATATGTATAATTTTGATGAGATTATTGACAGACAGCATACTAACGCTATGAATACAGACGGATTTCGTGATTACATTTTTCATGCGGATGAAACCATGACTTTTCCATACAAAGATGAAGAGTTTATTCGTATGTGGGTGGCTGATATGGAGTTTGCGACTCCGGATGTTGTCATTGATGGAATGAGAGCGCGGTTGGATAAGCGGATTTTTGGTTATACCAGAGTATTTGAGAAAAGTTATTATGATGCTTTTGTGGGTTGGTGCCAGAGGCGGTATGGATGGAGTTTTGACAGAAGTGAACTGGTGATGTCCAACGGCATTATTCCGGCTCTGTATGAGATGGTAGAGTACATCTGTAAGCCGGATGAGAGGGTATTATTCCTGACTCCTTCTTATGCATATTTCAAGTATGCCGCTGATTTCAATAAACGTGATTATGTTTGCTCGGATCTTTTATATGAGGATGGACGGTATTCCATTGATTTTGAGGATTTTGCAGAGAAAGCAGCAGATGAGAAAACAACGTTGTTTATTTTCTGTAACCCGCATAATCCAAGTGGTCGGGTCTGGACAGAAGCAGAACTGAAAAAGCTTGCTGAAATTATTGAAAAAAATCATTTATGGGTAATTTCTGATGAGATTCACTGTGATCTGATTCGCTGCAATCAGAAGCATATCCCAATGGGTAAAGTGATGCCGGATTACAAACGTCTGGTGACCTGCATGGCTCCAAGCAAGACCTTTAACCTGGCCGGAATGATGATTTCCAACGTCATGATCCGGGATGAGGGACTGAAAGGAATCTGGCTCAGCAGACATTACAACTTTGATAATCCTCTGAGTATCGCAGCTGCACAGGCAGCATATGAGAAAGGAGAATCGTGGCTGGAAGAACTGAGAGTTTATCTGGATAAGAACTTCAAGTTTACGCAGGAATATCTTGCGGAGCATCTTCCGAAAGCAAAGTTCCGTATTTCCGAAGCGACTTATCTGGCATGGGTAGATCTGAATGCATACTTTGAACCGGATGAACATCTCCCTCTGTTCTTTGCTTATAAAGCCGGAGTATTGCTTGAGGGAGGCAATATGTTTGTGCAGCATTCGGATGGCTTTATCCGTCTGAATCTGGCGTGTCCGAAGGCGACATTGGCAGAAGGATTAAAGCGCATCTG
>JBJEIZ010000034.1:2982-25199 GCA_051877535.1 Brotaphodocola sp.
CCGGTTCAGGAAGAGCAGGAAAATTTAAAACAGGTGAAAGCCTGCGTATCAGAAACCAGTGGACTGTGCCATGCGTGCGGACACGATGCACATATGGCAGTATTGCTGGGAACCATGAAAGTTCTTCTGAAGATACAGGATGAGATAGAAGGTACTGTGTATTGCTGTTTCGAAGAAGGAGAAGAAACAAACTGCGGAATTGAGACTATGCTGGAAGCACTGGAGGAATATCCGGTGGACGAGTGTTTTGCGCTCCATGTTTATAACGGACTGGATGCAGGAAAAGTGAATGTTGTGCCGGGACCAAGAATGGCAGGAACCGTCGGAATCGGATTTTATGTGAAGGGAAAAGCAGGACATGGCTCCAGACCGGATCAGGCAGCAAACCCGATCGTTCCGGCAGCACATATTGTAACTCAGATTGATTCTGCGTTCGTCAACCAAATTGATGCAGAGGAGACTGTGACGCTTGGACTCTGTGTATTTCAGGCAGGTGAAACAACAAATGTGATTCCTGACAAAGCTTATATCGGAGGAACCGCACGTTACTTCAACAAAGGGGAAGGAGAAAAGGCGCTTCAGATTATCAATACGGTGGCGGAGCATACAGCTGTTTGCCATAAGTGTACGGTCGAGTTTGCAGAGAGAAATAAAATCAGTCTGCTTCCGGTTGTGAACGATGAGCAGGTGGCTATGAACGTACAGGAAAAGATTCGTGAAATTTGCGGAGACGTGGTCCTGTCAGACTGTGACCGGTGGTATGCGTCAGAATGTTACAGTATGTATCTGGAAAAATATCCGGGAGCACTGGGCTTTTTGGGAATTCGCAATGAAGAATTGGGAAGTGGTGCAGCGCATCACAATGGAAAATTTGACATTGATGAATCGGCTTTAACACTTGGTGTGTGTGCAGAAGTTGCATTTGTATTGAGCAAATAAGGGGGACGGGACGATGAAGGAGAAAACGAAGAAACCGTTTAAGATGCCGCATTTGTTATGGATTATGTTTGGAATTATTTTGGCATCTTGTGCAGCAACCTATCTGATTCCTGCCGGTCAGTTTTTGACCAATGAGGCTGGTGAAATTATCGGAACAGATTTTCAGTATCTGGGATATCAGACTCCGATCAGCCCGTGGGATGCACTGATGCTTATGAAGACAGGATTGACAGGAGCAGCAACGATCGCATTTGTTGTTATGGTTTCCGGTGCGACGATTAATGTGGTTCTGGATACCGGAGCTATGGATGATCTGATGAACTGGGCTGTGTACAGACTGAAAGATAAGGGATTAAATCTTTTGGTTGCTCTGATGATGATTCTGATGGCTTATCTGGGAGGATTTGGTGGAACCGATGCGTTGATTGCAGTGGTTCCGATTGGAATACTGTTTTCAAAAAAGCTGAAATTGGATCCGATTTGCGCGCTTGGTGTAACTACCTTTGCAGCACTGGTTGGATTCGGTACCGGTCCTGCTCAGCAGGCTACTACGCAGATGCTGATGGGGGTAACACCGTACTCGGCATTTTTTACCAGACTGGTTATTATGAATTTCTTTCTGGCTGTTGCGATTATCATGATGCTGCGGTATGTAAAGAAAATCCGGAAGAATCCGGAAGCATCTCTGATGTACAGTGAGGGATGGAGACCGGATGCGGCAGAAGACCTAGATGAGAGCCATGTGATTAAAAAGGTTGAGATGAGCTGGAGAAAATTTGCAGTTATCATTATCTTCCTGCTGCAGTATCTGATCATTGCTTTGTATTCCCTGATGGGAGGAAGTCAGACCTTTGATTTTATGATTGCAGTAATGCTGTGTACTATGATTCTGGTAGGTATCATTGGTGGAATGTCGGCAGAGGAACTGGGACAGAGCTTTGCCAAAGGACTTGCATCCATGGCATTCGTTGCATTCGTCATCGGACTCGCGAAGGTTATTTCTCTGGTACTGGGAAACGGTAATGTGATTCATACGATTGTGTATGTGTTGACCAAGCCGCTGCTTACACTGCCGAGATCGGTTTCCAGTATTGGGCTGACTTTGATTGTATCGATTATCAACCCGTTGATTCCTTCTGCAACGTCCAAGGCAGCGATTCTTGTTCCTATTATGAAACCAGTGGCAGAGGCACTTGGATTGAAGTTAAATCTGGCTGTTGTTGCATATCAGATGGGTGATAGTTTTACAAATCTGCTTTCTCCTCTGCTTGGCTGGATGGTAGGTTCCTGTGCGATGGCAAATGTGCCGTTTGCAAAATGGTTTAAATGGGTTTTCCCAAAGGTGGTAATGTTTATTTTCCTGGCTTGCGTCATTGTGTTCTTGTTAACTGTGACAGGATGGTCGGGTACGTTTTAAACAAATAAAAGTTTGTTGGAAAGGAAGATTTGCGAAATGAAACTGATTAATACAGAAAAAGCCCCGGGGGCAATTGGACCATATTCTCAGGCATATGAAGTAAACGGTGTTGTTTATACGTCCGGACAGATTCCGGTAAATCCGGAAACCGGTGAGGTACCGGAAGATATTGCGGCGCAGGCAGACCAGAGCTGCAAAAATGTAGGAGCAATCCTGGATGCTGCGGGCAGTGGATTTGAAAAAGTGTTTAAAACAACCTGTTTTCTTGCAGATATGTCAGATTTTGCAATTTTCAATGAAGTATATGCAAGGTATTTTGTATCAAGACCGGCAAGGAGCTGTGTAGCAGTAAAAAGTTTGCCAAAGGGTGTATTGTGTGAAATTGAGGCAGCAGCAGTCGTGGAGCAGAAGGATTGAGTCTTTACAAAGGATGGAAAAGATAAAGAATGAATAAGCAGGAATTTTTAAACAAATATCTTGTTGACCGGCACCACACCAATTCTTCCAAGTGGGACGGAATGAAAGAAAAGTTCGGAGAAGAGGATCTGATTTCCATGTGGATTGCGGATATGGAATTCAGAACCTGTGATGCGATTACAGATGCCCTGGTTGACCGATGCAGGCATGGAGTGTTTGGTTACAGCCTTGTGCCGGATGCCTATTATCAGACATTTTCCAACTGGATGGAAAAACGTTATCATTTCCCGATTAAAAAGGAATGGGTACGTTTTTCTACCGGCTGTGTGACGGCTATTTCCTGGATGATCCATGCATTTACCAGACCGGGTGATGCCTGTATGATTCTGACACCGGTATACTATCCGTTTCACAATGTTGTGACCAACAATGACCGGAAACTGGTGAAGGTAGATTTAAATTATCAGGATGGTTATTTTACCATGGATTACGAAGCAATTGAAAAAGCAATTGTGGAGCATCAGGTAAAGCTGTTTTTGCAGTGTTCTCCGCATAATCCGGCAGGGCGTGTCTGGACGGAGGAAGAGTTGGATCGGGTACTGACAATCTGCCAGAAGTATGGAGTACTGGTAGTCAGTGATGAAATTCATCAGGACTTGGTACTGGGAGATCGACCGTTTGTGCCGGCAGCAGTGGTATCCGGAGGAAAATACCGGGATATCGTTCTGACGCTTTCGTCGGCATCGAAAACCTTCAATCTTGCAACGCTGCTGCATTCTCATATTGTCATTACCAATGAAAAACTGAGAGAGCAATATGATAAATTTGCTTCAGGGCTTAATCGTACGGAAGTCAGCATTATGGGAATGATTGCAACACAGGCGGGTTATGAACAGGGCAGTGAGTGGCTGGAACATGTTCTGGAAGTAATCCGGGAGAATTATACCTGTCTGAAAACAGAATTGCAGAAAGCTTTGCCGAAAGTCACAGTATGTGAAGTAGAGGGAACTTATCTGTCATTCGTTGATATGAGGGCCTACATTGATCCGGACAAGATTCAGGAATTTATTCAGGGACGTTGTCGTCTGGCAGTAGATTATGGAGAGTGGTTTGGCGATCGCTATAAAGGATTTATCCGTCTGAATCTGGCAACAGATCCGGATTTGGTACGGCAGACGGTTGAGAACCTGATAAGAGAAATTAAAAAAACTTTATAAAGGCAGTACGGGAATACGGCAGCGGAAACGTCTGCCGTCATTTCCGTATTGAATGAGAGGAGTATAGAAAATGGGAAAGAAAGATTTGGATTGGAAAAACATCGGTTTTGCATATCGCCAGACAGATATGCGTTACGTGGCAAATTACCGAAATGGTGTATGGGAGGAAGGAACTCTGACTTCGGATGCAACGATTTCTCTTAATGAATGTGCAGGGATTTTCCAGTATTGTCAGGAAATTTTTGAAGGGTTGAAGGCGTATGAGACGAAGGATGGTTCGATTGTGACCTTCCGTCCGGATCAGAATGCGGAACGTATGATGAACTCGGCAGAGGGGATGATCATGCCGCCGTTTCCGAAGGAACGGTTTCTGGATGCGCTGGATCAGGTTGTAAGAGCCAATGCAGCCTGGGTACCTCCGTATGGAAGCGGTGCATCCCTGTATGTGAGACCGTATATGTTTGCATCATCTCCGGTAATCGGTGTAAAACCGGCAGAGGAATATCAATTTCGAATCCTGTGCACGCCGGTTGGTCCTTATTTTAAGGGAGGAGCAAAGCCGCTGACGCTGTGTGTCAGTGATTATGACCGGGCAGCGCCGCATGGTACCGGGCATCTGAAGGCTGGTTTAAATTATGCTATGAGCCTGCATGCATATGTAGAGGCACATCGCCATGGATACGATGAGAATCTGTATCTGGATCCGGCTACGAGAACCTTTGTGGAGGAAACAGGCGGCGCAAATTTCCTGTTTGTAACAAAAGATGGAAATATTGTGACTCCCAAGTCAGATTCGATACTTCCTTCTATTACAAGACGTTCCATGATATATGTGGCTGAACATTATATGGGAATCAAAGTTACAGAGCGACCGGTTCGCCTGGATGAGTTACAGGATTTTGTTGAATGTGGACTTTGCGGAACGGCAGCTGTCATTTCTCCGGTTGGAAAAATTGTGGATCATGGAAGAGAAATCTGTTTTGCAAGCGGTATGGAGCAGATGGGAAACGTTACGAGGAAACTGTATGATACGTTGACCGGAATTCAGCTGGGAACTGTTGAGGCTCCGGAAGGGTGGATTCGGAAGATCCTGTAAATGTGATGACTGACGGATGCGGGAGAGGAAAAGACGGGGAGAAGCGATTGCTTTTCAGCCCGTCTTTTACCTGTCATGATCCGATTATGAAAGCTTGTTCAGAACTTCTTCCAAATCCAGGGTTTTGGTGCCGTCTTCCAGAACGAATACAGGAATTCCAAGTCCGTCTCTGGCTTTTACCACATCGAACATCGGGTCATTTTCCCGAAGCTTCAGAAATTCCTTCAGGCTCGGAAAGTCAGTTGCTATATTATGGAAATCAAGCTCCACGCCCCTGTCTTTCAGCTTCATCATGGCATATAAGGTATCCTGACATAAGTGGCTGCCAATCATGGTAATCTTCATCTTCTTGCCTCCTGCAGAAATATTTTTATGATGTATGTTGTTGAACCAAGTATAACGATTTGATATCCGGATGACAAGAGATTTGTGAATTTATTGATCACTATTAAATTTCATAGTAACTCGTGAGGAAAAAGAAAAATACTTATAATAGCTGGTATCTGTTCGAAACAATATTCAGAGATCGGGAGGTGACTTGATGTATCAGAAAAAGTTGGAACGGGACATTCGTTGTCCTCTGGAATATGTTTTTGATATTTTTTTGGGGGGAAATGGAAACCCCGGATTATCTGTGTGCTGAATGAAAAGAAGGTTCTGCGTTACAGCGAAATCAAAAAGGAAATGACGAATATTACAGATGCGGTGCTGGCAGCGGCTTTAAAGGAACTGATACGGGATGAGGTTGTGCAGCGGAAATCCTACGACGAGATTCCGCCCAGAGTTGAGTACAGCCTGACGAAAAAGGGGGAGTCGATTGTTCCAATCCTGCAGAGCATCTGCGCATGGTCGGGAATTTTCAGGAAATGCGACAGTGAACATGTGTTGGCTCAGTGTGAAAAGTGCGATTATAATGCATGATGCTTTATTTACAAAAGAGAGAGGAGGAACATCCTACGGAGAATTCTGGAGTTACGCAGCTGGATTTGTGCGGCACAGCAAGATCGGAAAGGTATTTTTCACAATCGTCGAATCCATACAGCCGGAGCAGCACTTTTTATCGGGCTGCTTCCCTCTGCGACATCCATAATTCTCTGTGCGTATATGTACTGCCAGAATGGGTATATTATGCCGATTTCTTATCTGGGTGTCGAATACCGGTCTTGAAAATATCTTAAAAAGAATATATACTAAGATCAGATATCCGTATGACACGAAATAAGGAGGATTTGCCATGAAACGCATTTCCCTTGAAGAACTGGCACCCTTAAAACAGAATCAGACTTACAGAGATCAGTATCAGACAGTCAAAGATTTGATTGATCAGGGTGCGATTCAACCAGTGAAAGCATCGGGAACGAATGGCAAGAAGCCGGCATTATTTCGGGAATACTGGCTGATAGAAGAGAAAAAGAATTATGATATTCTGAAAGAGGAGTTAAAGTATCAGATGACTCCTCTTATTTGTGTAGACTATTATTTGAAGCATCCGGATGTCTATGAGGAAGATAGACGATGGGTGCTTTTGTTGAATCATTATCTGAAAAACAGCAAAGAAAAATTGGATTATCCGTTATCGGTGAATGAGCGGAGTTTTGAGATATGGAAAAGGGAAAAGTTTCTGTCAAAGGAGCAGGGAAAGACGATTTTGAAGCACTGTGGCCTGGAAGAAAAATACTTGAATATGTATGGTACGACGGAGCCGCTGGCGTATTATTCCCATACGAGGGACGTGCCGCAGAAGCTTTTGATTATCGAAAATAAGGATACATTTTATAGTATGAGACGGCATTTGTTGGATGGAAAAAGTCAGATTTTGGGAGAATCTGTGGGGACTTTGATTTATGGAGCAGGAAAGGGGATTCTGAAGTCGTTTCGTGATTTTGATCTGTGCGTGGAACCATATATGAAAGTGCCTGAGAACGAGATTCTGTATTTTGGTGATCTGGATTATGAGGGAATTGGAATCTATGAAAGTCTTGCAGAAATGTTTGAAAATCGTTGGACAATCAAGCCGTTTATTGCCGCATATGACCGGATGTTAGAGAAAGCCCAGGGGTTGGTTCAGTCAAGGAATGTAATAACGGAGGACAAGCTGCTGACGATACTGCCAGATACGAAAGAAGGGCAGATTCGGCGGGATTGTACATGGTTCTTTTCTTATTTTGATGAAGCTCAGGTTCAGAAGATGCGAGAAATTCTGGAAAAAGGAAAGTACATTCCGCAGGAGATTTTAAATATTTCGGATTTTTACCCGTAATTGAAAAGGTATTGAACAGTTATGAAAGATTGATTGCAATTTGGTAACGGGAGCGAATTATGCAGTATGAATTTTTAAAGAATTTTCCAAAGAGAATGAAGACCGTTGGACTTTATGCGATGCTTTTGCAGAACAGCAGTCAGAAGCAGATATGGAAGCAGTTTGGTTTTGTGAAACCAGATGAGCAGCTGAATATGATTTTTTCTGTTATGCTTTATATCATGGAGCAGTCATTGAAAGAAGAAACCTGCACGATTGATGATATTGGAGTGTTTATTGACAACATCAATATGCAGCATTTTGACAAGAATATGACATATGATGATTGCAGAAAATTGGGTGATTTTATTGTAAACGTGGTTCTGTCCAACGAGGGTAAGGTCATGTATTTTGATGGATTTAATTTTGAACGGAATGCCTATCAGATCATGCATATCAGTTATGTGGCAAATAAAATTATCTATGTTGATCAGGAATTAAAGCGAACTTCCTATTATCTGACGGATGACGGTTATAGCCTTCTCCTTGGCACGCTGGAAATTGAAAATAATATGAAACTGACGATTCACGAAATGATTTTTCAGATGCATTTGGAAAAGCAGAGCTATGATAAAGCGGTTGATGAGATTAAAAATGTTTTTAATTTGATGCGGATCCAGCTTCAGAAAATCCAGGAGGCAATGGGAAAGATAAGACGGAATGCGCTGAATTATTCGGTGAAGGATTATGAAGAAATCCTTTTGGAAAATCTGGATACGATCAGTGATACCAGGCAGAAATTTCAGAATTATCGGGATATGGTAAAGGGTAAGGTCCAGGCATTGGAGGAAATGCACATTAATATAAAACGGCTGAATGAAAAAGAAGAAGAAAAGCTGGGTCATCTGCGGGAAATTGAATGGTATCTGAATCGGGCGATTGATGAACATCAAAAGATTTTGAACAGCCATTTTGATTTGAAAGCGTTATATACAAGAGAGTTAGAGCAGTTGTCACAGATGTCGCTGATTAAGCGTTTTTCGCTTCGGACAGAGCTGTATGATAAAATATTGGAAAATCCATCCGGATTGGAAAATCTGGATTTATTTTTCCGCCCTCTTTTTTATCGGGATACGGATAAAATATACAACTTGAATAAGGCGTTTCAACTTCAGCGTCCGGTGAGAAGACGGGATGAGGATAACAGCGAGGAAATGCTGGACTTTGATGAAGATGTATGGCAGCAAGAGCAGGAGAAAAAGCAAAGAGAAAAACTGAAAAAGTATGAGAAAAGTTTGAACTGTATCCTGGAGTATGCGTCACAGAATGGGGAGATTTCCCTGGAGGAAATCAGCAGCCAGATGGATGAGGAAAAACGTCGAATATTGATTCCGAATGTAGATATTTTTAAGGAAATCATGGTGGAATTAATCCGGAATCGTGAGATAAATATCGACACACTGCGGAAGGAACGGAGTGAGTATATTCAGGACAGACCAGGGGAATTTCAACTGAATGAGATGCTGCTGCAATTGGTTGAGGAACGGTCGGAGAACAGGAATGTGGCACGAATAGAGGTATATCGGACTTTGGATGGGAGCACAGTTGTTTTTGAGGGAATAGAAGGGGAAAATGGTGAAAGAAAATGCATCCGATGTTCCAATGTGCTGATCCGGGTTGTACGGGAGGAATAGGGTAATGGCATACGAAATAGATGAAATCAGAATCAGTCAGGAAATATTTTATTATTTGTTGGAACACCATGAACTGCGCGAAGAAGATCAGGAGATTTTGTACCGGGCTTATGCAGAGAAAGAAGGGATACAGAATCTCGTAAAGTCTCAAGGAGATATTGCGGACAGCAGCATTGAGCGTTATGGTGATGTGATCTATCTGATTCCAAAAGAAGAAAATAATTTTCTTGGTTTTTCGAAGGCACAGTTAAAAACGATACTTTGCAAATCCAACGCGACTGATAAAGATTTTTATTTATCGCAGTTTATCATCTTAACATTGTTGGTTGAGTTTTATGACGGACAGGGAAGCAGCAGCAAAGCGAGAGAGTATATGCGGGTCGGCGAACTGCAGAACAGTATTTCAGAACGCCTGAAAGAGGGGGCAGAGCAGACCGGGGAAGATCAGGAAGAACGTGAAGGCATTGCTTTTTCGAATATGCTTGAGGCATATGAAGCACTGAAATCGGATGATCGTGGTTCGCGTGCGCGGACGACCAAAGAAGGATTTTTGCATAATATTTTGATTTTCCTGCAGAAACAGGGGTTGATTGAATATGTGGAGCAGGATGAGATGATTAAAACGACAAAAAAACTGGACAATTTTATGGACTGGAATCTGTTGAATCAGAACAATTATAGAAGAGTTCTCCGAGTTCTGGGGGTGAATGGCAATGAGTAAGATCAATGCAGTCAGACTGGTCAATGTAAATTATAATAATAATGCGATTCGTATCAGCGATGAATGTTTTCATTTTAATGGAGAGAGCACCTTGCTGTCTCTTAGAAACGGAGGCGGAAAATCGGTATTAGTGCAGATGATGACAGCCCCCTTTGTGCATAAAAAATTCCGAAATACAAAAGACCGTACATTTGAAAGCTATTTTACAACCAATAAACCATCGTTTATTATGGTGGAATGGGTGTTGGATCAGGGTGCCGGCTATGTGATGACGGGGATGATGGTGAGAAGGAATCAAAGCCTGGAGGATGACGGACAGACAGAAGAACTGGAAATGATTAATTTTATCAGTGAATATCAAAAACCGTGTGTTCATGACATTCATCATTTACCGATTGTTGAAAAGAATAAAAAAGAATTGATGCTCAAGAATTTTTCGGTTTGTAAGCAATTATTTGAATCCTATAAAAAAGATCGTTCGGTACAGTTTTTCTATTATGATATGAATAATGGATCGCAATCCAGGCAGTATTTTGATAAGCTGCTGGAGTATCAGATCAATTATAAAGAGTGGGAAACGATTATCAGAAAGGTAAATCAGAAAGAGTCGGGACTTTCCGAGTTGTTCGCAGACTGCAAGGATGAGAAAGGATTGGTGGAAAAGTGGTTCCTGGAGTCAATTGAGAACAAGCTAAATAAAGATAAAAACAGAATGAAAGAATTTCAGGTGATTCTTGAAAAATATGCAGGACAGTATAAGGACAATCAATCCAAGATCAAGCGGCGGGATATCATTCGAATTTTTAGAGAGGAATCCGTAAGAATCCGCGAAAAGGCAGAAGATTACCAGGCTTCAGAAGACAGGAAACGGATGCAGGAAAATCGAGTAGCCTGCTTTTATCATGAATTGAATACGCTTTGTGATGATACAAAGGAGCAGTATCGCGAGGTGCTGGAACAAGCGGAAACGGTTCAAAAGGAATTGGCCCAGGTAGAATATGAGGATCTTTCTTATCAGGTACACAATCTGAAAGAGCAAGAGACGTTTCATGTCAGCAATCGTGATATGATTGAAATGGAACAGGAAAATCTGGAGCAGAAAGCGCAGATGGCAGAGCGCAGGATTCATCTTTTGGGGTGCGCAAAGCAGCAGAAGGATGTGGATGAAGAGCGAAGAGAGTTGGAATTGATTCGTCAGAAACTGCTCGTGCTTCAAAAAGAAGAAGCAGAATTAGAGCCGGAACGAGAGAAACTGGGAAGTACATTATATTCTTATTATACATATAAGCAAAATGAAAACAGGACGAAATTAGAAGAAAATCAGGAGAGTCAGCGTGCGGTAACCGGCGAGACAAAGAAACTGCAGGCAGAGAGTGAACAACTGGAAGAAAAGATTCGTGAAAATGCTGGGGAAACCGGAATGCTGAAAGGGAAATTGCAAAATTATGACCGGATAGAGGAAGATTTTTGCAAACGATATCAGGAAGAATTTGTCCGGAATATCTTAGGAGTGTATGAACCTGGAATGCTGGAAATCAAGCAAAAGACTTATGAGCAGCAGAAAGAAGAAATGACTCGCGCTAAGATTCAAAAAATGAGGGAAAAAGATCGCGGACAGGAGCATTTAAGACGTCTTGAACGGAATCAGGAAGATATTCGAGAGACACTTTCTTTGAAAAATATGGAGAAGACGCGTCAATATGAAATTCGGAAAGAGTATGAGGAAGAGTTGGAAGTAAGACGTAAGATTTTGCGATATTTGAATTTGGAAGAGACGGTCTTATTTGATAAAGAAGCGATTATTCATGCTTCGGAGCGAAAATGTCTGGAAATCAAAGGAATCATGCGGAATCTGGAAAAGGAAGAGGATGTACTTCAACGGGAATATCAGCGATTGACACAGGGGAAGACTTTGGAAATTCCGGATGCACTGGAAAAAGAGATTTCTGGTATGGGAATTCAGCCGGTTTATGGCATGGAATGGCTGCAGAAAAATGGGTACACGGAGGAGCAAAATCTTGCATTGATCCATCAGCATCCGTTTCTTCCTTATGCGTTGATTTTGTCAAAGCATGATGTAGAGCGTATGAAAAACTGTACCGGTACCAGTTATACTTCTTTCCCAATCCCGATCATCTACCGAGAAGAACTGGCATTAAAACAGGCAGAAAAAACCGGAAGTGTGATATCTTTAGATGGCGTCAGCTTTTATGTTTTGTTTAATGAAAATCTTTTGAATGAAGAAAAGCTTCGACTTTTGGTAGAGGAAAAAGAATGGCAGATTCGCAAGAAACGGGAGTCTATTGATATTCGTCAGAGAGAGTACAGCGATTATTTTAAACGGCAGGAAATGATCGCAAACCAGAAAGTAACAAAGGAACTTTTTGAGAGAAACGCACATCTTTTGAAAGAACTGGCGGAGACTATAGAAGAACTGGAGCAAAGGCAGAGAAAGAATACTGAGGAATCCAGCAAACAAAAAGAAGAATTGGAAAGTCTGGAAAAAGAGATTCAGGATATGAAAGAAATGCTCCGGTTTATAGAGCGAAGACAGGAAGATTTTGAGAGGGTTGCAGCAGATTATGATGCCTATCTGCAGGACTTAAAAACATTGGAACAGTGCAGAAAGCAGGCAGACAAGCTGCAGGAGAGAAGAGGTTTAGTAAAGAATCGACTGGAACAGCTGAGCGCGTCTTTACTGTCTTTGCGGATGGAGTTCGACAGACTGGAGCAACTAAGAAAAGAGTTTCAAAACCGGCAGCTCCGCTATGAAAAGTACGCAAAGATGGAAGAACAGGAATTGATTCATGATGAAATTGCGGAAAATATGGAACTCCGTTATACAGCAATTACGGAACAGATGTCTGTGGGACTCAGGGAACTGGAAGAGCGGGAAAAGCAGCAGGCAAAGCGATATGAAGCGGCATCAGAACAGTTGATGGAATTATGCGGCAAATATCGATTCTCCCAAAATGAGTGGAGAGAAGTGTGCTATGACCGAAAGGAAGAGAATCATCAGGAAGCTTTGCTGGAAGATCTGCAGAAGAAGATCGAATATAAAAAGATGCTGTGGAATGATGAGAAGATAGCAATTGCGGTAGTAGGGCAGAAGATTAAGGATTTGATGAATCAGATCTTCAGTGAATGTGGTCAGGAAACAATTCTTCCGAAGAAGGAAATTCGGGATGCCGATTTTGCGAAACGAAAGAGCCAGCTTCGTTATCAGGAACGGGAAACCATGAAAATGGCAAAGAAACTGGACGAGCGGATACACAGCTATAATGAAAATCTGACAGCACTTTCAGAATACAGCCATTTTCCATTGACAGAGCATCTGGAGTGGGAAGAAGTATTTTCCGAAATGGGAGAAAAAGAACTGCGGGATTTTAAGGGAATATTGATTCGTGATTATAATGAGATGGTTCAGGAGCAGCGGTCGGCAAAAGAAAGACTGGTTCAGGTATTAAATCAGATTGTTCGAAAAGAGGTGTTTCAGGAAGCCTTTTATAAGAAACCACTGGAATCTATGCTGGAGCTTACGGATGAGGCAGATCAGGTTTTGAAGCAGCTTGATACAACGCTGCAGTCATATGACAGTCTGATGGAAAAGCTGGAGGTAGACATTTCTCTGGTGGAGAAAGAAAAGGAAAAAATTGTAGAATTGCTGGAAGAATATGTGCGGGAAGTGCATCAGAATCTGGGAATGATTGATCGAAGTTCTACTATTACGATTCGGGAAAAGCCGATAAAAATGTTGAAAATACAGCTTCCGGAATGGGAAGAAAATGAAAATATCTATCACATTCGATTGGAAGATATGATTGATGAGGTGACCTTGAAGGGTGTCGAAATTTTTCAGAAGAACGGCAATGCACAGGAATATTTCGGCACTAAAATCACGACGAAAAATCTTTATGATATGGTCATTGGTATTGGAAATGTACAGATTCGGCTGTACAAAATCGAAGAACAGAGAGAGTATCCGATCACCTGGGCGGATGTTGCAAAAAATTCCGGTGGAGAAGGATTTCTTTCTGCATTTGTGATTCTTTCCAGTCTTCTGTATTATATGAGAAAGGATGAAACGGATATTTTTGCTGACCGCAATGAAGGAAAGGTACTAGTTATGGACAATCCGTTTGCGCAGACGAATGCAGCACATCTGCTGAAACCATTGATGGAAATGGCGAAGAAAACGAATACACAGCTAATCTGTCTCACTGGCCTTGGCGGAGAATCCATTTACAGCCGGTTTAGTAATATTTATGTATTGAATTTGATTGCAGCGAGCCTGCGCAATGGTCTGCAGTATCTGAAAGTGGACCATGTGCGGGGAAGTGAACCGGAAACGATGATTGTGTCGCAGATTGAGGTGATGGAACAGCAGGAATTGATTTTTTAACATTGAAAAGGAGGGGTGGCTGTATGAAAGAAATATTTCCAAATATTTTTCATGAAGTAATTCCATATGCGGATCATCATATCAGTCCGCGTAATTTATATATCGTGCGTCACGAATCCGGACGCAGCCTGATGATCGATACATCCTTCCGGTGGTATCGGGACTGGACGATTGTGCGGACCATGATTGAAAGCCTTGGGATTGCGTTTCCGGATTTGGATGTGTTTATTACACACAATCATCCGGATCATACCGGACTGATTCCGGAGTTTCATACGCGTGGTGCTAAAGTATATATGAATCCGGCAGAGATTAAGGAACGCGCAGATTTAATGCACAGCTACTTGTGTGACAGAGAAGTAAGAATTGCAAATCTGAGGATAATGGGAATCACCGAAGATACGACGAGGGAAGTGTATGATGCATTTATGCAGTATACCGATCAGGCATTTGATGAAAGAATGGAGAAGGTTGATTTCGATTTTTTGCCGATCGAGCCAGGGGCTGTGATGCAGTATGGCGAGTATTCGTTTGAAGTTGTGTTGCTGGAAGGTCATACGGTTGGACAGTGCGGATTATATGAGAAGAATCATAAGCTGCTCTTCTGCGGGGATCAGATTATGTCTGACATTGTGCCGATTGTGACAACACAGCATAAGGATCTGCAGCTTTTATCGAAATATATGG
Organism: Brotaphodocola sp.; assembly: GCA_051877535.1. GTDB lineage: Bacteria > Bacillota > Clostridia > Lachnospirales > Lachnospiraceae > Brotaphodocola. The sequence goes on from JBJEIZ010000034.1 coordinate 17,812, forward strand.
AATCTCTGGATATGATGATAAAAATGTATGGGGATTGTTATATTTTGCCGAGCCATTATGAGATTGGCATTGATCTTCAGAAAGAGGCCAACCGGGTGGTAATCGGATATCTGGATAAATGCAGCATTATGCTGGATGTGTTGAAGCAGGATGGTGAGTGGATGACAACTCGTGAGGTGGGTGTCCGGACGTATGGGCGAAGTTCCGGACCGCCAGGATACAAGCGTTTCACGTCCTGTACACAAATCTGGGCAAAGACGTTTACCTGTCTGGAATTTATGTATGCGGAAGGATTTGTGGATCGAAAAGAATACAATGAAACGGTTTATTGGAAAGCGAATCCGGAACAGGTCTATCAAAAATCTGCAAAGCTGACAGTTTCCGGCGTATAGAGGAGAGCTCGTTCTGATATGAGTAAAATTTCTTTTTATGAGGCAAGAAATCTATTGTTGGAACATGTGGGTTTGATGGAAAAGGAATGGGTTTCGTTGGAACATTCCTATGGACGTATTCTCGGAGAGAATGTGACGGCGACGGAAAATGTCCCGCCGTTCGACCGTTCTCCGTATGACGGATATGCATTTCGATCGGTGGATTCGGCATTGGCATCAAAAGAAAATCCAGTTACTTTAAAGATTCTGGAAGAGATTCCGGCAGGAGGTATTTCCCATTTTGAAGTGACAGAAATGTGTGCGGTAAAAATTCTTACCGGAGCTTTGATTCCTCCGTCTGCAGATGCGGTAGTTCCTTTTGAAAAGACAGAATTTACTGAGGAAACGGTGACATTGTCTGCTCCGTCACAGAGTGGAAGCAATATTGTGAAAGCAGGAGAAGATATTGCGTGTGGTGAGATTCTTGCCCAAAGCGGAACGAAAATAGAACCAGAATTGATGGGAACTCTGGCATCTCAAAATATCGAGAATGTGTTGGTATATCGGGTTCCTAAAATTGGAATTATTTCGACGGGAAGCGAACTTCTGAGCGTAGGAAGCAGGCTGAAACCGGGGAAGATTTATAATGCGAATCAGTATCTGTTAGAAGCAGCAGTCAGACAAATCGGGTGTGAACCGGTGGTTCTTGGGATCGTTGGTGACCGCACTGCTGAGATATGCGAGCGGATTATAAAGGGGTTAGGAATTTGCGATATGGTCCTGCTTACCGGCGGCGTTTCGGTCGGAGATTATGATCTGACACCGGCGGCGATGGAGATGGCAGGTGTAAAAATGCTTTATCGTGGTTTGGATTTAAAGCCGGGAATGGCATGCGCCAGCGGTATAAAAGATGGAAAATTAGTGTGCGGTCTTTCTGGAAATCCGAATTCCGCAATGACTGATTTTTATGCAGTTATTGCACCGGTACTCAAGAAACTGAGCGGAGACAGGGCATTTGTGCCCAAGAAAGTCAGATTAAAATTATTGGATGATTTTAAGAAAACGAGTTATGCAACCAGACTTCTGCGGGGAACCCTGGAACTGGAAAATGGAACAACGGGAATCCGTATTGCAAAAAAGCAGGGAAATGTGGCACTCAGTTCATCGATCGGATGCAACGTGATGGCGATGGTTCCGGCGGGAAGCGGACCACAGGCAGCAGGAACGATACTGGACGGATTTTTGATTCACGAATATACGGAACCAGATGCTGATGGGGAAACGGCTGTATTTGACAGGAAAATGAAAATAGATGGAATTCCTGTGCTGGGATTTGCGGCATACTCAGGTGTGGGAAAGACTACATTGATTGAGAAATTGATTCCAATATTGAGGGAAAAGGGACTCCGTATTGCGGTGATAAAGCATGACGGACATGATTTTGATATTGACCGTGAAGGGAAGGATTCCTGGAGATTTGGAAAGGCGGGAACGGATATTTGTATCATAGTTTCACCGAAAAAAATGACATACATGGAGAAGGAAGCACGGACCTTTTCACAAGTGCTTGCGATGGTACATGACGTGGATCTGGTGTTGGTTGAAGGGTATAAAAATGTGCCGATAACTCAGATTGGAATTTGCAGAAAAGCGGTGGGAAAAGGATTTACTGCAGAACTGAATCGGTATGCAGCGGTAGTGACTGATATGGAAGAGCCGGAGAAGGAGTGGGTAATGCAGAGGGATCTTGATGCAGCGGATATTCCGAAATTTTCCTTTCAAGATGTAGATAAAATTGCGGCATTTATTGTGGAAAACAGAGGAAGATTTACGAATACCAACAGCAGGTTCTGAGGGTGCGGGACTGTCTGCAGCATCAGTACGGAAATGCAATAAACCTTGCAAAATTCACTTGCCTATGCTATGCTTTTTTACAGAAAAATATGAGTTCTTCGGGGCGAGGTGCGAATCCTCACCGGCGGTATAGTCCGCGACCCGTGATAGGCGGCTGATCCGGTGCAATTCCGGAACCGACAGTATAGTCTGGATGAGAGAAGAGATTATGTGACAGCCACATGATTCCTCTGAAAGTTGAACTTGTAAAGAAAAACTACATTTCAGGAGGATGAGACCATGAAAGAAAAATTATTGACTACAAAAAATGTTGTATTGATGGGGATGTTTAGTGCTCTGGCAGCGGTGCTGATGCTGTTCGAAATTCCGCTTCCATTTATTGCACCGAGTTTTTATGGTCTGGATCTTGCAGAAGTGCCGATTCTGGTTGGAACCTTTGCACTGGGACCGGTCGCAGGAGCAGTCATGGAAGTGGTCAAGATATTGATTAAAATTCTGCTGAAGCCGACAAGCACCGGATTTGTAGGAGAATTTGCAAATATTGTGGTTGGCTGTGCATTGATCATTCCGGCAGGTTTGATCTATCGTTTTAAGAAGACGAAAACAGGCGCGATGATTGGCATGATTGTGGGGACGGTGGTGATGTCTCTGGCAGGCATTGTCGTGAATGCGCTGGTAATGCTTCCATTTTATTCTAATTTTATGCCGCTGGAAACTATTATTGCAGCAGGGGCGGCAATCAATCCGGCAGTCAGCAATGTATGGTCATTTGCGATTATCTGCGTAGGTCCGTTTAATCTGGTCAAAGGATTTGTGGTTTCCTTTATTACGGCCCTGGTTTATAAGAGAGTCAGTGTGCTGATTCACGGTCTGGGAAAGAAGACAACGTGGCGTCAGAAACATATAAATATGAAATAATAATAAGAGAAACGGGAATTCCGCACAGCGTAATGGATGCGGCATTCCCGTTTTTTAGATTTTTAAGGAAAGACGATGGTTTATTTGTCTGTTCGTTCTTTTCGCAGAATGGATTCCCGGTATCCCTTTGGTGATTGTCCCTGAAATTTTTTGAAAGTGCGTGTAAAATAGTTGGAATCAGAAAAACCGCACCGTATTGCAATTTCCTGAATGGACAGACCGGTGGAGTTCAAAAAGATCAGGGACTGTCGAATGCGGGTCTTGTTGATGTAATCTGTCAGGGTCATCTGTATTTCTTTTTTAAACAGAGAGGAAAGGTAACTGTTGCTGACAGAAAAACGGCAGGCAAGGCTGTCCAGGGACAAATCTTCTGCGTAATGGAAATCGATATAATCCAGACAGTTTTGAACCAACGGCGAGTAGGAGCGGCGGGAATAATTTTGAACCAGCATACAATATTTGCGGATCATTTTATTGTCAATCGTTTTGAGCGCGGATGGTGAGGCATTTTCGATTTCAACTGCAATCTGGGTAGAAAGATTGTCAATGTGGAGCGGATGTACATGTCCGCGCTGTGCAGCGATGCGCAGCAAAACATTCAGAATGATCATCATGTTTTTGCGGTTGCGGACCGGGTCCGGCGTTCTGGGAGCGATGGTATACTGGCGAAACCGTACCTGTGTGGCAATGGCTTCCTCGGTTTTGCCGCATGACACGGCATTCATCATTTCTGCTTCGACAGCATACCGGTCTTCCAGTGCTTTCATGGATACAGCAGAATCACAGGGAATCACGTAGTCGTCATGAGAGACATAGTGCAGGAATTCATCTTTTCCGCAGAAGGTGATGATTTCTGGTCGTTTTCCCAAAAGCGCAGTGAAAAAGGATGCCAGAGAGGTGGACCACTGATCGAAATTGCCGAATTTTGGAATCCGGTTATAAAAGGTCTTGAGCTGAAGATGGAGTTCTGGAGGAACACAATAATCATCAATAATTTTTTGGAATTCTCCATTGGAAATGGTTTGGAACATGACAGGACCGACGATGATGATGCGGCAGCCACATTCTTCTCGTAATGTTTCCGGTACAATAAAAACGATATAATTCAGAAGAAAATCGTCTTCAATACAATAGAGCGTGCCAGGTCGCAGTGTGTCGTTGATAATCTTCTGAATACGGGAGAGGTCATAATTTTTAAAAAACTGCTGTCGGAATTTATAATCAATCTGTGTTTGTTCATCCATAAGGTCTTTACAGAATAAAATCTGGATGCCTTGTGATTCGTAAAACTCTTTCATAAGTGGCAGTAAATCGACTTTCATAAATGCAATCCTTTCTGGTAATGAAGACAAAATATTCCCCGGATGCTACAAAAACTAGTACAATTTTATTATAAACTAGCACAATTTATGGTTAAAATCAACAATAAAATAAGATTGTGCTTGTATTAGAAAAAATTATCCTAGTAAATTTTGGACTAAAAATCTATAGTGGCAGCAAGGAGGTGAACGAGATGATGCACCGGGGGATCTGAAAGCGGCAGAGAAGAATGGGGTTTTATATTATCCAATCTTGGTCAGACAGGAAAAAGCATCCTGGGAACGGTTTGCGGATGAGGCTCTGTCGGTATTTTTGAATGAAGCTTTCGGATACATGATGGAGGGATATAAAAACGGAACGATCACGGAGGAACGTCTGAATGATGCGCTGCACCGGATCTTGGGTGTAAAGGCAGCAATCAATCTGCACAGACAGAAGGCAGAGGGAACACTGATGCCGCCGAAAGAAAATCTGCGCGTGGTAAGCTGCGAGGAACACCGGAAAGCATCGGCTGCGCTGGCAGATCAGTATGTGACTCTGGTCAAAGACCGGGAGCATTATCTTCCGATGACACCGGAGCGATACAAACGTCTGAAACTGATTTTTATTGGTGGTGAAGGGCGTGTTGTGGCGGGTCAGCTTTTGAAAGGTGATGATGATATTGTAAAAGCAGATATTATCCGTCAGTTAGAGGAAGCAGGCTTTGAGGTTGATGCTGAAGATATGACGTCCAAAGGAAAAATGGAAGAATTTAAAAAACGCTATGACGCAGTGCTGCTGATTCTGAGTGTAGCCGGATTTGCACAGTACAATTCGATGCGTGTCAAATGGAATCTTCCAACGAAGCAGCCGTGGTACATGAGCGAGGTTCCGACCATTGTCGCATCTGTAACATTCCCGAATATGTTGATTGATGTTCCGATGGCAAGATGCTACGTGAACAGTTACATGAATCATCCGGAGGCAATTCATGCTCTGATTGAAAAGCTGATGGGAAAATCCGAATTCAAAGGAACATACAATGATAATGTATTCTGTGATCGATGGGAAACAAGATTTTAAGGAACAAAAGAAGGAGGTATATTGAAAATGGCTGAAAAGAAACAAGGTGCGGTTGCACAGGGAATGCACCGCGCGAAAATGTGGGAAATCGGAATGTATGCACTGAACAATACATCGACGAACCTGTATATGACCCTGGTAGGATATATTTCTTACTATCTGGTTGGTATTATCGGTGTCGGCGTTGTATTTGCCGGTTCCTTCATCACACTGATGCGTGTATGGGACGGCGTAACCGATCCGTTTGTAGGAATGCTGGTTGACCGCACCAATACAAAATTTGGTAAGAACCGACCGTTTATTGTGCTTGGTAATGTATTGCTGTTCTCTATGACCTGGATTATGTTTAACATTATTCCTCGTATGCCGCAGAGCAGCCGGTTTATGATCTTTGTAGTTGTATATCTGGTATATATCATTGGTTACACATTCCAGTGCGTAGTTACCAAATCCGCACAGACCTGTCTGACCAATGACCCGAAGCAGAGACCGATTTTCGGTATGTTTGACTGTGTTTATAATCTGGCTTCCATGAACGTGATCATTCCTCTGTTTATGTCCGGTACCATGATCCCGAAATATACGCTGAACATGAACGATCATGCAGATAAGATCGCATCGCTGATTGCAAAAAACCCGTCACTGGAGAATGTGCTTCAGGAATCCAACGGCGTTGTTACTCTGTCTGGTTTCTACAACCCGGAAATGTTTAGTCACCTGCACCTGATCATCGGCGGCATTGCAGCTGTATTCGCAGTATGTGCAATCATCGCTCTGTGGAGAAAAGACCGCTCCGAATACTTTGGAACCGGTAAGGCACAGACCATCACATTCCGTGACTATGTAGACGTTCTGGCACACAACCGTGGTATCCAGATGCTGGTAGTAGCAGCTTCTTCTGATAAACTGAGTCTGAACATGCAGACCAACGCTGCAGTTATGACCTGTGTATTTGGTGTTATCTGTGGTAACTATGCGATGTATGGTTCCCAGTCCGCACTGGCAGCAATACCGATCGCAATCATTTCTCTTCTTGGTATGGGTATTGTTGCAAGAAATATGGGACAGAAAACCTGTCTGATGGTTGGTACGCTCGGTGCAATGGCATCTGCAGGCGCAATGCTTTGCCTGTTCCTGTTCGGTACTCCGACCAGCATGGTGCTTCCGACCTTTAAACTGACGAACCTGGCAACCTGGGGTAATCTGTTTAAAGCAGAAAGCTGGAGCTTTTTCGGTATCATGTACATTTTACTGTGGTGCCTGATGAAAGGTTTCGCCGGCATCACCAATTCTATCGTAATTCCGATGACTGCAGACTGTGCAGACTATGAAGTATATCGTTCCGGTAAGTATGTGCCGGGTCTGATGGGAACTCTGTTCAGCTTCGTTGATAAACTGATTAGCTCCCTGGCAACCACATTCGTATCTCTTGGTTATGCTGCAATCGGCTTTAAAGCTGCACTTCCGACTCCGGAGACTCCGTACAGCACCGGTCTGTTCTGGGTAACGATGGCGTGTCTGCTGGGTGCTCCGGCAGTAGGCTGGATCTTAAATGTAGTTGCTATGAAATTCTATCCGCTGAGCAAAGAAAAGATGGAAGAAATTCAGGAGCGTATTGCAGAAATCAAAGCAGAAGCGATGGCTGCAAAATAAAGTTAGAAAGAAGGTAATCCCATGAGCGGAAAACAGAAAAAGGACACCATTGTGCATGATATTGCAAAGATGGATTTTGCATTACAGGAAACTATGGAGAACGCTGGTATGGAAGCGGAAACGTATGGCATCTGGGGCGTAATCTGGAAGCTGTTTTACCGCCGTGGGGAACGTACCAGACATCCGGTGAGTAAAAAACAGTATCTGCTG